>CAZWMA010000001.1:0-174554 GCA_964634735.1 uncultured Nitrososphaerota archaeon
ATGATGGAGCGCGACGTCCTGGGCGCCGGATCCCCCCTGTACGGCAGGAGGGCAGGGGACTGGAGGCTTGACCCGTTTGAGCCTAGGGCGGTGCCGCTCATGTTCCCCGGGATGTCCGCAGAGGACGCCTTCAGGGCGTGGGCGGTATTCGGCGGGACCCCGTTCTACCTGGCGCAGTACGACCCATCAAAGGGCATCGAGGAGAACATCGAGGAGAGGGTGCTGTCGAAGGGCGAGGTCCTCTTCAACGAGCCGATGGTCATGCTCAGGGAGGAGTTCCGGGAGCCGCGCGTGTACGCGTTCATATTGAAGCAGATATCGCTGGGCTACAGGTCGCTCGGCGAGCTGAGCCAGGTGACCGGGCTCGACAGGGGGAACCTCTCGAAGTACCTCGGGGTGCTCGAGGAGACCAAGCTCATAAGGCACGTGCTGCCGCTCGGGCAGCGGAAGAGGGGGCAGTACCTCATTGACGACCCATTCTTCCTCTTCTGGTTCCGATTCGCGTACCCGAACATGGGCGACCTCGAGCTGGGGCTTGCCCGCGAGGTGATGGGCAGGGTGAAAGCCGGTCTGGGGCAGCACTACGGCGAGATGTTCCGCCGCATGGTGATGGGGATGCTGAAGACCGGGGCAGTGCCGCCGCCCTTCCCGATCGGCGAGGTGGGGCAGTGGTGGCACAAGGGGACAGAGATCGACATCGTTGCCACAGGAAGGGGGACGGGGGCAGCGGCAGGCGGAAGCGACGGCGCGCAGCTCCTCTTCTGCGAGTGCAAGTGGGAGGACGGCGTGGACCCGGAGCGGCTCGCAGGCGCGCTGAGGGACAAGGCGGCCGCATTCATCGGCAAGGGCAAATCCAGAGGGGGCACAGCCGTGCGCTTCTACCTCTTCGCGAGGTCATTCCGCTCGAAGCCAGAGCTGCCCGGCACGACCCTCTTCGACATAGCCGACATCGGCAGGATCGGATTCGGCACCGGCACCGGCACCTCCAGCGGTCAAGGCGCAGGCACAGGACGAAACGCACGCGCTGCCAAAGCGAGAGGCAGCAGCGGCTCAAGATAAATCAAATGACTGGAGGCTGGCTGGAGCGGCTGGGCGCCAAGGCAGGCAGAGGGACCGGCAGCAGCGGCAATGGTAATGCAGGGCATGGCGAAGGAGCGGAAGAGAGGGGAGACGATGACGATGAAGATGACGATGAAGATGAAGATGAAGCCATCGAGATCGACGACCTCGCCAAGAGGACGCTCAACCACATCAAAGGACGGAAGGGAGCCTCGCTCGCGGAGACCATCGCTGCAGTCGCCTCCTCAACGGGAGCGAAGCCGGAGGAGGTCGCCAAGCGGGTCTACACCCTCAGGGAGGCAAAGATGGCGTCGATCCGCGACGAGAACCCGCCGTGCAGCATGCCCGCTTACATGACATCGCCCTACTCGCTCTGGTTCTGGGCGCTCCTTGCGCTCGTCTGCGCCACCGTCACCGTTGTGTACTTCACCCCCGGGCCGCTCGCCTACGCAAGGTACGCCCTTGGGTCGCTCTTCGTGCTCTACCTGCCGGGCTGCGCGCTCATCGAGCTGCTATACCCGAAGAAGACCGACCTCTCCCAGCTTGAGAGGGTCGCCCTGTCCATAGGGCTCTCGCTCGCGCTGGTACCGCTGACCGGGCTCGTCCTGAACTACACCCCATGGGGGATACGGCTCGACCCGATCGTCGTCTCGCTCTCGCTGCTTACCGTCGGGCTTGCATTTGGGGCCGCCGTGAGGAAGTTTGGCTACCTGAAGCTCTCCGCAAACTGCACCACCAACATGGGGAAGCCGAGGGCTTAATGAACCATGGCAAGCGAACCTCGCGCGCCCCACATGCTCGGGTACGCGCTCGTCGCCTTCGGGGCGGCAGCCGCCGGCTTCTTCTGGTTCATAATGGATAACGTGCCGATGACCGCGCTGGGGATAGGCATGGCAGTCGTCGGATCCTCGCTGGCGATGACGCCCTCCTCGCCAACGCCGTCCGCAACGGTGAGGAGGATGCTCGAGGGCTCCCTCGTCAACATGGAAGCCCTCCTGGAGGAGCTCGACGTATCGGGGAAGGGGTTCTACGTGCCCGGGAAGGACGGAAGCGTTAGGGTCTTCGCCCCGATGGGCAACCCCGGCGCCGGCGTTGATGATTCCGATTACCAAAAGCCGCCGCCGCTCGATGCGCGCGTGGAAGGGCTGATCACGAAGGCCAACGGCAGGCAGTTCCTCGTCGTATTCCCGCCGGCACACTCGCTCATGAAGAACCGCGACCAAGAAGCCGATGGCTCGGGCAAGGCGGACTTGGAGGGCGTGCTCTCCGAGGCGCTGGTCGAGGAGACGGGGCTCGCGGACTCGGTGAAAGCGACCGAACTCAGGCTGACCGCCATCATCGAGATATCGTCCCCCAAGTCCAAGGCGGGCGGCGGGAGGGTCCGCCAGGTGATGGGCTCGCTGGAAGCCGGGATAGCAGCCGCGGTCGTTGCGCAGTCGAGGAATAGGGCGGTCTCAATCGAGTCCGAGCAGGACCTTGAAAAGGGAAGGAAGCGCAAGGTGACGCTCACGATCCACGGAGCCTGAAGATGAGCATTGACAAGAGCTACCTCTCGAACATCGTCCTCGCGTCCTTCGTCGCCATCACCGTGTGGGCATTGGCGGCGCTGGGCGAGTCCCGGATAGACGTCTACATCAGCATGTTCACGCTCGAGTACTTCGTCTGCTTAGCCGTCTTCCGCCCGAGGAGGAGGACATTCGACCTGCCGGCAGCGGCGCTCTTCGGGGCGTTCGCGGTCATAGTCTCGCTGAGGGTCATCGAGGTCCTCTACGGTTGAGCGCATCGAGTTGAGCAGCAAAAATGTTCACGCAAATCCGAAGCCCCTCAGGAAGTACGCCCCGCTCCTCGCGGTCATCGGGGTCGTCGCCCTAATCATGGCAGGCGCATACCTCGCGCAGTCCGGGATCGGCATATTCCGGCACGACGACCCGTCGCAGTCGAAGGACTCGCTCCCTTCCGCAGTCGACCTTGCGCTGATGTACTCCGCCATAGCCGGGCACATCTCGGAGGAGGACTTTGCCAACGCGTCCATGCTGATAGCGGAGCTCGACGGCGCCAACATCCCGGAGAGCGTGCAGTACACCTTTGCCAGGTTCAACGCCCTCCTGCTCTCGCAGATATACTCGCTCAACATAACGGGCGCCGACCTCTCGGAGGCTCTCGCGCACGTAAAGGTCGGGAAAACCGCCGATGCCCAATTCTATGTCACCAACGGGACATGGATGCTCGCCAAGGCGAACATAACCTGGTCGGACCTGGCGGACGCCGCAGAGGAGATCTCCACCCAGTTCAAGATGAGGGAGCTTACGCCGGAGCTCGAACTGATCATGCAGCTCATCGGGCGCCACGCGGAGGAGCTCGGCGACGTGGTGCGCTCGATAGAGGAGATCGAGGCAGGGAACGTGACGAGGACGTCGATCACGCTCACCGTGGGGGCGAACGAGCTCATCGCCGGAGGGAGGACGTGGGCATCGGGCACGCTCCGGGCTGCCAACGGGACGCCCCTGTCCGGGATGCCCGTCGCAGTTTACGCCGGGGGGAGCGTAACCGGGGCGACCACAGGCGCGGATGGCAGCTACAACGTCACCGTGGCCCCAGCCGGATACGAGGAGAATATCACCGTCGCAGCCGCCCTCCTCCCGCAGCAGGGATACGCCGGGAGCATCTCCAGCGAGGAGACGGTGCTCGTCAACTTCATAAAGCCGTCCATCACAATCGCCCTGGACAAGGGTTTCGCGCTGCCGCAGCAGAGCTTCGAGGTCATCGTGCATCTGAACCTCTCGGAGTGGGTTTACAGCAACTTCTCGACACCTCTGCCCAGTGCAGCCGGGGCGCTGGTAAACGTCCTTGCGTTCGGGCAGTCGATATCGGTCTACGTGCCTGACGGCTCGGATGCCCATGCCCAATTCTCTGTGCCGTACGGGGCTCCGGAGGGGGCATCGCAGGTCGCCGCATCGGTCTATCCTGACAAGTTCGTTGGGCCCGCCACAAGCGCGAACCAGATCACGGTCTTCAGATACGCGCCAACGGTCTCCATCGAAGCCCCGGGATACGCCCTCGGAGGATTCCCGTTCACGGT
This sequence comes from uncultured Nitrososphaerota archaeon, assembly GCA_964634735.1. Lineage (GTDB taxonomy): Archaea > Thermoproteota > Methanomethylicia > Methanomethylicales > Methanomethylicaceae > Methanomethylicus. The sequence continues at coordinate 4,139 of CAZWMA010000001.1, forward strand.
CTCGGGATCGGTGCTGTCGAACGGGTCGGGGATACCCAACGCGAGGGTCAGCCTGAGCGCCGAGTTCGCCGGAGGGGATGCCGAATACCTCGATGGCACGACCGACGAATCCGGAAGATTCTCGATAAACGTCCACACAGGGGCGCTCGCGCAGAGCGGGGCCGTCATGATAGGCGCATACGTTTACCCTGCCGAGGACATCTTCGCCGACGGCTACGCCAGGTCATCCACCTACGTCGTAAGCCCGGTTGCCGTTGCTATACCCATCCTGGCGCTCGGCGCTCTGGGGGGCGTCTTCTTCATGAGGCCGCGCGGCTCAGGCAGGGGCGCAATGCAGGCAGGCGCCCCGTTGGCAGTGGCGATAGCCGCGCCATCGGGACCGAGGCAGCTGCCCCCGGAGTCCACGGTTGCAGGGGCATACGCAAGGGCAGCCTCGTGGGTCGGCTCCGCATTGAGGAGGATCAAGCCGAGCGAGACCGTGAGGGAGTACTACTCCAGCGTGGAGCCCGGGCTGGGCGAAGCGAAGAGCCCCTTCAGGACCCTTACCTCGATGCTCGAGGAGTCGCTCTACGGGATGAAGGAAGCGAGCGTCCCCGAGGCTCAGGGGCTCCTGGGCAAGATAAAGGCGCTCTTCGGCATGGGCAAGAGCAAAGATAAAGGTCAAGGCAAAAGCGCCACCCCCGGAACCGGAACCGAAGAGGCGCGGAAGAACGAGGGATGAAGCTTGCGCACGCGATCATCTGGGGCCTGATATTGTCCGCCATCGCATCCGTTGCGTTCCTCGCGCTGACGCCGCCTGTCGACGACTTCAGCACAGGCAACCCGTACTGGAACGGGATCTCCTCTATCGCCTCAGCAGCCGACCTCAAGGAGATGCCCCAGTCAGGATTCGAGGGGATAAGCGCGAAGGGGTCCGCAGTCATCGTAATCGGGCCGGACACGGGGTTCGGCGACGCCTATATCTCCGCTGCGAGGTCGTTCGCCCTCGCGGGAGGTGTGCTCGTGGTCATGGACGACTTTGGGACTGGGAACTCGCTGCTATCCGGGCTCTTTGAGGGGGCTGGGATGGGCGCCTCGCTCTCCGGGGCTTGGCTCGCCGACCCGCTCTACATGCACAGGTCGCAGTACTACGCGAAGGTCGACACTCTCGCGGGGGACGCCGTGATGGACTACGGTACCGCGATCGTCGGGCTCGCCGGAGGCTTCGAGATCCTCGCGAACTCGTCCGCCTTCTCCTACCTGGACGAGAACAGGAACGGGAGGTGCGACGCCGGGGAGCAGGTGGGCCCGTTCCCTGTGGCAGCCTCGTTCGATTACGGCGGAAGCGGGGGCAGGGTGATCGTCGTTGCGGACCCGAGCATGGCGATAAACGCTGTCTCCGGGCTCGAGGCGAACTCCGCTTTCATCGCGTCGCTCGTCGGGGGGAGGGATGCCTACGTCGACACCAGCTTCAGGTCGCAGACGGCCTTCTCCTGGGCGAAGTCGGCGACGACCGGGGCGCTCTCGTCGCTCTACGTGCCTGAGGTGAGGTACCTCGTTGCCATCGCGGGCATCTTCGCCGTCGCCAGCGTTGACTGGGACCGGAAGGCGCTCAGGTGGGGCCGGGGCGGCAAAGGGAATGCTAAGAAGGATGCGGCAGGCGCCTACGACGATGAGCTGGAGCGCGCCATCGAGGAGCACCCCGACTGGGACCGGGCTGTGCTGGAGAAGCTTGCCGTGGATAGGCGGAAGGCTGGAGCATGATGATGGCTGAGATAATGACCGCGAAGATGACGATTGCAAAAAAGATGACGATAACCCAATCAAAAGAATCATTCAATGGGAGAACTGGTTAGATGACAAGCAACATTCTAAGGGATCCATCTAGGTTCAAGGCGAAGGCGGTGGCCGACGTGGTCGCCGAGGTGAAGAAGTACGTCGTGGGCATGGACGAGGTGCTGTGGCTGGGGTGCCTCGCAGCTCTCTCCGGGGGGCACGTCCTGATAGAGGGGGCGCCCGGGACCGGCAAGACGCTGCTGGCGAAGAACTTCACGTCTACGCTGGGGGGAGAGTTCAGGAGGATACAGATGACCCCGGACCTCCTGCCGTCGGACATCATCGGCATGAACGTCTACAACATCGGGACCGGGCAGTGGAGCGTCAGGAAGGGGCCGATATTCGGCAATGTCGTGCTTCTGGACGAGCTCAACCGCGCCACGCCAAGGACCCAGTCGGCGCTGCTCGAGGCGATGCAGGAGGGGCAGGTCACGATAGAGGGGGCAACGTTTGCGATGCCGAAGCCGTCCTTCTTCATCGCCACGCAGGTGCCCGCCGGGGGCGAGGGGACGTACCCGCTGACGGACGTCCAGGTAGACCGGTTCGCTTACAGCACGAGGACGAGGATGCCCGCCGCCGAGGATGAGCTCGAGATCATGCGGAGGGTGGACCTCAACGACACCCGGATGGCGGAGAAGGTCGCGGACATGGGAGCCTTCCTGAAGCTGATCGAGCAGGTCAAGAGGGTGGAGGTCTCGCCCCGGGTGAGGGACTACATCATAGCGCTCGTCGGCAGGCTGAGGGGGGCGCAGGAGCTGAAGGCGGTCCCGGGGCCGAGGGCTTCGGTCTGGATGCTCAAGGGAGCGAGGGCGCTGGCGTTCCTGGAGGGCAGGGATTACGCGCTGCCGGACGACGTGAAGGCTGTTGCGGCGAACGTCCTCATGCACAGGATGAAGGCCAAGCCCGAGTTCTTCGGCGAGGAGGAGGCGGAGCCGGCGGCGCTGGTAAAGAGGGCGCTGGACGAGGTCGAGGTCCCAAAGGAGTGATAACGTGAGTGTTTTGGTGATTCCACGGTAATGGCAAACCTCAGGTTCACGTCAAGGGGCAAGGCTGCCGGGCTCATCGGCGCCTCCCTGATTGCGCTGGGCGCAGGGACAGGGGACGCCATAATGGGGCTAGCCGGGGCGCTCGTGCCCTTCGCCATGGCGGCGGACGCGGCGCTGCTGAAGAGGAGGGAGGCGGAAGACGCGAAGGCGGAGGTGAAGGTGAGGATGGGCACCGCGCCGGAATGGAAGGAGGGAGCGGAGGTAGAAGATGAAGCGGAAGCACAGCCCGCAGCCCTGAAGCCGAGGGTCATCGCCGGAGAGAAGTTCTCCGCATCCGGGACCTTGAGGACCAAGCACGGGATACGGTCGATCAGCGGAAGACCGCCTTTCAGCGTTAACTTCTCGCCCCTGCCAGCAGCCGTAGAGAGGGGCGGCAAGGCAAACGATTACGCGGTGTCGCTCGAGGCTCAGCCGGGCATCTTCGGCAGGTACTCGGCCAGCGAGCTGATGGCGGGCATATCGTCGCCCATGGGCCTCTACGCCTCCGATGTTCCGCTGAAGCTGGGCTCCCCCATCGAGCTCACGGCGTTCCCGCGCTTCTACCCCGGGCTCGTGAAGGCTCTCGGGCTCCTCGAGGGGATGGAGGGCTCGGAGTTGGAGGGGCGCAGGGGAAGGGTGTCGAGGGCTGGAGACGACTACGCCTGGTCGAGGGACTACTCCCCGGGGGACTCCGTCAGGTTCATCGACTGGAAGGCAACCGCGAGGAGGGCGAGGCTCTGCGTCAAGGAGTTCCGGGAGGCGCTCGCGGGCGGGGCATGGGTCTTCTTCGGGGGGAGGGCGCCGGGTGCCATCAGCGCGGACGAGATGGCTCGGGATTTATTGTCGGTCTGCGCCGGTCTCGCCGAGGAGGGAAGGAGCGCTGGGCTCGCGTGCACGGGCGGCTTCGGAGGGGAAACGATCGTGGAGAAGGCTGGTCCGGGGGAGCTTCTGCGCATCGCAATCATGAAGGCTTTCGAGATAACGTCGGGGGAGGACGGTGCCGTGTGGGAGGGGCACTCGTACTCGCTGATGCCGCCGAAGGTCCGATCGATGATAGCCGAGCTGATGAGGGGGCACGAACCGGAAAGAGGGAGCAGGGCGAAGGCGGGGGATGCATACTCCGAGGTCATCGCGAGGGCAAGGGAAGCGCCAGTGAGCCTCGCCTACGTGGGGTGCCCGCTCTACGAACCGGAGAGGGCGCTTGCCCTGATAGACTCTGCTGCGTGCAGCGGTGGAGGAGGACAAGCGATGGCACTGATGCCAGAGAAGCCCTGGCTGGACGCCCGGACAATCGAGGAAGCCTACGAGATACAGGAGAGTTATGCGAATATAATTTCAAAGATTAATGAGGATGTGAACAATGGAAAAAAGGGCGAGTATTATTCGCTTGCCCATACAACAGACACTGGGCGGTGCCAAGCAGAGGTGCTCTCCAGTTCCTATGAATAGCATGACTACAAATGGAAAGCAAAGTGATTTGCATGAAGGGGGCATTGCAGTAACTTCTGAACAACGCAAAAACCCTTTCATAGTGGCTTGCATACCCGCCTACAACGAAGAACAATCAATAGCCAAGATTATAATCCAAACACAGCCGCACGTCCAGAAGATAATTGTATGCGATGATGGGTCAAAAGACATGACTGCCGCCATCGCGGAGAACCTTGGCGTGGAGGTCATCCGGCACCACAAGAACGTTGGGTATGGAGCATCAATAAGGAGCCTATTCAAGGCTGCCCGGGATGTCCATGCCGATGTGATGGTTACCCTCGATGCTGATGGTCAACACGACCCTGCATTCATCCCCTCACTTGTTGCGCCAATAATTAAAGGAGAGGCGGATATAGTCATTGGTTCAAGATTCATCGGCAAAGGCAAGCCGGTTATGCCAAGATACCGACAGAACGGGATTAAAATCATAAATAAGCTGGTAAAGAGCGCGAGTTATGCTGAGATTACCGACACTCAGTCTGGGCTTAGGGCTTATGGCTGGTCTGCGATTGAAAAGCTCCATCTTTCAGAATTCGGGATGGGCGCGAGCACTGAGATTCTGATAAAAGCGAAGGATAGCCGGCTGAACATCGTTGAAGTGCCTGTTGTTATCACTTACGACAACCGCTCTTCTACCAAGGATCCTGTGAGCCATGGCATTGATGTTATCATGAGTACCCTCAAATACATCTCAATGAACAAGCCAATGACTTTCTATGGCGTACCGGGATTCATACTGATTATGTTCGGAGGAGTTTTTTGGCTCTGGGCACTTGAAATGTTCTCTGCAAGCCGGGCGATCTCTCCGAATGTGGTCATGGCTGCTATGAGCTTCACCTTCCTTGGACTGATACTGGTGACGATGGCATTGATGCTGTGGGTGCTGGTCAGCCTTATCCGGGAGAAGGAGTAGTTATGATAATCATCTTTCAAAGGAGGCTGTAAAATATGGAACCTAGCCGAATACTTGTAACCGGCGGTGCCGGATTCATTGGCACCAACTTAGTTAATGAGCTGAAGAAGAGGGGGAATGAGGTCTTCGCTATCGACCTCCTCAACAACGAGCGAGAAGACTATGCTAGGTGCGACGTGAGAAGCATCCGGCAATTGGAACGCATCTTCGAGAAGAGAACGTTCGACTATGTCTACCACCTTGCGGCGGAGTACGGGCGGTGGAACGGCGAGGACTATTATGAGAACCTCTGGGAGACGAACGTTGTGGGAACGAAGAACATGCTCAGACTCCAGGAGAAGCTGAAGTTCCGGATGATCTTCTTCTCATCTGCAGAGGTATATGGGGACTACAATGGAATAATGACCGAGGACGTGATGGAAAAGAATCCCATCTCAGATACTTATCAGATGAATGATTATGCCATCACAAAATGGGCAGGGGAACTAATGTGCATGAACTCTGCGAAGATGTACGGAACCGAGACCGTAAGGGTGCGCCCAGTTAACTGCTACGGGCCGGGGGAGCACTATACGCCGTACCGCGGATTCATACCAAAATTCATCTGGCACGCCCTCCACAACAAGCCGTTCACCGTCTTCAAAGGGCACAAGAGGATTATTGATTATGTAGAAGACACTTGCCGGACCTTTGCCAATATTGTCGACAACTTCAAGCCGGGAGAGGCGTACAATGTGGGCGGAAAGCAGGAGTGGGAGCGCCCTATAGAAGATTATGCCGACATCGTCCTCAAGGTCATTGGCAAGGACAAACGCTTGGCAACATACAAAGAGGGCGAGCTGTTCACGACCAAGGTCAAGACGATTGACTTCTCAAAGGCAATCCGCGATCTGTACCACAATCCGGCGATCACGCCGGAAGAAGGCATCAGGCGCACTGCTGAGTGGATGAAGTGGTATTATAGGATCAGTGACTGAAATGAAAGAAGAATTATTCTCTGCATTCAAGGGAAAAACGGTCTTGGTGACCGGAGGCGCTGGCGCTATAGGCGGCAATCTTGTCCATAAGCTAAACGGTTTAGAAACCAAGAAAATAATCATACTGGATGACCTCTCATCGTCCTACGAGTGGAACATCGCTAGGGGTCCGAAGATTCAATTCATCCAAGGGAGCATACTCGATGACGAAAAGATAAGATGTACCTTCAAAGAGAAACCGCAGATTGTTTACCATTTGGCCGCCCATTTTGCAAATCAGAACTCTGTCGACAACCCTGAGACCGATTTAATGGTTAACGGTATGGGCATTCTGAAGGTGCTTGAGCACGCGCAAATTGCTGGGGTCGAGCGGTTTGTTTACTCCTCATCCGGGTGCGGGATATACGGCGCTGATTCGAAGATGCCCTTCGAAGAGCACAACGCATCGATGAAGCTTTACACGCCCTACCAAGTGACGAAGATGCTCGGCGAGCTCTATACAAACTGCTTCCACAACCTCTACGAACTGCCGATAGTGAATGCCCGATTCTTCAACTCTTATGGGCCGGGGGAGGTGCCGGGTAGATACCGGAACGTCATACCGAACTTCTTCTATTGGGCAATGAGCGGACAGCCACTGCCTCTGACCGGAACTGGAGAAGAGACCCGCGATTTTACATATGTAGGCGACATTGTTAATGGACTACTGTCGATGGCATACTATGAGGATGCGATCGGAGAAGCGTTTAACCTAGGCACTGGCAGGGAGATCATGATCAAAGACCTTGCAAATATGGTGAATGACCTGACCGGGAACGAGGCTGGAATCGTCTTCAAGGAGAGGCGCAATTGGGACAAAAAGAACCGGCTGCTCTCATGCATCGATAAGGCAAAGCGCATGATCGGCTACGCCCCTGCTATGGATTTCAAAGAAGGACTACGGCAAACTCACAAGTGGTTCACGCAAAACTGGGAAGACATTAAAAGAACCGCCGAATTCTAAAATCCCTAAATATGAAAATGACTAATGAAAAAGTAGACGAATTCTTTGCGAATATGCGCAGATGCACCCGTTGCATCCTGCCTGAGACCTTCCCTGGGATCCATTTCGACGAAGAAGGCGTATGCAACTACTGCCGCGAGTACACGCCTATATCTGTCAAGGGGCATAACGCGCTTGAAGATGCACTTGAAAAATTCCGGGGGAAGGGGAAACAGTACGACTGCATAGTGCCCGTAAGCGGCGGCCGGGATAGCTGCTTCGTATTGCACCAGATCGTAAAGAAATACAACATGCGGGCGCTAGCATTAACGGTTGATAGCGGCGCAATAATGCCTGAAGGGTATAAAAACATCGAGAGTGCCATCAACTCGCTCGGAATTGACCACGTATGGCTCAAGGACGAGCGTCATGTTAAGTCCGCTCAGGAGAATGCGCGGATCAAGTTCCATGCTTGGCTGAAGAAGCCTTCTATCAACACTATTGTGCCGGTTCTTAATGCCGGAGACAAGACCATGAACCTCCGCATGTACCGCTATGCGCACGAACACGGAATCCCCCTCCTGCTCGGCGGCAACAACATTGGGAACAGCAGCTTTGAGCAGGAGCACTTCAAAACCGGATTCATGGGCGTGTTTCCTGACAACCGCGGCATCTACCCTACATCGACGAAGCTTAAACTATCTATTCTGCTTGGGTGGGAGTTCATAAAAAATCGGCACAATTACCACTGGCCGGTCTTTAAGGAGTATGCCGGAGGCGCTTTTGTTTACTTCTTCGAATCTCTACAGCGACCAAATGACGTGGCACCGCTAGGATTCTATGACTACATCTACTGGGATGAAAAGGAAGTGGTCTCCACCATAACCGGAGAACTAGGTTGGATAGGCGCACCTGATACGACTGCGACTTGGCGGATCGATGATTCTGCTTACCCTCTAATTGATTACCTCTACTTGAAACTGGTCGGCTTCAATGAATTTGATGAGCACTTCAGCAAGCTAATCCGGGAGGAGCAATTGACGAGGGATGATGCATTGAAGCGACTGAAAATAGAGGGTGCACCGAGGATGCCGTCAATTAACAATTACTGCAAGGAATTGGGCGTTTCTTTGGATGCCATTAATGCTGCCTGCGAGCAATATCGCCTCACCCTTCTAGATAACATCCTGTAGCGGCAAAATTGACTACAAATCGGAAATTGAACATATTGATTACTGCACAGCTCTTTCCGCCGGATTTAGGTGGGGCCGCCACTCGTGCCTTCAATGCTGCTAAGGGGCTGAAGATGGCCGGATGCGATGTTACTGTGGTCGCTGCTTTTCCGCATTATCCATATGGCAACATTCCCAAACAATATCGGTGGAAACCATTTAAAGTGGAATTTCAAGATGGTATACGTGTTATTCGAACTCAAATTCCACCTCTTCGGTCGCAAGGACTTCTTTTTAGGCTCATTCTCATCAATAGTTTTGCCATTAGTGCACTCTTTCCAATATTTATGATTAAACATATTGATGGAATTTTTGCTAGTAGTTGGATTCCGGGCATTCTTTATGGGAAGATTAAAGGGGCTTCTGTAGCTATTAATGTTGACGACCTTGACCTCGAAGATATTGAGGACTTACATTTACTCAAATCATCCTCGATTATTATGAAATTCGCCAATATCTTATACAAAACACTGTATAACACTGCTAATTATGTTGTGCCAATAAGCCCTGGCTATACGGACATCATTCATAGAAAATATGGCGTAAAAAAGGAAAAAATTCATTTGATTCGCGGTGGCGTTGATTTAGATACTTTTAAAGTCGAACCTATGCCTCCTAGAAATAAATTTAGAGTTCTATATAGCGGGGCTTTTTCAGTTGCTTATGATTTCGACATGATTCTCAACGCCGCTAAATTGATACAGAATCAAGTAAACGATGTTGAATTCATGATACAAGGTGGGGGCGAATTAGGAATAAAAATTAACTCCACCATCTCAAAATTAAATCTAAAAAATACTGTATTTATTGACAAAATCCTTCAACGCGATGCAGTTTCAAAATTATTGAACGACTCCGACCTATTACTATTACCGTTGGCAGATTTTAATGGGAAATATTTAGGGATGCCTTCGAAATTATATGAGTATCAGGCAGTTGGCAAACCTATTCTTTGCTGTGCTAATGGCATTCCAGCGGAATATGTACATAAAACAAAATCTGGAGTTATTATTAGGTCTGGTGATTATCGATCATTGGCTGAAAATATTTTATTCTTAAAAATGAATTCGGAAGTAACGAAAAAACTGGGTAATAATGGTCGATGTTATGTTGAAAACAATGTCTCCTTGCGTGCTATTGGTACACACATGCTCTCTCTATTTATGCATAATTGCTTATGATGTCTCATTTATACGTCAATGTTTCTTTTGTTTAGTTTTTAAAAAATACATAACGCTCAATATTTATAATGATGGCCTTAAAAAAAGCATTCATTTTCGGATATCATGGACGATTAAATTTTGGCGATGATGTTACCTGTGTAACATTAATTAAAACGCTTGATTGTGCTTTTCATGGCGCTCTGCATTATTATGTTTACACCTCCGCAGAATACCTAAAAAACAACATTGATAAAACAAACCACATAACTTTTGTTTCCTCACTTTCAGGAATATTATGCGCTATATTGAACTCCAATTTTATAATAATAGATGGCGGTGACCATCTAAACGATTATGGATGTTTAAGAGACTCCTTAAAAGTATTCGCTGCATTTGCCTTATTCGCGTTATTAAGTAAACTCTCGTTTAGAAAATTTTTTATAATTAATGGCGGCATTAGTGCTAAAAAAACCATCAATCACTTACTGTTGAGATTCATTCTTGTCAATTCTGGTGGTTCAAGTTTTCGTGATAGGTCGTCATATAAACTCGCCTCAACCGTTTCAAAAAAAACCCTTCTCGGGTTTGATACTGCCATATTATTTGAGGATAGGAAAAACGTCGCCTTTGCGTCAAAAAATAATATCGCTTTTTCAATAACCCCCATGTTTAATAATTATTTTAGAAATAAAGAAAGCGATTTTTTTATTTCTAAACATATCGCCTTAGACCTTAATTATATATTAACCGTAAAACGCGATCTAAAAATAACTTTTTTGGCAGTCAACTCTAGCCATAAGAGTGGAGATGTAGCTTTGATAAAATTTATAATTAACAATATTTCTCCCACTCTTAAACACCGCATTAATTTGCTTTCCTATGCTGGCGATGTATATTCTTTTGCCAGATCTTTTCAACAATTCGATGCTATCGTATGCTGTAAATACCATTCAATAATTTTTTCTTATATTTACAAAAAACCTATGTTAATTATAAATTATCATCCAAAAAATTATCAGTTATTTACTGAACTGGGTCTTACTGGCCAATCCATTGTTTCGATAAATGACATCTGTACAAAAAATTTTAGACAAAAATTTTTAAATTTACTTGAACAACCTGATTTGTTCATTCCCCGTCTTTCAATAAATGATGCAAGACAGCGTGCGCATAAAGGCATTATTAATGTATTAAAACTCTAAAAAAATGAAAATTTTAAACATCATGCCATTCGATGAAGTTGGAAGTATTCAAATGAGGTGTCTTAATATCGCATTGGCTTTAAAACAACAAAATATTGAAACGATCTTTATCGTACCTTCTGAAGGATCAAGATTTAGTACAACTTTATTGAAGAATGGCTTTAAAACATATAAACTTAAAATACTGCGCCCAAAAATGAATTCAACTTTCCAATCAATATGCCATAATTTCTATTGGATTATTGGCATTCCACGCGCTATGCTAGTGTATTTACGGGCAGTGCAATATGAACGCCCAGACGTGATTCAAATTAATGGAATGGTATCTTTTCAAGAGGCGTTATCATCTTCTCTTTTTTTTAGGAAAAAAACAATTTGGGCTTTAATTGGCAACATTTATCCAAAAGCCTTGATTATTTCTCTCCTTCCACTAACTCGCCTTTGCAAAACTAGGGTTTTCATATCAAAAAAATTGGCTTATTACTATTTTGGGAAAATTTCTGATGAAATTGTTTATGAACCAGTTGATTCTGATTTTTTCAATAAAAATTCTATTTCTATTCTACAGTTAACTGAGCTAAAATGCAAATTGGGATTATCTTTTCCAATAATTGGTTTTCTAGGCTTCATATCTCCTGTGAAAGGAATTGAATATACTCTCTATGCCATGGTTTATGTAATAAAAAAATTTAAAAATGCAAAATTAATAATAGCCGGCGATATAGATTACTCCGACGGTTATTATTTTAAACTTACAGGCATTATTAAACAACTTAATCTCGAAAGAAATGTTATCTTTCTTGGCTACATTAAACGTGAAGATGCTCCTGCAATTCTAAGTTTGTTTGACGTATTTGTTTCTACTTCGCTGAATGAAGGTACTCCTGTAAGTATCGTTGAAGCAATGTCTATGGAGTTACCTGTTGTCGCAGTAGACGTTGGGGGGATTTCTGAACAAATCATAAACGGCAAAACGGGAATTCTCTTAACTAGTCGTGACCCTTTGACGATAGCTAATGCCGTATGTATGTTGTTATCACAAAACGATAAACGGAAATTGATGGGAACGGAAGCTAGAACTTTAGCAGAAAAAAAATTCTCTTATTCACTATGCATACCTCATTATAAAAAAATTTACCATACATTTCAATGAATCAAAGCGCATACAATAATCCTCTATCTTCTAAAATGAATCGTTCCGTCTCAATATCTATAATTACCTATCAGGACTGCCACCTGCCAAATCTTTTAAAAATACTTTCAACAGTCGCCGATAATGTTTTTCTTATATCAATTGTTTGGACTAATCGCAGTCTTCATTTTTTAAAATCGCCAAAGAATGTAGTTGTACAACAAATTTTTCATAAAAATGACCAAAATCCTACTTTTAGACTCGTAAATGATATTTTGACGCAATTTAATGTTGCTTTGGATGTCATCCAAAGATCTAAACATTGCGATGTCTTCTTATTTTTTATTGGAGGCGAACATTTAGTTCTTCCCATGTTTTTTTTGAAAATACTTCGGAAAAAAATCATTATGATGCCTGGAGGAGATGCAATAAAGATAAGTGAATTAAAGAAAGATCCATTGTCTAAACAACTTTCTCTATTAATTAACATTTGTTTTCGCCTCTCCGATGTCCTCTTACTTTATTCCCCTCATTTGCTAAATGCAAATGGCTATAATGTGCATAAACGAAAAGTGTTTCTTGGGCATGAACATTTTTTGGACTTTGATACATTTAAAATCAATAAACCCTGTTCACGTAGACCAAAAAACTTGGGTTTTATTGGGCGGCTTAGCATCGAAAAAGGTGTATACACAATTCTTAAAGTATTTTCAATTCTTATGAAAAAAGACTGTTCTTACACTCTAACTATCGTTGGAAATGGGCCTTTATACAGTGACTTGGTTAAGTATGTGGAAGAAAAAGGCATGGTAAATAGTGTTAAGATCTTAGGGCAAATTGACCATGATGAAGTGGCCACTATCTTGAATGATATTAAACTTCTTATTTTACCATCGCTAAGTGAAGGTTTACCTAATGTTTTACTTGAGGCAATGGCATGTGGCACACCTGTTCTGGCAACACCTGTAGGCGCTATATGTGATGTAATCCAAGAAAGCAAAACTGGCTTCTTGATCAATTCCAATTCTCCTGAGCATATTGCCGATCGAATTAATGCCATCATAAACCGACCCGACCTTATAGAAAAAGTGAGCGATAATGCCTATGCCTATGTGCGGGAAAACTTCACTTTTGAAATAACTTCAGAAAACTTCAGAAAGTTACTATATTGCTGTCACAAATGACTGCCTAACTTAACAAGCTAATCAACCTTGAACCGTCTCTATCAACGATTTACCGTCATTCCCTTCATTCTTTTACTTATAGTGTTTATTATCGCAGTTACTGCCCCTCCTGCCTCTGGATATGAAATATCCATTTATGCTGCTTATTCTCCCCTCTTTTGGTTTTTACTGATCATTATTATTGCATGTGGCGTGCTTATGCTAGTGCATCAAGCTTTTTCCAAAAAACCTTCTCAACAGTGGCTAATCGGAATCACACTCATATTTTCTGCTAATTTGATCCTTCTATTGTTGCCTATAATACGAGGATATGTCACTCTAGGGAGAGCTGATGTTTTAGAGCATATTGGAAGCATTAAAGAGATCATTTATACTGCACACTTTTCATCATCCAATGTTTATCCGGCAATCCATATTCTGGCCGCAGAAATGTCTTTATTGACGGGGGTAACTCCTGAATTATTGGCCGAGTTAATTCCCATCCTGTTTTATATGTTTTATATATTTTCTGTATTTCTCTTGGCAAAAACAATCTCTTTCCACCGCGGTCAAGTTTTGCTTATTGTTGCCTTTGGCAGTGTGTTGTTATTTGGGCGCGCAAACGAGATGTTGGCACCATCCATTCAATGTTTTTTCCTACTTCCATTCATTCTTCTCTTATTTCTGAAAGTACAAATATCGCCCCACCGATCATCTTATTTCTTGATGCTAGTGATCCTTTTGTTGGTAACTCCTTTTCTTCATCCTGGAGAAGGAACCCTTTTTCTTATTTTGGTCTTTCTCTGTTTCAGTTTCACAATACTATTTCATAAACGGGATAAATATGTTAAACTGATCAACTCATCATATTATTTAAAACAAGTGTATGTTTTTTATGTATGTTCCATCTTGTTAATTGTTTGGATTGCTTGGTTCTCCTGCACTTCTAGTTTTTCGGGGGCAACGATGTATATTTGGGACTGGCTAATCTATGCTGCTGGCAAAACCACTGCCATGGCATACTCTGACCTAATTGTAGAAGCAAACCTCTCCGTTTTCGGATTTATCCGCCTATTTCTCAACATGTTTGGACAAGCCGCAATTTATTGTTCGGTCGGATTAGTAATAATTATTGGGCTATTAAAGAGGCTTTTATTTAACAAAACCAGAGTTGCTTTCCAACAATTCAATTTTTCCATACTGTTCATAGCATTTGGGGCGTTGATGTTTGTTGCCTTCTTTAGTAATCTAATTTGGGTAAGTTATAATAGAGAAATGCGATATGTTATTTTCGCGGCTACCATTTTGAATGGGTTGGGCCTTCACTCCCTATTTCATAGAAAACATAGACGAATAGGCATGGCGTTTATAGCAATATTGCTTATAGTAGCTTCCACTTTTGGGGCATTCAATACTTTTGCCTCGCCAATAGTGAGAGAAGCCAACTATCAGGTTACCCATATGGAGGTGGCGGGCGCAATGTGGTTTTTCGATCATCAACACCCCTCCTTGCTTATTGATAGCCTTTCCATAAATCAACTATGTTTTGCCAATTTGGTACAGGGACATCAAAACATATCCAATAACATTCGATATGCCGCGTCACCACCAGTTCACTTTGGGTATTATGAAAACGCAACATACGGCGAATCATTAACTACAGATAAATATTTCATAGATAGTAAACTCTCTCGAATTTCTGGCCCAAGCATATTTCCTGAATACGTTGATTTATGGGATTTCACTCCTGATGATTTTTATCGATTGGATAATCATGATCCTAGCGTGAATCTGATTTATTCTAATTCCGAGTTCTGGGCCTATTATATTCGTTGTATAAATAACATCTCATGATTTATCTGAGATCGTTTAGCTCAGGCGCTCCTGTTAGGATAGCTATCGATTCCAAATTAAAATGCATGTAGCTAAACGCTAGCCCAATCAATGCCTTGATTTTCGTTGGTGGACCTCCTTTGATCAATGCCCTCTTAAAATCTGCTCTCGCATTTATCCAATCTCTGATAAACAGTTTACGTCTCCCTGAATAAAACATATTTGCCATAACTGCTTGGTGATAATTTTTTACTAAATCATCATCGGTAATGCAAATCGTTTGTTCTAACTCTGGCGGTAATTTTTTTATGAAACTCATGCTATTTCTAATATGCGCTTTCAGCATTTCCGTTTCCATTAATGCAGTCACCTGCCTATCGTGTCTTTGCCAGTATCCTAAGATTTCGTCAATAACTTGGATTTCGCCAATTAGACTCAATTCTAGCCATGTTGGATAATCCACATACGGCGTTCCAATAGGTTGCTGAAATCCCCCAATTGAAAGCAAAGCACTTTTTCGACAGAGCACAGTACATGCCGGAATAAAATTGACTAACAGTAGTCTCCGTATTTTCTCTTCTCTTCTTCTCTTTCTAAGCCAACTTAGATCTTTATTGGTGATTTGAAGTATCTTTCCAGCGCTATTTATTACTACGGCTTTGCCGAAACATAAAACTGTTTGTTCATTAAAAGTCGAAACTTGTTTTTCTAATTTCCAAGGGGGCCAAAAGTCGTCACCCTCTAACACTGCAACTAATTCACCACGTGAAATTTTTAACGCTTTGTTATAAGTTTCGTTCAATTTCCATATGCCAACATTTTCTTGACGAAGGGGTCTAATTCGATCATCTTTAAACTGTTTCACAAGCTCATATGTTTTGTCAGTCGATCCGTCGTCAATAACGATCTGTTCCCAATTAGTATATGTTTGAGACAAGACGCTTTCAATGCATCGGGCAATGAATTTTTCATGGTTATGCGTAGGCGTTATTATTGAAACCCGAGGCCGCTCATCCATCTCGATATCCCTTCCATTTTCTATGAATTGCTAGATATATCCATGTTCATTAATTCTACTTTTTCATAATAACTAGCTTAAGCTAATACCCATGCCTTATTCCAAAGATATAATGGGCATAAATAATAAAACTTATCTATTCATTACAAACTTTAATATTCGCGATAAATGTTGCCTGTGACATTGACTAATGATTCTAAATTTGATTATAAACGGTTGCGAATAGTTGTTCTAGGCGCGTGCTGGTTTAATCGAGGAGACGAAGCAGCTATAAGAGCTATGCTTGAGTCTATTTTTTCAAGCTTTCCAGTCAAGTCACTTGATATGCAGTTTATGGTTAGTATACATAATTTCCCACTCTCTCAAGTCAAGATTTTGCCAATGCCAAAGTTCAATAACTCTATAATACATGTTTGCACACTAATCTTGGATCATATACTTCTCTTTTTTCCCTTTTCAAAAAGAACTCTTACTAATGAACTATCAAATTTAAAACTTAGTGTACAAAATGCAAACATTGTTCTGATCGCACCAAGTGGTCCAGCTATTGGTGATACATACGCAGGGGTCGACGAATTATTATATCTTGCTCGATTATTATTCTCAACCTTCAAAGGGAAACCTGTTTTTTTTTATGCGCCTTCCATGGGGCCTTTCAGATCAAAGATCAGAAACGTTTTTAGAAAGTTAATACTTCAAAGAGTGAACACTATCATCTTGAGGGATGATCTTTCAAGAAAATATCTTCAAGAACAGTTAGGCTTAGATGCTTATGTGACTGCAGACTCTGCTGCCCAGAACGATGTTGACGAAAGCTATTTGAACAAATATGAAGACGCAGCAAACCTTGTGAATTTAATTAAAACTACTAAATTCGTTGGGATCGTGCTAACGGACTTGGCATGGCATCCAAAATACAAAAACGATATTATGATGACCGCGAAAATAAAATCGACATTTTCTTACGTGATATCCTATCTTATTAATCGTGGATACATGGTTATTCTTATCCCCCACCTCTTCGGGAAACCTACCTCCTCTTCTCTGCTAGCTGATTTACAGAACATAAATAGGAAAAAGATCATCGTATTGGGTCCTGAATATGATGCTTACGCGCAGCAAGTAGTGATCTCAAAGCTTTTTTGCGTTATTGGCATACGCTATCACTCTGCTGTCTTTGCAGTAAAGAGCAATGTCCCTCCAATCTGTATTTACTACGAGCACAAGGCGAAGAGCTTTATGGACATGATGGGGCTCTCTAACTTTGCAATAGACGTCGATGTTATGAGCGCTAATGCGATCATCGAGAGGTTCATATATCTAGAAAGTAATTATTGCATTATTGTTGAGTCTCTTAAAAAAACGAGTAAAACATTAAAAAAGAATTCAAGAAGAACTACGAAGATCATTGCCTATAAGGCTAGACGCTTAGGTTTGATCAAATAATTAACTAATTCATTAGCACTTCGTAATTGCCGTCAACTTTTAGCCTAAATTGGTCATACTTTTTATTGCTGGCGTGACGCTTTGTAGCTTGAACAATCTGACTTACTTCCTGCACCCTGCCCACTTTTCCGTCCATCAGCCGCACCTTTATCCCGTGGCGGTGGGTCGGGCTGTTGGTCAGGATCCCCTTCACGATACCCTCCATCAAAACGCCACTCCACTTGTCCTACCCCCGCCGTCATACCGCGCCTTCCTCCGTTCCTTGAGACACTCCGCCACCTCTGTTTTCTTCTACCTCCTGCACCACTCCCAGCTCGTTTATGCTCTTGTTCAGGAAGCGGATCTTATTGGCATCCACAAGCTTCCTTATGTTCTCCAAGCTCCCGGTCGAGAGGTTGTCGATAACAGTGTCCTCATTCTTCTGGCACAGCTCATGGGCTAGGTTGGAACCGATGAACCCGGCCCCTCCGGTTATGACCACTCTAGCGCTGTCCATCATGACCGCACTGAAATCGTTCAACATATTTCCCCCTCATTAATAATAGATATGAATTAATCAAACTCGATATTTCCGTTTATAATCAACTCTTCATATTGGTTTGCCCATGCTGGTACAGCCTGATTGTTTTGTATATCCAAAACAACTTGTTGTGAGGGATGCCTATTCGAGTTTGAACTCGATGATATCGGCCATACTTTTGCATTACAATATCTATTAAAAACATTGGGATTCCAATTTTTTATTGAACCATGATGTGGTACTTGGAACACCCTCACTTCATTATTATAGCTTTGGAAATGTTGCACCATCTCGTCAAGGGCAATTTTCAAATCGATATCTCCACTCAATATTTGGAAGTAGTTTCCTTCACTCTGCATTATTATGGGCGGTATTATGGCTGTTATCCTGTTAACTTGAGGGACTCCTGACATAATCACATTTGCTATGCTGACATCGTGTCTAATTGAACTTTTTGGGCCATGCAACGAACTAACGAAGTCAAATTCATGTCTCCGAAAACACATTCATAACACATTTTTAGGCATTTTCTTATCTGTTTATCCCGTATTGCCCTCTCTAAGTCTAATCCATAGATCCAATTGTTTCTACAATTCAATACACATGATATGCATCGTTCGAATAGTTCTAATGCTCTATTGTCGACTTGGTGATTTAGAAATTTAAAAATCCATTTGTCTCTAATTATTATACGCCCGTTGTGACTCAACACAATTAGCTTATTTTTTTTGATATAGTCGTTCCACTCTGTTTTTTTAACACCGTCGGGCAGTTCTACTTTCATGTCGCCATCATAGTTTACCTTTGTTTCGTTACCCTTCATTGACAATGATCTTGTCTTAACTTCTTCTCTCGTTCTTCCCCCAACAATCATAAAGATGCGGTTCACTTCGAATTTTTCAAAGATATATTTTATTGGATTGATAAAGAATTCATCTGGCATAGTCCTATTGCCTGCTCTGGCTGCGACTAACTCCAAATCGGTAAGATAAGGAATAACGATGTTGCTAACTCGTATTTTTTAGGAGTGAATCGAGACCATTTATATGATCATCGTCAAAATGCGATAGTATTAATAAATCAATGCTATGGCTGCAATTAGCGTGATATGCAGTTATTGCATTTTTCAATAGTTGCTGCCGACTACTCGTGCCACAGTCATAAACGAAATTGAATGCTGGTTCACCGTTGCCAAAATCGATTTTCCCTGTATAAAACATGCCTTGCCCAATACCATGGTAAGTAAAGTAAACGCCCATCTGAGGCATAACCACCTCTTTATCTTTAGGAGTATTAAGAACTGTGCAAAAAACAAGTTTCCATTACCAATCACGAGGGGTGCCAATGCGCTGAACACTCCCTCGCAATTGGTAAATCAGGCAACTTTTTCTACTCCTTTGTAAGCCCCCACTTCATCAATGATGGGTCAATGCGCGTTTCGTCTCCCCTTCTGGTCTCCTCCTGCTGCTCGAGCACACGCTTCCCCTCTTCCGTCTTCACAAAGCAATCCCAGCATATTGCCCTGCCCGCCAAATGCCCCTTTTTGCAGACCGGGCACAACTCCCCTTGGCGTTCGTCCCGCAGGTCGCCGTAGAGGCAGCTAACGCATATCACGCTGGGCAGATCTGCAGGCATCCCCTTGTCCCGGGCTATCATGAGCGCTTCTTCAGTTCCGCACTTCTCGCAAACCTTTCCATCAAAGAGCTCCTCGACCTTCGCCCTCCAAGCCTCTGCTCTTTCCCTTGCTCTGCCCCCCTCTGAATTCAAATCCGGGTCCCTGAAGATAAAACGAATTGCCCCTATTTCTAGATGGGCTGTTTATCCGCTTTAACATTCTTAATATGGAAGACCTGTTGTTTCCATCCGCGAGTTGCACCTTCGTCCCCATATCTGGTGCAGAACGAATCAGCCTGAATCGCCATCTGCGCTCCGGCGCCGTCATCCCTTCCCCGTGAGCAGCTTCAACAGGAAATGCCCCAGCCCTGCGCACATTATGCCCGGCGTCAGGATTATCGGCTGGGGCGTCAGGAACAGCAGCAGGAAGAGGCACAGTGCCACGACCCGCAGCCGGCACCACGGCCATGCGCCGGCCCGCCTTCAGCCGCACCGCGCTCGCGCTCGAGAGCGCATAGTAGAAGAGGGCGCTCGCGTTGCTGATGTTGACTACCAGCGAAAGGTCGTTGGTGGCCGCAAGGAGCGCCATCAGCCCCCTGCAATCAGGATCGCGTAGTGCGGGACCCCCTCTTGGGCTGATCCTGCCGAGGAATGACGGGAGGTCGCCGTTCTTCGCCATCGCGTGCATGGCCCGCGAGACGCCGAGGACGGAGGTCAGCAGCACCCCGGACGTCGCCGCGACGGCGCCGATGGTGATCGCCGGGACCGCGAGTGGGAAGCTCGTGGCCGCGATGCCGTCGGCAAGGGGCGACCTCAGGTCCAGCTGGAACTATGCTATCATGGCTAGCCCACGGTGCACGTCTGCTGTTTAGAATCTAAATATAAATCCTTCATCTTTCAAATAGCATTTTACCCGGTCAGTTTTCCCTCTTCTCCTCTGCTTGTACCTTACCCGCGATCTAAACGTCGTACAACCGACCTTCACCTTGTAGGTATCCTCCTCCCCCCTCTACCTCCACCTCCACCTCCACCTCCACCTCTACCTTTTCTTGGGAACCGCGCTTCCTGGCTCTCCTCCTCTTCAGGATTATGAATGGCATGGTGATGACTGCTGCAATTATTGCCGTCATTATTAGGAGGCCGACCAGCGTGTCAAAGTCCAGCCCGTTGGTGCCGTGGTATCCGCCGTCTGTGGCAGATGCCGATATGCAAGTGAGGTAAATGTGCTCGCCGTATGCCGTGGCATTGTTGACGTTCCACCAGTAGTAGCCGCCGGCTAGGGGGGTCTCCACGTTGACGTTCCTTGCCACGTGCACATCGTCAAGCCTGCCGAACAGCTTCCACGTCGGGTCAACCTCGACCCACCCGTACCCAGGGACGTATGCCGCAGCCCACTGGTGTCCGTTTTTGGCGCTGTCGCTGCCGTTGACCCCGTTGTAGCAGTTGCCAACGATCGCCACGGCGGGTATCCCCGATGCGCGGCAGAGCGTTATGAAGAGGTCAGAGATGTCGCCGCAGATGCCCTTTCTGAGGGCCAGCGTCTGGGGCGCGGTGTACCACCCTACCGGCTCGCCCCTCTCCGAGGCGTTAAACTTGTCATAGTCGTATTCTATGTTGTCCGCCACCCAGCGGTATATCGCTCTTACCTTGCCCAGCACTGTCGGCTGGCTCTCCGTGAGCGAGCTGGCCAGTTGCTGGATTTCCGTGTCGTTCGTCTCCCAGTACTTCGCATAGGCCGTGTGCTCGAGGAACTCGGGGGGTATATCGCCGAGCGTCCCGTTGAAGCCTTCGGTCACCGGCGGGAGCGCCAGAATCTTCACGTTGAAGCGCACCACTATCGTGAAGTTCTCGCCGGGGCCCAGCTCGAGCGGGCTGAACCTTGCCCTGAGGCCGCTATAGCTGTAGGAGAGGCCTATGGGCACCGGGTCTACGCCAAGGAGGGTGACATCCTGGGTGGGGAGCGTAGTATACAGGCCGACGTCAAAGATGGGAGACCTCTCGACATCCGCTCCGTTGTTGGTGAACGTGTAGACCTCCTCCGCATCGTAAGAGGCGACGAGCTTCTTGTTCTCCGAAGAGAGCACCTGGCTGGAGTAGAGGTCCGTCGAGTGCACCGGGAAGGTCGTGTTCATCCCCACTCCTCTGCAGTCGTCGGTCTCGGGCACTTCCAGACTCGCCGTCCAGTTGCCGGCGGCATCCGGAGCGAACCTTACGGTGAAGGAGCCGTACGTGACGTTGCGGTTTACCTTCGAGAAGAGGCTGCCGTCCGGCCTTAACAGCGTGACAGAGATGCTGGCGTTGTGGATCGGCACCATCACGTAGTTGAGGGACGCCTCCTTGGAAACCTCGGCGTAGTCGGGCGCCACGCTGCAGGCTGCGATGCTGTCGTAGACCCGCCGCGCCACATCTATGGTGCAGTTCGAGCCCTGGGCCATGGTGGTGCCATTGCCGTAGGTGTAGAAGTAGGCCACCGTCGCATACACGTAGGACGCGCAGGGGGTCGAGGCGTTCGCGGCGAAGTGGAGATACTGGGTTTCAAACGGGCGCAGCCCGCCAATCTCGCTGGTGCCGGCGCCACGGAGGTTCAGAACCGGCGGGGCGCTCACGGTGACATTGGCCAAGTACGCCGTCCCGTTGCCAAGGTTGCTCACCGCAAGGATGAGGTCCGTTGGAACCCCTGCCATGATGCTCCTAGTCCAGTTGGAGATTGAAACGCTCGGCACGTAGGTCCAGCCGCTCGTGTCCTGCCTCGCGGCAAGGTCCATGTTCAGGTAGTAGTTCGTGTCGTAGCTTGCATTCTGAACCCGGGCGGAGAGCACGGTGCTGCCGTTCGGCGCGGTCTCTGCCTTCAGGATGGCGGGGTCGTACCTGCTGACGGAGAGCCAGCCTGGGACGTTAACCTTGATCGCCACGTCCTCCTTGAATGCCGTGTCCAACACCATCCACATTGCGAGGCGATAACTCCCCTGCCCGTTGTAGGCCATGCGGTTCTCTGCGTAGTAGCTGACCCTGAAGTAGCAGCTCTGCCCGGCGCAAACCTCCTCCCTCAGGTGCACCGGCAGCCATCCGTTCTCGACATTGTAGTTTGTGCCGTAGTTTAGGGGCCCTTTCTCGTCCTCCGTCGTGATGCTGTACGCGCCGTCGCCGACGTAGACATAAAGGTCCTGAGATTGGCTGGCGTCTAGCCATGTAAATCCGTAGTCGATTGAGACGCGGATCGTCCTCTCGTCGATGACCGTTACTGTGGTGTTGAACCTGTTCACCACGTGGTCTTTTGACTCGCTGATCTCGTGTGGCGCCGCAAGGGCATGCGCCCCGGCCGCAGTTGCGGGTATCAGGAGGGAGAGAGCACAGGCAGAGGCAGAGACTGCAGGCACTAGAAACAGGAGACCCAATACAAAGAGTACTCCCACCCTCCTATTGCGCGGGACTCGCTCATGACTGCAAAACGTCATCTTGGGCTTACCTCAACCATGAACACTTAATGTAGAGCGTTTTGTAGTGTTATGCGTTTTGGTCTGGAACAGCCAGAACCCCCCGAATTTCAGAGCCATAAGGAAGAAACGATTCTTGGTGAAGGGCAAACATTGCAAGGGAATGCATCCGCTATTGCCCGCTCCAAGAGGTCCTCGCCTTTCCTCAGATCTATGGTCTCCACGTACCTGCGTTCGGTATTGGCCTTCCTTATCCTTTCCATGAACATTGCTGCCTCGGTGTGTTTGTAGCGACATTGGTAATCACTGCCGTGGCCATCGTTGCCCTGAAAAGAAAAAAGAGGGAAATTGCCCCCCTGCGCCCTTAGGCGTCTGCCAGCCGGCATCCCGCTGCCCTCTCCTTGGCGCTGGTCTACTCGGGGCTCCACTGGGCGCTCGGGACGGCAATCATACTCGCGGTCTCGCTCTTCGCCTACGCCCGCCTCGATGTGCCAAAGCATGGCATCCGGCTGGCGCCGAAATGCCAAAAGTCCTAGGATGCGCCCCTACCTTGACGGGGCATCAAGCCCCGCGGCACCGCAGCGCCCTCACGCGAGGAGCAGGAAGAGGTGGCATGGCACCTTTACGCACGATCCCTCCACGTCCAGCACGTCCTTCGTGACGACAATCCCACTCTGCGCCGCAGCGCCCGTCTTCATGAAGTCGTAGATGCTGTAGCAGTCCTCCTTCCTTATCCGGGAGGAGTACTTCACCTCCACCGGGACGTACCTCCCGCCAACGCTGAACGCAAAGTCCAGCTCCCTCCCCTTCCGGCTCTTCCAGTAGAAGACCGCGCCCGAAGCCTCAAAGAGGGGGCTCGGCGCGAGGCCGTACGCCAGCCGCGCTATGTGGTTGCCGACCACGCCCTCCAACAGCCTCCCCTTCATCTCAGCCGTCCCCAGGAACATCCTGCTCGCCTCGAACGCATCCCTCCCCGATAGCCATCCCCTGCACGCATGGAAGATGAACGGGTCGGCGAAGTAGACCTTCCTCTCCTTCCTGTAGAATGGCTGCCCCCTCCCAACATCGAGCCTGTACGTCTGCTCAATAGCATAGCTTGCCTTAAGCGCACCAAGGTACTTCTCCACCGTCCTGTAGTCCGCAATCTCGGTGCCGTCCTTGAGCGCGTTCGGGCTCACCTGCGTTGCCATCGTCTCCGATGCCCTCCAGAGGACCTGCCTGGCGAGCGCCTCCTCCCCTCCCCACCGCGAAATGTCCTTCATTATGAGGCTCACGAAGTCGGCGTATGTGCTGTCCGATATCGAATGCCTTGACGAGTACTCGTTTATGGCTTGGGGCATCCCTCCGGTAATCAGGTAGTCGTCGAGCATTCCCTCAAGCATGCGCGACAGCGGCATCATCCTGCTGAAGAGCTCCGGCACCTTCCCGCCCAGCAGCTCGAGCAGCGCCGCCTTCCTGCTCCCTGCGGGGAGCTCCCTCGCATCCCTCAGCGCGCTGCGGACTTCTGGAGATCGGGTCTCGGCATACTCTGAGAACTTCATCGGCAGCAGGATTTTGTCTGGGCTCCCGTAGCGCAACCCTGCCGCGTTGCCCCTCCTCCCCGCCAGCGTCTCGGACGCCCTCCTGATATCCATGCTGTGCGACCCGGTCAGTATGACCGTGCACCCCCTGAGCTTCCCCGCATCTATGAGCGCCTTCATCCCCTTCTGCCAGTCCTTCACGCTCGATACCTCGTCTATGAAGATATGCCCCCTTCCGGGCTCCGCCGATGCAGACCCTTTCACCCTCACCTGATCGAGGTAAGTGTCTATCGCGTCCACCAGCTGCTTGGGGCTGCTGACTAGGTCGCACGAGTAGTAGAATATGTCCTTCGGCGGCGTCCCCTTCTTCAGGAGGTCCATCACCCTGAGCTTGAGGAGCGTGGTCTTACCGACCCGCCTCGGCCCCCTCATCATATAGATGACATCCGCATCCTCAAACGTCCTGCAGAGGCGCGGGATCCACCTGAATGCAGCGCTCCTCCATTCAACAACCCTCGGGTCTCCCTCTATCCTATCCGGGCTCTGCCACCACGGGTTGAACTCGTAAATGTCCGCTGCTGGTATCCTCATGTAAATGCCTCTACTATTCTATTTATAAAGACAGTAGTATAATACTACTCTTTCTTTTATATAAGCGATAGTGTCAACTCTGGACGCGGGTCTCCAATAGCCGTCTGAAGCATCACTGATGCCTTTGCGGTCCTTGGCCGGACATCCTTCATAGTCTACGCGACTTTCATGGTCTTGATTGCTATGGTTCTGGCTTTGAACAAGTTGGGGGTTCCGCTGGCCCTCCCATTCGTGATGGTGGAACTGGTCATCACAACGGCGGCTGTCTGGGTGCTGATGTATGCCTATAGCCGGTGGAGATGGGGGTGCCCCTCGAAGTGGTATCAGAGCGATAGGTAGGTCAAGTCCGGGTTTGATTTTAAATCCTAATCCAAATGCACAGATTTGGAACCGTTGACCTGCCGGGTTACGCCATACTTAGCCTCATACGTTCCAGCAGTGCAGAAGTAGGGCGCGCTTTCCTTCTTCCTTTCTCATCTTCTTCAACAATATTGCAATGCATGGAAGCCGGCCTCCGCTCCTGCAGAAATCCGCGCGGTTCCGACGATCTGTCACATGGGGGATTGCCGGCACTTGCACCTGAACGCTTTAAATAACCATTTCGCTAAGATTGAGGCATAAATCTTTGGAGGTATCCGCGATGGACGCAAACCAGATGTTCTCAAGGGTGGCCCGCGAAGCAAAGGCAAGCGAGATACGCGAGCTGCTGAAGGTGATAAAGTCAAAGAGCATAATCTCATTCGCCGGGGGCATGCCGGACCCCGCGCTCTTCCCGACCAAGGAGATCAAGGAGATCACAGAATATGTCCTCACCAACAGGGCGAGCCAGGCGCTCCAGTACGAGACCACAGAGGGCTACGACCCGCTCCGCGAAGAGCTGAAGAAGTTCATGAACAAGGAAGGCATGAATGTTTCATCCATCGACGAGATCATGATAACTACCGGGTCCCAGCAGGCGCTGGACCTCTTCGGGAGGGCTTTTGTTGACCCTGGGGACGCGATAGCCTTGGAGGAGCCTACATACCTCGCCGCATGGAGCGCATTCCGGTCGCTCTCGCCCGAGGTTGTTACTGCACCAATGGACAGCAACGGGCTGGACTCCGCTGCCCTGAGGAAGAAGCTGAGCGAGAGGAGGCGGAAAGGCAGCAAGAGGATAAGATTCCTCTACGCCGTGCCGACCTGCCAGAACCCCACAGGGCTCACGACCACCGAGGAGAGGCGGAAGGAGATGGTGGAACTGGCTGAGGAGCACGACTTCCTGCTTATCGAGGACGACCCATACAGCTACCTCACCGACGGCGAGAACCCGCCATTCCTGCGCGCCCTCAACCGCGACCGGACCGTATACACGAGCACCTTCTCGAAGATCCTCTCGCCTGGGCTGAGGCTGGGGTGGATTGCCGCACCCGCCGAGATAACAGCTAAACTAGCCGTGCTGAAGCAATCCATGGACCTCTGCACCTGCACGCTATCGCAGCACATCGCCTGCGAGTTCATGAGCCGGGGCTACCTCGAGCGCTATATCGCGACGCTGAAGCCGGCATACAGGAAAAAGCGGGAGGCCATGCTCAAGGCGCTCGACCAATACTTCCCCAAGGACGCGAAGTGGACGAGGCCCAACGGGGGGATGTTCTTCTGGGTAACGCTGCCTGAGGGGATAGACACGTCGAAGATGCTGGAGCGCGCCGTGAAGAGCGACGTCGCCTACGTGCCGGGCGCACCCTTCCACCCGACTGGTGGGGGAAAGAACACCATGCGCCTCAACTACAGCTACCCGACCGTCGAGCAGATCACCGAGGGGATAAGGCGGCTTAGCTGCGTGATCGAAGAGTCGCTGTGACCTCAATAACCTATATTCGATAATCGCAACAGGCGCTGCCAACACCGCATGCCATATTGGGCGTTAGATGCCAAGCCTCACCATGGTACGCGCAATCAGCCCATGGACCTGTTGCCTGACCGATGCGCGCTCGCCTCCATCCGCCCCGTGATGGATGCGCAGTAGCTGACCGGCACAAAAAAATCAGTTGCCACAGGCAGGCACTAGGCACTCGCCGCCCCCTCCCGATTCACTTCTCCCGGTAGTTGAACTTGAGCCTGTACTCGCTCAGCGGGGGCGAGCTGTCCGGGACCTCGCCGGCGCCTCCGCAGTAGCCGCACGGGAACGGGAACATGTCCGCCATGAAGAACCTCTTGTTTCCTTTGCAAGCCGGGCAGATCATAATTACCACAATATAACCTATCGTCACTTTCGGCTTATCTGGGCAACGGACCGTCAGATTGCCATCGTTTTTCGGCCTCTCTGGCGGAGAATGCATTTTCGCCCGACTCTATCCGGGCTGCCCGCATCTTCAGCCTCATTTACCGCTCGATTCTTGCAATCGTAAACAGTCTTTCGAATCAAAATCCGTCTCGAGGTTTATCCACCAGACGATCGCAAACTGCGTAATCGATGACCCCAGCAATGACGACTGCTGCCCAAAGAAGAAGGCGAGATACTGCCTGAATGTTGTCTCGTTGGCGGGGGTCGCCACGGTCTCTCATTACACCGGTATTGATTCGTGCGGATATTTATGATTGCCCGACTCAGCCATCATCACCTCTCGACCTTGTTACTGCCACGCAACGGCCTTCTGCCGGCTTCCGCTTCCGTGCATAGTCTTCGAATTTTCGAAGATCGCCCCGAATTCTGGAAGAAAATAAGGCTTATATCCCCCGCACAGACCTCTTTAACCATGAACAAATCATATGCAATAATCGGAATAGTGGTCGCCGCCGCAATCCTCGGCGTAGCCGCATACATGGTCGGCACTACGAGCGCCGCGCCGGTGATCAACCTCTATATGACAGACCCGCCGCACTACAGCGGGAACGTGACTGCAATCAACATCACCTTCACGAGCATCGCCATACATTCTGTCGCGGAGAACGAGAGCTGGATTACCCTGACCGGGAACACGACGACAATCAACCTCCTCGACATCATCAACAGCTCCGAGAAGCTCGGGTCGTTCAGCGTCCCAGCGGGCAATTATACCCAGCTCCGGTTCATGGTCTCGAACGCCACGGCGGTGATCGACGGTCAGACGTATGTCCTCGAGATCCCCAGCGGCTCGCAGACCGGCCTGAAGGTGCACTTTGACAGCATACTGGCGCTTAAAGCAGGGCAGAGCGTGAACATGACCATCGACATCCAGGTCGATGACAGCGATATGCACAACGGGAAACTGACTCCCTCGATGCACGCGATAATCACTCCTTAACTTTTTCTTTTTTTTCCAAACAAACTCACTCTTTGAATATGGCATCTTCGCCGAAACGCAGCCTCTTCCGGCGGATCCTCTCCTTAAGCATTTAAGATTCCTCCGCCATCTTATCTACAACTGCCTTGCGGCGCCCGGAGGCTAACCCCATCACCAGCGCTCTCCATATCCCCGAAAGATACCCTATGTCTTCCAGCGACATGATGGGGTATATGGTGAACAGGAAGAGCAACCGCCTCTCTGACCGGCAGGTCCGCATCATCGTAAAGTTCAACGGGAAGCTGGACGAGGCAGCGCTCGCAAAGGCCGTCAGGCTCATGTTCGATGCCGAGCCGGTGACTGGCTGCAGGCTCGTGGAGAAGCCGCTCCGCCCGTACTGGCAGCGATGCAGGGGACTCGAGAAATCCTTCGAGTTCCATCAGGTCGATCCGTCGGAGGGGGAGGCTGAGGGCATATACGAGTACCTCCTGGCGCCTATGGACCCATCCGCCGGTCCTCAGGTCCGCGCCAGCCTCTTCCGCTCAGACCACGACACGCTCTACATCAAGATGAGCCACATCCTGGCTGACGCCGGCGCCGCGATCGACTACCTCACGCTCCTCTCGGGCATCTACCGCCGCCTGCTCAGGGACCCTGAGTATCGCCCGGCAAGCAACCTGCACGGCAGCAGGAGCGCCTTCCAAGCCCTGAGGCATGCTGGCATCCGCAAGATAATCTCGTCGTTCCCGCACGTCGCAGTCCCGAGCCCGGCTTGGAAGCTGCCGACGTCAGGGTCAGAGGGGGCGAAGCCCCGCCTCGTAGTCAGGCGCATGAAGCCGGAGCGTGTCTCCCGCATCAAGGCTTACGCCAAGAGCCGCGGCGCGACGATGGGCGATGCGCTGATCGCTGCCTGCTACCTGTCCCTCTTCAAGACGATTACGCACACGAAGAACGTGCCACTGCCGCTTTTTGTGCCGGTCAACCTCCGGAAGTACATCCCGGGCGGGCGGGGGGAGGGGATCTGCAGCCTGACCGCCGGCTACCTCCTCGAGATGGAGATGAGGGATGACGCGCCCTTCGAGGTGACGCTGGCGAGCGTGCACGCTGCCATGGAAGCCCACAAAGCGAGCCGGAAGGAGCTGGGGCAGGCATTGGTCGTGGAGGTCGTATTCTCCCTAGGGTACATGATGCCCCTCATCCTTGGCCCGGTAATCTCCCCGAGCCTTATCATACCGACCTTCTCGAATATAGGGGTCGTAGACCCTGGGGCAGCCAACTTCGGTGTCCCGCTGGGGGAGATCCTCATGGTCGGCCCGATGGTGACCCCGCCGAACTTCGTCGTCGGGTCGAGCACCTTCAACGGGGAACTAGCGATTACGCTCGTCATCCACTGCACAGACGCCTTTTATGCTAACGTGGAGCGATTCTTCGATGAGATGCTTAATACCCTGCCAGAGTAATCTCTGGGGGAGGCGGTTGGCATGTTTAATCGCCCAGCTGCTTTTCTGAGATTTACACCATTTCGAAAGGACGATGGATAAAAGAAGTGCAGAATAAAGCTCGCCGCTAATGAAATCGTTCATCCCCCCCTCATCGACGAGATCGACTCCGGCGACCTCGAGCACCCGTTCACCGCTCTCGGGGCGGTCCCCGGCTCCGCTGACCTCTTCAAGATGTTCATGGGGGACGCCCTCGGGTTCCTGGGCAGCAACCTCGCTAGCGGCGCCGTCTCCGCCGTGGGCGGGAAGATAATGGGCTGGGCGATGCAGAAGCTCGGCATCGGCTTCGGCGGCGACCCGGTCTTGGAGGAGCTCAAGCAGATATCGAGCAAGCTGAACGAGATGGACCAGAAGCTGGACGGGATAAAGTCCGATATCATCCAGCTGAGCAGCGAGGTCGCGGAGCTGAAGAACGCCCTCAACACCGTCGAGACCAACCTGAACACGCGGATAAGCCAGATCGCATCCTACAACCCCATCTCGACGATCGACAGCGCCGACTCCTCTGGGAGGAACTACGGGTACTGGGGAGGCGCGTGGTACTTCGTGGGATGATGGCGCTCAAACGGGCGCCCTCTCCCCTTCCTCAACTTGCGCCCTGAAAGCTGCACGCTCGACTGGCGCCCCTTTTCTGCCGGTGTTTGCGGGACGGGCTCAAGCCGGCTTAGGAGCAGCCTTGCCCCAGAGCCTGAACGCAGAGACTGCGCCTATGATTGCCCCTATCCCGACGACGCTCAAGCCGACCAGTGGCTGCGAGATCGCCATCAATATCGTGCCGACCCCCGCGGCCGCGATCCCAACGACGAACAGGCCCAGCCATGGGCTCTGCAGAGGTGTGGCGGCAGCCTTCTGCTCCGCCTTCATCGATGCGGCAAGTGTCTCTACCCTATTGCCCAGCGAATCCACCTTCCCATCCAGCTGGTCGATCTCTTCTAGGACCTTTTTGGACGTGGCCCTTTCAGCCTTAGGCTTCGGCTTCTCGGCGGTTTCCTTCCCCTCGTTTGCACCTTCTTTCTCTTTTGCCAAGGAAAATCCTACCCAACAATGGCTTAGCTCTTCGATATTTAAGTAATTGCTGTAAAAAATGCGATGAAAACTGTGGATTCTTAGAGTAGCTTCCAAAACCGGGAGGGTCCTCGAAATCATAGCTGCGCTGAACTCATGTGGGAAGTAGCGTTCGAAGATCAGCCCGCCTCAAGCCTCTTGAGCATCCTCAGTATTAGGAGGGTGAGCCATCTCGATGGCTGCTTCTTCTGTCCGAACTCCCAATCCTTCCACGCCTTCCACTCCGACTCGGGCTTGTACCTCCCCTCGCCATCCGCCTTTGATCTCACTATGCCCGACATGCTCGCAAGCCTGGGGTCCTTGCGCAGCCACCCAAAATGGGAGAGCGCCTCCAGGACATGCGCGATGTCGTACCACACGAATGGCGCCTTGAGCTTACGAAAGTCCGTCCCCATGTAGAACATGTAAGGGTGGCGGATAACACTCTCCGCCCACAGCGTAAGAAGGGATTCCGCACCTGAGCGAACCTCCCTCCCCCCCTTAAACCCATCAAACTGGGCGAGCATCTTCAGCATCGCGAGGGTCGCATACGGGCATGGGTCATTCTTCCTACCAGGACCCCTGAACGTGCCCAGCTCCTTCGAGACCACGCAAAGCCACCCGTTCTCCCGGACCAGTCCGGCGAGGTATTTCGCAGCCTTCTGCACTTGGGTCTCCCTACCATATCCCATCTTGACCAACGAATAGACTATGATGGGCGCATCGCACAGGGACCATGCCCATGTTTCATGGCCGGTTCCTCCGTAATGCACTGGGACGTTCGTCGGCAGCTGGAACGGACCCTCATCGGATTGGCGCCCGAAGATCTTCTCCGTGATCTCTCCTATGCCCTTGTCATCCCTTGTCAGCCCCAAATCCGCGATGAACGCGAGCTTGTGGAACGGTTGACCCGCGCTCTTGTGGCTGTTTAGGACAGTTCCTGGCCATCCCTTCAGCTCCTGAACGAGCGCCTGGACTCTTGGGTCGGCAACCATCCTCTCCCTTGCCCGCTCTGCTTTTGGGCCGCTCTCCGGCTCACCCAATAAATCGATGCGGGCTCTATATTCGACGAAAGCTTCTCCATTCAAGAGCCACTCGATAGTGTCATTCACAGACAGTCCTCCTGATGCACGATCAGATCTGCACCCTCATCCAGGATGCAGTTCTATGCTTTAATTCGTCGCATGTTGCTAATATCCAGCGGCTCGTCTGTTAAACCCTTCAATTCGCGGTCTCCGCGCGGCACCAAAGCGCCGTTTAATAGAACCGCGCACACAGTGTTGCCGGGTCAAAATCATGTCGGCAGTTGATGCAGAGAAGAAGCAGCAGGGCTACCGATTCACGAACCAGCTCAAGACGGCGGTATACAGCGCCCCCAAGGGCACGAAGGGCAGGAAAGTAGTCGCGCGCCTCTTCATGGGCGAGTGGTCAAAGAAGCTCGACGAAGAGTGCGAGGAACTCCACATCCGATTCCGGGGCGGCAACGGGTGCGCCACCAAGGAGAGCTTCGGCGAGGAACGCACAATGGAGCTGTACTTCATAGACGTGGGGCAGGGGGACTCGATGCTCGTCGAGACCCCCGACGATAGGCGCATTCTCATTGACGGCGGAAAGAACGAAGCCGCGCTGAGCTATCTGAAGTGGAAGTACCACCTCAAGAAGTACGAGAAGATATTCGATGCCGTAATACTCACGCACGGCGACGAGGACCATTCGAAGGGCTTGATAAGCATCCTGAACGACGAAAAGGTGCTTGTGAAATCCATCTACCACAACGGCATCGCCCTCCGCAAGGGCGGCAGCCTCGGGGGATTGAGCGATGATGGAGATTACGTCGTCGAGCTGTACGATGATACGGAGGAGCTCAGGCCGATTTATGACGACCTCAGCCCGCTCTACAAGAAGTGGGTTGACGCCGTCGCGAGCGCAAGGTAGCGCGTCTTCGACTCCACCCTCCAGCGGAACTTGCTCTCGCTGGCGATTATGGCGAGTTCGGCGAAGAACGACGTCGGAATCTTGGGCAGGCCAAATGTGAACTTGTATGCCATATCCCCATCTCTGCATGCAAACGATTTAAATTTTTATCCCCGCGTGCAGCACTGCAAAAGCAAACGATCTTGCAATTGCTTACTTCGCATAGTATTTTCTATAAAGGAGTATCGTGATGGTTGCATCAACTCCTATTGAAAAAAGCACATCGGATGCATAATGGGCTCCCACAACAATCCTGGATAATCCTACAAACAAGCCCCATCCAACAATCAAGCTTGCTGCCAATATCTTTGGTATAGCCTTCAACTGGCTGTCTTTCACTAAGATTAATAGTGGAAGGAAGATGAATCCCATTGCCGCATGGCCGGAAGGAAAGCTTTCATTTCCGGTTATGCCCTGGGGCAGATACCACGGCGTAAAATTGCTAAAATCCAGATTAAGGTCTCTGAATCTTACCCTTCCAAAGAGCAATTTGGTGACTTGAACAAATAACAGCGGACCAAGGATGGCCAAAATCGATATCATTTTGGATATGGCGCGGTAGGCCTTCCAATCCTTATCCCACGCATAAATCATGAATAGGGCTGTCGGAATCGTGAAAAAGATGCCCAACAACACGTCGTCCATGTCATTTCTCATTATGGCATAAATCAAGTATGCGATGCCGGCGATTATTGAAAGACCGCCCAGGCTTCTCTGTCTCTTCAAGCCTTTCAGATGCCCGCCAATCAAAGCTGTAAATGCGATGGCTATCAAACCATAACTGGGGAGTTCACCATATTCGCGTCCAAAGGCGCCCCAAGGAGAACTCTCATCAACTACAACCATCGAGATGTTCAAATCAAAGATACCAAAGACGATTGCCAAGCCTATCCAAGCGAATACCACTATCAATAACAGGTAACCAAGTGGCGTCCTTGGAAAATTCCATTTCATATCGGATATTCTGCTATTCGTATTATTTGTTCATTTTGAGTAGATTAGAGCGCAACCTCACTGACAAGATTAGGTTGTCAGCCTGCCTTCAAAATTGGCACTGAGTCCATCTTTTGAGCTGTAATCATATTCTTGCGCCTTCTGAAACTCTGCAGCACCCCTGCGAATGATGCGCTCTCTGGCTTCTGAGTGAGCTTCAGCAGGTCGGTAATGCACTGCGGCAGGGCTGACTGCAGTTCGAGAATGAATGCATCAGCCATGCTCCTCGATTAAACCTGTGATCCGCGTCTGAAAACCCTTTTATGAAGCAGACCCGCTATTCAGATCATCCAGAAGGCAAACCGCATGCTCCCCAAGGTCATAATCCACAACTCGATCAGCCTCGACGGGTCCCTTACAAACTTCGAAGCCGACCTGTGGCCGCATAAGTATATCTTAACCTTGGGACCGACGATTAGTCAATTGAGGCTCACGCATGAAGCGCTTTGTTTCCCTTGATCTCCTCCGCGGGGGAGCCATTGTCGGCGTCCTCTTCTTCCACATGCTCAACGTCGCCTTCAACTACAGCGGTCTCATTGCCGGAGATATCGCTTGGCCGCTCTATCCTCTGCTGATCTTTGTAGGCTATGTATCGCAGATGGACATCATCTTCGTTGTGCTCTCTGGCCTGGTCAATACGATCTCGATCGATAAGCAATGGAAGAAACTTGCCGCCGGGAACCCCACTGCGGATCAGAAGCGGGTCGCTGCTAACAAGATCCTCAAGAGTCAGCTCGTCCGCGGGCTCTTCATCTACGCCATGGCGTACATAAGCGAGACGCTGCTCAACGGCCTCTTGCTGAGGCTGATCGTCCAGGCGCCCAATCCGCTGACCGAGTCGGTCGGCTCTCTTTACTATACGAACATATTGCAGGCGATAGCGTGGGGGATCATCATCTCAGGAGTCCTGTACACGCATCTCCTCCGCCAGGAGAGGGGGCGGGAATGGGTAAGCAAGCGCCTGCTGATCGCCGTGCTGGCTATCCTGACACTCACTCCGTTCATGGTAATGCTGTCCCGGACCTTCCCTGGATTTTATGATAGCTGGACGACTCGAGACCTTGGATGGAACATCCTCTACGCATTCATCAACCCTATCTTCCGGCGGGGCAATCCGCTCTTCCCGTTCGCTGTATTTGGGATAGTCGGGACAATGATCGGCTGCCGGATCAGCGATGGAAACCTCGACAAGGCTGATGCAA
Source organism: uncultured Nitrososphaerota archaeon (assembly GCA_964634735.1). Taxonomy (GTDB): domain Archaea; phylum Thermoproteota; class Methanomethylicia; order Methanomethylicales; family Methanomethylicaceae; genus Methanomethylicus. The sequence goes on from CAZWMA010000001.1 coordinate 39,164, forward strand.
CCCGCTGGTTCGCTGGCTCAGTCGCTGCCTTCGTCGGGGGCGCGCTGCTATATGCCCCCAAAGTTGCTGGGCTGCACACCATTCTGAATCTGAAGGCGCCTGCCCTCCCGTACTACTTCATCGCGTCGGTTTATGATGTCGGGGAGAACCTCATGGTTATGGGCGGCTCGCTACTATTGATCCTATTGATCCTGTACCTGATAGATTTCCGTGGGCACACCAAATGGTTCGCCAAGCGCACGGCGTTCATTCGGCGCTTCGGCCTCGTCTCTCTGACCGTGTGGAGCTTGCAGTGGGCTATCGCCGTCCTAGCAATGGCGTACAACGGCATCACTAATGCGATAACGGGTGCTGCCACCCCGTTCCTCGAGAGCGATTTTCTCGCTGGCTATTTCGACTTCGAGTATGCCGAAGGCCTGACAGGAGGCGAATTCTGGTTCTGGTGGCTAATCACCTTCGCAGCCTTTCATACGTTCCTGTGGGTGTGGGAGAGGGCGGGATTCAGGGGGTCCTTCGAATGGGTCACTATAAAGCTGATGTCTATCGGCCGCAAAGATGTCAGCGAACGCCTGAACATGTCCGCATCCCTGTATAATGTAGAGTCGCTCGTCGAGAACCCGCAATCCTATTGGGGAAAAGGAAAGATTATTGCCATATGCGCTGTATTCTTCGTTATGGCCCTCATATACGTCGCACTTACGATGCTCTTCTGAACAGCGCCTTTTTTGGCGTTGTCGGTCTACAATGATGCGTATCGATGGCCGTGGAAAGCCACGCTCTTCCGATCGGCTAAAGCCCCAGCGCGCTCATCGTCTCCGGGTCTATCTCCATCGTCCCTGCCCTTATCTGCTGAGGAATCACTCTCTTCAGCCTCGGGTTGAGCTCTAGGGCCCTCCTAAATGCAGTCAAAGCCTCGTCCCTCCTGCCCAATTTCAGGCTTATCAGCCCCAGATCGACGAAGGCATCGTCGCTCTTTGGATTGATGCGCGTCGCCCGCTCGATTAAGCGGAAGGCTTCCTTTTCCCTCCCCTTAGCCATCAGCTCCTCGCCCTCATCTATCAGGCTGTAGCCTTTCTGCATTTTCAGGAGCCTCTGGAGCTCGCCGATCGGGTCCTCGTGGTCCTCGACCCTAAGGTCAACAAGCCTGTCGACGCCTTCGCCCCTGCAGTCCTTCCTTACTACGAGCATCGCAGAGGACTGCCTGCCCCTGGCGTCCCCTCCCGCCTCTTCCCCTCCCTTCAGCGCAGCCATTATCCTGTCCGCGAGCTCTCCCTTCGTTCCCTCGAAATCCTCTGCCATCCGCCGGACGACCGCCTCACCCGCCAGAATGTTCCCCTGCACGGAATAGCCTTTCCCAACCGAGCTGCCCGCCCATTCCAAGCACTTCTTTCCGGTGAACGATGCAGCATTGCCACGGGCATCGACTATCCCGACCTGCCTCGACTCCTTCCCCTTGTCCTCCCTCGTGAGCCTCTCCAACACCTCGTCTACCGCGAACCCCCCCTCAAGGAGCGCGAGCCCCTTTGGACCGTAAGTGAAGTTCACAAACGACTGTGTGGCGACTGCGCCGACCCCCGCCTTAGCCCATGGGACCGCGGAGCCGACCGAGAAGTACCTCGACTGGACCCCGATGCCGAGGTCCTTCGTCTTGGGATCGAATGCTACGATTGAGAATGTGGACGCGAGGCGCGCCAATCCGCAGGAGAAATGCTTCATGGGAATGACTTGTCGCAATTCTTCTTTAACCCTTCCAGGCTCTGAATGGCCATGAGGATGGGTCGGCGATGGTCTTCTGTTCATTCTCACCCCTCCCTAAGGCGGAAGCTTCTCAGCCATCGCTTTGACAAGAAGCGCAACGTCCTTCTGCGCCACATGGACGCTCTTTCCGCCGAGCATCTCCACTATCTGCGCAGGGAGGTCGTCCTGTGTCACTAGAATCATTCCGCTGGAAGCCGCAAACTTGCCTATCTCCACGTCGTCCTTACCCTGCAGCCCGGCTTCCTGAACCGTGACCGCATCCATCCCGAGCGCGACAAGATACGGCTTGAGGCCAGCATAGTGCTCATCCAACAGCAGCTTCATACAATCGCCAATCACTAATTATCCCAATCTGGTTAATATATCAAAGGATTCGGCGCAATGTCAACCGCCATCTCGGCGTTGAGCCATCGGCCTAAGCGTGCTCTACATCCAGCGGTTGATGTTCCGCTTCTCCCTCTTCTTGAGCTCATCTAAGCTGCAGGCGAAGCAGAGCCAGCTGTGGCATGAAACCAACCCGCCGCACTTGCAGCTCCGCATCCCCCTCCCCCTCGCAAGGAACGCATCGACGCCGGAGAGCTTTATGAACTCCAGGTTCTCCAGCATGCTCATCCTGTAATTCTTCCTGTAGCGCTCATCAATGAGCCGGAGCTTGGGGCATGGGAAACCGCTGCACTAGTAGCAGAACCTGACCTGCCCCTTCCTCAGGAGGCTGCAGTCCTTCATCAGGTGCCCACATCTCTTCTTCTTCGGCCGGCATCCGGCGCAGCAGTACATCGCCACGCCCTTCCCACTCACGTCGTGCTTGTAGGCAAGGTAGGCGCTGCATCGCGCGCAGTTGATGCCGCACGGCGCCACGAGCTCAGTCTCGGACACAAAATCACCAATGGCGGTATTCCACTTGAGCCAGGATTGATGTCTTGCTTTCCCTACGAACTGGGTAATCCCAAAACTTCCGCCTCCTTTCACAATCCCATAGTCTTCAGCAAGATCGCCAATTAACGTGAAAACCTTAAGCTATTATCTCAGCAAGTGGATATTATACCAAAGACAGTGACAAAAAATGGTAAAGATACCCAAGGAAGCAGTTGAACTAATGGCCTCCAAGGAGGCAGACAAGGTGCTGGCGACCGCCGATGAGAAAGGAATCCCCAACGCCGCCGCAATCTGGAGCCTCAGGCCGGTAGGGGATGACCAGATCGCCTTCGCCGACATATTCATGAAGAAGACGAAGGACAACCTTCTGAAGAACAAGAAGGCGTGCGTGCTCGTGGTAAATGCGCCAAACCAGTCATTCCAGCTAAAAGGGGACTTTCTCGGCTTCCAGACATCCGGTCCGGCATACGACAGCTTCGCAAAGGCAATGGCGGCCACGAAGGCGACCGTCAAGGGGGTCGGCCTGATAAAGGTCACCGAAGTATACTCCTTCCCTCCGAAAGCCTAGCCTAGGCCTGCAGAATCCGCTAACCCCCATTTTTTATCCCGCTTCAGATGAACCTATCTAGGGTGCCGCCTTTCTGGGCACCCTCTTCCGATCCAATCCTGCCGGAGACCTTCTTGCCCCGAAAATCCTCAATCGCCTTGCCCGCCTCCCTCTGCGCCTCCCCTGCAAGCCCCAGCATCTCCATCACCTGGAGGCAGTTCTCCACCGCGTAGCCGTGGAAGTGGTTGTTGAAGTATCCGTAAACCTCCTTCACCTTCCCTGCCGCCTCCATCACCTTTGCGAGGTTACTTGGCAGCCTGCCCCCGGGCGCGCCCCTGACCTCCAGCGCTACGAGCATCTTTCCATCATCCAAAACTCCAAACAAGTCCTTTGCCCTGCTGCAAGACCGCCATCCGCCATCAGCGACGAGGGTGGCGCGAGGAAGTGCAGCACATCCGCGTTGAGCGCCCTGCACACCTCCAGCGTCCTGTTGAGTGCCTTCTCAGCACAAGGTGAACTTGAGAAAGGCTCTTTCCCGTGGGTTATCGCCTTGTTGGCCCTGACCGAGAACCTGAATCCAGGAGAAGCCGACCTCCTCCCCCCTCCGAAGCCTTCACGGTAGGCGGCTCGTAGAACGTGGAGTTGACCTCTACGAAGTTGAACGCCCTCGAGTAAGCCTTCAGACGGCTCATCCCCGGGACGCTGAAGTACGCCCATCCTCCTGTGCCTATGTGGAGTTCTGTCAATGCCAACTCATCCGGTAGCTGCGTTTGTTGTGAATATTATTGGCTGCCGGCATATTTATCGAAATCCCGTTCCAATGCCTCCCAATATGACTAAATAATGGCACACCTCATATCCTCAACATACAACATCGCCTTATGGCAAAAGACAGGCCACGAAACGAGTGAAGACCAAAATGACCGAGACCACATCGCTACCACAAATTGCCAACGCGCCGCAGATCAGAAAGCCCTACATAATCGCGGCGATACCGGCGGTGGACGAGGAGTCATCGATTGCCAAGGTGATCCTCAAGGCTCAGCCCCATGTGGACAAGGTCCTCGTCTGCGATGACGGTTCGCAAGACATGACTGCTGATATAGCATCGGCTTTGGGCGCGACAATTATCCGGCACCCCCGCAACATGGGCTATGGCGCCGCCCTCCGATCGCTCTTCGGTGCTGCAAGAGAACTTGGCGCTGATATAATGGTAACCATGGATGCAGACGGTCAGCACGACCCTTCCCACATACCCTCAGTCATAGCTCCCATCACCAACGGTTCGGCGGACATAGTCATCGGGTCCAGGTTCCTCGGCGGGAGTCCGGTCCCAACGTATAAGGAGTTGGGTATCGCTATAATCAACACCGCAGCGAAGGTCGCGAGCTACCGCAGCATAACTGACTCCCAGTCAGGCTTCAGGGCGTACAGCAGAGCGGCTATCAAAACCGTGAGCCCATCTGAGAAGGGGATGGCAGCAAGCACCGAGATACTCCTGAAGGCAAAAGCGAGCTCGATGCGGATAGCTGAGGCTCCGGTAATCATCGATCATTTCGAAAAGGCATCATATGCCCAATCCTTCAAGCAGGGATTCTCAGTCCTCATCCGCACCGTCAAGAACACCTGCGTCTTTCGCCCAACAGTCTTCTTCGGGGGCATGGGGCTACTCTTCCTTGCGGTTGGCGCATTCTTCAGGATTTGGGGGTTAGCTGAATATATGCGCGAGGCCGATTTATTCGCTGACCTGAACCTCATCTCCGCAAGCTCGGTGGCTTTGGGATTTGCATCCTTTGCCGTGGTGGCGGTCCTGCGCTTGTCATTGAATGGTAAGGCGCGACAGCGAAACAGTCCGCTTTAGGGTGGCAATGCGTGGCGTCATTATGAAGATTGCAATGGTGCACCACTATTGGACATTCCCGGAGGTCGCATACCCGCTGCCCCGCGCCCTCGCCCGGAAGGGGCACGAGATCTCTGCATTCGTGTGGTCCGGCAGCCGGGAGCGCGGCCGCATCCATAGCGAAGGGCGCAACTTCAACGTCTTCAGCATGCCCGCCATCAACTTCGCGCCATCATTCAGCGGTTTCGTTTACCCTGCGCTGCTCGGCTTTGGCGCAGCAATCGACTCGCTGCGGCCGGACCTTATAGACTGCCAATCCCACTTGTTTCCGACCGCGCACCAGTCTGTTTGCTCCGCCAGCCGCCTTGGTGTCCCCCTTGTCATCACCGTCAACGGCATAATGGCGCCGCGGGGTTCGATCATCAACGCTGCCCAGCGTGCCTACATGCTCACCGCCGCCAGGAGCGCCTTCAGGCGCGCCTCCGCGGTCCGCTGCCTCACACAAAGCGATGCCCTCGAGGTGATGAGGTACGGGTGCCCGCGCGAGAAGATTAGGGTGATACCGAACGGCGTTGATACCGGTCTCTTCTCGATGCCTTCGAGCAGGGGCGAATCCAAGGTCGTTGCCTGGTCTGGAAGGTTTGTTGCGGAGAAGGATGTGAGCACCCTCATCAGGGCAGCCTCCATCGTGCTGAAGAGCCACCCTGACGCAAAGTTCATCCTCGCCGGCGACGGTCCGGGGCGCACTGATGCGATTGCGCTTGCAAGATCTCTGGGCATAAGCTCCAGCGTCGATTTCCCTGGGGCAATGCAGCATGGGCAGCTTGCCTATCTGCTTAAATCTTCCTCGGTCTTCGCCTTCCCATCCATAAAGGAGGGTATGCCGTTCTCGCTCCTTGAGGCGATGTCCTGCGGCAATCCGGTCGTTGGCTCTGACATACCTGGCATCAGCAGCGTCGTAACCCGCGGGAGCACTGGCGTTCTCGTACCCCCTGGTCAATCAGAGGAGTTCGCGGCTGCAATAAGTGGTCTCTTCGCTGACCCAGCGCTGCGACATCAAATGGGCTCACAAGCAGGGGCACTGATAAGGCGCGACTATAGCCTTGAGAGGGTGGCGGGGATGGTTGAGCGACTATACTTACGAACCGCCTCACGCTTCGGTTGATAGGCCCGCACATTCCTACTCCGAGTCGGATAGTTATTTTACTGCCTTGAATCCATTATCATGATTGAGGTCCATCGCTATGCCCCACTTCAGGTTTGGATATGGCAAACTCCTTGAGGTCATCATCCTCTGTGGCATGGCACTTTCGCTCTTCATACCCGGTTTCACCGCCGGCATCCTCCCTTGGACCGACATCCCTCAGGCGCTATATGTCAGGGTTGCCTTCTGGATAATCGGCCTCGTCTCGCTCCCGGGTCTCTATGCTATCCGCTTGACCGGGATTTCCAAGCATCTGACAAGGGCATGCAGGTTCGCAGTTGCTGCTAACCTATCCTTAGCAATTGTCGGGTTCTCAACAGTTGCCGGTTACTACACGGTCGGGCTCGCACCTCTCCCATGCGCATTCCTCATCGCATTGTTTCTCCTCTTCGTATTGACATGGAATATGTCGAGAGGTGCATTGCCAGAGAGATTGAGGATGCTTCCTGCCCACTGGGGTCTCGTTACGCTAATGGCTGCTTTAGCCTTGATCTCAACCATGGTCTTCCTGAGTCACCTCTATCTTGTTAGGGGCGATGCTTGGGTCGCAGCAACACCTGCCGTGGAGATCGTCTACCAGAGGGACATTATGACATTCTTCGAGAGGAGCGCATACCCCTCGATGCTTGGTTTCATAGTTGCAGGGTTCGCCGCTGCTACTGGGCTGCCTGCAATCAACGCTAATGCTGCCCTATTCCCCCTCGCAGCTCTGAACGCGCTGAACTTCTTTGTCCTCGCAAAGATCGTCTTCAAGCGAAACGAGGAATTCGCCACAATGGCTGCAACTATCTTCTGCTTCGGTGGCGGGATTAGTTGGCTCCTCTACACTCTATGGCTCAATCAAACAATGAGTATATGGACCGTCGCTTTTAATTCGCAAGATTCATATTTCTTCCCATTCGCATGGAATGCCATTGACTTTTCCTACAAGATGATGGCATCGGGCTTCACATTCATCTCGTTCTCGCTCTTTTCCGTTGCGAACGGCATCAATTGCGTAAAGGCGCGTCTGCCACTCATCTCAGCATCAGCCGTGCTTTTTCTGCTCGGATTCATGGTCCATATCCTTCCTGGGTTTACTGCACCCGTCTTCGTCATTATTGCTCTCCTCGCGCAGGACCGTCGAAGAGGGATAGCCGACTTGGGCGTATTGATTGCAATCGGTGTTGCTTTGTTTTTATTAGTAGACACAATCATGGGCGGATACTATACGCTCCTGCTTTCCTCGAAAGTCCCGCTTCTATCACTAATATCGACTACTAGGCTCGTCATTTTCACGATTGCAGGGGTTAGCATAGTTGTCCTTATCTTCATCATCTACAAGCTCAGGCATCGTGCAAGCGCACTGCCGTTTCCAAACTCGTTTGTGCGTCGTTCCAAGGTGCTCATCTCTTTCTCTATCGCGCTAGTCTATGTGGGCTCCCTGTACTACTGGTCAATACAGCCTCCGCTGCAGGACAGTTATCTCACTTTCACATTCCCGTGGTACCTATATGTTACTCGATATGGCATAGTCGGTCTCTTAGCCATAGTTGGGATGGTATCTACCTCTTGGAGAAATAGCTGGTTCAAGCTGAGTACTGTATGGATAATAATCATGATTGCACTCGGCAGCTTGTGGTGGGGGGAGCGCCTCAACGCATACTTGTTCCCGGCACTCGCAATTCTTGCTGCGTGTGGCGCAATCTCGATATTCCGCTGGATCAGCAAAAGGCGTATTGGCGGGCACTTAATGAAGCCCCTGGCTTACGTCACGGTGGGAGCGATTATTGTTCTCGCATCCACATCCACTCTTCTCCTAGACTACCGATACGCCATCAGTGAATCTCCTACCAGTGATGCCTTGGTTAGGTTCTTCGTATTCGTCCAAGAGGAGACGCCTGCAAATAGCACGTTTCTCGTTCCACCACCATACTCTACTTTGGAATATGATTTGTGGAGAGGGATGTCTACGCTAGCCGACCGATACGTGATCACTGCTAAAACCAGCCATATTGAAGATGCCCGAGACTTCAGAAAGTTCATACTAGATGCTGAGAGAAACCCCTTCCAGTACGTGGTTTTTCCGAACTCCATAACGCGCGAAGACGCCTTCTATGCGCACTTTGAGACTGTCTTTTCTAACGATTACGTTTCAGCCGTGTACGTGCCCGCGTTCACGCCTCCAAAGGAATATGCCCAGGTTGCAGTGCTTGACGAGCGACTCGACCTAAGTGGGTTATGGGGCTTCAGCCAGCTAAATGGAGCACCACCCTCAAGCTGGGCGACCGCGAACCTAGCGGTCTCGCTGAACGGGTTTCTTACGCGCCTGCAGTGGGACTATTCCAACATAATTATTGCATTACCAAACGGCAGTATGGCACTTCAAGTCAGCCCTGCCGGCTCAATGTCACTCGAGCTCGGTCCGTTTACACAGGGCGAATATTCAGATTTTACACTCCACTACAGGGTTGCTTCTGGAAGTTCAGCAAATGCCGTGAGGAATGCACAGGTGGCGATCACAGTTTATAACTCATCGCAAATTTTCCACACATTCAACTTGCCCCTTTACTCCGACGGCAAATTCCATGACTATACGTCCATATTGCCATCTGGATTTACATCGATTAGCGGCATCAACGTCACCATAACCAACGATAGGGAGGGCAATGGTACGCTTCTCCTTGAACTCGATTATATGCTTCTTGAGTTGTCCAATCCTTTGGAGCCGTCATTTGACGCTTGGTTCTATTCTATGGCCATCCCTGCTCTCTGGAACGAGAGTTACTTCTTGGCAGACCCCACCGGTGCAAGGTATTCAGATGTACTCTTTGCAGACCTCAACCGGGTGAGCCAAGGGTTCATCTCATACTCCACGACTCGATCCTTCATACTCTTCAACGATACCGCTGAAGCACCTCAATGGGGGGAAGGGTGGCATAATGCCGCTTTTGGCATCATTGTAGGTAGCTATTCTGGCAAGCAAGTCGTCATCATGAGCACCTCCGAAGAAAGATTGAAGCAAGGTGGCTTCGAAAGTTACGCCTCCATCCTAAATGATGTTGCGATGCATCCTGGCTAACCGTTCCAGATAATAATATATTCCAATCGCACACTATGGGATAATGTGGTTTCCATGGAGCCCATCGCAAACGCAGCCCCATCGCAAGTAAAGAAGTACGAGCCCCCCACAATCAACGAGATCTGGGACGAGCAGATAGGCACTCGCGGCGTGTACCTGCTGGAGCTCGGCTGACCTTCTTGTCCATCGCACCCAATAAATTGAAGTTCACAGGAACTTGTTGTACAGCTCCGAGTACCTCTTCCCGATCTCCTGCCAGAGGTAATCCTTGACAACCGCCCTGGCCCTCTCCCTCTTCTTCTCGTAGAGCGCATCGTCCGACAAGAGCTTTATCGCAGCCTCGGCGAAAGCCTCCGAGTCCTTCGCGGGTATCTTAATGCCCACGTCGTCCACCTGGGGGAATCCCCCCTCCTCCGTTGCTATGACCGGCGTTGCCATCGCGACCGCGTCGAGGAGCGAGAGGCTTATGTCCTCGCAGAGCGAGGGGACCGCTACAATGTCCGCCATCTGGTAGTAGTTCATGAGAACCTTCCTGCTCACGTACCCCGTCAGCGTGATCCCCCTCATCTCCTTGAGCTCCTTGAGGTCCCCTTCGATGGCTTCCCTGTCAAAGTCGTCAATCCTCCCGCTGACGACGAGTATCGATGCCGGGAACTCCTTCCTTATCCGCCGCATAGCCTCTGGCATATACCTGAAACCCTTCATGACGGAGATGCGGTTGGGGAAGAGTATCATCTTGAGCCTGTTCTTCTGCTTTGCGTAGTCCTGGCAGACCATCGACGGTTCCAAACCCGTCTTGATTACCTCCACGCCCTCCTTCCGCCCATAAAGCCGGGCTATGTTCTCCTTCGCCAGCCGCGACGATGCTATCACGACATCCGCGCCCGCGCACTCCCTCTCCTCGAGCGCAGCCGCAACGTCGTAGGAGTTCAGCTTCTTCAGGTACTTCCCCGTCTTCGGGTACTCTGAGAGCAGCGCCTCCTTGACGAAGGCCGATGTCGGGTTCAGCATCTGCAGGACTCGCCTCTCCTTCAAGAAGTGGGACGTTGTGTTGAAGCAGTGGACGAGGTCGTGCTCCACATCGGAGGCGGTCCCGGAGAACGCATCGCTGAACGCCACCGTGTTCAGGATCTGAGTGATGGGGTCATCGCCTTGGATCAGCTTGGACTTGACCTGCCTGCTCCTGAAGAGGCCATAGTCCCTGCCCTCACCGGGCGTGCAGACCTCCACGTCGAACCCCTCGGCGCCGATGGCAGAGAGCTGGCCGATCAGCCTCCTGGAGAGCCCCGTGAGGTCCCAGTCAAGCTGCCAGGGGACCGCGGAGAGTATCTTCGCCAACCAAACCACCTTCGAGGTTAACAGTACCTATCAGCCACCCGCGGATATAATAACCCATGCGGTTCCGACCGCGGAAAGGATAAAGTCAGGATGCTCCCCTTGTGCTAATATGGGCTCAACACGAGAGGACCGCCTCCTGCTGCTCTTCACTCTGCCCGCCCCATCCCCATCGCACCTCGAGGAGGCAGCGATGCTGGTTGAGGAGGGGATAGACTGGAGGCTCTTCTACAAGGGCGCCCAGTCGAACCGCATCTTCCCGCAGTCGTTCGAGCGCCTCTCAGCGCTCCTGAGCCTTCACCCATCGCTCCCGGTGGACAAGGGGTGGCTCTCCTCCATGGAGGGCGCATACCGGCAGTCCATGGGGTCCGGCATGATACTCCGCGCGGAGGCGAAGCGCGCCATGAAAGCGCTTGCAGGCGCGGGGATCGCGTTCACGCCGTTCAAAGGCATCCTGCTCGAGAGGACCGCATACCCCAGAGGCGTCACCCGGGACTTCTCGGACCTCGACCTCCTGCTGGCCGACGACAGGGAGCGGTCCAGGGCGCAGCTTTTACTCGAGGGGCTCGGGTACAGCAAGCTCAAGTCCGGCAGCGACGCCTACCACATCAAGATGACCAAGAGGCGCTTCGGCACGGAGGTCAGCGTCGAGCTGCACCACCGCCTGCCGGGCATAACGCACCTCTACCCCTACCCTACCATCGAAGGGTTCTGGGAATCTCTCCGCCCCCTGGATGTCGACGGCGTCCGGATGCGCGTCATGCCGAGGGGGCACATGCTGCTCGTCGTCGCTCTCAACGCCTTCAGGGACGGGGAGATCAAGCTCAAGGACGTATCCGACATCGCCGCCATCACCGCTTCCGGCAGCGTGGACTGGGAGCACATCAAGCAGCAGATGGACAGGTTGGCGATGGGATACGCCCTGAAGCCAACGCTGCAGGCGTACGCGCTCGCCATGCGCAGCCTCGGCGTCCCCCTGCCCGCCGGATTCCCCGCCCTGCCTCGCCTCTTCAAGGAGGGCGATGCCGCCGGGTTCCCTGTCCCCCTGTCCTCGATCTGCGAGAACCTCGGCTGCCAGGGATTGCAGTGCAGAAGCTGCCCGCTGGCTATGCAGAGGGAGCTCCCGCCGCTCGACGAGACCGACCTGCTCAACGACGCCTTCACGGCGTTCCCGCAGCGCGCCAAGGTAAGCGCAAGGCTGCTCGTGACCTGCGTGAGGAAGGATTACGGCGCGCGGTACGCGCTCCGGTGCTCCGCTGCTATGGTAGAGTACCTGTCGAATATCGTGATTTACATGCTGAAGCTGCCAAAAGACCAACGAAAAGGATAGCGCACGCTTACAGCTGGATCAAGTCGAGCTCCTTGAGCTTGAGCACGAATGCAAAGACGTCGTCTTTTACCTTGCCGCCATCCGCCGCATACTCGTCAGCGACCGATTTCGCGATCTCCTCTACGGTCTTTGTCCCGTCGCAGAGGCTCCACGCCGCCCTGCCGGTATCGTTCATCTCGAAGAGCCTCCCCGCTGATGGGTCGAAGAGCATTGTGGTCGCGCCGAACTTCTCTGCCACATCCGGGTTCTTCTTCGGCTTCCTCGAGGAGATCTCCTGCTGCACTTTCCAAACCCTCTAGGTCTATCCTCTACGCTCGGATCGATAAAAAAGCCTTTTGCCCAAGCCCCGCGCGCACAGAAAAGGCATTATACCGCCTTACGGACAGGAGAATCAGAAGCGGCTGTTTCACATGCACTCCGTCATCATAAGCGCCCAAGGCGCATCCATACTCTTCGAGACCGACTCCCACGAATACCTCAAGGCGATGCAGGATGAGTTCGGGGGGCACGCCTCCGCCGGCTCAACGGCAAAAATCGGCGGGAGGATATCCGTGATTCTGCAGGACCCCGTCGAGGAGGCCGTCCCGGAGTGCGCGATCAGGCTCTCGACGGTCTTCCCGTCCTCCGCCGTCTATGCGCACAAGGGGCTCACCTACATGGCGGAGACAGGCTCCTTCTTCATAACGATCAACCCTGCTGTGCCGGAGATCTCCATAAGGGTCTCCCCATCGGCGAGGATCTTCGAGAAGGTCCGGTTCCTGACGAAGCGCCTGCTCGTGAAGGCGGTAGAGGACTCCGGGCTCTTCTGGATGCACGGCTCGGCGGTCTGCGACGGAAACGGCGACGGCGCCCTCCTCTTCACGGGGGTGTCGGGCTCGGGGAAGACGACCTCGCTCCTAACTATGCTCGAGAGGGGGTACCGCATGGTCACCGACGATGTGATAATACTGCGGGAGAAAGAGGTCCTCCCGTTCTACCTGAGGAGCATGATACACACGAAGACCGTGGAGCGTTTCCCCAGCCTCAGGAAGGCGTTCAGTTCTGTAGGCGCGGGCGAGTACAGCGCTCAGTCTGACGGCATCTGGCTCAGCCTCGGCCAGCTCTACAGCGCCGAGGAGAAGCCCGTAGCCCCGAGGGCGCTCTTCAATACCCACGTCTGGAACTCCGAGAGGAGCGAGTGCCGCCCGGCGACCGACATGAAGACCGTCCCCAAGCTGATCCGGAACTACATGCTCGAGTCTGGCAGCATCTTCGAGCCCCACCAGGACCAGGCAAGGCGCGTCTTCTCCGCCTACTCCTCGCTCGCCAGCTCCATCCCGTGCTTCGACCTCTACGTCGGCAGGAGCACGCCCGGGCTCTACGAAGCGATAATGGGTGCCCTGAAATGAAGGTCGCGATGCTGGTCCACCCCATAACCGTCATAGACCCCCAGAGGTGCGGCGGCGTGGAGAGGGTTGCTCTCACGGAGCTGGAGCTTCTCAGGAGAGCGGGCATCGGCGTACGGCTCTACGCCAGGGGTTTTGCGGGGGCGGACCCCGACGTCGAGGCGATGGATTCGTTCAAGTTCAGCAGCGACCACGGGCGCCAGTACTACACGTGGTTCATCGAAAGGTCAAAGGGCGCGGACATACTCCACTCGCAGAACGCCCCGCTCCTCGCCCTCATGGCCGAGGGGCAGAGGATGCTCCTCCACGTCCACAACCTGATGGCGCTCCCCCACTACGCGCTGGCTTCGAAGAAGTACAACAGGTGCACCTTCGCCTGCTGCTCATCGTTCATACACAGGCACTTCATCGAGAACAACCCTGGCATCCCCGAAGAACGCGTCGCGGAGCTCCCCAACGGCACCGACACCGACCTCTTCAAGCCCCTGAGCGGCGGACCGCGCAACGAGGTGCCCCGGATACTCTTCACCGGCGCGTGGCTCAAGCAGAAGGGCATCTTTACCCTGCTGGAGGCGCTGGGGATGCTCGAGCGCAGGGGCATAAGGTTCGAGGCATCGATAGCCGGGTCCTCCTACCTCTACACCACGGGGGACTTCCAGCAGTGGCAGGTCGACTCGGACAGGCAAGTCCGGGAAGCCGCCCTCAAGGTCAAATCCGCCAGGATAGTGGACCCGCCCCCCTACGACCGCATGCCCAACCTCTACCGCTCCTGCGACATCTACGCCTTCCCGTCGATATGGGACGAGCCGTTCGGCCTCGGGATCATCGAGGCCATGTCGTGCGGGGCTCCCGTCGTCGGGTGCACGGTAGGCGCGGTCCCGGAGATAGTCGCTCACGGCGAGACCGGGCTCCTCGTGCCGCCGGCGGACGCAGCCGCCATGGCGGGGGCGCTCGAGCGCCTGATCGGCGACGAGAGGGAGAGGCGGAGGATGGGCGCGAACGGGAGAAGGCGCGTTGAGGAGAACTTCAGCCTCGCCAAGCACGCAGCTGGGCTCATCAAGATCTACGAGAGGCTCATGGAAGAGGATCCGTGAGCTTCAGGCGACCTTCGGCAGCCCGTAGCTCGCAACCCTCCTCGCAAGGAGGTTGACCCTCCGGAACGCTTTGGTTTTGGAGAACCTTGAGGCCGGAACGTACCAGCAAAGCATTACGGTGAATACGAAGATGTGCCTGAGCGAAGCCGTCAGCGGGATGCGCTTCCCTGGAACCCTACCGACGAGCATCCTGTCGCTCACCGGGGAGTCTATGTAAGGGCACCTGTCCCCGCGGACCATGAAGTAGTGCCTGCCCATGAAGCGGACCTTGCCAAGCACCCTGTGTCCGATGAGTACGTGCCTCTTGAAGACTATGACGTCCCCTACAGCGATCTCCGACGGCACCACGCGCTCGATCTTCAGCGCCTCGCCGCGCATTATCGAGGGGCTCATATCATCCCCACCGGCTGCCACGGCGCACGCCCGCTCATCAATCATAATGCTTCGCTACTACTCTGGAGGACATCTATAAAATCGTGACCCACCTGTTGCGCCACGCTTCAGCAAGAGCTCAATCGTTCAGCAGTTGAGCCTATGGGGCGCCAGCTCAATCTCCTCAGTCGTTATGTTGTCGCACCGGGCGCAGAGCTCCAGCGTCCGCCTGCCAGTTAACATACTCCGCCGGGCATCCTTGTATTTCTTGCCCCTCCACGCCTCCAAAATCCCCTCCCTGGTGAGGTCGCCCAGGGTTTCCTCGCCGAGGACGTCGTTGCAGCAGAGGCTCAGCTTCCCGTCCGGGCGCACGACGACTTGGGAGAACGGGTAGATGCACGGCGAGGAGAGCCTCACAAGGCTGCGCCTGTTGGGAGCCCGCCCCGCCCTGTTGTTCCTGAACTCGTTCTTCTTCCTGAGCACCACGACCGTCTTGCTGCGCCACCTCTCGTTGCCCTTGCAGAGTTTGAGCACCTCATGGACCTGCCCTATGGGCTTCAGGTCGTCGCTGTAGTTGTCGATTATCAGCTTGTCGAGGCTCCCCATCAGCCCCTCGAACGTCTCCCTGTCGAGCAGGGACCCGTTTGTGAACATGTAGACGAACGCCTTGGGCACCCGCTCCTTCGCAAGCGCGCAGAAGTCGACGGCGCGGGGGTCGAGCAGGGGCTCATTGTTGGAGTACATCGCAAGGTTCTTGTCAAAGCCGAGCTCCCGGAGCTGCCCTATTATTGAAGTGAAGAGGCTCTCGTCCATCCTCCGGAAGGGCCTTCTCTCGTGGGACTTGCCCGCCGGGCAGAACGAGCAGTCGTAGTTGCACCTGTTCACCGTCTCGATCTCGATGTTCGTGAACAGAGGCGAGCCTCCCTTCTCGACCAGGCGGCTGGCCTTCTCCTTTACCGCGATGTCGTAAAGCTTGCGCCTCGCCGGCATCACTACCCCCTCGTACAGGCGCGGCACCCTTGGCAGGAGCGTGTTGTCCATCGCGAGTGCTAGCCTCTTCGCAAGCTGGCCGCTGCGGTAGGGGTCGATGATCATATCTGCGCCTAATCGAATAGAGGCACCTCCAGCTTTTAATGGTATTCGGATTCTGACCGGCGATAAACTATAAACGAATGATGCAGCCCAGTCATAGTGGAATGCAATAACGAGGTTTTTTTGATGCCAAAGCTCAAGGTAGCTATCGTTGGGAGCGGAAGGGTCGCAACAATGCTCCACATGCCCGCAATCATGGCGCTGAAGGGCAAGCTGCCTGGGGGAATGCTCTTCGACTACCTCCCGCACTAGGTTTACCTCTCATCGGCGCTCATCAAGGGCGCCCGCTGCGCCTCCGCCGCACGCCTGGAGGACAGATCCGAACCGGAAACGCCGCGCAGCCTGTACAAGGTCGACCTCGAGGGAGACCGGGCATGGTCATCGATCTTCATACTGCACCCCAGCAGGGGATGGCGCTACACGATTGACATCGCGTGCACCGAGGGCAGCATCAGCGTCGACCTGCTAAGCGGGATCCTGCTCAAGGACAGGCTCCGCGCCCTGAGCATATACCGCAAGAACCTGCACTCGCTCAGCATGGCGGGGCAGTCCCTCAAGCGCGCGTTCACGACCGGGATCAGCCCTGACTCGAAGCGCTGGAGCCCCTCGCATCGGATACTCATTGAGATGTTCGCCGACTGCGTTGCCAACGACACCGCGCCGCCGGTCCCGGCGAGCGAGGTAAGGGAGACGATGATGGCGGTTGAAGAAGCGCTCAATATGCTAAATTGAGTTGCCCCATGTGGCAAGCCGTATGCGGCATTTCAACTCTTCGAGGAATAATTGATTTTTTATGCTCGGCAAATGCTGGTTTGCTGCCGTTGCCTTTGTTGTTTGATTAGTATTGCGCATAATCGCTTATTGATAATCTGCATCACGGTTTATTCTTATTTTGCTTTCAAGGTTCTGTTCAGATGGAATAACGACTGCTTATACACTTAAAATAAGTGCGCCGAGTTTGAATGGGAGCCCACAGGGAGCAAGGGGTTGCTGGCTTTCGGCATCGCCGCGGGCTCGATCTCATACAAGACCTTCTCCGCCCCGGGCACATGGTCTGCGATCAGCAATTTGAGCAACGCCGGGACCCACCCGTGGATCCAACTGGAGAGGAATCCGCGGAATATAGCCGGCGACTATAAAATCGTGGGCGCTGCGCTGAACAACAACAGCGCCCTCTACACATTCAGTTGGAACGGCTCGGCCTTTACATTAAAGTCTGAAGCTCTTACGAACAACTCGGGGACCGTCGCTTACAAGTGCTTCGACATAGCCCTTACCTCGGCATTCCGCCCAGCATCTTCTTATGAGTATGTCCTGAAGGTCGCCAATCTGGCTAGTTCTGCACTTGAAATCCGCCTCGTAGCCTACTCCAACATAAACCTGAGCCGAATCACCAACCTGACAATGTGCATCCACAATGGCATCAACTCCTCTCAGATAATCGTCGACGCAGGAAGCTACTCCCTGCAGAATGGGAGCTGGTATAGCCTAGCGGCGGGATCCAATGATTACATCTCAGTCTACATCTCCCCGTGCAGCCCCGGCACCACGACAATCTACGCCTATCTCGAGGCGCACGTCCCCGGATGCGGTGTCCTTATGCGTTATCCCGTGAACTTCTACATCGCATAGCGCATCCAAGCAAATGTGCTGCTCAGCATCAAGCCGTGCTGGAGCACTCCATCGCCTCCTATCCCCCTCCACATCGCGGTCGGATCGAGCGCAAAGTCAATAGGCACCAAAGGCGATATCAATCCCTGTTTACCGTGAGGGGTTTCTGGATGAGCCTAAACCGCGTGATCAGGGGGAGCTTCTGGCTCTACGTCTCGGGCATAGCGTCCAACCTCCTCGGGTACTTCTACTGGCTGATGGCGTCCTGGTTTGTGCCATCAACGACGATCGGAGACGCCTCTGCCATCACGGGCGTGGTCTCGCTGATCTCGGGGCTCGTCAGCCTTGGGATAGCCTCCGGCGCCACGCGCCTCTTCGGGAAGGCAGCGGCCCAGCCTGACGGGAAGCAGAGGCTCAGCTCATGGTTCTCATCGTCGCTCGCAGCAACCCTCGCGCTCTACGCCTCCGCCGCCGCAGCCACCGCCTTAATCGCCCCGCTCTTTGGGGTGACGCAGCTCCAGCTCCCGTTCGTAGTTTCCCTGATCGCGCTCGCCGCGTTCCCCCAGGTCGCCAACCCCCTCTACAACGCCACGCTCCGCACCGGCGTGATCGCCCTCTCCTCGATCATCTCGGCGCTGTCGCGCCTAGCCCTGGGCCTCCTGCTGCTGTGGCTGGGGACCGGATTTGCCGGCGTCATGCTCGCGTTCGTAATCGCCGGGGTCGCCCAGCACCTCGTCCTCGGGGCCGCCCTTCGGGGGTCGATATCCCGCGCCAAGCCTGCGCTCAGCGAGGCGAAGGAGGTCATCAGGCAGGGGATCCCCTCCTACCTCCCGTCGCTCGTCGCAACCGCCGGCTCGTGGCTCGGCATCCTGGGCATCTACGCCATATCGGGCTCTGCGGACGCCGGCACTTACTACATCGCCTTCATGATAGCGTCGATAGTCTACTCCCTCCCCCTCACCCTCCTCGGCCTCATGTTCCCCGTCATTAGCGGCATGGAGGATGGGCGCAAGCGGGCATCCGCGCGGGCGGTGCGCCTCACGTCGGCTATAGTCGCCCCGCTGGCAAGCGTCGTCATAGCCTACCCGTACGTCCCCCTCTCCATGATGGGCCCGTCGTACGTCGCCTCATCCTTTGCCCTCCAGCTCCTCGCCGTGGGATGCTTCGCCGCCCCCATCGCCTCCGGCTTCAACTCGCTGATCTACGCCTACGGCAAGTACCGCTTCGTGACCGTGCTTGGGTTCGCATCGAACCTCCCGCGCGTCATCCTCTACGCCCCCCTCGTCGCGCTATGGGGGGACGCCGGCGCTGCCGCCTCTTACATATCTGGATACCTCTTCTCCCTAGTCGCGGTCTGGATTATGTCCCGAAGGATAGGTTACTCCGTGGGGTGGGGCAAGTCGGCGGTCTTCGCTGCTGTTCCCGCCTCGCTCTCCGCCGCCATGGTTTACGCAGGGCTGCACTGGGCGATCGGGGCAGCCGTCATCTTCGGGGTGTCATACATCGTGTACGCCCGGCTCGGCCTGATCTCGAAGAAGGACCTCGGCGAGGTGGTCTCCGCGTTCCTCTCCAGGAAGCAGCTGGACACCGTCTATCCTTACGCAAAGTACGTTCTGGAAGTCATGTACGGCCACTGACGCGCGCCGCCTTGCCGGGCATGCGCCTGCCGTTGGGCCGAGTTCGCCTCGACGAAGCTGAACGCTCTCGATTTCTCAGGCTCCCCGCTATTGTAAACTGGGAACGCAGGCTCAGAATATGTTCTCGAGCGCGTGGGCTATCGTGTATGCGCTCCCTGCCCCGCATACCTCGTGAACGACCCTTATCGTTTCAACGATCTCCTCCTTTGTCGCACCTGCCCTCAATGCTGCCGCCGCGTTCGCGCGCACGCCGAGCGGCGCCCCTTGGACGGCGTCGATTGCCATCACCAGAAGGCACTTGAACTTAGGCGGAAGCGCGTTCCCGGCATTCGCAAAGTCCCTGTTCTGCCCGATGAGCTTCAGCAGCTCCGGGTCCAGCCTCTCGAATATTCTCAAAGGGTTCTCTGACATACCAAAGACCTCCTGTTACACTCTTCAATGCTCTATTAATTAAATACCAAACCCGATGCCAGGCGATGCGCAGCGCGGCGACCCCGCCTGTCGATTGGCGTGGGCTAAATGAAGCAGGCCAGACGCCTCTTGCCCCTCCAATCGTGCGCTTCAGACTATTTGCCGCTGCCAGCCTTTGAGCGTGGAAGATGAAGCAAGAGATTCGACCCATAAGAAAACAAAGCCGGGTTTGCAATAACTCTTTATAATCTGAAACGATATTAATGCTTGAATTTTCTCAACTTACAAGGAGTCTTCCCAAATGGAACGAAAATCATCCCTGATAAAATTTGGCGCCCTGTTGCTGTTCGCGGTCCTCTGCGTGCCTGCCTTCGGCGGCATCGTGAGCGCGGACTGCCCGGTAACCTACTACGTTGATACCGGAGGATGGTACGACGGGCCGGTCGCAACTGCCACGTACCACTCATCCAGCACGCCCATCCAATCCGCGATTGACAGCGCATCCGACTCTTACTGCATCGTGGTGATGGACGGCAGCTACTCCGAGAACATCGTCATCAACAAGCCGATCAGGCTGGCCTCCGAGGAAGGCCCGTCGAACTGCACGATAACCGCTGCCAACTCATCGCTGGACGTTATTAAAATCTCCTCCAACAACGTCACTGTCGACGGGCTCACCCTTACTGGCGCCAACGCGCACCCCTTCGTCTGCGGGGTGCACCTGACATCCGGGAGCTACTGCTCGATAACCAACTGCATCATCAGCGACTGCTACGAGGGCATATACGCGGAGAAGAACGGCGACGTCACCATCGCAAATAACGTGGTCACCGGCACCTCTAACTATGCGATCCTGCACGAGAGCGGGACTAACGCCGACATCTACGGCAACGTCGTCGGCGACTCGAGCACAGGCATCTCATCCTGGGGCGGAAGCTCTTCCAACGTCAAGATCCGTAACAACACTGTAAGCGGATGCACTTACGGCATCTACTGCTCCTCATCAACGAGGACCAACATCACCGGTAACTCCGTCTCCGGATGCACCTATGGGATACACCTGTGGGGCGCTTCCCTGCCTTACGTTGCCCACAACGACCTGAGGTCGAACGGCAACAATACCTACGATACCTCAGCCGACGCCAGCGTCTGGGAGTACAACTTCTACTCCGACTACGCTGGCGTGGACGCCAACCATGACGGCATAGGCGACACGCCGTACAACATCACTGGGGGGTCAATCCAGGACCTCTACCCCGTCTACAAGGACATCGCTTCCCCCACCGTCGCCTCCCTCAGCCCGTTCCACGGGGCCATGGTTGGCAACGATAGGCCTCTCATAACCGCCTTATTCGACGACCGCGCGTCGGGCTCCGGCGTGAACCCCTCTTCCGTCGTCATCCTCGTCAACGGCGGCAACGTGACGTCGCTCGCTTCCGTCGGCGCCTCCGGCTTTGCGTACATACCCGCGAACCCCCTTCCAAACGGGATGGTTACCGTGTTCGTCAGCTTCAGCGACAACGCCGGCAACCAGGCAAACGTGACCTGGTCCTTCACCGTGGACACCGTAGCGCCATCCATATCCGGCGCGGCGCCTGTCAACGGGACCCTGACCAACAATCCGCAGATGGCAATCTCGGCACTCTTCTCCGACGGCACCTCCGGCATCAACGTCTCCTCTGCCACGATCTTCGTGAACGGCATCAGCGTGATCTCCCTCGCGAACGCCTCGCAGTCTGGGATCATATACGTCCCATCCGCACTTTTGCTCCTTGACGGCACGACGACGGCGTCCTTCAGCGTAAGCGACCTTGCAGGGAACACCGCTTCGGAGACCGTGGTCTGGACCATAGACACCGTGGCGCCGCCTGCGCCGAACTCCACTACGACCAATGGAACCTCGATAACGGCTGGATCTTACACCTTCAACGCATCCTACTCCGGCATCGGGCCGCTCCCCGGGTCGGTAGCGATAACGCTTGACGGCACCAATGTTACCTCGGGCGCAGCAATCACCGCCACCGCGCTCCAGTACAACGCAACTCTGGCAGCAGGCAGCCACACGATAGTCGTATCGGTGAAGGACGCAGCTGGCAACACCGCATCATCGTCATGGATAATCAACGCCGCCTCGCCATCTGCTGGCGGCATCAACGACTACATAATAGCGATTTTGGCCGGAATCGCCGCGGCAGTTGCCATAATCGTCTTCCTGATTATGCGGGACAAGAAGTAACCTCCGCAACCTCCTTTTTTTTACCTTTTTTCTAGGAACTTTTGAACACCGAATCGATTA
Source organism: uncultured Nitrososphaerota archaeon (assembly GCA_964634735.1). Taxonomy (GTDB): domain Archaea; phylum Thermoproteota; class Methanomethylicia; order Methanomethylicales; family Methanomethylicaceae; genus Methanomethylicus. Next base: position 61,013 of record CAZWMA010000001.1, read on the forward strand.
ATTACCTCGGAATACAAACGCTGTTGTCGAAAGCCACTAAACGGCTATCGGAAGTCATCGAAATGAGCACACTAGCTGGCCGGATCCGGGAGGACCTCAGGAGCAAAGCGGACCCGAAAGAGAAGGCGGGCATGCAGCGCTTCTTCAAGGAGCCCCTTAGGAGCTACGGAATGAAGTCCGGCGCCATCGCGTCCATCATGAAGAAGCACAGCAGGGAAGCCCTGTCCTTGGGAAAGGTCGGCCTGTTCAGGCTGTGCGAGGAGCTCTTCTCCGCGGGCTTCTACGAGGAGGGCATCATCGCCGCGTCCTGGGCGGCAAAGGTCTCGGGGAGCTTCGAGCCGGGCGATGCCGCGACCTTCCGTAGGTGGATCGATGAGTACATCGACAACTGGGCGGAGTGCGACACGTTCTGCAACCACGCCGTGGGGGGCCTGATCCAAAAGTGCCCGCAGGTCGCCGCGGAGGTCAAGGGCTGGTCCAAGTCAGGGAACCGGTGGCTCCGGAGGGCTTCGGCGGTCTCCTTCATAGTCCCCGCCAAGCGGGGCGAGTTCCTCAAGGAGGCATTCGAGATATCCGACTACCTGATCCAAGACCGGGACGACATGGTCCAGAAGGGATACGGGTGGCTCCTCAAGGAGGAGAGCAGGACCCGCCAGAGGGAGGTCTTCGACTTCGTGATGGCAAGGCGGGCCACGATGCCCCGGACCGCGCTCCGGTACGCCATCGAGCTGATGCCCAAGGAGATGCGTGCCGAGGCGATGAAGCGCCCCTGAAAGCCCTCCCGCCCAATCCCGGCGCGCATCCTGGATGCTAATACTTCACCGCGAAGTAGGTCAGCACCATGAGCGCTACCAGGGTGAAGACGTCCGGGAGGAGCGCGAAGGGGCCGAGGCCTACGAGCCTGAACCCGAAGGCGAATATCACGAAGCTGTTGGATGTCAGGGCGTTCATCAAGAGGACGACCGCGAAGAGGATCAGACCCATCGTGAAGTTGGACTTGGTCTTACGGTATATGGTTATGTACCCGACCAAGAGGAAGATGAGGAGCGCGATATTGACCGTAGAGACGACCGTCTTCGCCATGTAGAACAACTCGAGGTCCCACGGTATCTCCGACGGCAATGGCATCACCCTCGGGGACAGCGCATACCACAGCAGGTTCGCGGCTGAGAACGCAGCTACCGCTGCAACGACGACAAGCGCCGCTAACAGCAGCCATAACCTTGACACTTTCATGGCGGTCTTCTCGGTCTCCACTCCAAATACCCCTTTTTTTACTTTTTCCATATTTTGTTCAGAATCTCCTCGAAGACCGCATAGTTGGACTCCATGGTCGGGGAGAGGAAGTAAGCCATCCCGTACCCCTCCCCTGCCGCGGTTATTATCCCGTTCTTCTGCAGCACATCGAGGTGGTGCCGTATGTTGCGGTAGTCCGTCTCGAGCAGGGTCGCAAGCTGGTTGGCGTTCAGCGGCCTCTCGTTGAGCGCCTTTATTATCTTCGCCCTGCTCATCCCTCCGCGCGTCCCGGCGATAAGCCATCCCAAAATGTACTTGAGAGAACGCGCGTTCGAGGACATCTGGACCAGCAACCATGCGGCCGCACAACGCCGCAACAATCAACATTACTTCCATCTTGCACCATGAATTAATAAACATGTTACTTGTCCACACGTCGTCAATTCTGAATAGAATTTGGTATAATTCTGAAAAACCGATTAATAGCGTTCCGACCATGGTTGAATTGCTGCCGTGCAGGAGAATGGCAATCATGGTAAACGGAAGAAACGCCAACCGCGACTCTGGGAAGAGGAGAGCCCGCCGAGCCAGCGACAGCCCTCTCTTTTTCCCCTCATGCGACTTAATGTTCTCCTTGGGCGCCGCATCAATGGCAAACGGTCCCCTCCGCACCCCGGAGGGCAGGGCCCCTCTTCCAGAAGTTGCGACGAACCCTTTCGGAGCCTTGGCTGCACCGCCTGCAAGCATGCAAGCTGACCAACACCTGGTCCACTACACGGGGCGCCCCCACCATGGCGCCTTTGGCGGCATGCCCCACTGCCTCATGGGGACCGGTATTCCCACTAATGCAGGTTATTCCCATGAGGTCAGGGCAGCAATCTCCGCCAACCTGTCTTTCTTCTCAATCTTATCCTGTATCCTGTCGGCAAAAAAGTGAGCGCATTTATGAGAACATTCTTAACCTCCCAAGGCAGAGTACCGCCAGTGATTTTTAATGGGCAGTAAACTGAAGATAATCGCAAGCACATTGTTGATTCTCCTAATGCTCCTCCCGGCAGTTCCAGGCGTCTACGCCTCTTACCCGGTAGCCGTTGCCACCGTCACCATAACGGGCGACAACGGCTTCGAGTGGACAACGACAGGCACGGACGGGACGTTCGCGTTAAACAACCTGCTAGCTGCTGGCAATTACACCCTCAGCGTCTTCGCCTCGGGTTACCTCGAGAAGGAGGTGGACTTCACCATCAATGCAGGGGAGACGACCAACCTCGGCGATATACTGCTCGGCGAATCCGCCACCATCCAGGGGACTGTGACCGGGCCGAGCAGCGAGCCGGTGCCCGCCCTCTACGTTATGCTCAGGCGATCATCCGACAACAGCACGGTCGACACGACCAATACGGACTCCAACGGCAACTATGAGTTCAACAAGCTCGTCGCCACCGGGTCCTACAACATCTGGTTCTTCACGTCGGGCTCTGGAGGGAACGGCTACATGGACAAGCACATCCTCGGGGTCGCTGCAACTGAAGGCGAGACGACAGCAGTCATCAACGCCCAGCTCGAGAGGTCGGCGTGGATATCCGGGACCGCAATGATATCCCCAAGCACCCCGTTGGCAGGTGCGATGATAAAGCTGTACGATGTAGACAACTCCAAGACCATTGCGTACCTCAGCACGGACGCCCAGGGCAAGTACAACCGCTCCTACAACCTGCCCGCGGGCACCTACCGCGTCTCCGTGCAGAGCGCGCCGGGCGCGGTATACTCGGCCGCATACCCGATCCAGATAACCGTGGCTGCAGGAGGCCACTCCTCCGACAACGATTTTATGATGCAGAGGTCAGCAACGATCTCCGGCAGGGTGACCTACACCGACGGCGCCCCGGTGCCGTACGCAACGCCGTCGTCCTACAACTACGATACCTATCAGACATCATCGGTCTCCGCGGATGAAGGCGGCTACTACACCATCAACTACGGCCTCGAGGTGGGCGAGAACTTCGTCTACGTCAACGCCAACTACCAGCACAACCAGACGGTAAACATAACCAGCGGCGGCCAGGCGATAACCGGCATCAACTTCGTGATACCGAGACCGGGCCCCTACGGGTACATCACCGGGCACGTCTACGACACCTCGCTCACACTCATGCCCGGCATAATCGTGACCGCCTCCGGTGACAGCACGTTCTTCGGGTACACGGGCGAAGACGGCACATACACCATGGAGATCGACATGAGTTACTACGGCAGCCCGATGTCGTTCGAAGTTAGTGCCGACGAGACTGGGTACTACGGCTACTCTATCCAGCCCATCGTTGTGGACAACGGAGAGACCGAGGTCGTCAACCTGGAGCTCACGAAGATGCCAACCGGGTCCGTCTCAGGCAGGATTGTCTCAGCGCAGCCCCATCTTCAGGCCACGACGATGACAATCGGCTCTTCGGCCTCCCAGGGCCAGGTGGGCACCCCGTTCACGCTGACCGCGAACTGCTCCGCGCCGGTCGATGCGATCGCATCGTTCATGTGGTCCATCAACGGGTCGGGCTTCGGCAACGGGACATCCGTGAACATGTACGATGGGCACGCAACGTTCCAGTTCACGCCATGGGCCCCTGGAGTGCACCAGTTCTTCGTCAGGTGGTTCGGTGACTCCGAGTATAGCGAGTCGACATCAGGCACAACGACTATCAACGTCGTGCAGCCGCCTCCGAAGCAGAACGCCACCTTGACAATCCAAACCTCCTCTAACAACGTCACCGCGGGGACGATTTTGACCATCTTCGGCACCATCACTCCTTCGCAGACCGGCCAGATCTCCATCTTCCGGTCGATCAACGGTTCCTCGTTCACGCAGATAGGGGCCGCCACTCTCTCGTCAGGTGCGTACTCGTACCAGACTGCCATTGCACAGCCAGGATCGTACTCCTTCTACACCCAGTGGGCTGGCAGCGACCAGTACTACTCCTCGACATCCCAATCGCAGATATCGGTGACCTCGAACCCTCTACCGGTCCAGAAGACGACCCCGGTCGTCACGATATCCCTCTCAAAGACAACTGTGGTCCTCGACTCGACGCACACCTCGGACACAATAACCGTCACCGGTACAATGACACCATTCATCCCAGGCACGACGATCCACATCATGGTCACCAACCCAAGCAACCAGGTGAACGACATACCCCTAACCCCTGCATCATCGTCATTCACGGCGCAAGTGGTCCTTGACAGCCTCGGCTCGTGGACGGTCCAGGTGACCGTTCCTGAAGGCGTTGACTACAACCCCGCCTCCTCGAACTCCGTGGTCGTCAGCGCTCAGGCGCCCTCAGACAACACGGCGGTCTACATCGGGGCCGGAATCGCCGTCGCCGCGGGGGTCGCTATAGCTGCGGTCTTCATGATGAAGAAGAAACCGGCGAAGTAAGCCACAACCCCCCTTCTTTTTTTTACCCTGTTTTCCACATAAATTACCGCAAGACGTGCTTCAACTCAGATTAGAGCCGCATCAGGCGAACGGCAAAATGCACGCCACACCTGTCGCCCGGCGCCTCGCGCGCTAAAGAACGAATACCGCTACCGTTATCACAAGCGCAAGGGCAACGAGAAGAACCGCAAGAACGCCTACGATGTCCATTCTCATGGGTAATGATTATCTGGCATTTTATAAAAGCATTATTATGGGCGATGCCCCTTCTGCAGGTCCACCAGCTTCACCGCGCTCCCTATGCTGGCTTCAAACCTCTTAAGGACCCCCGCGGAGCTCCCCGGGTATACCTCGGCGTACACCTCCTGTATAGCCCGCCTTACGAAATCCCCTCCGAGGGAGGATAAACCGCCGAGAGGGAGCGCCAGCAGGTGCATCCTCTCCTCTGCCCCCCTGATGTGGGATGGCATGATATAATCGACCCCTTCGAGCCTCTTCACGCCCAGGCTCGAGTAGAACCTCAGCCTTCTCCTCCTCGCCGCCTTCTCTTCCGTTCCAAGCCCGGGAAGGTCCTCCCTCTGCACTTCCAGGAAGACGCACGCCGCGCCGGGCACCTCCCGCTTGACCATGCCAACCGCATCAGCGAAGAGCGCCTTTCCGAACCCCTCCCCCCTGCGGCCTTCGATGACCGCCAAGGAGTCAATTATTCCCGCACCCAACCTCCGGAGCATGCACGTCATCGCGATGCCAACGACCGCGCCGGAGATCACCGCGGCCCTGATGAAATAGTTTCCGCCCTCGAGGAGCCCGATTATCGCCTCCCTTGGCTTCGCCTCAGCAGGGATGAAAGAGCCGTAGTATATCCCAATCACACCTTCAAAGAGCGGAGACTCGGCGCTCTCGACCGACTCGAAGACAGCTCTGCCCAAAGCCAACGCCTCCCTGCACTATCTTGCTTAACTGCGCTGCGCTCCCCAAAATAGATGTTGCGCAAACCCGCACTGCGGCGGAAAGATCCGCTTACAGCCCCCCTCCGCGGCAAAAACCTCAATAGGAATTGAATTTTATATACGCCATTGCAAATAGTATCTCTTCGTTCGGAGGTCACTACTATCAGAAAAATTGTCCCAATCGCAATTATTTCCGTCATCATGATGTCTTTCTGTGCAGGAATGGTCCAAACGGTCTCTTCGGCGACAAACGTCGTCCTGAATCCCGCGACGGACGTCACTGAAACCTCGCTGACCCTTACATGGTCGAAATCCGACAACGTCAACTTCACGTCGTACAGGATTATGCAGAACACCGTCAACAGCTTCTCCTGCACCTGCAAAACCGTCAAGATAATCACCTCTGTGTCCACGACGACGTGGGAGATCACCGGGCTGCTCCCGGGCGTAACCTACTACTTCCTGATACGGGTCGGAGCCACTACTGGAACGAGCGACTCCAACGTGATCAGCGTCACGACGCCCAAGTCGGAGACCGACACCACCCCCCCGCTCATAGACATAACCTCGCCCGAAGACGGCCATCTTTACACTACGCAGTATATCGATTTAATTTGGTCCGCAAACGAGACTGTCGATTGGGCCTGCTACAGCCTCGACGGAGCTGCTAACATCACCCTCAGCGGGAATGCAACCCTCAGCGGCTTCACAAACGGAACCCACTCGCTGACCGTCTTTGCCAACGACACCTACGACAACACTGGAAGCGCTACGACCACCTTCAACGTAACTCTCAACCCGTCGGATGTTACGCCTCCCCTGGTCGCAATAGACTCTCCCGAGAACGCCACATACTTCGAGCAATCGCTGATCGTCAATTGGTCGGCGGACGAGGCGTATTCGTGGGCTGGCTACGCCCTCGACGGGGGATCCATCAACACCGTCGCTGGTTCGCCGTTCCAGCTCGACGATCTCGCCAACGGGACCCACTTGCTGACGGTGTTCGCAAACGACAGCCAGATGAACATGGGCAGCGCAACCGTTTGGTTCACCGTCTCGCTCGATTACGACCCGCCAGAAATAATGATGCTCAATAGCTCAACAATCTCCGCTGAGGAGGGGGCGCGGATCAATCTCGCCGCCATAATGATCGACAACCGCGAGGTCACCGCGTTCATGATGTTCTACAGGTTCGCTGGGGAGGATTCGTTCACCCGGGTCGACATGTCGAGGTGCCCCACATGCGCGGACAAGTACGAGTACAACATGACCCTCCCGACCGGGCTAGACACTTTCATCGAGTACTACGTCCTGGCGAGCGATGGCCGCAACAATGCCACCTCCCCATGGGACGCCCCTGCAGCGCTCTACAACATAACCGTCAACGCCCGACCCCTACCCGTCAACATAATTTCGCCCATCAACGCCACAAGCGGCTCCGCGACCCTGACGTGGATCCCGAGCACAGCCGCCGACTTCCAGATGTACTCGTTATATTCCTCGCAGAACGCATCCCTGATGGTCCCTGTCGCCAACCTGACAAGCGTGAATGCATCTTCGTTCACAGTGTCCGGGCTCTCAGCCAACACGACCTACTACTTCTTTATGAGGGTCTACGACTCCGGTTCGCTCTACAGGGACTCTGCGCTGGCTTCGGCGACGACGCTCCCGGCGCAGGAGGCGCAGGAGGCGCAGCCGCCTTATGCGATATACGCCGCAATAGTTGGCGGGGTTGCATTGGTTGTGGCTGCCGCATACGCCTTCATGCGCAAGAAAGCGCCGGCATGATTCCCCTTTTTTCCTCACATTCTCTTTTTTTACTAGCCCAACTCTGAACTCCTATAGCCCCCCTGCCTGCTTGCCATTGCTGAGCTGAAAAGTTCGTTCTTAGAAAAAAATAAAAAAAAGAAAGAGGGAAGCGCAAAAGCGCCCCGATCACTTCTTCTCCGGGAACATCTTCGCCAGCTTATCCGCCGGCACGGGCTTGGTCATCATGCTCACGGCGAAGTAGACGAGCGCGCATCCGCCCATCACCGCGAACGCCCACACGCCCCAGTGGTCGAACGGCGGCAGCAATTTGCCGTAGACGCTGGGGTGCAAGAGTGCCATGCCCATGCCGTAGACTATCGCCGAAACGGCCCCCCACTTCGTCGCCCTCTTCCAGTACATCGAGACCGCGATGACGAAGAAGAATATGCCCGCCTGGGCGACTGCCGATCCCGACATGAACTCGGAGAGCACCGGGGGCGGCGACGTGTACGTCCACCAGAGCGGTATTATGACCAGCGGTATCACGACGATCCTCGAGAGGTTCAGCAGGAGCTTCGGAGGAGCCTTCGGCACTATGTTCTGTACGAGGTCCCTGCTGATGTTCGTGGCCATGATCATCACCATGCCTGCGAGCGTCGAGACCGCTGCCGCGAAGACCGCGGTCGAGAAGACCGCAGCGCCTACCGGGCCGCCCATGGCCATGCTGACCAGCGATGCCGCCGCATCCCCGTAGATAGGCGCAACTGTCATCAGGTCAGCGCCCCAGACCGCCCTCGCCGCAAGGCCCATGGCTCCAACCATGAGCGGCGTGACGCAGTTGATGACGACTATCAGCATAAGGATGCCGTACTCCTTCTTCGTGACCTTCCTAGTGCCGATGAACCTCGCTATGTTCTGCGGGAAGCCGGTTGCCATCAGGAGGAACATGAACATCGCAGCCATGACGCCGAGCCAATCATAGCCCGCAAACGACGGGGCCAGGGATGTTGTGTAGCCTCCTATCGAGATGGCAGTCTCCGTGCCACCTTTCCCGACATAGGTCGCGGCAGCCAACGCCTCTGCGATCTTGGCAGGCCCTCCTGCCCAGAATATCGATCCTATACCAAATGTCCATCCGATGACCATGAATACGGCCCCCTGCAGCGCGAGCGAGACCTGCGTGCCGGCATACCCGCCGACCATTATGTAGACCGCGCAAAGGATTGCCGTTATCAGGAGGCTCCCCATCCAGTCGGTCCCAGTCGTGAGCTTCCATACCGAAGCCATCGCCTTGTACTGGCCGACGCTGTAGACTATGAGGAGTATTATCATCGCGCCGCCCGCAAGAGCCTGGACGAGCCTGCTGTCGAACCGCACCCTCGCCACCTCAGGGACGGTCCTGGCGCCCATCCCGGCGTAGCGCCGCATCCTGTACCCCATGACGACACAGAGCGCCAAACCCATGAGGTTCATCGTGCCGATGAGCCAGCTCCCGGACCACCCGTAGGTGTACGAGAGCCCGGCATTGCCGAATATCGCCCAGCCGCTGAGCCAGCTCGCAGTCAGGGCTAGCCCGGTAACGATGGGCCCCATGTCCCTGTGGCCCACCATCCACTCGTCGTAGCTCTTGGACTTCCTGAAGAAGTAAAGCCCTATGGCCGTCGACAGCGCGAGCATTACCATAACGCCGATGGTGACCGCGATCGTCGAGTCCGACGTTGGGGAGGGTATGACTATGTCTGCCATCAGTCATCACTCTCCCAGTACCTGGTCACCTTGAGCCACAGCATTATCGCAGCCCAGACGGTGCTCAGCACGACCGCGCCCCAGTAGGCGTACCAGCCGCCCAGGGTAGCTGAGATGACAGGCACCGCCGCAAAGCAGGCTGCGAGCATCAATATCCATATTGCTATTGGTAGTCTCATTAGAAATCCCACTATTTCCTATGTCTCCATGCTGCCACTATGCACCGCGCCATGGCTCTCGCCAATGCCGCATCCGTGGATAATCGAGCAGCCTCAAAGCCGGGGGCAGTTGCAATCGGTGCTAAGCTCAGAAAACTATCGCCTGAAAAGGCGAACACCTTGATAAAGACCATCACCGTGCACTGATTAGCCCTCCAACGCAGTATGCATTCGGTGATGTTGTATTAATAGTATTGGACAAAAAATCTTGACCACCCTGCCAAATCTCAACTTTTTTATATTCAAGGGTGGGATATCTGGCATTAGGTGTCATTTTTGAAAGCCCTGGTCCTGAGCGGAGGCAAAGGGACGCGCCTGCGCCCTCTGACGTTCACGATAGCGAAGCAGCTCATACCTGTCGCCAACAGGCCAATCTTGGGGTACGTCCTCGACCAGATCGCCGAGGCCGGGGTGAACGAGGCGGGCATCATCATCGCCCAAGAGACCGGGCAGTATGTGAAGGAATACATCAAGGACGGGTCGGAGTGGGGGATGCGGGTCGAGTTCATCCTGCAGGAGCCGCTTGGGCTCGCGCACGCGGTCAAGCAGGCTCGCCCGTTCCTGGGGGACTCAAACTTCGTCATGTGCCTCGGGGACAACCTGCAGGGGAGCGGGATATCCCACCTCGTGAAGCGCTTCAAGGACGAGAAGCTCGACTGCCTAATCCTACTCAAGGAGGTCCCCGATCCGGAGCGCTTCGGGATAGCCGTTTTGGGACCGGACGGCCAGGTCGCCAAGCTCATCGAGAAGCCCAAGGTGCCTCCCACGAACCTCGCCGTGGTGGGGACGTACATCTTCTCAAAGAAGGTGCACGCAGCAGTCGACCGGATAAAGCCGTCGTGGCGGAACGAGCTGGAGATCACCGATGCCATACAGGAGATGATCAATATGGGCATGAAGGTCCGGGCGGAGGTCCTGAACTCCTGGTGGCTGGACACCGGCAAGAAGGACGACATCCTGACCGCCAACCAGATAGTCCTCGATGAGTACGTCAAGAGGGATATCCGGGGGACCGTGGAGGGCAGCACTGTCGAGGGGAGGGTCGTCGTCGCCGAGGGCGCCTCGGTGAAGTGCAGCCGGATAAGGGGGCCGTGCACCATCGATAAGGGGGCAACGGTTGAGGGCTCGTTCATAGGGCCTTACACAAGCATTGGAGCCAACGCAAAGGTCACGAACTCCGGCGTCGAGAACTCCATACTCATGGAAGGCGCGTCGGTGAAGGACGTCGAGCGCCTCGAGGACAGCCTGCTCGGAAAGAACGCGAAGGTGACAAAGAACGGCAAGTCCCACTCGGTCAGGGCGAACGTGGGCGACTTCTCCGAGATAGACGTCTGAGCCACCCACCGCTTGTCTTAAATCTGAAGGAGCCGATAATTGTCACAGGTTAGTTTGATATGTTGCCCGGCATCGCAATCAAGCCGCTCAAGAGGTACCCCGACGACAGGGGGATATTCACCGAGATCTTCCGCTCCGACTGGGGCGAAGTTGTCACGGATTCCGTTGCCCAAGCCAACTACTCCGTCTCGCACCCGGGCGTTGTCAGGGCGTGGCACAGGCACGAGAGGGGGCAGATCGACATCTTCCTCTGCGTGAAGGGCTCGATCAAGATATGCGCCTACGACGGAGCATCGGGCGAGCTCGACGAGGTGGTCTCCTCCGGCGACTCCCTCCAGCTTGTCAGGGTCCAGGGCAGCTATTGGCACGGCTTCAAGGTCATCGGCTCGACGCCTGCCCACCTGATATACTTCGTCAACCGGCTGTACGACGCCAAGAAGCCGGACGAGATGAGGCGCCCGTGGGATGACCCAACCGTTGTGCCAAAGCTGATAAACGGCAGGAATGACGACCCTCGCTGCGGCAAGCCGTGGGACTGGCTCTACGTCCCGTTCAAGTAGGGTGGAAGGCAGGTCAAGATGCACATACTCGTCACCGGCGGGCTGGGGTTCATTGGGAGCAACTTCATACGCCTGATGCTCTCGAGCGGCTACTCCGTCACGAACCTCGACAACCTCTCGTACGGCTCCAGCTACGGGTGCCTGAGGGGCATCGAATCGAACACAAAGTACCGCTTCGTCAAGGGCGACATATGCGATGCCGCCACTGTCGCGGAGCTCGTCAACGACGCCGAGTGTGTTGTCAACTTCGCCGCGGAGACCCACGTGGACCGGTCCATCTCGGATCCGATGAGCTTCTATAAGACCAACGTGGGTGGCGCGGTCACGCTGCTCGAGGCGGTCCGCAAGTCCGGCCAGGATGTAAGGATTGTCCAGATCGGGACCGACGAGAGCTACGGCGACGCCGCAAAAGGCTCGTTCAGGGAACCAGACCGCCTCAACCCATCATCCCCATACTCCGCCTCCAAAGCGTCGGCGGACATGTTCGCCATGGCATACAGGAGGACGTACGGGATAGACTCTCTGGTCACCAGATGCACCAACAACTTCGGCCCCAACCAGTTTCCTGAGAAGCTCATACCAAAGACGATCATACGGGCAGAGAGGGGGCTGAAGGTCCCAATCTACGGGAAGGGAAGCAACGTCAGGGACTGGATATACGTCGAGGACCACTGCAGGGCGGTAAAGGTCGTGATGGAATCGGGGCGCTCCGGCGAGGTCTACAACATATCCGCCGAGAGCGAGCTCGACAACCTTGCCGTTGTCAAGAAGGTCCTCCGGATGATGTCGCTCCCCGAGACGCTCATCGAGTTCGTCGAGGACAGGCCCGGGCACGACACACGGTACAGCCTGGACTCGAGCAAGCTCAGGAAGGAGCTCGGCTGGAGGCCGCTCTACTCCTTCGACGACGCCCTCTCTCGGACTGTCAGCTGGTACCTCGACAACGAGTGGTGGTGGGGACCGCTGGCCGATGAGAGGACGCTCTCGCCTGCGCCGTGGAAGCTGAAATGGTGAGAATCGCCCACACCACCCCTTAAATACTTTTTAGTTCCAATGATTAGCGTAATCGCGTCCCCGTTAAGGGGCCGCGGTAATTGATCCAAGGCGGTTTTTCACAATGAACAGGGTTGTTGTATCTGATGTCAGCCAGTGCAATGGCTGCCGGATGTGCGAGATGGTCTGCTCATTCTGCCATACCGGGCAGTTCCAGCCATCAAGGTCACATATCAAGATCTACAAGATCGAGTCCAAGGGGATCGACATGCCCGTCATCGCCCCGACGTGCGACCTCTGCGAGGGCGGCGGCAACGCGCCGGGCTTCCCGCAGTGCGTGAAGTACTGCCCCACGGTCGTCCTCAAATACGACGAATCGGGGCTCCACGTCTTGGACCGGATAAGGCTCGAGAGCGAGGCGAGGAAGAGGGGGGCGCTGCAATGACGCACGGCTGGGCAGGCACAATACTCCGCGTTGACCTGGCTTTGGGCAAGATAACCAAGCAGCCGCTGCCTATGGACTTGGCAAGGGAGTACATCGGGGGCAGGGGATTGGCCGCCCGCCTGCTGTACGACGAGGTCCCTGCCGGGACTGCGCCACTCGGTCCTGAGAACAAGGTGATGGTTACGGTCGGCCCCCTGAGCGGCACTCCGATAGGGTGCGGCCGGGTCGGCTTCACGGGCAAATCGCCCCAGAGCGGGCTGTACATGGAGGGGAGCGCAGGAGGGTTCTTCGGCCCCGAGCTCCACTACGCTGGCTACGACTTGATAATCTTCGAGGGCATCTCCCCCAAGCCTGTCTACCTATCAATAAGGGACTCTGATGCGGAGCTGAAGGACGCCTCGCACCTGTGGGGGATGACGACGTCAAAGACTTACGATTCGATCATCAGGGAAGAGGGCGACGGCGACGTCCAGGTCAGGTCGATAGGGCCCGCGGGCGAGAACCTCGTCAACGTCTCCACCACGATAGGCAACCTGCACCGGGCAGGCGGGCGCTCCTTGGGCGCAGTGTTGGGCTCCAAGAGGGTGAAGGCTGTCGCTGTGAGGGGGACTGGCTCGACGAGCATCCTCGATCCAAGCGCCTTCAAGGAGGCGATGGACGAGATCTTCTTCGGTCTGAACATGGAGGAGTCCCTCGACCCGTTCACAAAGCAGTTCGGCATCTACGGCAGCCCCGTCATACTCAGGTACTTCAATGAGGTCGGCGGGCTCGCGACCAGGAACGCCCAATCGTCGGTATTCGAGGGGGCGGACGGCATCGGCGACATCGCCTCAAAGAAGCACATCGTAAAGCCCAAGGCGTGCTTCTGCTGCCCAATCCCTTCGTGCAGCCACTGGCTCTACGTGAAGGACGGCCCATGCAAGGGCACGGAGGGGGAGGGGGTGCAGACTACCGGGCAGGTCGTCTTTGGCTCCATGCTCGGGATCGACTCCTTCGCAGCGGTGGCAAAGGCGCAGCTCATGTGCAACGACCTCGGGCTCGACCTCTACGCAGGGATACCCGTCGCATGGGCGTTCGAGGCATTCCAGAAGGGGATGCTCACCAAAGAAGATGCGGGGGGGCTCGACCTCACATGGGGCAATGCCGAGACGCTCTTCACCCTCTTGGGCATGATTGCGCACCGCGAGGGGCTGGGCGATATCCTTGCGGACGGCGCAATGAAGGCTGCCAAGAGGCTTGGAAGGGGCTCCGAGTTTGCCCTGCACTCCAAGGGTATGGACTATGAGATTATCCACCCTAACGCGGTCTACACCCATGCCCTGGGTCTCGCGGTCAACAGCGTTGGCTCGGACCACACCGCATACTACCCGCCTTACCCGCCATCAGTGGCCGCAATCCCGCCGGAGATAATCGGCGACCTTGGCTTCGACGCAAAGAAAGCGGGCGGGCGACTAACGACAGACGAGAAGGGCGCGCTGCTGAAGTGGTCCTACGACTCGAGAGCCGTCCTTGACAGCCTCGAGTTCTGCCTCTTCATAAGCCGGGGCAGGCTATACACCGACTTCAGGCCATACGCAAAGGCGCTTTCGGCTGCCACCGGCGTCAGCTACGACATGAAGGGCCTGCTGGCGATCGGGGAGCGAATATGCAACCTCGAGCGGGCATTCAACGTCCGCGAGGGGGCGAGCAGGAAAGACGACACGATACCAGAGCGCTTCTTGAAGCAGCCAGCAGAAGGCGGCAGCGCAGGCAGCATAGTGCCGCTGAACACCATGCTTGATGACTACTACCGTGTAAGGCATTGGGACCTGAAGACCGGGAACCCGACGAGGGCGACGCTCGAGCGTGTCGGGCTGAAGGGCGTTGCAGACGAGCTGCAGATGATGGGCAAGCTTCCGGAGGCTGCTTGAGATGGCTACTGTATCATGCGTATACCTCGGCTATATCAGCGACATCGCGGGCGGCAAGCCAGAAGAGCCAGTCCAAACAGGCGAACTATGGACGCTGCGGCTCCTTATAGCTGCTCTCGGCTCGAAATACCCTCAATTCCAAGAGACCTTCATCACGGCGTCTGGAACCCCTGTGCCTAGCAGGCAGATACTGATAAAACCCAAGGGGAAGCAGACCGGGCCGCCAGCCAAAGGCTTGGAGACGCTTATGGAGGACGGGATGCGGATTATTTTCTGGTGAGCCATATGAAACGCTTCACCGTAGCAGGCATTCAGCTGGCGCTTGTTGAACCGAACAACGTCGCAAAGAATCAAGCATACGCGCTGTCCTGGCTCCCGCGCGCCATCAAGGAGACCGGGGCAGAGCTGGTCGTCTACCCCGAGACATGCAACACCGGCTTCGACACGGGGCTATCAGCCGGAGCGCTGTGGGACCTTGTCGATGAGATTCCTGGGCGGACAACATCGGCTGCCCAGAAGGCTGCCCGCGAGCACGGCGCCCATGTCGTCTGGAACACCTACGAGCGGGGCAGCAAGAGAGGAATCGTCTACAACAGCTCCGTCCTAATCGGGAGAGACGGCGAGATTGTTGGCGTTTACAGGAAGACGCACCCATTCCCCACGGAGCGCGTAGAGGGTGGTGGATGGACGACCGCCGGCGACGAAGTTAAGGCATTCAAAACAGACCTCGCGAAAATCGGGCTCATAATCTGCTACGATGGGGATTTCCCCGACCTATCAACGACCTACGCCCTCCAGGGCGCCGAGGTAATCATCAGGTCATCTGCCCTCCTGCGCACCTACGATCACTGGAGCGCGGAGAACTTCGCTCGGGCATACGAGAACCACGTCTACCTCGTTGGGATAAACGCGGTCGGATCTGACGCTTCCAAGAACCACTACTTCGGGCACAGCCAGATAATAGCGCCGAACGGCTGGAAGCTTGCCCAAGCAAGGTGCGCCGAAGAGGTCGTCAGCGCTGAGCTATCGCCTGACCCGATCAAGAGCATATACGGCGGCATCAGTTCGCCGCAGGTATTCGACCACCTCGAGGACCGGAACGTCGGGGTTTACGACGTGATGAAAGAGGGCCGAAGCGGATTCGAACCTGGAAAGCGAGTCCCCTACCGAAAAGCCCGCAGGGGCTAGCTCCCAATTCGCCGGGGAGATGAAGCTAAGATTAAAAAGTCACACCCTCCATTATTTACCGTTAGGCAATCCGCCATAAATGCCAATCATGCCTGGCGGTCCAATTGGGTGGAATATCTGACATGCGAGTTCTTATCACGGGGGCCAACGGTCTCCTCGGCTCCAAGCTCTGCGAGCTCTACGCCCGTAAGGGGCACGTTGTATACGCCGGCTTCACATCCGTCCCGCCGGCAGTAGGGAAGCCGGTCCAGATGGACATCACCGACCGGGCGATGGTCAAGGAGGCGTTTGAGCAGCACAGCCCTGACATAGTCTTCCACTGCGCGGCCGTCACTGACGTTGATGCCTGCGAGCTGGACCCCATACTGGCGCACGAGGTCAACGTTGAGGGGACCCAGCACATCGTCCACGAGGCGAAGCGCGTCGGATGCCAGATGGTCTACATCTCCACCGACTACGTCTTCGACGGTGCCAAGGGCTACTACCGGGAGGACGACACCACGAATCCGGTTAACGTCTACGGGAAGAGCAAGCTGGAAGGCGAGAGGGTAGTTCTCGCGTCCGGGTTGCCGTCGCTCATCGCAAGGACGAGCGTCATCTACGGCGCTACGCCGTCGAGCGGCAAGATGAACTTCGCCCTGTGGGTGATAGACAGCCTGCGCAGGGGCGAGACGATACCCGCCATAGCTGACAAGTACGCCTGCCCGACCTACAACCAGAACCTTGCCGAGATGCTTATCGAGGCGACCGAGAGGGGCTTCTCCGGCATACACCACCTCTGCGGAGCAACGCGGGTCTCCAGGCTCGAGTTCGCGAACGCTATCGCCGATGCGTTCGGCCTCGACAAGTCGAAGATACGCGTCGCCACATCCATGGAGTACGACGCCCGGCAGAGGGCAAAGAGGCCGCAGGATTCGTCGCTCGACGTTTCGGGGGTCATGCGTTCGCTGAGGACGCGCCCGATGGAGCTCAAGGATGCCTTGGCAGCGCTCAAGGCTGAGATGGAGGAGAACCCGCTGATATCCCCCTCCACCCGCAGCATGTAGCCGGCATATTCCCTGGCCCGATCCCTGCGCCGTTACGGCACTACAAACCCTTTTAAGCGACGTAAAGCCATAGCTGGAGGCGTTGGGGTATCAACGGCATGAATTTTCGCATAGGAAGAGCGCATACTGAGCTTCATCCTCACCACTCCCAAGAGAAGCCTGCAAAGAAGCGCAGGGCATAGGAAAATGCATCGCCGGAACGAATAGCAATGCGTGGAATGACCTATGCGGTCGAGGGGCGCCGGGGCGAGGCCCTGGCAGGCGCACAGCCTTGCGACCATCTGATTCTCCGTCAAACATAAATCGCACATGCCGTAATCCTATTTAGCATCAGCTAATCCCGGCAGCAGACCGTATCAGTGCCGCCGGGGCACAGGGTGCGTTCACAATGGCAACGTTCAAGAAGGTCAGTCAGACAGTCGACTTCCCCGATCTGGAGAACCGCATGCTCAAGTTCTGGGAAGAGACCGACGCTTTCAACACGCGCAGGAAGATGAACAAGGGGGGCAGGAAGTGGTCGTTCCTCGACGGTCCGATAACCGCCAACAACCCGATGGGGGTCCACCACGCGTGGGGCAGGACGTACAAGGACCTCTTCCAGAGGTTCTACGCCATGAGGGGCTGCGAAATCAGGTACCAGAACGGGTTCGACTGCCAAGGCCTCTGGGTGGAGGTCGAGGTCGAGAAGTCCCTCGGGTTCAAGTCGAAGCAGGACATCGAGAAGTACGGCGTCTCCGAGTTCATAAAGAACTGCAAGCAGAGGGTCCTGAGGTACGCAGCCAAGCAGACCGAACAGTCCATCAGGCTCGGGTACTGGATGGAGTGGAACGACCCCAGCAAGCTCAGGGCGCTCGCAGACGCGCTCGACCATCCAGAGAAGCCGGTGGACTATGTCGGAGAAACCGGCGGCAATATGACCGGCACCCCGGAGCAGGTTATAGGGCAGCTGGGCTCCCTCGAGCTGGGCGGCTCCTACTTCACCATGGCCGACGTCAACAACTACGGCATATGGTCGGTCCTTAAGAAGTGCCACGAGCACGGCTGGGTCTACAAGGGCACAGACGTCATGCCCTGGTGCCCGCGCTGCTCCACAGCCCTCTCGGAGCACGAGATCGCCACCGAGGGTTACAGGGAGACCGCGCACACGTCCCTCACCGTCAAGATGCCAATCCGCGAGAGGCCTGGCGAGAGCCTTTTGGTATGGACGACCACGCCGTGGACGCTCACGTCAAACGTCGCGGTAGCAGTCAATCCCAACCTCACCTACGCGAAGGTAAAGCACGACGGCGGCATCTACTACGCGGCGAAGGCGGTCGTCCCGAGCATATTCGGGAAGGGATACGAGGTCATGGGCGAGGTTCTGGGGGGCGAGCTCGAAGGGCTCACGTACGACGGCCCATTCGACGAGCTGGACGCCGTAAAGGCGGCAGGGGTCCCCAAGCGCCACAAGGTCATACCATGGGCCGAGGTCAGCGAGGCTGACGGCACAGGGATGGTCCACATCGCTCCGGGCTGCGGCAAGGAAGACCATGAACTCGGCAAGGAGTACTCCCTGCCGGCGATATCCCCAATCAACGAGTTCGGGGAGTTCATCGGCGGCTTCGGGGAGTTTACCGGGCTGCACGTCTACAACTCCGTCGCCCCGGTCATATCCGCACTCAAGGCAAAAGGCAAGCTCTTCAGGTCGGAGAAGTACCGCCACAGGTACCCGTTCTGCTGGAGGTGCGGCAACGAGCTCGTCTTCAGGCTTGTGGACGAGTGGTTCATCTCCATGGGGGAGAAGCGGGAGGCCGGCTCCGAGCCGTTCGGGCCGGAACCCGAGGACCCTCGCATGGCGCCGCATAGTTCCAGCGAGATCCTCAGGGAGCAGATAAGCGAGGTCACCAGCAAGGTCAAGTGGATCCCGCCGTTCGGCCTGTCGCAGGAGCTCGACTGGCTCCAGAACATGGGGGACTGGATGATATCAAAGAAGCGCTACTGGGGGCTGGCTCTCCCGATCTGGGAGTGCAAGTCCTGCGGAGCGTTCGACGTGATAGGCAGCCGCGAGGAGCTGAAATCCAAGGCGATAAAGGGCTGGGACGCGTTCGAAGGGCACTCCCCGCACAAGCCGTGGGTCGACCTGGTCAAGACCAAGTGCCCCAAGTGCGGCTCGGAGATGTCGCGCGTGCCTGACGTCGGCAACCCGTGGCTCGACGCCGGGATCGTCGCATATTCCACAACCGGGTACTTCACCAACCGGAAGTACTGGTCGGAGTGGGTGCCCGCCGACCTCATCTGCGAGTCCCTCCCTGGGCAGTTCAGGAACTGGTTCTACTCCCTGCTCACAATGAGCACGATCCTTGAGCGGATACCCCCAACGAAGGCGGTGTTCGGCTTTGGCACGGTCCTAGCGGAGGACGGGCGGGAGATGCACAAGTCATGGGGGAACGCCATATGGTTCGACGACGCCGCCCAGAGCATGGGCGCCGATGTCATGCGGTGGATGTATTGCACAAACCGCCCTGAGGTGGACATGCTCTTCGGCTACAAGCGCTCCGAGGACGTGAAGAAGGAGTTCCTCATACCCCTCTGGAACATCTACTCGTTCTTCGTCACCTATGCAGACCTCGACAGCTGGAAACCGTCAGGCAAGCCTGCTGTCTTCACGCAGCTCGACAGGTGGATGCTCTCGAAGCTCCAGGTACTCGTGCGCGAGGTGACATCATGCCTTGAGGACTATGACCCGGTAGGCGCCTCCACTCGCATCGAGAAGTTCGTGGACCTTCTGTCGCAGTGGTACATCAGGCGCTCTAGGAGAAGGTTCTGGAAGAGCGAGTCCGACAGCGACAAGGAGGCTGCCTACTCAACGCTATACGCGTGCATAACGACGCTCCTCCGGCTGCTCGCCCCGTTCATACCGTTCATGTCCGAGGAGATCTACCAGAACGTCGTCAGGTCGGTCGATCCCAAGTCGCCCACCAGCGTGCACCACTGCAGCTGGCCGTCGCCGGACGGCTCCCTGGTTGACGCGGACCTCATTGCATCGATGGACGCCACGATACGCGCGTGCAGCCTGGGGCACTCGGTCAGGGCAGCTTCGGGCGTCAAGGTCCGGCAGCCGCTGGAGAGGGCGATCATATTCGCGGACAAGAAGCTAGCGGACCAGATAGCCCCGCTGGAGGACCTCGTGAAGGAGGAGCTCAACGTCAAGAGCATCGAGTTTGGGCTTGACAAGGAGGCGCTGGTCGACTTCAAGATAAGGCCGCTCCCGAGGCTCCTCGGGGTCAAGCACGGAAGGTCGCTCCCCAAGATACTGGCAGCCGTGGAGTCTATGGACCAGTCCGCCCTTGCAGCAGCATTCAAGTCCGGCAAGAGCGTGGCTGTCGCAGTCGATGGAAATGATATTGCCCTCCTGCCGACCGAGGTCGAGATTCAGTCGAAGCCGAAGGAGGGGTACAAGATGGCGGAGGAGTCCGGACTTGCGGTCGCGGTGGACGTCAATGTTTCCGAGGCGCTGAAGGACGAAGGCTTCGCAAGGGACATCGTCCGCAGGATACAGAACCAGCGCAAGGAGTCCGGGTTCGAGATCTCCGACAGGATCGAAGTATACTACTCCGCCTCGCCCAAGCTGGACTCTGTATTCTCGAAGTTCAGGTCGTACATAGCGGCTGAGACGCTCGCCTCGAGCCTGCAGAAGAAGGCGCCACCAGAGGGAGTCCAAGCGTTCGAATACGATATCGAAGGCGAGAAGTTCAAGGCTGGCTTGGTCCGACTTCCGAAGCAGTAGTAGCGGATGCCGCAGCGGCGCCCGGAGGCGCCCCCATCCCGAGCAGCCTCATCATGAGCTGGGCATCCGAAGGCGAGTGCCCAGAGTAGTACTTCGTGAAGACCCCATAGACCTCGATACCCGCCTCTAGGTATCTCCTAACCCTTCCAGCCCACTCCGCGGTGTCGCTGTCCCTGTCGCGCTCCTTCGCGCCCGTCGTGCCGCTTATGGCGGACTTGTCCCCCTCCCACCTGATGTACGTGAACCCCGCCGTCAGGACATCCACCTTGGGCATCCATGGGTGATCTGCGAGCACGAGGGCTACCCCCGCGTCCCTGAGCACTTTGTAAAGGCTCTCGCCAAGCCATCCGCGGTTCTTGACCTCGATTGCATACCTCGCAACCGGTGGGAGACCGCGCACGAAATCCTTCAATGCCGGGAGGTGGTCCGGCGTGAACGACGGCGGAAGCTGCACGAGCAGGCAGCCGAGCTTGGGGCCGAGGAAGCGGATGTTCTCAAGGAACGCTCCCACATCGTCGCCAGCGTCCCTCAGCATCTTCTCGTCCGTTATGCGCCTAGGCATCTTCGCAGTGAAGGTGAACCCCTCTGGCACTTGTGACCTCCAGTTCTTCACCATCTGCTGCGGCGGTATCCCGTAGTAGGAGCTGTCCACCTCCACAGCCAGCATCCTCTTGGAGTACTCCGCAAGAAAGTCCCTCGGCTTGGCTCCAGCCGGGTAGAAGTTGCCGATCCAGAAGTCGTAGCCCCACCCGGCGGTGCCGATGTGCGCCACAGCCCCCGCCATCAGTCTCCACTCCTGAATATCAGCCACTGGTCCCCACGCCCTCCCGCGGTCTTCACGAGGATGTACCTGCCTCGCATCCTCTCCCCCCTCGCGGCGAAGACTATCTTCCCCTCGCTCCACTCCAGCGCGTCGTACTCGCCCTTGTCCCAGATCTTGACGGTCCCAGCGCCGTAGCTCCCCTCCGGGATTGTCCCCTCGAAGAGGGCATAACCGATGTCGTGGTCGTCGACCCTTATTGCGAGCCTCTTCCTCACGTCCCCCGCCTCCGGCACCCCCTTGGGGACAGCCCAGCTCTTTAGGACCCCTTCCATCTCGAGCCTGAGGTCGAAGTGAAGCTGCCTTGCGTGATGCTCATGAATGACAAAGATCCTTCTCATTGAAGCAGCGCTGCATTCCGGCCGAGCCACTCCCTTCCGGTCCAAAACCTTGCCTGCGCCGACCGCATCGCCCAAGGATAACCCCTTGATAGGTAACTCGCGTAGCCTGCTTATCTATTCCGCACCAGGCTTGCCCCGCCACGGACCGGTTCCTCGGTCAGCACTCCGTGGTAGCTCGTGACCCTGCCTTCCGGCGCCCTCATGAGCTCCACGCGTGCCGAGACCATCCTCGGCTCCCCCGACTTGGTCAAGATCCTGAATCTCAGGTTCACCTCTCCTTCTCCTCCGTGGTAAGCGCGCGCCAGCGCCCCCGCGACCACCTCGATGTCGTCGCTGTGGATGAGCTTGCCTACCCTGATGCCGCCGCCCTTCAGCTCCGACGGCGAGTAGCCGAAAGAGGAGACCTCCGCGGAGACGTACTCTATGGTACTGCTCCCGTTGATCCTGACGAGGAACTCCACGCCCGGGCTTTTTCCTCGCCCCCTTGAGCGCCTTGCCTTCCCCGCAACCCCGCCTGCGCTCCCTGTCTTCGCCATAGATGCAACCAGCTGTAAAAACCCACTATTGAAGAGATATCCTTGCGCGCATAATAACTTTTTATACATGCTGCCGACAGAGACACTTCGTTGAAGTCGTATGAAATCTTTAATCGCTTACTACTCGCGTACAGGGACCACGAAGACAGTGGCCGAACAGCTCGCCAACCTGATGGCGGCCGATGTGGAGGAGATCGTTGACATGAAAGGTCGGAAGGGCGTCTTCGGCTTCATCATATCCGGATACCAGGCAATGACCGAGAAGGTTGCCACGATCAAGCCGCCCGAGAAAGACACGTCGCAGTACGATCTCGTGGTCATTGGGACCCCTATCTGGGCAGGGAAGATGTCGTGCGCCGCACTCGCGTATCTCAAGGCGATGGCGCAGGATGGGAAAGCGCCGAAGGCGGTCGCCTTTATTACAACAAGCGGCAGCGATAATGCCGTGAAGACGATGGCCCAAATGGAGAAGGTCTGCGGCAAGGCACCGGTCGCGGTCGCTTCATTCTCCGAAAAAGACGTTAAAAGCGGCAGCTATGCGCGCGGGCTCGAGTCCTTCGCTGCTAAAATTGCACCACCCGCCGCATGAATCCTTGGGCGCAGGGACTTTAATCAATAAGAGAAAAAGGCGCCCTGGCCGGGATTCGAACCCGGGTCACAGACTATCTACGGACCTGCCTGATGGCAACGCCGTCCTCGACAGGCCTGTATACTGGGCCGAACTATACTACCAGGGCTTCCTCGGATTCTTCTTTAAAGTGAGCTATTAAAATCTATCTATATCTTCGCCCGATTGGAAAGCGCCAGCTCAAGCCGCACCACTCATCAAGCTTAATATTGTGCTGCACGATTGTTGTATCATATGATGCCCTGCGCGTTGAGGCTATCTGAGATGTCCCAAGAAAAAAAGAGCCCAATTCCGCTGTTACTCCTCCTTCTCGTCGTTGGCCTGTACGCCGGCTATGCCCTCGGGTCGATAACTTCCCAGCCGTCGGACGACAGCGAGTACTTGGCTGGACGGATCAGCTCGCTGGAAGGGCTCGTCGCATCGCTGCAGTCGCAGCTCAACGACATGGCTATCCGCAACCTCACATCGATCGATAGCATCCCGAGCCTGAACGCAATCTACAACTCCTCGAAGGCGTCCATAGTCACCATAACCGGGCTCGTCGAGTCTACATCGTTCTTCGTCACGACCTACGATGAGATCCTCGGTTCCGGTTTCGTCATCAACCTCACCGGCGAGCCACTAGTAATCACCAACTACCACGTCGTCGACGGGCTCCTTAACTCCTCGATAACCTTCATAGACGGCGAGTCCTACAGCTTCTCGGTCGTGGGCATGGACAAGTACAGCGACATCGCCGTGCTCAGGCCCAACGCCCCCGCCTCGAAGCTCAAGCCCCTGACAGTGGCCTCCTCGTCCGGGCTCCTCGTCGGCGACTCCGTCATAGCCATCGGGAACCCGTACGGGCTCGAGAGCACGCTCACCGTCGGGATAGTCAGCCAGCTCGGGAGGGGCATCCAGACCGAGACCGCAGGCAGCTACACGATCGCCGGAGTCATTCAGATAAGCACGCCGATCAACCCGGGCAACTCCGGCGGCCCGCTCCTCGACTCGATGGGCAGGGTCGTAGGGATGACGACCGCCATCATATCCGGGTCGCAGAACGTCGGCTTCGCAGTGCCGTCCGACTCCCTGCTTAGGGAGATCGTATCGCTCACGACGACCGGCTCTTACCAGCACGCCTACCTCGGAATGAAGAGCCTCTCAAACAGCTACCTGATCTCCAACGCCCTCTCCCTCCCGGTGACATACGGCGTCCTGGTCCAGTCCGTCACCGATGGCACACCCGCTGATGACGCAGGCATACGCGGCGGCTCCTTCACCGTGGGCGTCGCCAACAGCACTGTATCGGGCGGCGGCGATCTGATCATCGCCATCGACGACAAGCTGATAACCACGCTCGACGACATGACCTCTCTGCTCGAGTCCTACCACCCTGGCCAGGCGATGAACGTCACTGTCATCAGGGAAGGCTCCCCCCTCACATTGTTTGTGACCCTTGGCGCAAGACCCTAGGCTCTTTTCCCGGGCCTGAAGTCCAAGAAAAAACTATAAATGTGGATACCTTTTCAAATAGCTTTAGCCCGCCCTAGCTCAGTGGTAGAGCGCCCGGCTGTAGACCGATGGTCGCGCAAGGGAATTCGCCTTGGGCGGTATATGTCCTTGCGTCAGCCTGGGCAATTACCGGGTGGTCGCTGGTTCAAATCCGGCGGGCGGGACCACCATTTCCGCATTCCGGCCCATCGGATTGCCCCGAAGAGGCTGCCCTTCTATGCCAAATGGGTACTGTGAAGTATCAAAAACTTTATTAACCGCATTATTTTTGTGAATGGTTAGCTCGATTCTGGGCATCTTGTGTTTGTTTCATTCTTTTGGGTGGTAAATTTGGGCAAATTTGATATTCTCGAGCATGACCTTGTACCGGAGTTCAGGATCCTCAACCGTGAGGAGTACCATGCGCTCCGAAAAGCCCTCGGAATAAGGAAGGAGGACCTGCCATGGATAAGGAACAGCGACCCCGTCTGCGTGAGGCTGAAGGAGGCGCAGAAGGTCGCCCGCTGCCCCAAATGCGACAGCAAATTGGTGGAAACCGTTCAGGAGAGGGAAGTCAAGGGCATAATGACCCAAAAGAAGGTCATAAAGTGCGAGAATGAGAAGTGCGACTACTACGAGCCGGTCATCGGCCCAGGGCAGATCCTCGAGATAACGAGGAAGAGCCTGGTCGCAGGTAATGCAGTTGCCTACCGTTATGTTGTGCCAGGGTGATTTTGTTGAGCGAAATAGTAATGGACGACAGATGGGAGCTCATCGAGTCCTTCTTCAAGGAGAAGGGTCTCGTGAGACAGCATTTGGATTCATTTGACGATTTCATAAAGAACAAGCTCCAGGAGATTGTGGATGAGCAGAGCGTCATCGAGACCGATATAGGTTTCAAGATAAAGCTCGGCAAGCTCACCATCGGAAAGCCGACTATCCACGAGGCGGACGGCTCCGAGAAGGAGATCCTCCCCATGGAGGCTAGGCAGAGGAACCTCACGTACGCCGCATCGATGCACCTCCAGGTAACGCCGATAGAGGATGGCTACGAAGAGGAGCCGATATCGGTCTACATCGGCAAGCTCCCGATAATGGTCCGGTCCTCCTACTGCGCCCTTTCGAAGGCAACAAAGGAGGAGCTGATCAAGGCGGGAGAGGACCCGGCAGATCCCGGAGGCTACTTCATAGTGAACGGCTCGGAGAGGGTCGTCGTCATACAGGAGGACCTCGCGGTAAACAGGATCCTCGTAGACAAGATGGAGGGCGCTTCGCCGGTTACGCACGTCGCGAAGGTCTTCTCCGCGACATCCGGGTTCAGGGTGCCGGTCACGATCGAAAGGATGAAGGACGGCGGGCTGATGGTAACGTTCCCGTCGATCCCAGGAAGGATCTCGCTGGCAATTCTCATGAAGGCGCTCGGCGTCTCGTCAGACAAGGAACTCGTGGACTACGTCTCGAGCGACCCCAACGTCCAGAAGGCGCTCATTCCAACCCTCGAGGGCGGAATCGAGATCAATGCAACAGAGGATGCCCTGGACTATATCGGCAACAGGGTCGCCATAGGCCAGACAAAGGACTTCCGAGTCTCGCGGGCGCTCCAGATTTTGGACAAGTACCTCCTGCCACACCTCGGCATGACCGAGCCGGACAGGAAGAAGAAGTCGCTGTTCCTGGGCCAGATGGCAGAGAAGCTCATAGAGCTCTCCATTCAGCGCAGGGCGGCAGACGACAAGGACCATTACGCTAACAAGAGGCTCAAGCTAGCAGGCGATCTGCTCGCCGGCCTCTTCAGGGTCGCATTCAAGAGCTTCTGCAGGGACATGAAGTACCAGCTCGAGAGGGCAAAGAGCAGGAGCAGGCGCGTCTCGATCCCGACACTCGTCAGGGCGGACGTCATAACCGAGCGCCTCAGGCACGCGCTGGCCACCGGCAACTGGGTCGGCGGCAAGGCGGGCGTGAGCCAGCTGCTCGACCGCACGAACTACCTGTCGACCATTGGCCACCTGAGGAGGATCATATCCCCGCTCAGCAGGTCGCAGCCTCACTTCGAGGCAAGGGACCTCCACTCAACCCAATGGGGCAGGCTCTGCCCGAGCGAGACCCCCGAAGGCCCGAACTGCGGGCTGGTCAAGAACCTCGCGTTGATGTCATTCATATCCGTGGGCATGGACGAACGCCCGGTCGAGGAGCTCCTTTACGAGCTCAACACCGAAGCGATCGACTCAGCAAGGAAGAAGACCATGACCGGCGCGAAGGTAATACTGAACGGCAGGCTCATAGGGATCCACGAGAAGCCCGAGCTCCTGGTCGCAGACGTCAGGAAGATGCGCCGGAAGGGCAGGCTGGGTAACGAGGTCAACGTGGCCCACTACAAGCAGGGTGATATAAACGAGGTCTACGTCAACTGCGACGCAGGGAGGGTAAGGCGCCCGCTCATAATCGTCGACGACGCGCTTCCAAAGCTCACAAAGGAGCACATCGAGCGGCTTGTGGCCAACGAGTGGCTGTGGAACGAGCTCATCCAGCAGGGCGTTGTGGAATACCTCGACGCAGAGGAGGAGGAGAACGCCTACATAGCGCTGGACCTCAAGAACCTGGACAAGGAGCGCACGCACCTCGAGATAGTCGCATCGACCATACTCGGCATAAGCGCATCCATGATTCCGTTCCTCGAGGCGAACCAGTCGCCAAGGAACACCTACGGCTCAGCCATGATAAAGCAGTCGCTAGGCTTCTACAGCGCCAACTACTCAAAGCGCCTCGACACCAGGGGGCACCTGCTGCACTATCCGCAGAAGCCCATGGTTAACACGAGGTCCGCGAAGACCCTCGAGCTTGACAAGAGGCCCGCGGGGCAGAACTTCGTGGTCGCGATACTTTCCTACTCGGGGTTCAACATAGAGGACGCCCTGATAATGAACAAGTCCTCCGTTGAGAGGGGCCTTGCGAGGTCCTCGTTCTTCAGGTGCTACGAGACAGAGGAGCGCAGGTACCCTGGAGGCCAGGAGGACAAGATCGAGGTCCCGTCCCCGACAGTTAGGGGCTACAGGACATCAGAGTCATACTCCTCGCTCGGGGATGACGGCATAATCGAGCCGGAGTCCGCCCTCAAGGGCGGCGATGTCCTGGTCGGCAAGACCAGCCCGCCCAGATTCCTCGAGGAGTATAAGGAGTTCGAGCAGGCCGGGCCGCAGAGGCGGGAGACATCCGTCTCGATGAGGGCGGGTGAGGACGGCGTCGTCGACTTGGTGATAATCACCGAGACCTCGGACGGCAACAAGCTCGTCAAGATCCGCGTCAGGAACGAGAGGATACCCGAGCTCGGAGACAAGTTCGCCTCAAGGCACGGGCAGAAGGGCGTCATCGGGATGCTGGTCCCTCAGTACGACATGCCATACACAGAGGATGGCGTCGTGCCTGACCTGATAATCAACCCGCACGCCATCCCATCAAGGATGACGCTTGGGCAGCTGCTAGAGCTGCTCGGCGGCAAGGCTCACGCGGCCTCAGGCAAGCCGATTGACGGCACCGCCTTCTGCGGCGACAGCGAGAAGACTATGCGCGAGCTGCTGAAGAAGTGCGGTCTCAAGCCGACGGGCAAGGAGGTCCTCTACGACGGCAGGACCGGAAGGATGCTGGAGGCTGACGTCTACGTGGGCATCGCCTACTACCTCAAGCTCCACCACATGGTTGCAGACAAGATGCACGCCAGGGCCCGCGGGCCAGTCCAGATACTCACAAGGCAGCCGACCGAAGGCCGTGCAAGGGAAGGAGGCCTTAGGTTCGGAGAGATGGAACGCGATTGCCTCGTTGGACATGGTGCGGCAATGCTCCTGAAGGAGCGGCTCCTCGAAGAGTCCGACCGCACAGTCGTGAACATCTGCGAGGACTGCGGCCTGATCTCATACTACGACAGGATCAAAGACAAGAACTTCTGCCCGATATGCGGGGAGAAGGCAAAGACGACCAAGGTGGTCATGTCGTATGCCTTCAAGCTGCTGTTGCAGGAGCTAATGAGCCTGGGGGTAGCCCCAAGGCTGAGGCTACAGGAGAGGGTGTAGAGACATGTCCCTATCAGAACTCGCAAAGGCTATTCACGGAATCAAGTTCGGCTTGCTCTCGCCAGAGAGCATCAGGAAGATGTCCGTCGTCAACATAATTACCGCGGACACCTACGATGAGGACGGCGTGCCGATCGACGCCGGGCTCATGGACCGGAAGCTCGGGACGATAGAGCCGGGGCAGAAGTGCCAGACATGCGGTAACCGCGTTGGCAACTGCCCGGGTCACTTCGGCCACATCGAGCTCGCAAGGCCGGTGGTCCATCCTGGATTCGCCAAGCTAGTCTACCTCATGCTAAGGGGGACATGCTGGAACTGCGGGAGGCTGCTCCTCTCTGAGGAGGACTATAGGAAGTACTCCCTGAGGATGGATAAGTACAGGAAGAAGTGGCCGCAGTTCAGGTTCAAGCTCGCAGACCAGATCCTGAAGAAGGCGAACAAGGCAAGCGAATGCCCCTACTGCCACGAAGGTCAGTTCAAGATCAAGTTCGAGAAGCCGACAGGGTACTCCGAGGAGAGGAAGGAGGGCCCAAAGAGGATCTACTCCAACGAGATAAGGGGAAGGCTCGAGCGCATCACCGAGATTGACGCATCGCTCATAGGGCTCGACCCATCGATGGCTCGGCCGGAGTGGATGCTCCTCACGGTGCTCCCAGTTCCGCCATCAACCGTCCGCCCCTCGATAACGCTCGAGTCAGGCGTGCGGTCAGAGGACGACCTGACCCACAAGCTAGTGGACATAATCAGGATCAACGAGAGGCTCAAGGAGAACATCGACGCAGGCGCACCCCAGCTGATCATAGAGGACCTCTGGGAGCTGCTCCAGTACCACGTAACGACCTACTTCGACAACGAGACCTCGGGCATACCGCCAGCGAGGCACAGGTCAGGCAGGCCGCTGCGGACGATCGCCCAGAGGCTGAAGGGCAAGGAAGGCCGCTTCAGGTCGAACCTCTCCGGCAAGCGCGTCGACTTCTCCGCAAGGACGGTAATCTCGCCTG
This sequence comes from uncultured Nitrososphaerota archaeon, assembly GCA_964634735.1. Taxonomy (GTDB): domain Archaea; phylum Thermoproteota; class Methanomethylicia; order Methanomethylicales; family Methanomethylicaceae; genus Methanomethylicus. The sequence goes on from CAZWMA010000001.1 coordinate 90,448, forward strand.
ACCCGATAATCAGCATGAACGAGGTCGGCGTCCCAGTCGACATCGCAAAGCTGCTCACAATCCCGGAGCGGGTCAACAAGTACAATATAGATGAGCTCAAGACGATCATAACGAACGGGCCGGATGGACACCCAGGCGCTAACTACATAATACGCCCAGACGGCAGGAGGATCGATCTCCGCTTCCCCAAGGACCGCAAGCTCACTGCCGACGCAACCGAGATCGGCTTCGTGGTCGAGCGGCACCTCAAGAACGGCGACGTGGTCCTCTTCAACAGGCAGCCGTCGCTGCACAGGATGTCAATTATGGCGCACAGGGTCAGGGTCCTGCCTTACAAGACATTCAGGCTCAACCTCTGCGTCTGCCCGCCATACAACGCCGACTTCGACGGAGACGAGATGAACCTTCACGTCCCCCAGAGCGAGGAGGCCAGGGCAGAGGCGTTGGTGCTGATGCTGGTGCAGGAGCAGATTCTCTCCCCCAGGTACGGCGGCCCAATCATGGGTGGCATCCAGGACTACATATCAGGCGCCTATATGCTAACCCGCAGGAGCACTATACTCTCAAAGGCCGACGCAGCACAGCTCCTGGCGAGCGCAGGCTATAGGGGCCCGCTGCCGCCGCCGGAGTCGAAGTCACCCAAGGAGTACTGGACCGGCAAGCAGCTGGCCAGCCTCTTCTTCCCTAAGGGGTTCAACTACACGCTCAAGTCCAACATATGCCAGAAGTGCAACGTCTGCAAGCAGGAGGAGTGCGAGAACGACGCCTACGTGGTGATCAAGGACGGCCAGCTCCTCGCCGGCGTCATCGATAAGAAGGCGATCGGCGCCCAGCAGCCGGAATCGGTCCTTCACAGGCTCGTGAAGGACTACGGCACAGATATGGGCAGGGACTACATCGACAAGGCGTTCAAGCTGTTCCTTGCATTCATCGACAGCCGCGGGCTGACGATAGGGCTCGATGACGAGGAGCTCGACAAGGAGGCAAAGGAAAAGGTCAGGAGCGTCATTAGGGAAGCCGAGAAGCAGGTCAACGCTAACATCGAAGCATACCATGAAGGGCTGCTTGAGCGATTGCCAGGAAGGACGCTTGAGGAGACCCTTGAGACACAGGTGATGCAGGTCCTGGAGAAAGCGAGGGAATCATCAGGAGAGATTGCCAGCAAGCACCTGAAGGAAGGCAACACAGCGCTGCTCATGGCTAAGACCGGAGCTAGGGGAAGCCTCATGAACCTCGCGCACATGGTCGCATGCGTAGGCCAGCAGGCGGTCAGGGGCGAAAGGATTACCAGGGGTTACCAGAACAGGACGCTGCCGCACTTCAAGGTCGGCGACCGCGGCGCAGAAGCCCACGGCTTCGTCTACAGCAGCTACAAGGACAAGCTCAACCCCATCGAGTTCTTCTTCCACGCCATGGGCGGGAGAGAAGGATTGGTGGACACAGCCGTCAGGACAAGCCAGAGCGGCTACATGCAGCGCAGGCTCATCAACGCCCTGCAGGATATCAGGGTAGAGTATGACTGGACCGTAAGGGGAACCGACGGATCCATAATACAGTTCATCTACGGCGACGACGGCGTAGACCCGGCAAAGAGCGACCACGGGAAAGCCGTCAACATCGACAAGATAATCGAGAGGGTCGTCAAGGCAGGAGGCAAGTGAGATGGCCAAGAAAAAAACCGCAGAAAAACCAGTCAAGGCAGAAGAAGCAGAGGTAGTCGAGGTCATAGCGGCTGAAGAGCCGACCTCGACCAAGGCTAAGGCAAAGGCCAAGGCGAGCGCCAAGACCAAGGCAAAGACCAGCTCGAAGAAAGCCGAGGAAGCCGCGCCAGCAGCGAAGGAAAAAGCCCCTGCCAAGAAGACAACCGCCGCCAAGACCAAGGCAAAGAAGCCGAAGGCGGTCGCAGCAGCCGAAGATGATGCAGACGCCGAGTCTGCCGGCGAAGACGCCGACAGGGTAAAGCCAAAGCGCAGGGCTGAGGTTGCCGCCCCGGAGCTGCCAATCGTCGATGAGGTACTCGACAAGAAAGACAGAAAACTCCCAAAGAAGCTTGTCGACGACCTCAAGACAAAGCTGACGCCGTACAAGGGCAAGCTAAGCGAAACCCAGATGTCGAAGGTTGTGGAAAACACTTACACCTCTTACGTCAAGGCTCTCATTGAGCCGGGGGAGGCTGCAGGAACCGTTGCTGCCCAGTCCGTGGGCGAGCCAGGAACCCAGATGACTCTAAGGACATTCCACTATGCGGGTGTCAGGGAGCTCAACGTGACTTTGGGTCTTCCGAGGCTTATCGAAATCGTAGACGCTAGGCGCATACCATCAACTCCTACGATGACCATCTTCCTCGATGAAGACCACAAGCACGACCTGAACAAGGCGAAGGACATCGCGTCCAAGATTGAGACCGTGACTGTGGAGAACATCGCCAAGAGCATAGGCTACGAGATGCTCAACAACTTCACTATCGAAGTCGACAACGAGATGTGCGAGGACAAGATGATCGAGATCGACTACATCAAGAAGTCGATAGAAAAGCTCAAGATACCCGGCTCTGTCGAGGTCGAGGGCAACAACATAACGATCACACCGGACATTACCGACCGGGACAAGATCAAGCGCGTAAGGGAGCGCATAATGGACCTCCGCCTGAAGGGAATCAAGGGCATCAAGAGGGTCGTCATCGAGAAGAAGGGCGACGAGTATCTGCTGAGGACGGACGGCTCCAACCTCTCGCAGGTGATCCTCAACATCAAGGGCATCGACGCGAACAAGGTCTATACGAACAACGTCTCCGAGATTGCAGAGGTCCTCGGAATCGAGGCCGCGAGGAGCGCCATAATACGCGAAGCCTTCGAGGTCCTCGACCAGCAAGGCTTAGACGTAGACGTCCGGCACATGATACTGGTGGCCGACCTTATGACCTCCACTGGCAAGATAAGGCAGATTGGCAGGCACGGGGTCAGCGGCGAGAAGTCGAGCGTCCTCGCGAGGGCTGCATTCGAGGTAACCGTAAAACATTTATTGGATGCGGCAGCACATGGAGAAGAGGACCTCTTGGAGGGAGTTACGGAGAACGTGATTGTCGGACAGCCAATCCCGCTGGGCACCGGTATCGTCGAATTGTTTATGAGATTCTCAAAAGAAGGTACATAGTATGGATTTAGCAAAAGAGCTCAAAGTAGCAATAAACACAGGCAAGGTCGAGATCGGCTTCAAGGTCGGCCTCAAGACAGCCAACAAGAAGAAGGCAAAGCTCATCGTCATAGCTGCCAATGCTCCGGATGAAATAGCAGCAAAGATCAAGGCTTCGGCAGGCAGTGAAACGCCTTTATACAAGTTCCCCGGCTCCAGCTGGGAGCTGGGCGGCGTATGCGGCAAGCCATATCCTGTGAGCATATTGACTATCGTTGACCCTGGCGAATCCGCCATACTCAAGGTCCAGGAGGGCTAAGTCTTACCTACAATCAAGCTGACCTCGGACGATATGCGGTTCATCGCCCTCCTCGAGAGCCTGACCGGGGCGGTGGCGAAGGACTGCGTCCTAAGCCCGGAAGACAACGGCATAATCTACATCATACGCCCGGGCGACATGGGGCTTGCAATAGGAAAGAACGGCACCAACATCGAGCGAACCAGGAAAGTCATAAACCGGCCCGTTGAGATTGTTGAGTATGCAGAGACCCCCGAGGGTTTCATCAAGAACATCATCGCCCCAGCGAAGATACGCGGGATCAGGATAAACAAGACTTCCGACGGCCACACTGTAGCACAGGTAACGGTCGATCCCCACGATAAGGGGATGGCCATCGGCAAGAGCGGCAAGAACATCGCGAAGACCCGGCTCCTTATGAAGCGGCACTTCGACCTGGACAATGTTGTTGTCCTCTGATCCGCAGAGTCGATCCAGAGCCCAGTCCGATGAGCGTCAAGTAGCGAAGAAGTTATATAATTGGTTGTGATTTCCTAACTTCGCATCAAAGGTGTATTTCATGGCAGGTTCAAAATCACCAAAGGGTCTGCTCGCAGGAAGGAAAATCTCTGAGAAACGAAAGTCCTTCCGATGGAGTCTGAGGCAGTTCAAGAGGAGAGCCCTCAAGCTCGACGTAAAGGCGGACCCACTCGAAGGCGCACCGCAATCCAGGGGAATCGTCTTGGAGAAGGTGGGCGTGGAGAGCCGGCAGCCCAACTCAGCAGTCAGGAAGTGCGTCAGGATTCAGCTCATTAAGAACGGCAAACAGGTTACTGCCTTCCTCCCCGGTGACGGCGCGCTAAACTTCGTGGACGAGCACGACGAAGTCATCATCGAAGGCATAGGCGGCCCTGGAGGCGGCTCAATGGGAGACCTTCCAGGAGTCAGGTGGAAAGTAGTCAAGATTAACGGGGTCTCTCTAAAGGCCCTGATGACCGGTAAGAAACAGAAGCCAGTGAGGTAATCAAATGTCCGAGATTAAGATCTTCGGCAAGTGGGACACGACTAACATCGAGATCAAGGATATCGGCCTAAAGTCCGTCATTTCAATCACTCCTACTCTTTCTGCACATTCATGCGGCAGGCACGAGCACAAGCGTTTTGGCAAGACCAAGATCAACATAGTAGAGAGGCTGGCCAACAGGGTCATGCGCCACGGTGCGAACGGCGGCAAGAAGATGCTCGCCCTCAACGCAGTCGCCTCGACCTTCGAGATCATCAGCCTCAAGACGGGCGAGAACCCGCTTCAGGTCCTTGTAAGGGCGCTTGAGTACGCCGCTCCGCGCGAAGAGGTCACGAGGATCAGCTACGGCGGCGTTTCATACCCGCAGTCGGTTGATGCATCTCCACAGAGGAGAATCGACTTGGCGCTCAGGTTCATCACGGATGCGGCACGCACCTCCTCATTCAGCAGCAACAAGCCGTTCGAGGAGTGCCTTGCAGATGAGATAACACTTGCATCCGCGAAGGACAGCAAGAGCTACTCGGTCCAGAAACGCGAAGAGATCGAGCGCATAGCTATCTCCGCCAGATAAGCGCACTGGGAATGCGGGAAGTGGCTCCCGCCACAACAATTTTTCTTAATAAAAGTTTTTATATTACCTAAGATTTTTAACCTTCAACACAATTAGTATCTTAGAGAGCTGATACCGAATGTCATCTTCGAAGAAAGAACACTTGAATATGCTCGTTATGGGGCACGTAGACAACGGCAAGAGCACACTTGTAGGACACTTGCTATTCCTCGCTGGCGGCCTTGATGACAGAACACTGGCTGCGCTAGAGGAGGAAGCGAAGCAGACCGGAAAGGAATTCGCAAAATACGCTTGGCTTGGTGACAAGCTGAAGGAAGAGAGAGAAAGAGACATGACAATTGACCTCTCCTTCTGGAAGTTCGAGACTCCAAAATACTTCTTCACAATCATCGACGCGCCAGGGCACAGGGACTTCGTCAAGAACATGATCACCGGCGCATCTCAGGCAGACGCCGCAATCCTTGTAATCTCCTGCAAGAAGGGAGAGTACGAGGCCGGCATGGGTCCGGGCGGCCAGACCAGGGAACACGCATTCCTTGCGAAGACCCTAGGCGTCAACCAGATAGTTGTAGCAGTCAACAAGATGGACGACCAGACCGTCAACTATGACCAGACAAGGTTCAATGAGGTCAAGGATGGCGTGCTGAAGTTCCTCAAGATGATCGGCTACGACATCAGCAAGATCATCGCAGTCCCGATTTCAGGCTGGAAGGGCGACAACATCATCAAGCAGAGCAAGAACACTGCATGGTATAAGGGGCCAACCCTCTTTGAGGCAATGGACACCTTCATACCTCCAGAGAAGCCAATCAACAAGCCGCTCCGCGTTCCAGTGCAGGACGTCTACACAATTACAGGCGTCGGAACCGTCCCAGTAGGCAGGATAGAGACGGGCGTCATGAAGAGAAATATGCAAGTAATCTTCATGCCTGCAAACAAGGGCGGGGAGCTCAAGGATATTGAGACCCACCACATGAAGATCGAACAGGCACTCCCGGGCGATAACGTCGGCTACAACGTCAAGGGCGTTGGCAAGACCGATGTGCACAGGGGAGATGTTTGCGGAGATACAGTCAAGCCGCCAACAGTTGCCGAGACCTTCAAGGGCAGGATCTTCGTCCTTTACCACCCGACAGCAATCGCCGCTGGATACACTCCAGTGCTCCACGTCCACACAGCTACGGTAGCAACGACGTTCTTGGACCTCGAGAAGAAGATCGACCCCAAGACCGGTGCAGTCATTGAAGAGAAGCCAACATTCCTCAAGCAAGGCGACAGCGCAATCGTGACTTTCAAGCCAACAAAGCCGTTGGTCATCGAGCCATATACAGATCTAGCGCCATTGGGCAGGTTCGCCCTAAGAGATATGGGCCGCACAGTGGCTGCCGGTGTGTGCATCGAGGTTAAGCCCGCTGTACTCACCAAGTAATCCCTTTTTTTTTGGTGTTTTTAATGCCGCAAAAAGCTAGAATAATGCTAAGCAGCACCGACTTCCAAAAGCTGGAGGATGTGTGCACTCAAATAAGGAAGATAGCTGAGAAGACTGGCGTAAAGATTGCAGGTCCGGTCCCGCTCCCAACCAAGAAACTTCTAGTCCCGACACTGAAGTCTCCGGCTGGTGAGGGTACCAAGACTTGGGATAAGTGGGAGATGAGGATCCACAAGCGCCTTATCGATGTAGATGCGGACGACAGGACCATGCGCCAGATGATGCGCATACAAGTGCCTGACGACGTGTTCATCGAGATCGAGCTTGTTTAGAACTATGTAGGTCTTTTTCAAGCCTACCTAACCTTGTCTTCTGACTGTCAGCTTTGCGCGCTGTTATCTTTCTTCCCCCCATTTTAACGGATTTCATCTTCTCATCAGCGCATGGCTTTGTAAAACTTGCAATGCTGCTATGCCATCATGAAAATGGCTAATGCTGCGCAGTGGGTTCAATGTTAGTAATTGATTGCGCTTCTTCCCGCTCAGGGTGCCTCAGCCGGAAAACGGACCGTGAATTTGGCGCCCTTTCCAAGCGTTGACGCCACCTCGATAGTGCCGCCATGGGCCTCGACAAGCCTCCGGCTGACCGCCAGACCGAATCCTTGGCCTTTCGCCTTCGTAGTGAAGAGTGGCTTGAAGACGTTCTTCAGGTTCTCCTCGGAGATCCCAATCCCTGTGTCTTCTATGGATACCTCCGCCATCTCCTCTGCCTTGATAGCCTTCACCTTGAGGCTCCCGCCATCCGGCATTGCTTGCACGGCATTGGTTATCAGATTCGTGAAGACCCTCCTGGCCAGCAGCGTATCGACATGCAGCTCCAGCCCATCCCAAACTTCCAGATTGATGACTATCCCGGGCGACACACTGATGCTGCCGATCACATCGGTGAGCAGTGCCTTCGCATCGGTGCGGGTCTTCTCGACCTTCAGCGGTCTTGCAAAATCCTGCAGGTCCAGCACTATCTTGCTCATGTAATCGAGGTTCTTCTCCAGCCTTTTCACTATGGGGTATACCCGCTTCTTAGCCTCCTCCATGCCCGAGACCTCGTCCTTGAGGAGGTACAGCGAATTGATCATCGCCTGCAAGGGGTTTCGAAGGTTGTGACCCACTATCGTGGCAGTCTCGCCTATCGCGGCTAGCCTCTCCGCCTCCCTCAGCTGGGCAGTCCCCTCCTCGACGAGCGCCTCGAGCGTCTTCGAGTAGGCTTGAAGCTCCTCCTCCATCCTCCTGCGGTCCGTGATGTCGCTGAAGGTCTCGATTGCACCAATGATTCCACCATTCGCGTCTCGGAGCAGCGCAGCGTTCCCGACGACGTACCTGTTGCGGCCCTTGACCGTTATGTACGACTCCGCAGTCATCGTGCCGTCCTCCCTGGCGAGATTGACGTACTTCTTCTCGGCGCGCGGTTCCCCGTTGAGAATAAGGTCGATCAGCACGGGGCACCTCTTGCCGTAGAAGTGGATGGCGTACTCGTGGTCGCCTTTCCCGACCATCTCGTCGCTTGGGACGCCGGTCAGCGACTCCATTGCCCTGTTCCAAGCCAGAACCTTCCCTGAACGGTCGATCACGAATGTTGGGTCGGGCAGGAAACTTATGATATTCTTAAGCATCAGCTCGGGCTCTTCTGGGGGTCTTCGCTTCTTCCCCTGTTGTCCGGCACCGGGCGCAGCAGGCATCTCCTTCCCACTCATCTTAATCGCAAGAACTTTGTCCTATCCCATTATTAATAACCTGCGAACCAGCCATAGATGATTTGGCGCCGAGGAAGGGATTCGAACCCTTGCTCCATTGAAATGGAACCGGCTTGCCTGTCCACTCTTTATAAGATCTCGAGGCCGGCGCCTTAACCGCTCAGCCACCTCGGCGACTAGTGAAATATCGGCTAGGCAGTTTTTATCCTTAACGCTTCGGGCACGCTTCCCTTGTTCTGGTGCAGATTACGGAAAGGACAATAAACTTCTGCCCGCATATAATGCCCTGATTGAAATGGTCTACGAGTACCTCGACCACAAGTCGGATGTCTACGTCCACGTTACCTCTGCATCGATTAGCCGCGCCTTCGAGGATGCCGGGGCGGCAGCCTTCGATGTAATGCTCGACCAGGGCTCTGTGAGGTGCAAGAGGACAATCGACTTGGCGCTCGCGGCGAGCGACATCGAGCAGCTCCTCTACATGTGGGTCGACCGCCTCATCTATCACTTCGACGCGGAGAGCTTTGCACTGGCGAGGGCCGAAATCAAATCGCTCAGGCGCCGGAAGTCGGGCGGCTTTGCCCTCACGGCGAGGCTCCACGGGGAGGCGTTTGAGCCCAACGTTCATGGGCAGAAGGTGGGCGTCAAGGCCATGACCTATTCGCTGATGAAGGTTATGTGGGCTGGGGCAGGAAAAGCGGAGCTGTACTTCGTTCTGGACATATGACCCGCACACGTGCTCGGCAAATTGGAAACTTAATTACCCCGGCACACTATTCTAAACCAAGTGAACGCATATGGCAACGGGTGAAGATGCAAGCAGCTCGGTCAGGGGCATCCCGCTCAAGAAGCTTCAGGACTGCATTTGGGAGATCCCAAAGTCATTCAAGCCGGGCATGAACGTGCCGGGCAGGATATACGCCGACAATGACCTGATTCAGAAGATGTCCGAGGACCTCACGCTCACGCAGTGCGCCAACGTCGCGCACCTGCCGGGGATACTGGACTATTCCATAGTGATGCCCGACGGGCATCAAGGCTACGGATTTCCTATAGGCGGGGTCGCAGCATTCGATATGGAAAACGGAATAATTTCACCAGGCTCTGTCGGTTACGACATAAACTGTGGCGTACGACTCCTGCTTTCTAATTTAGATGTTAATGATGTACGGCCTGCATTGCCAAAGTTGATTGACGCGATGTTCGACGCCGTCCCCTCAGGGTTGGGCAGCAAAGGCGGCATTCATCTATCAAATACTGAGCTCAACAATGTCATCGACCGAGGGGTTCCGTGGGCCATTGAGAAGGGATACGGCTACGATGAGGACGCCCGGAGGTGCGAAGAGGGGGGAACAATGAAAGCCGCTGACCACAGCAAAGTCTCTGACCACGCAAAGGGCAGGGGCTCAAATCAGCTGGGCACCCTCGGGAGCGGCAACCACTTCCTGGAGGTCCAGGCTGTTGAGAAGATCTTCAACCAGCGCGCCGCCAAGGCTTTCGGCGTCGAGCACGAAGGCCAGGTAGTTGTCATGATCCACTCCGGATCAAGGGGTCTGGGGCACCAGGTCTGCAGCGATTACCTTCACGTGATGGAGCAGGCGGTAACGAAATATGGGCTGAAGATACCTGACAGGGAGCTCGCATGCGCCCCTGCGAACAGCCGCGAGGCGTTGGACTACTTCGCAGCCATGAGCGCAGCGTGCAACTACGCGTGGGTCAATAGGCAATGCATCATGCATTGGACGCGTCAAGCCTTCCAGAAGACCTTCCTCACAGACCCAGAACGGCTCGGCATGCGCTTGGTCTATGACGTGGCCCACAACCTCGCCAAGCGCGAGGAGCACCTTCACGAGGGTAAGCGGAAGACGCTCTACGTCCACCGCAAGGGCGCCACCAGGGCGTTCCCGGCGGGGAGGCCTGAGGTAACGCAGGAGTACCGCGAGATTGGGCAACCCGTGATAATCCCTGGCAGCATGGGCACTGCGTCCTACCTGCTTGTCGGCGGGCCGAGGTCGCTCGAGCTCAGCTGGGGATCCACCGCGCACGGCGCAGGCAGATTCCTCAGCCGCGAGGCAGCCATCAGGAAGTACTGGGGGAGCGACGTGAAGAAGGATCTCGAGAGCAGGGGCATACAGCTCCGTGCGGCCAACGTCAGGGTCATCGCAGAGGAGGCTCCGGGCGCCTACAAGGACGTTGATAGGGTCGCCGAAGTCTCCAACAGGCTAGGGATAGCCACGTTTGTAGCAAGGCTCGTCCCGCTAGGGGTTACCAAAGGATGACGCCTTCCGCGCCAAAGGGGCACCCGCAGCCGCTCGTCTCGCGAGCCGGGAGGTACCTCGTAATCCACGAGGAGTCGTTCACCGGGATCGGCATATCCTCCAACGTCTACGTCACGGAGCAGGATGGCGGCTACTATATCTTCGACGCCAGCGGCCATCCGGATCTCCTCTCGTTCGTCGAGGCTACGGGGATATGCCGTGAATACATCGCGGGCATACTGCTCACCCACGGTCACTACGACCACGTGATGGGGCTGAAGTCCTTCTCCGCGCTCGGCACGCCCGTCTTCATAAGCCGGAAGGATGCTAAACTCATGGAATCGACCGTAGGCAAGGTCAGCGCAAAAGGGCTTGAGAGCCCCGAGTGCGTGGCCGTCCTCGAGTCCCTCTCCCTGAAGGCAATCGCCACCCCCGGGCACACCCCGGGCAGCACGTGCTTCTACTCCGCCCAAGAGCGGCTTCTGATAAGCGGCGACACTGTATTCCCCGACGGGTACTTCGGCAGGACCGACCTCGCAGGTGGAAACGACGCCGAGATGATCAAAAGCCTGGACTCGCTGGCGAAGCTCGACGTGGAGGCGATGCTCCCAGGGCACGATATGCCGGTCACGGGGTCTGCTTCAGTTTCGATAAAGGCGTCGCTCGCCAACGCGAGAGCCATGCTGAGCCCCTAAACCCCTTTTTCGAGGGCTCCTGCATTCCATATCATGCCGCAGAAGCTGCCTGGAGAAGCCACGCCATCGCGAGCGACAGGACCGGTGTCGCCAGCCACAGTGCCGCGAGCTGGATGGCAGTCTGCCTGTTGAGCGCCCCAGTTCCCTTCGCCAAGCCGCCGCCCGCCACGCCCCCTATTATCGCATGGCTTACCGAGACCGGTATCCCGCCCTGCGTGAACAAGTGCACAGCCAGTGCGGCGCTGATCTGCGAGGCGAAGGCTGTCGGAGGCCCGAGGTTCGACACCTTCTCGCCGACGGTCCTCGAAACCCTCTCCCCCATCAGAAAACCGCCCGCAGCCGCCGACGCCACTGCGATGATTATGGCGCCACTCCATCCGACGTCCTCCGCTATCACCCCTGCTATGAGCCCAAGCGTGTTCGCGCCGAAGCAGTATGCGGTGTAAAAGCCGGTCAATATCGTCAAGACGCCATAGATGAAGACCGTCCCGCCAACGCTGTTCATATTGTGCTGCACGAGCACTCTCGACAAGACCATGGATATTCCCGCCGCTAGGAAGGGCGTCACAGCCCATGCGGCGAGCACGAGCGTTATCCCCGCCGCATTGAGCGGGATGCCAAGGAACAAGCCACACCCTATAGAAGCGCCAAATACCGCTTGGGTGATCGGCAGGGGGAGCTTCAGTGCCGTTGCTATCAGTATCATCGATAAGGTGACCGCCAAGATCATCTCCAGCGATGAACTCGGCAGCTCCCCTGACAGCGCTCTCCCCTGTATGGCACCGGCGAGCTTTCCCCCCTCGAGGAGCGCGCCCGTGATCAGCCCTGCCACGAATATGAGTATCCCGATGCGGTATGATGTGAACTTCGAACCTGCCACTGTCCCAGCCGAGTTTCCGGCGTTGTTCGCGCCCGTCATCCCAAGCGTTAGGACAGTCAGGATTACCAGAATAATCGAGAACAACGCAACACCCCCCTACAGGCTCTATGAGAACTTTGGCTGCTGTCTAAAAAAAGCATGCCCTCAAGAACCTGACTTGATTATCATCGCGGTCAGCACATCCGATGCCTCCTCTGCCGAGTCTGCGACCATATCGAGCATGAATATGAAGTCCCTGAACTGGAGGTAGGTCAGCGTGGAGAGCCTCGGCTCGTTCTTTGTGAGGTGCTTTATCAGCTCCATCTTCTGCTCGTCGAGCATCTCCTCCATCTTCTCCACCTCATGGGCCCCCTTCAACGCACCTTTCGCATTGGCGTTGACCATCGCGATGGAATCCTCGAGGCGCTTTACCGTCTCGAAGATCCCTGAGACCATCTTGGTGATATCCATGTTGCACTCGAAGAGCACGTCGAGCTCCTCTTTCGAGGGCTCCCTAGTTGCGAGTATCCTTGCGGCATCCTTCGACTTGTCCGCTATCTTATCCACCGCTTCGGAGAGCCTGAGGAAGTCCTCCTTCAAGCCCACGAAGACAGTGCCGCTGTAGAGCCCCAGCTCGACCTTCCTCTTGACGTCGTCAGCCTCGCGCTCGGTCATCGCTATCTTCTCGGAGACAGCGCTTACGATAGTCCAGTTCCTCCCCTTGCACCCTTCAATGAGCTCGTTGAGCAGGCGTGTGGACTCGAGCACAAGCCTAAGGTGCTGCGCCAGCTTCTCGTCCACCCCCCTTAGGGGGTAGCATGACAGCTTCCTCCACATGGGTCATCTCATCTCCACTTGATGCCTTTGCCTGCCTCTTCCTGCCTGGCTTACCTAACAAGCTCTGCGCCATCGTCCCCCACGACGCACTCGAGCTCCGCTATGTGCAAAGTCTGCTTGATAGTCCACTCGTTCTCCTTGCAGACCCTCACTATCTCTTCGCTGCCGGAGACCCTGCCGAGCCTGATCTCCGCTGAGAGGGCTACCTTCATCTCGACTTTCTTCGTCCTGAGGCTGGATATTGCCTTGACCAGCAGCCCCCCCACGGCTCCGTCTGCCGCGTCCCTCTCTTCCGCAGCCGGCCAAGCCGCAGCATGGACCGAAATAGCGCCCTGCCCGTCCTTAAACACCGTCTGATAAATCTCCTCGGTGATGTGCGGGCATATCGGGGCGAAGAGCCTGATGAACGTCCATATGACCTTGTACAGCGTGGCCTTTGCTGCCCTCTGGCTCTCCGGGGTCTTCGGTCCGTAGAGACGCGGTTTCACAGCTTCGATGTACTGGTCGCAAAGGTCGTGCCAATAGAAGCGCTGGAGCAGGTCGACCGCGACGTTGAACTGGTAGCTGTCCATGGCTTCGGTCACCTTCGGCACCGTCTCGGCAAGCCTGAAGAGGATCCACCTGTCGATGTCCTCGAGCTCGCCCTCCACGACCTCATATGACTTCTCGCTGAAGAATCCCTCAGCAAAGCGCGCCGATGACCAAACCTTCTGCAGGAACCCCTTGCCGTACTTGACCGGCTCCCACTTGAACGGGAAGTCCGACCCAAGGGTCAGCGAGAGCAGCGCTTGGCGTATCGCGTCGGCGCCGTACTCATTTATGCCCTGCTCCGGGACTATGACGTTTCCCTTGGACTTGGACATCCTCGACCCATCCGGCCCGAGTATGTGGCCGTTTATCAGCGCACCCTTGAACGGCGCCTGCCCTGTCAGCAGATGGCACCTGAGCGTCGAGTAGTACATCCACGTCCTTATGATGTCGTGGCCCTGCTGCCTGAGGTCAGCCGGATACGCCTTCTTGAACCTCTCCTTGTCCGTGAAGTACCCCGTGGCCACGAGGGGCGTTATGCTCGAGTCGACCCAGCAGTCGCATACGTCGGTGGTGCCGACTATCTCCGAACTGCCGCACTTGGGGCATCTCTCTACCGGCGGTTTGCTCGACGTCGTGTCGACCGGAAGGTCCTCCTCCCTTGGGGGGATTATCTCGTTGCAGGACCTGCAGTGCCAGAACGGTATGGGCGTCCCGAAGACACGCTGACGAGAAATCAGCCAGTCCCACTCGATGCTGTTGATCCAGTCATCGAGCCTCGGGCTCATGAACTTCGGCGTCCACTTCATCTGGCCGTTGTCGGTCAGCATCATCTCCCTGAACTCCTTCGACTTTATGAACCACTGGTCCTTGACAAGAAACTCTATAGGAGTCATGCAGTCGGCGCGCTCGTTGTGCGTTAGCACGTTGTGCTCGAACTCCTCGATCTTCGATATCATGCCCGCAGCCTGCAGGTCCTTGGCCATCTCCTCCCGAGCCATATGCGCCTTCATGCCCGTGTACTTCCCGGCGTTTGCCATCCTGCCGTACTCGTCGACCGCCCTGGTGATGGGTAGCCTGTAAGTCTGCTGCCACTTGATGTCCTGCTCGTCGCCGTATGTGCAGACCATGACAACGCCTGTGCCGAAAGCCATGTCTACCGCCTCGTCGGCGATGACCCTGACCTTGTTTCCGAAGACCGGGACCGCAACCTCCTTCCCGACCAGCGCGCCGTACCTCTCGTCCTGCGGGTTGACCGCCACCGCCTGGCAGGCATTCAGGAGCTCCGGCCTTGTCGTCGCGATCTCGGCGCTCCCGCTCCCGTCGGCCGTTACGAACTTCACAAAGAACAGCTTGCCCTTCTTCTGCACGTAGCCAAGTTCAGCTTGGGCCAAAGCCGTGCCGCATTTGGGGCACCACTGGACCGGGAATTCCTTCTTGTAGATGAGCCCCTTCCCGTACATAGTCAGGAGGGTTCCCTGCACCGCCTTCCAGTAGCTCTTATCCATGGTCCTGAACTCGAGCTGCTCCCAGTCCGGGCGGTAGCCGAGCCTTATCATGGTCCTCTTCATGCTGGTGATCATGTTGGTCGTCCATTCGACGCACTTCTCCCTGAAGAGCTTCCTGTCGTCCCTGGGGACCTTCCATTTGAACTGGACCTTGAGCTCAGTAGGGAGCCCCTGGCAGTCCCACCCCTGGGGGAGTATGACGTCGTAGCCCCTCATCCTCTTGTAGCGGGCAAGCGTGTCGTTTATTGAGTTCCAGTATGCGTGCCCCATGTGGAGCTCGCCGGACGTGAATGGCGGAGGCGTGTCTATCGTGAAGAACGGCTTTCCGTCATTCTTGAAGCAGTAAACCTTGCTGAACTCGCCTGCAAGCCATATTCCCTGCCACTTCTCCTCGACCGCGCGGGGAGAGTAGTTCTTGTCCATCTTCCGTAGCGCATCCCCTTCAGACACAGCGTATTCCTCCGATTGACCATAAAATGGCGCATTGGCGCCTAATGACTATTGAATTGCAAACGGTAGGATAAAAAGATAAGGCAAGCGGAAGCCGCCGCCCGCCCCGTACTATGCCTTGGCAGACTTTGCCCGGTCGTTGATCGCCTTTATGGCGCTGAGGGCGAACTCCGCATCCATCTTGTCTATCTGATCCTCCAGCGTCCGGACGCCATTATTCTTCAACTCTGCCAGGAGGTCCTGAACCTTCTTGCCCCTCCTCTTCTCGAGGTCCTTTACCTTCGCGCTGAAGAATGCCCTTGAGAAACCTTCGGTCTCCTCGAAGCAATTCGGCATGGGTTCCCCTGCCTCCTTGCATATCTCGATCAAGCCGAGGCATATGTTGGGGTCCCTGTCCGCTGGGCACCTGTCTTCGCAGTGTGCCCTTGCATACTTCAGTATGCCCTTGAGATCCTTTTCGCTTGTGTCCACAAGACCTCACCAGTTGAATTTGGCCTCTGTTGTGACTCTTCACCATTGCTTTCGCTTCGCGAACTCGGCAAATTCATCATTGGCCGTGATTTACTCTGCGGTTGTCAGAGATAAGCTTTTTACAGGGACAGCGCTCCCTCCGGCATCATCCTTCGACCTTCTTGAAGATCACTATTTCGTGCAGCGTCGTGCCCGTCTCTGTCGATGTGTTGCCGTCTCGGGTTACCAAGACCGTAAAGTCGGAGAGGAGCCTGAAGTACCCTGGTCTAATCCGCATTATGTACTTCGCGAGCAACCGCAGCAGCGGATTGAACGCATCAAGCGTGTTCACCGCCTCGAGCACCCGCTCCTTATACTCAAACTCGCGCCTGGTCCTCCCCGTGATCATTATCACCAGGGGGTGCTTCACGAGCAGCGTCGGTGGTATGCTCTTCATGAAGTCACCAATCTTGTGCGAGAAGATTGCCCCTAGACCATACGCAGAGGTGTGGAAGCACATGAAGCAGATCTCCTCCTCTTCGATTCTTCTGAACCCCTCCCCCATCTTCTCGTATGAGCCATAGTCCACTATGTGGTATTGCATGAAGTCCGGAACTGCAAAAGCATAATCGGGCGAGTAGCCAGATATCTCCCACTTGGAGTCGCAGGGGTAACTGTAGAGCTTTATCGCCACCCGCGTGAAGACCCCTAGCCCGCCGAGGGCTCCCATGAAGCCGCGCATTATCCCCCTCAGCGATGGTCCGGGGCCGTCCGCTGTGAACCAGTCTGCCCTATCCGCATCCCTCAGACCTAGCGATTCCATCCGAACGAGATCGCCCGATGGCAGAACCCATTCGACGCCGAGCACATTTCTCGCGGAGTATCCTGTCGAAGGCGACGTGAACCCCGGTCCGGCGACAGATGTGCTGCTGGCGAGGGGCGATACTTGGGGACCCGCCCCTGGCATGTGGCAGTTCAGCCCGCGCCCGATTAGCTCTGCCTGCCGCCCCCCTTCGAGCTGACGGGCACAAGTGGGATGCCCCCGTCAAGCGCCTCTCTGACCACTAACTGCACATGCGCCGTGCTCTTCGGCCATACGACAAGAGCCGGCTCGCGCGGCTGCGCGAAGCTGCAGTCATGGGCATACTGCCTGACGATCTGGCAATCATCCGTTACCGCGTCTCTCCCCATCGCTTCCGTCAGGGAGTTGTAAAATTTCTTCAACTTATCCGACATCAAAGCCCTCTGTCGCGAGATGTATGCTATTGATTGCGCCCACTTGATAATTATGGTTAAGCAACGTGGTCGGGTCGCATTTCATGCATAAATCGGATTCAGTTAGGTCGCCAGCGATTCGGCTCAATAACCTGACTTGGCGCGCCACAAAGGACAAAGTTTTAAAGCGTCTTCCAAATTCGGTGATTACGTGAGGTGTTTATGATGGGAGGCCGTCAGAAGACAACTATACTCAACCCAATAAAGGAAGAGAGCAAGAAGAAGCCAATATCGGAGAAGCAGTAATCTCTGAATGATGCTGCAAATGACCGCTCATCGGAGCGGCTTTACAAATTTATAGCAGGTTTGAATTATGCCGATCCCGAAAAAAAGGAGCAACTCGTTATCCATCTTCATCCCCGTCTCCATCCTCTCGGATGTCCCTAGCCTTGTAGAGAAGACCTTCAAGGTGGGCCAGATCGCGCGGGCGGCATCAATATTCCGCGTAGAGAGGATCGTTGTCTACCGCTCAGCGAAGAGCGACTCTAGGGAGGACGGCTTCCTGATCAGGGACCTGCTCTCGTACGCAGAGACACCGCAGTACCTGAAGAAGAAGGAGTTTCCCATCTCGGACTCGCTGCGGTATGTCGGCATGATGCCACCCCTCAGGACCCCGCACCACCCGCTAGAGTCCACCAAGATCGAGTACCGGGAGGGATACGTCCTGAAATCCAGCAAGTCCGGGTCGTCCGTCGATATCGGATTCAGGGACCCTGTCTTCTACAAGGGTGACCTCCCGTTCAACAGGCGAGTGACGATGAGGCTGGACAAGGATTCAGGGTCATGGGTGCCCGTCCAGAAGGAGGACGTGCCATACTACTGGGGTTACTCCGTCTCGCTTGAGAACAAGACTCTCCGGCAGGCGCTCGAGGCTAACGATCCCCTGCTGGACTCTGTCGTCGCAACGTCCAGGGTCGGGAAGCTTGCCACGGCTGTCGCGCCGAGGATACGCGAGCTCATGCTGCCCGGGCAGAAGATGGCGCTGCTCTTTGGGTCCCCTGCAGAGGGGGTACACGAAATCATCGCGAGGGACGGCACAAAGCTCGAGGATCTTGCCGACCTCGTCATCAATACTGCGCCAGAACAGGGGACTGCGACAATCCGGACCGAGGAGGCCGTGCTTATCACGCTCGCAACCCTCGATTCAATAACTAATGCGGTTTAGGCGCTTTTTCATGCCTCTATGCCCTGAATCCTGAGGTATCAAAAAAGATAGAAATATATTTTAGTAAAGCTGCTATCAACAAGCTAGTTTACAGTGGAGGGTTACTAATGGGACATAAAACTAAGAGCGCACCCCGTAGAGGATCGTTAATGTTCTATCCCCGGGTGCGCGCCAGGCGAATCAGCGGTAGAGTAAGGACCTGGCCAAAGTTCAGCGGTGCTCCCAAATTACTTGGCTTTGCTGGTTACAAGGTTGGGACAACTCATCTCGTCATGATTGACAACAGGCAGAAGAGTCCTCTCTTCAACAGGGAGGTCATGCGTGAGGTTACAGTTCTTGAGGTACCGCCAGTCCTGGTCTACGGCTACAGGGCATATGAGAAGACCCCCAAGGGCATACGGACCATTGGCGAAGTCATTTCCAAGGATTTACCGAAATTTGCAGATCGCTCAGTAGCAATTCCGAAGGAATACAACCCTGCGCCAACGCAGGCAGCGATCGAGTCGCGCCTGTCTAGGATAGTCGAGTTCAGGGTGCTTGCTATGACCCAGCCATTCAAGGTCGGGTTCGGCAAGAAGACCCCCGAGGTCCTCGAGATAAAGATTGGCGGGAGCGACGTCAAGGCAATCTTCGAGCATGCCAAGAGCCTGCTCGGCAAGGAGATTCGCGTAAAGGATCTCTTCTCTGAAGGACAGTTCATCGACGTCACAGGCGTAACCAAAGGAAAGGGTTTTGCTGGCGCAGTTAAGCGGTTCGGCGTCAAGATACAGCCCAATTGGCACAAGCACAGGAAGGGCAAGAGGGTCGTCGCGTCTATCAGCCCCTCAAAGCCGCACATGATGTTCGAGGTACCGCGGCCAGGGAAGATGGGCTACCACCAGAGGACGGAGTACAACAAGCTTGTACTCAAGGTAGGCGAGAACCCGAACGAGATTAATGTTATGGGCGGCTTCCTGCACTACGGCTTGGTGAAGAACGACTACCTTGTCATGCAAGGCACTTTACCGGGTCCGTGCAAGAGGCTACTGAGGCTGAGGTTCCCCGTCAGGGCAAAGAAGGATAAGATCGAAGCCCCGAAGGTTCTGACCATAAGCCTTGCCTCGAAGCAGGGGGTTTAGTGAATGCCAAAGAAGAGCGTTGCAGTCGATACAGTGAAAGTGCTGGCTCTGGACGGCTCGGTAAAGTCCGAGCTCCCCATCCCGGCAATATTCTCGTCTGACATAAGGCCAGATTTGGTGAAGAGGGCAGTCCTCTCCAGCCAGTCCGCCCGGATCCAGCCGAGAACCAGCGATTACCTCGCCGGCAAGAAGAACACTGCTGAGAGCTTGGGCGTTGGCCTCGACTTGGCCAGGGTCCCCAGGATACACGGCGCCAACAGGGCAGCCTTCGTCCCCAACGTTATCGGGGGAAGGGTCGCGTTCCCGGCTCAGCTGGAGAAGATCTACCACGAGCGGATCAACAACAAGGAGCGGCTAGTAGCCCTCAAGTCCGCAATCGCCGCCACTGCAAACCCAAAGATGGTTGTAGCGAGGGGACACGCCGTGGCAGAAGGGACAGCATTCCCATTCGTTGTCACAGACGACCTTAAATGCCTGAAGAAAGCCGCAGAGTTCCGCGAATTCCTGCAGAAGGTTTCCCTCTGGTCTGATGTCGAGCGAGCAAAGGCTGGCATAAAGGAGAGATCTGGCAGGGGCAAGACACGCGGGCGGCGGTGGATAAAGCCAAAGTCCATACTTGTAGTTGCCGACGAGCTCAAGCCTACATTGAGGCTGGCAACGCGGAACTTCACAGGAGTGGAATTCGCCGACGTCAACTCTCTGAATGTAGAGAGGCTAGCGCCAGGTGGTCACGCTGGAAGGCTGACCGTCTGGACCGAGTCCGCATTCAAGAGGCTCGACGAGCTCTATGCATAAAATAAATGAAATGGTGATCTAGATGCAACCTACCGACGTAATATTGAGACCGGTGTCATCAGAGTCCGCTTTGGAGAGGGTAGAGAAGGAGAACAAGCTCATCTTCATAGTAGACATGAAGTCCAACAAAACTCAGATCAAGCAGGCCGTCGAGAAGCTCTACAGCGTTAAGGTAAAGTCTGTCAACACTCAGATAACCCCGAATGCTGAGAAGAAGGC
Organism: uncultured Nitrososphaerota archaeon; assembly: GCA_964634735.1. Classification (GTDB taxonomy): domain Archaea; phylum Thermoproteota; class Methanomethylicia; order Methanomethylicales; family Methanomethylicaceae; genus Methanomethylicus. The sequence goes on from CAZWMA010000001.1 coordinate 110,788, forward strand.
ATCGGTGGTTCTGGAGAAGGAATTCAGCGCAACAGAGCTTGCGACAAAGATCGGGCTCCTGTAATCAATGAACGTTCAATGAATTGAAAAGGTGAATAATATGGGAAAGAGAATGATGCTTCAGAGGAGGGGTCGAGGCGGTGCTGCCTTCGTATCTCCGTCGTGGAGAAAGCTAGGCCGAGTAATGTACCCTACCGCCCTCCCGAAGGAGAATACCTCCACAGTTGAGTTCATAATCAAGGATATCGTTCACGAGTCCGGAAGGGGCGCACCAATTGCGATGGCGAACAACAAGGAAGGTGTCTCCACGCTCATGATTGCCCCAGAGGGCGTCTTCGTGGGCCAGAGGATCTTCTTTGGCGCCGACGCACCAATCAGCCCCGGCAACGTGCTGCCGCTAAAGGTAATACCTGAAGGTACGTTCGTCTGCAACATCGAGAACAGGGTTGGCGACGGCGGCAAGTTCGTAAGGTCCGCCGGCGGATATGCAACGCTCGTTTCGCACACACCGGACAAAGTGCTGTGCCAGTTCCCGTCAGGCATTATCAAGCCGTTCGATAACTCGTGCCGCGCGACCATCGGCATCGTAGCCTCAGGGGGGCTAACCGAGAAGCCGATGCTCAAGGCAGGCGCAAACTACCACAAGTGGCGTGCGAGGTCCCACCACTACCCGACCAACAGAGGCAAATCAATGAGCCCGTACGCTCACCCGCACGGCGGAGGCTCTCACCAGAGAGGAAGCACGCCAGTCGGTAGGAATGCGCCTCCTGGTCAGAAGGTAGGCATAATCGCCTCGAGAAGGACCGGAAGGAAGAAGAAGTGATCAAAGGAGTCTGATGTGATATGGCACTTAGAGAATTCACGTACCGCGGCTATACAAACAGCCAGCTAGTGAACATGCCGATGGACGAATTCATAAAGCTCCTCCCTGCGAGGCAGAGGAGGTCTTTGCTCAGGGGCCTTACCCCGGAGCAGAGGGCGCTGTTCGAGAGGATCAGGAAGGCGAAGAACGCCCTAACAAAGGGCAAGAAGCTCGTCATAAGGACGCACTGCAGGGATATGATCATCCTCCCGGAGATGGTAGGGCTTACGATTTCAGTCCACAATGGAAAGGAGTTCACGTCGGTCGAGATCCTCCCTGAGATGGTCGGGCACTATCTCGGTGAGCAAGCGATAACGTGCGGCAAGGTCCAGCACGGCGCGCCAGGTCTCAAGGCAACAAGGAGCTCCATGTTCATACCGCTTAAGTAAGCCTCCTTCCATCGTTTTTCATTTTTTTCATTTTCCATATTTTTCTTCTCGTAAAAAACTTTTTATAGCCCTCTCAAGTTGTAAATTTGCAATTCGACTCATCATAACAAATTCGGATGTGTGGTCAATGCCTGAATACGGGTACTCAATGGAAGAGATTAATCCTGACCGGATGGCTAAGGCGAGTGGTAGAGATCTCCATATTTCGCCTAAGGAGGCCAGGGAGATTTGCGCTGCGATACGAGACATGCAACTAAACGATGCGATGAAATACTTGGAGCGAGTCATCGAGAAGAAGGAAGGTGTGCCGTACGGAAAGTTCAATTCCAACGTGCCGCATCACGCCGAGATTTCATCCAGGTGGGGAATACCGTCAGGCAGGTACCCGATAAAAGCCTCCGCTGAAATACTCAACGTGCTGAAGAACGCGAAGGCTAATGCCGAGAACAAGGGGCTGGATGTCGAGAATCTGCGGGTCAAGCATGCATGCGCACAGGCAGGCATGAAGCTGAAGAACTACATACAAAGAGCCTTTGGCAGATCCACTCCGTTCTTACATCCGCTGACTCACGTTGAGATTGTTGTAGAGGAGGCAGGCAATTGAGCGTAATGCGTTTTTTCATCAACAAAGCATCGAAGAACATGGTTATTGATAATTACCTTAAGAACGAGCTCAAGAGAGCAGGCTATGCTGGAGTAGAGTTCCAGAAGACTCCATTGGGCAACCGCGTAGTCATCTATGCGGAGAGGCCAGGCATGGTCATCGGCAGGCAGGGCGTAATGATTCGCGAGCTTGCGCAGACGATCGATTCAAAGTACCACCTGGAGAACCCGCAGATCGCAGTGATCCCAGTCCAGACTCCTGAGCTAAATGCAAGGATCATGGCGGGCAGAGTTGCCTCCGCATTGGAGAGGGGCATACACTTCCGGAGGTCTGCGTTCATTGCACTCAGGCAGATATCAGAGGCCGGGGCAAGGGGGGCGGAGATCGTCATTCGAGGGAAGCTCTCGACTGAAAGGTCAAGATACGAAAAATTCAAGACCGGCGCCATACTCAAGGCCGGAGATCCGCGGAAGTATGCGATGGACCACGCAGTCACACAAGTCCAGCTCAAGGCTGGCATGTTCGGCATCCAAGTTAACATATACCTGCCAGTGAACACGATAGACGACATCCACGTGGTTGAGCAGGCTCCAAAGGCTGCGGAGTGATGAATAATGGCAATCATCAGAATTCATGAGATTAGAAAACTCAGCAAGGAAGACCGGGAAAAACGGCTTATTGAGCTCAAGGTAGAGCTATCGAAGCTCATGGCAACAAAGGCTATGGGCGGTTCGCTCGAAAATCCGGGAAGAATCCGCCTCTTGAAGAAGACAATCGCAAGGATCAACACGGTCTCAAGGGAAGAGGAGCTTGGCATCGCCCGGAAGGTCGAGGGGAAGAAACCAAAAGCAGAGACGACTGAGCAGAAGGAAGAGTCTGATAAGAAATCAGAGGAGCCCGCGGTAGAAAAAGCAGCGCCAGCTGAGGCCAAGCCGAAGGCAAAGCGAACCAGGAAGGCCAAGGCGGCAGAGGAGGCTCCAAAAGAATGATTTTCAATGTCAACCCGTATAATTTGCTTTACACCGACCTGGTTGGGCTGAAAGTGCGCGTAGCTTCGAGCACAGATCCAACCCACATCGGCGTAACCGGAACCGTTGTCGACGAGACCGAAAGGACACTCGTTGTGTCCACGGGAATCCGAGAGAAGGCTATCCCGAAGGTTTCGTCCAGTTTCGCTTTTTACCTCCCTGGTGAGGTAATGGTTGACGGCAACTCCATAGCCTACAGCCCTGAGGAACGGCTCAAAAGGCTACAGAGGAGGAGAATGTAGATGTCACAAGCAAAAGAGTCTAAAATAGCTTCATGTGGAGACGTAAATTGCCCCGTTCACGGTACCCTCTCAACAAGGGGGATGACCCTGACAGGCAAGGTCGTTAGCGACAAGATGCACAAGAACGTGGTTGTTCAGATTGACTTCCTTCAGCACTATCCGAAGTACCACAGATATGCCAAGAAGAAGTCCAAGATACACGCTCACAACCCTCCGTGCATAGCTGCAGCGAAGGGCGATATAGTGACCATACACGAATGCAGGCCATTGAGCAAGACCGTTGCATTTGTAGTGGTCGATAAGAAGGGTGGGGTTTAAGGATGGCGAAGAGAGGTAAGGGTTTAGGCGGAGGCATTACATACAGACCTGGCATTAGCGGAGGGCTCCATCATGAGTCTCTTCTCAAGTGCACTGACAATAGCGGTGCCAAGGTAGTCATGATCATAGGCGTTCCGAGGGTCAAGACAAGAGTGAGACGCATCGGGACCGCCACAGTTGGCGACAAGGTCATTGTGTCGGTGAAGCAAGGAACACCTGACACGAGGCGGCAGATCTTCCACTGCGTCATAGTCAGGCAGAGGAAACCGTTCAGGAGGATGGACGGCACCTGGCTCCAGTTCGAGGACAATGCCGGGGTCATAGTTACTGAGGAAGGCGAAACCAAGGGAACCGAGATACGGGGCCCAGTGGCGAAGGAGGCTGCCGAGAGGTGGCCTAAAGTCGCCGGTCTAGCCTCGATGGTGATTTGAGGAGGTATGCGCAATTGACAACAACTAGTCCGAAGGCTCAAAGGAAGTCATATTCCAAGCAATCGACGAAGGTCGGCACAATCCGTGCGCCGCTCTCGACTGCGCTTAAAGGGCAGTATTCCATACGCACGGTCCATGTCCGGAAAGGCGACTCCGTGTCAGTGGTTAGGGGCGACTATAAGGGGCACGAGGGGAAGGTTACGGGCGTCTTCACTTCTGATATGAGGATCACCGTTGACGGTGTCAACATGAAGAAGATGGATGGCACAAGCAAGCCCGTGATGATGGTACCGTCAAAGGTCGTAGTGACGAAGCTGGACCTTAGCGACAAGGTAAGGAAGGGGTCTCTGGAGGACTCCAAGAAATCCAAATGAGTGAATGGAGGAATATTTTTTGTCAAGACATCTAAAGACTTATCCGGCACCAAGGTTCTGGCCGATCAAGATCAAGGAACGCGAGTTCGTAATCAGGCCGAATGCAGGTCCTCACAAGCTAGTCAATTCCATACCGCTGGGCATCGTCCTCAGGGACGTGCTTGGACATGCGAAAACAGTCTCCGAAGCCAAGCGCATGCTTGCCGAGGGGAAGGTGCTCGTCGATGGTAAGGTTAAGGTTGACTATAAACTCCCAGTCGGGCTTATGGACGTGATCTACCTCAAGCCAGCAAACACCTACTACCGAATTCTGCCAAACAACGTAAACGAGATGGCGCTCATGAAGATCACTGCAGAAGATGCATCCTTCAAGCTTGCAAGAGTGACAGGGAAACGCCTTCTGAAGAACAAGAAAGCACAAATCAACCTTCACGATGGGCGATGCGTTGTCATAGACGTGAGCGATTCTTTCAACGTCCAGATCCCGTACCGGCTTATGGATACGGTCAAGCTTTCCCTGCCAGATGGACAGATTTTAGACCACGTGCCGCTGGCGGTCGGGGCATTTGTCTCTATTACAGGCGGAACGAAGATCGGCAAGTTCGGCACCATCAAGGATATGCCGAAGAAGAAAAGCCCGAACCAGCTAGCGACGGTCGTCGTCGGGGACGCAGAAACTACCGTCATGCTTAAGTATCTATTCCCAATTGGTAAGGAAAGTCCAATCATCAACATAAATGGAGAAGTGACTTAAGTTGTCCGCGGGTGCTACAGCCGCCGAGGGCGGCCAATTGAACCCCATGCTTACACTGAAGATAGGAAAAGTAGTTGTAAACATGGGTCTAGGCGAAGGTGGAGAGAAGCTTGAGAAGGCAATGACCGTACTCAAGTCTCTTACCGGAGTAAAACCATGTCCCAGGAAGGCCAAAAAGCCGATCAGGGATTTCGGAGTCAGAAAGGGCGAGAACATCGCATGCATCGCGACCATAAGGGGTCCAGCGGTGGATGATTTCTTGAAGCGCGCCTTTGAGTCAAAGAAGAACAAGATCAAGGAGAGCTGCTTCGACGATTTTGGCAATGTCTCTTTTGGGATAACTGAGCACATTAACATACCGGGGACGAAGTATGACCCGCGGCTCGGGATATTCGGGATGAATGTCTGCGTCGTCATAGAGAGGCCAGGCTATAGGGTGTCCCGCAGGAGCGAGCGCCCAGGTAGCATCGGTCGCAGTCACCGCGTCAACAAGGCAGAGTCCATAGCATTCATGACCGAGCGCTATGGGATACGCCTCGACGTCAAGGAGGAGTAGAAATGGGTAAGTATCATCATGCCAAGGAAAGGAAGTTCGGCAAAGGCAGCAGACGTTGCAAACGCTGCGGGTCAAAGGGTAGCTCAATCATCAGGCGGTACAACCTAAACATCTGCAGGCAATGCTTCAGAGAGTCTGCTGAGGGTCTGGGCTTCAAGAAATATATGTGAGGTTGACAAAAAATGTGGGTTCAAGATCCTCTTGCAAACGCACTCGTAAACATTATGAACAGCGAAGAGAGGGGCAAAACAGAATGCATAGTAACCCCCGCTCCGAAGCTGATCGCAAATGTCCTTAGGACGCTGCAGAAAGCAGGCTACGTGGGAGAGTTCGAGCTTATCGATGATGGAAGGCTCGGCAAGCTCAGAATACAGCTTCTGGGCAGGATAAACAAGTGCGGCGTAATCAAGCCGTACTTCTCTGTCTCGTACAACGAACTAGAAGACTGGGCTCACCAGTATCTTCCGGGTAAGGACATTGGCTTCATTATACTTACCACGCCGAAGGGCATACTCACGCACAAAGATGCCGTCGCCAACAAAGTTGGCGGAAGGCTGATGGCGTACGTCTACTAGGAGGAATTACAAATGGCAGAGTATGCAAGTTTAAAAATTAAAGTTCCTGAGGGTGTCCAGGCTCAGCTCACCGATTCGACGGTAACAGTGACAGGGCCAAAAGGCAAGCTGACTAGGGACTTTACGCACACAAGGATGAATCTTGAGATCTCTAACGATGAGATCACGATAACTGCTCCCCTGAAAGGAAAGCGCCTGAAAGCCTTGGTAGGCACAGTAGGCGCTCACATCAAGAACATGTGCAAGGGAGTAACCTCTGGGCACATCTACCACATGAAGGTCGTATATGCGCACTTCCCTATCACTGTCAAGGTGGCCGGGAAACAGGTTCTCATAGAGAACTTTATGGGCGAAAGGTCGAGACGTACTGCGAGCATCGTGGGCAACGTTAAGGTTACTGTCCAAGGCGACGAGCTGACTTTGGAGAGCACGGACAAAGAAGATCTAGGTCAGACCGCTGCTAACATACACTTCGCGACTCACGTAAAGAAGATGGACCCGAGGGTCTTCCAGGACGGGGTCTACGTTTCAGGGAGGGCATAGCAATGGCGAACAAGTCACCCAAAGAAATGAAGAAGGCTCTCAAGATAAGGGCGAAGGTAGCAAGCGAAAGACCGGACTTTCCGCGCTCTGAGACACACCGCTTCCCAAGGCTGGGAGACAAGTGGCGCAGCAGCAAGGGCATCAGGTCCAAGATGAGGCTGAAGAAGCGTGGCCGCTCAGCGATTGTCGAGACCGGATACCGCGGTCCCACATCGGTAAGAGGGCTGCATCCAACCGGAAAGGAAGATGTGCTCATCCACAACGTGAGCGAGCTCGATGGCATTAACCCAGAGACGCAGGTAGTAAGAATATCTGCAACATCCGGAAAGAAGAAGCGCATCGAGATAATGAAGAAAGCCGAAGAGCTCAAGATTGACGTCCTCAACATCAGGGCATCAGAGGTTCCGAAGAAGGCCGATGCAGAAGAGGCGGTTGAAGAGAAATCAGAGGAGACCTCAGAAGAGGGCGCCGAGGAGTCCTCCGAGAGCGCCGACGAGGAAACGGTGGAGACCGAAGAGCCTGCAGCTGAAGAGGACGAAATAGGAGAAACTAACGACGAAGAGGCTGAACGCAAATGAGTCTCAGAAACCAGAAGAAAATGGCAGCAGACGTCTTAAAAATCGGCGAGACGCGTGTCTGGATCGACCCAGAGCGATTTGAAGACGTCAGCATCGCAATCACACGCGACGACGTGCGCGCTTTGATAAAGGACGGCGCCATCTCAACTAGGCCCGAAGTAGGCATAAGCCGAGGCAGATTCCGGCACAACCACCTCCAGAAGAGGAAGGGGCTGCGGAAAGGCCCAGGCACGAGGAAGGGCGTAGTGAGGGGCGACGAATGGGAGAACCGCATACGATCGATGAGGGAATTCCTAAAGCTGCTCAGGAAGAGGAAGATAATTACTCCAGCAGTCTACAGGACTCTATACCTCAAGGCAAAAGGCGGCGCATTCCATGACCGAAGGCAGCTCAAATCCTACGTAGAGGAGCACGAGTTGGCGAGGAGGTAATTGATATGGCAAAAGGAACTAACTACAGAGTAGCTTTCAGGAGAAGGCGTGAAGCCAGGACCGATTACAGGCTCAGACGTAAGCTCATCATAAGCGGGTCATTGAGGCTTGTAGTGAGGAAATCGCTCAAGCACATTAACCTGCAGCTAGTTGAGGCAAAGTTCGAGGGAGACTCAGTGTTGGCCCATGCTGGAACCATTGAACTCAAGAAATTCGGCTGGAAGGTTGGGACGGGAAACCTGCCCGCATCTTACCTCGCTGGGTTCCTGCTAGGAAAACGCGCTATCGCTATGGATAAGAACACGGCGATCGCCGACTTCAACAGCTATAAGATTACAGCTTCAAACAAGCTCTATGCTGCACTGAAAGGTGCAATCGATGCAGGCCTAGGCGTTCCGCATGACGAGAAGGTCATCCCGGATGACGATCGCGTCAGTGGGGCACACATCGCGAAATATGCCGACGAGATGCAGAAGGCAGACCCTGCAAAGTACCAGGCTTACTTCTCCCAATATCTCGCAGGCGGCATCGCTCCGGAGAAACTCGCCGAGCACTTTGAGGCTACAAAGAAAAGGATTGAGAAAGAGGTAAAGTGACATGTCTTACACAACAACCCAATGGGTCCCAAGAACCTCACTAGGCAAGCAAGTGCTGGAGGGCAAGATCACTAGCATCAAGGAAGTCTTCGAGCAGAACATACCTATTAAGGAACCCGAGATAGTCGACATGCTGCTCCCGGACATGAAGCACGAGGTACTAGACGTTAACATTGTCCAGAAGCAGACCGACGCCGGCGAGATCACAAAGTTCAAGATCGGAGTAGTCGTAGGCAACAACGATGGATATATCGGCATAGGGATCGGAAAGTCCAAGCAGATGCGGTTCGCAATCGACAAGGCAGTCGCAGATGCCAAGTTGAACCTGACCCCGGTAAAGAGAGGTTGCGGCAACTGGGAATGCACATGCGGCAAGACCCACAGCCTGCCTTACAAAGTAGATGGCAAGAACGGCAGCGTCTCCGTGACCCTAATACCTGCTCCCAAGGGGATCGGGCTGATTGGTGGCGCAGTCGCAAAGACAATCCTTACGTTTGCAGGCATTAAGGACGCCTGGGTTGTATCATACGGCGAGACGAGGACAACTATTAACTTCGCAGGCGCAGTATACGAGGCGCTGAAGAACACTTACAGGTTCAAGCAGTGAGGTATGAAAAATGAAAACATTCTTAGTAATACGCATAAGGGGCAGGATGGGCATAGCCCCTGAGAACCTCGACACAATGGATCGCCTCAACATCCCAAAGAAGAACAACGCAGCGATATGGACCGATGACCCTTCAACAGTAGGCATGATTAACAAAATAGGGGACTACGTAACCTGGGGAGAGATCAATAAGGAAACCTTGATGGCCATGATTGAGAAGAGGGGAAGGCTTCCGGGTGATCTCAAGCTTACAGCGGACACGCTCAAGACGAATAAACTGGGCACGATCGAGGAAATCGCTGACAAGATACTTGCGGAAGGGAAAGTCCCAGAGCCTATCAAGCGCACATTCAGGCTCACACCCCCAAGCGGCGGCTTTAAGCACCATATAACCAGGCACATAAAGTCTGACGGTGAGCTCGGCTACCGCGGCGCAGAGATTAACGCACTCATCATCAAGATGATCTGAGCCTTTTTTTGTGCTCAAAACTCTTTTTTATCCCTGCACATAATATGTGTCAGGGGGATTTTGTATCACCAAGAAGAGCTACTTCTGGGCCGACCCATTCTGGGACCTTAACCGGATCGATGCCCTGATGGAAGAGTTCATGAACGAGGCATTCGAGTCTATGATGAATGCTGAAAGGAACCAGCGCCTGATGTACTATGGATTCTCCGTCTCTGTTGGGCCTGATGGCAAGCCATTGATTAGCGAATTCGGGAACGTGCGCCCTGGTCTTGAAGGGCCAGAGCTCCGCGAGGAGATATCCCCGCTCGTGGACATCATGGACTCCAAGGGTTGCATAACCGTCTTCGCAGAGCTGCCGGGGGTCGAGAAGAAGGATATAGACCTCAAGGTGGCGGAGGACTGCCTTACTATCTCAGTCGAGAAAGAGAAGAGAAATTATTACAAGGAGGTCGCCCTCCCGGCAAACGTGAAACCTGGAACTGCAAAGGCGAGCTACAAGAACGGGGTGCTCGAAGTCTCTCTGGAGAAGGCTGGAAAGCAATCCGGCAAGAGGATAACCGTCAAATAAGCCCCCTAAAAAAGTAAAAATATTTAAGATAGACGCCGGTTTTGTTATCGCTAATCATAGTGGTGTTTACAGATGGTTGTCAGAAGAGATCGCAAAGTTCGCAGACAGCGAGGTTCCAGGCTTTATGGTTGGGGCACAATAGGGCAGCACCGGAAGTCTGGCATGCGCGGTGGCTATGGCGCTGCAGGCTATCACAAGCACAAGTGGAGTTACGTTACTACTTATGACAAGGATCACTTTGGAAAGGACGGCTTCGTGAGGCCAGACGCAGTCACCCACGAGGTTCATGCGATCAATGTTGGCACTATAGCCGCAATGATTCATGGGAAGGTCCTTACCCAGGACGAGAAGGGCAGGGCAGTCTTGGACATGTCCACGATGGGCATCGACAAGGTCCTCGGTGGCGGCAAGATCGACTTTCCGATTGTGATTAAGGTATCGGGCGTTAGTGAGCTAGCCAAGAAGAAGATAGCGGATGCCGGCGGAGAAGTACTGACGGCAGAGTGAAAGCTCAATGGCCCGCTTAATTGAGTTAATGGAGCCTATTGTGCGCCGGTTACCCGAGATACCGAAGCCGCAGCGCAAAGTGGCTCTTAAGGAGAAAGCGCTTTGGACCATCATCGCACTTTCAATTTATTTGGTGATGTGCGAGATACAATTGTATGGGTCGCCATACCTCCAGTCGGGCTATGAGCAATACCTCCTATACAGGGTGATATTCGCATCAAAGACAGGCTCGCTCATGGAGTTGGGCATAGGTCCTATCGTTACCGCGGGCCTCATAATGCAGATTCTTGCAGGCTCAAAGATCCTTAACGTCAACATGTCCAATCCAAAGGACAGAGGCCTCTTCACAGGCACACAGAAGGTTCTCGCCATAGTGATGACCCTCTTCGAGGGTGTAGCATTCCTCCTCGGCGGGTCCTACGGCCACCCTGACATGATTACTGCTGTTCTCATTATAGCTCAGCTTGTGGCAGTCGGTGTACTTGTTCTGCTGCTGGATGAGATGATTCAGAAAGGCTGGGGTCTTGGAAGCGGCGTCAGCCTCTTCATCCTCGCAGGCGTTGCGCAGAAGGTCATGTGGAGCTCATTCTCTCCAATCGGCCCAGTTGACGAGGCAAACAGGTCGCTCGGCGCCATAGTGGCGACGGTTCAGACCCTGCTGGCTGGCGGTGATATCATGTCGGTCTTCTCAAGGTACCCGTATCCTGACATGACTGGGTTCATAACCATGCTGATTGTCTTCTTCGTCGCAGTATACCTCGAAGGCATGAAGATAGAGATCCCTGTCTCATACGCCAAGTACGGGGGCATGAGGGCAAAGATCCCGCTCAAGTTCATGTATGTCTCGAACATACCCATCATCCTCGCATCTGCACTCTTCGCAAACTTCTACTACCTCGGTCAGATGCTCTGGCAGAACCTCAACCAGGGCAACCTCAATCCTTGGATAACTTGGTTCGTCAAGATGGAGATACCTGCAACATCATCATCACCAGTGTTGATGCCAGGCTGCCTGCTCTACTACCTGCAGGCACCCAACAGCATAAGCTCAGTTATCGCCGACCCGCTGCACGCATTGCTATACCTACTGATACTTGTCGGCTTCTCAATCGTATTTGCCAAGGTCTGGGTCGAGGTATCCGGCATGACCGCGAAGAACCAGGCTGACCAGCTTGTTAACGCCGGCATGCAGATACCCGGATTCAGGAGGTCTCCGGCGATAATCGAGCAGATACTCAACAGGTACATCCCCTCGCTTACCATTATAAGCGGCATTGCGATAGGGTTGCTAGCAGGGCTCGCCGACATGCTTGGTGCCATAGGCAGCGGTATAGGCATACTGCTCTCAGTTGGCATAATATACCAATACTACCAGATACTGGCGAAAGAGCAGCTCACAGAGACATATCCTGGCCTCGGAAAACTTCTGGGGCAGGATTAGATGTCAGCGTGGCGCTCTAGAGGGCGAGCTGCCGCATCCGCTCGCCTTAACGGATGGGTTCGGGCGGCACCGGAATATCCCGGTGCTATAATCGCCATGCTCGCCCTGCAAAACAAAACGAGAATTGGAGTCAAAAGAATATGTCGAAAAAGACTGCGCGAAAAGGTCGGCTTGTGATAGTTACTGGAATACCTGGCGTAGGGAAGACGACGGTCCTCAATGCCGCATTAGCTTTATGCAAAGCAAGGTCAATCGAAGTTGGTCTCGTCAATTATGGGAACGTAATGTTCGAAGAGGCTACGAAGAAAGGTCTCGTGAAAGTCAGGGATGAGATGCGGAAACTCCCTGTGAAATCCCAAGTCCAACTCCAGCTTGCTGCCGCTAAGGCAATAGCCAAGTTCGCCGAAAAGGGGAACGTCATACTTGACACCCATATGTTCATAAATACCCCGAATGGTTTTATGCCTGGTATCCCTTCGTGGGTCGGTGACTCCCTAAAGCCGAACTCCATTGCCCTCCTCGAAGCAGAGCCGAACGATATCTCCAAGAGACGGCAGAAGGACGCATCTATAAGGGCAAGGGAGGCTGATAGCCCCGAGCGCATCACTGAGCACCAGATGATGGGCAGGGCGGGCGCTGCATCCCTGGCAATACAGACCGGGTGCACCATTGTAATAGCGCACAACAAAGAAGGCGCAGCTGAAGAGGCGGCCAAGGTAATAGCCGACCTGTTTGCATGAGGTTGATGAATAATGGCTTTCGAATTCATATACGATATATTCAACGGAGTAGTTGCAGCAATATCCAACGGGCTTGGGCCTTGGAACGATTATCCTTTGGCAGCCATCTTGATCCTGCTGCTAACCATAATAATGTCCGCCATATCCGCCGCCGCCACAAGGGCCCTAGTTGACGTCGATGTGATGAGGCGGAGAAATGTTGAGCTAAAAGAATGGCAGACCGCGTATTCCGCTGCAATGCGGTCAAAAGACGAAAAAGCGATTGCAAAACTCAAGAAGAAAGAACCTGCAATTAAGCGGGTACAAACCGAGATGTCAAAGGACCAGTTCAAGCCACTGATGGTTACTATGATCCCGTTCTTCCTGTTCTATTATATCTTCGCCGCAGTATTCGGCAACAACCAGCTGATCGTCGCTTACTCGCCGCTCGACATCCCGTTCGTCGGGTCCAACTTCAACTTCTGGATATGGTACTTCATAACATCCTTCAGCGTATCCCCGCTTATCCAGCGGCTCTTTGGAATGCCAAACTACACCGACTAACGCAGCTCTTCAAAACCTATAGCGCCCCAATCGGGGCGGCAAAAACCTTTTTTGAATGCTCGGACTCCTCTATGTCTATAGCCAAGGTGTTCTCAAATGAAATCGGCATTTCCCAAAGATCTCCTGATCACAATAAGCGGCCCTGCTGGCTCTGGAAAGTCGCACTGCGCGAACAAGCTGGCCGAGCGCTTTGGAATACCTTGCCACTCCGCGGGGTCCGTCTTCCGGTCCATGGCTCAAGAGAAGGGCATCCCTGTTGTCGAGTTCTCCAAGATAGCAGAGTCCAACCACGAGATCGACCGCGAAGTCGACAGGCGCACCGCCGAATTAGCCAAGAAGGGTGGAGCAATACTCGAGGGGAGGCTTGTCATGTGGTTCTCCGGAGAACAGAAGAAACTCAGCTTCTACCTCACTGCGCCATTCGATGAGAGAGTTAGGCGCATCGCTGAGAGAGAATGCATATCCCTCAAGGAAGCCTCCTCGAAGACCAAAGCGAGGGAGGCAAGCGAACGCCAGAGGTACAGGAAGATTTACTCTGTTGACATATCCGACCTTTCGCGATACGACTTTGTAGTAAACACTGCGAAGTGGGACAAGGAAGCGATAGTGGAGCTGCTAGCGTCTATTATCGCCCTTCACATCAAACCTAAGGCACCGTGAGGGCGAAGCCGGCATCAGGGTAAGGTTAAGTATATTGGACTGTTGAGTGTTCTTTGATGTAATGGTATGGTGTCCGATATTGGAGCGCATCGAGGAGTATCTGGTCAAGAGCGAAGAGAGGTCGAGCCCCAACCATGGGTGGGCACCTTCCGAACGTCCAATAAAGGAGTATCTCTCGACGGGTGTTATCAACCTAGACAAGCCGCCAGGTCCGAGCAGCCATGAGGTCGTAGCTTGGGTCAAGCGCTTGCTGGCGGTTAACCGCTCCGGGCACGGAGGCACGCTCGATCCGAAGGTAAGCGGCGTCTTGCCGGTGACGCTTGGTCGGGCAACCAGGATTATAGCATTCATGATGAGATCAGGCAAGGAGTATGTCTGCCTGATGGAGCTGCATGAGGCGGTCAAAGAGGAGCGCCTGATGGAGGTGATTAAGGACTTCGTCGGCCCCATATACCAGCTCCCTCCAGTCAGGTCCGCCGTGAAGAGGGCGCTGCGAATAAGGACCATATACTCCATCGACATAATCGAAATCAACGGCAAATTCGTTCTGATGCGCGTCATCTGCGAGGCTGGTACCTATATCCGGAAGCTATGCCACGATATCGGCGAGGTCCTTGGATGCGGCGCGCACATGCGCGAGCTCCGCAGGACGAGGGCTGGTCCATTCAAGGAGACCGAGGGGATACATACCCTGCACGAGCTGCTGGATGCGCTAACCCTCTGGAAGTCTACGGGAGACGAGTCTTTGCTGAGGGCAATTGTCAGGCCTATAGAGGAAGCTATTCGCCCATTCCCCAAGGTCGTCGTGCGGGACTCTGCGGTTGATGCGTTCTGCCACGGCGCGAACTTGGCATCCCCCGGGCTGCTCAAGCTTAACTCATCTATCAAAGCGGGAGACGGCGTCTGCGTAATGACCGGGAAGGGGGAGCTTGTCGGCCTTGGCAAGGCAAGGATGTCCGCTCAAGAGATGATGAAGGTCGACCACGGCATACTAGTTGACAACGAGCGCGTCGTAATGGATTTAGGAACATACCCCAAGGGCTGGTCCGTCAAGTGAAAGGGGCGGAAGTCAAGGACGATAATCCTCACACTCAGCACTACTATTCCAAATCCCCGCGTCGCTCCAACAAGAGTTATATGATAAAGTTCACCGTGAAAGGGCAGATAATCGAGCTGGCCAGTTCAGGCGGAGTCTTCTCAAAGGGAAAGGTCGATCTGGGGACCCAGATACTTCTAGGGAGCATTACCCTTCCAGAACACGGCAACGCGCTTGACCTTGGGTGCGGTTACGGCGTAATCGGTATAACGGTTGCAAAGATGCGACCGAGGATGAGGGTGACCCTAGTTGACGTGAACCCCGTCGCAGTGAAACTTGCTGCCCAAAACATAGAGCGCAACGCGGTTGGCAATGCCGTGGCGATGGCTAGCGATCTATATTCCGCATTGGCCGACTCATGCTTCGACATAATCATCTCAAACCCTCCGCTCGCTGCCGGTTATGCCGTCATATTTCCAATGATTGAGGGTGCAGCCTCCCACCTTAATGAAGGCGGTCAGCTTGTCTTCGTGCTTAGGAAGGGCGTCAACGCAATTCCAAAGAAGATGGAAGTGGTCTTTGGGAACGTTGAGCTTGTATCGAGGAAGAGCGGCTACCGCGTCTTCAGGTCCGTAAAAAGACCCGCAGCTTAAGACTGTACGCCCATTGCCAAAAAAAGAAAAAGCACAAAAAGAAGTACTTGCTGATTCCTAAGAAGAGCGTTGCTCAAGCCGAAGTATCCTAGCCTGGTAGGGAGCAATCTTAAGAAGGCTCATGCCTGGAGAACAGGCTAGTGCCTGCCAAGTCAGCTTGTGACTCGTCAGGGTCTCGGGGGTTCGAATCCCCCCTTCGGCGCCACTATCTATCTGCTAACAATCATAATAATCATCAACGTTGCCCTGCCTGACCGGCTCTCACCAACCATTGCACTTGGCTTTTCTGCGCCGTTAGAGTTAAATAGTATTATATTGTTTCTTATTTGCCTCGAAGAAGGGGATGCGTCTATTGAGTTCATCGTTTAGACATATTGTCCGAATAATTGATGCGGACCTGAAAGGAGAAGATAAGGTAGCGTACGCTTTGAGCAACATCAGGGGCGTGGGCATCAATATGGCATATGCCATTACCCGGACATGCGGCGTCGACCCGGAGGGTCGAGTTGGCTTGCTTCAGGATAGCGATCTCAAGAGGTTAGAAGAGTCGCTCACGACGATCCAGGGTAAGTTCCCGTCTCATATGCTCAACAGAAGGAAAGATCCTTTTACTGGTAAAGATATGCACTTACTCGGCTCAGATCTGGTAGTAGGTATGAAGTCCGACATTGACCTCATGAGGAAATCCAAGTCTTGGAAGGGTGTAAGACACTCCTTGGGCCTCAAAGTCCGCGGGCAGTGCACAAGGACTACTGGCAGGTTTGGCACCGCAGTAGGTGTTTCAAAGAAATCTGCGGTTCAGCAAGCCCAGAAGGCTACTGCCCCCGCAGAAACAAAGTGAGGTTTTCTGAATGGGTGATCCTAAGAAAAGCAGACGACTGTGGCAAGGGCCAAGACATCCTTGGAAGAAGGAGAACTTGGAGAAAGAGCTCGCCTTACTCGGCAAATTCGGTCTGAGGAATAAAAGGGAACTCTGGTTAGCTACTTCGGTTTTAAAGTCCTACAGGGCTCAAGCAAGTTCCATATTGGGTCTTGGGGACGAAGAGAGGATAATGCGCGAAAAAGACCTTATCAAGAAGCTCTCAAACTTGGGTCTTTTTGGTGAGGAGTCTGTTCTCGACAACGTCTTGGGTCTGAGTGTTGATGATATTCTGGAGCGCAGGCTTCAGACCGTAGTTCTCAAACTCGGCTTAGCGCACACGCCGCACCAGTCTAGACAACTTATTGTTCACGGTCATATAAAGATCGGCAATAGACGCGTGACGACGCCTGGATACATGGTGAGCAGGAACGAGGAGCCGCAGATAACCTGCAACCTCGCTCTCGCGGCAGTAACTCCTGAACCAGCCGCAGCAAAGGGGGCATAATGATTGTCCAGATTTGACAAAAGCATGAAATGGGGCTTAGCTAACATATACAGCTCATACAATAACACTATTGTCCACATTACAGACCTCACAGGCGCTGAGACTGTCGCATTCCAATCTGGAGGGCGAATCGTTAAGTCAGACCGCGAGAAGCCATCTCCGTACGCCGCAATGGTTTCAGCCACGAGGGCAGCGCAAGAGGCGCTGGAGAAGGGTATCAGCGGGATACACATCAAGATCAGAGCTCCGGGCGGACACAAGAGCAAGACCCCTGGCCCAGGCGCACAGGCATCTATCAGGGCGCTCGCACGAGCCGGGATGATAATAGGAAGGATAGAAGACGTTACCCCTGTCCCTCACGACACCACAAGAAGACCTGGTGGCAGGAGAGGAAGGAGGGTTTAATCGAGAAGGCTTAAATATCCTTCTCCATTTTTCAAATTAAAATCATGGAGGCATGTTCCGTGGACGTTGATATTCTCAGCACGAATGATGGGCAGCTCAAATTGATAGTTAAGGCAGTTGACCCTACATTCATGAATGCGCTTAGGCGAATCATAATGGCTGAGGTGCCTGTAGCATCGATCGACATGCTCTACATTATGGAGAATACTGGCGTCCTATATGATGAGATCATCGCCCACAGAATGGGATATATCCCTCTGAAAGGCGGTGAGGGTCTAATATTCACAAAGGATTGCGACTGCAAAGGCCAAGGATGCCCGAGGTGCGAGGCAATCCTCACGATGAAAGTTACCGCAACCGAGGACAACTTCAAGGTTCTCTCAGGTAGGCTGAAGGCAGAAGGTTCTGTCTTTGTTGCCAATAACGACATTCCGATTGCAGAGCTGAATGCCGGCCAGAAGATAGAGCTGGAAGCAAGGGCGAGGCTCGGAACAGGAAAGGATCATGCGAAGTGGCAGCCCGTCTCTGTAGCGGTTGTCAGTTATGAACCGCTGATAAAGATAGACCAGAAGAAATGCGACCTTTGCGCACTGTGTATCGATGAGTGCCCGAAAAAGATACTGGCTATCAAGGAAAAGCGGCTGGTCGTGACCTCGACGCTATCCTGCTCGCTCTGCAAGGTTTGCGAGAGCGTCTGCCCGAAAGACGCAATCAAGGTATCTCATAACGAATCAAATGCAGTATTGATGTTGGAGAGCGCAGGCGGACCTACGAACGAGGAGCTTGTATTTGCCGCGTCAGATGTTCTGTCCAACAAATGTTCAAGCTTAAGACAAGCATTAAAAGAATTACCGGAGGCAGCGTAAATGGCAAAAAGAACACTACCTACAAATCCGAAGACAAGGCGCCTGATCAAGCTACTCAGGAAGAGTTCTAGGTCAAACGATTCAACGCTATGGCGAAGCCTGTCGGATTCTCTTTCAACGCCAACAAGGCAGAGGATCTCGTTAAATGTAAGCAAGATTGAAAAGCTCGCAGAGGAAGGAGACACCGTTGTGGTCCCGGGGAAGGTCTTGGGATTCGGCAACATAAGCAAGAAGGTTAATGTTGCTGCGCTCTCGTTCAGCCAGTCCGCAAGGGTAAAGATAGCTGAGACCGGCGGCAAGGCGCTCACTATCGAAGCGCTGATCTCCATGAATCCGCATGGAAAGAATGTTAAGATATTGAGGTGAACCTGATGTCCGATGTTGTTTATATTGACGGCACAAATCTTCGGTTTGGCAGGGTAGCTTCCAAAGTAGCGAAGCGCCTGATCAACGGCGAAAACGTAGTCGTAGTGAATGTTGAAAAGATGGCTGTTTCAGGCAGCAGGGCTTCTGTAATGAGCAAATACGAGCGATGGATGCTGCTCACTACTCACAAGAACCCTGATAAAGTTGGTATCAAGCAGCACCGTTCCCCGGACAGGATGTTGTTCTTCTCGATAAGGAGCATGCTTCCCAAGTCGCCTACGGGGAAAGATGCGCTCAAGAGGCTTAAGGTTTACATCGGCGTGCCCGAGGAGCTCAAGTCCGTAAAGCTGCAGAGCATAGATGAGGCTAATGTAAAGACATTGAGGGGCAACTACATGCTTTTGGATGAGGTTTCAAAGACTTTAGGGTGGGCTGTTAAATGAGCGAGAAGCTAGTTATTGTAAGCGGGAAGAGGAAGACTGCGGTGGCCCGAGCTACCGCAACAAACGGCAACGGTAAGGTCTTCATAAATAATGTTCCATTGGAAATATTCCAGCCGATGATTGCCAAGCTCAAGATACAGGAGCCGATATTCGTGGTTGGGGAAGAGTTCTCCAGCAAGGTCGATGTCGACGTAATGATCCAAGGCGGCGGTTTCATGGCCCAGGCTGAAGCGGCGCGCGTCGTAGTCTCCAACGCACTCTCTGAATTCGGTGGCGAAGCAGTGCGGAGGAAGTTGCTTGAGTACGACCGAAGGATGCTCGTCGATGACCCAAGAAGGACCGAGCCAAAGAAATTCGGTGGGCACAGCGCAAGGAGAAGGAAGCAAAAATCTTACAGATGAGTGACATCCAATGATCATCCCTGTTCGCTGCTTTACCTGCGGCAAAGTGATAGCCGACAAATGGGAGCAGTTTAAATCTGAAGTTTCGAAGGGGGAGAACCCTGCTGTCGTGCTCGATCGCTTAGGCGTTAAGAGGTACTGCTGCAGGAGGATGTTTCTGTCGCATGTTGATCTAGTTGAGGAAGCACTCAAGTTTTCTGTCAACACGAAAGAAGAAGGAAAAATATAAAAGGTAAGGTAGAATTTTGAGAGATGCATTACAATCATAAGGTGGAACTTTAATGGCAACACTCGAAACCGCCGACCTGCTCATACCCCTTGAGGTTTATCTCGCAGCCGGCATTCATATCGGCACTCATGTGAAGACAAACGACATGAAGCCATTCATTTACAGGGTAAGGCCAGATGGTTTGTATGTACTTGACGTAAGAAAAACCGACGAAAGGATCAGGACTGCTTCAAAGTTCATAGCAAGATTCAAGGCTGAGAAGGTATTCGCATCTTCAGCGAGGCAGTACGGCTTCAAGCCAGTCGACAAGTTCACATCAATGATCGGCGGTAAAGCGCTTACAGGCAGGTTCATACCGGGCACATTCACGAATCCCAAGCTCTCCAATTACGCGGAGCCGGACCTCCTGATAGTGACCGATCCGCGCGCGGACTGGCAGGCAATGGTTGAGGCAGCAGAGGTCGGCATACCCGTCATGGGATTCTGCGACACAGACAACCGGTCTCAGCTTATGGACTTGGTCATACCAATCAACAACAAAGGAAGGAAATCGCTTGCGCTCGCTTATTGGCTCTTGACCCGGCAGATTCTCCGGGAGAGAGGCGAACTCGGCCCGACGGCTGACCTCCCAGCAACGCTTGAGGACTTCGAGTCCAAGATGCTCGTTGCCGAAGAGGAGTATGGCGAGTATGAACTCGAGGGATAGACGCCCCCGAGTTTCAAACGCTTTTTACGAAGGTACGCCATCCCGTCTAAGCGAGGAGCTTAGATGGTGCTTCCTTCACAAAGTCGGACCGCACTCTCTGCCTAGCGCAGAACGGTCAAGCCTTAAACGATCGTTGGCCATAGTCTCACCGCACGCGGGGTACGCTTATTCTGGACCAGTCGCAGCCCACGGGTACCTCGCCCTCGCCCAAGAGCAGCCGCCTGATGTTGCCGTAATACTGGGGCCGAACCACACCGGGAATGGCGCAGGCATCTCAATATGGGGCGAGGGAGGATGGCTAACGCCAATGGGCAGGCTGGCAATCGATGAGCACGTTGCAAAAACTATTGCCGCTTCGGGCTCAGCAGAACTCGACGAAGATGCCCACGAATATGAGCACTCCGTCGAGGTCCAGCTGCCTTTCCTGCAGTTTGTCTTTGGCAACAACTTAAAGATCGTTCCAATATGCATGATGCTTCAAGATTATGAATCATCGAGAGAATTGGGGCTTTCAATCGCAGAAGCATTGAAGGGGCACCGCGCGATCATAATTGCAAGCACGGACTTTTCGCATTATGTCCCATACAAGGAGGCTTACAGGAAGGACTCGATAGTCGGCAGTGCGATAACCGCCATGGACGCTAAAGCAGTCGAGGTTGCCGTGCGGCGTGAGGCAATAAGCATGTGCGGCCCTGGACCAGTGATGGCGACTATTACTGCTGCCCTTTCGATGGGTGCGGGGTCATGCGAGAAGCTCTGCTATGCGACATCCGGCGACACTTCAGGCGACAAGGACAAGGTAGTCGGATACGGCTCTTTTATCATGCGCGAGTAGCTGGCGCCACAATAAAAAGCAAGGGTTAATTGATTTGCTGCAGCATATCTTAATGCGGCTGACCATACCATGGCTCCGGAGAAGCACAACCTCTCGATTCCATACGCCATCCCTCTGCTGGGCGAATCATTCATTAGTGCGGGATCCCCGGTCATAGTCGCCGCCACAAACCTCAGGATGCGCGTCTCGTGCACCATCGAAGGATGCGGATTTGCGGACGCAGACATTGGCTCACTGCAGCTGAGAAAGGCTGCCAATCGCGCCCTGAAAGCTGCCGGCATCTCAGGTAAATTATCATTCTCATTTCCAGATCTTCAGATATGGGGGCAATCCGACGCCGATCTGCTTGCGACAGCTTCTTGCCTGTACTTGGCAGGTTCGGACACGATGGAATCGGTCGCTCCAATGCTCCTCAAAAACGCTGACGACAGGGCGTTCATCGACCTGATGCGCGCCATGACGAGCCTTTCCGGTGGCTTTACAGCTGGGAGGCGTGGCGAAGGGCTGGTCTCAATCGATGGCAGCATGGGTGCCTTCATCTGCGCCAAGCTCGCCAGGAAGCGACGGAGCGTAAGGCCCGCGCTAGCCCAATTTAGCGCCCTCTATCCCGAAGTTTCGGAACCGTTCTGGCACATGATCAGTCATTTGGCGCTTCAGGGGATAGACGCCATAAAGTCAAACGACGCCCCCATGCTTGGCAGGATCATGAGCTTGGAGGCGCGCCTCTCCCTCGCTGCTGGACTATCAAACGAACTGGAGCTGATGCGCCTGTCCAGGGCTATGCAGTCGCTTGGCTGCAAGCCTGTCTCATGCGACGGCGTCTCAGGAGAGCTGTACCTCATCGACGGGGTCATTGCGCCGCCATCCGGGCGCCTCATGCTGAAGTTTGAATCAGAGGGTGTTAATACTATTGGCTGAAGCTGATTTCGTTGTAAAGCTGGGCGGAAGCGCGATAACCCACAAAGACATCTCGTTCTCTGTAAATTCAGACGCAATGAGGCGGCTAGCCAAGGAGCTCTCAAAAGGTTCTAACAAGAAGGTGCTGCTGGTCTATGGCGGGGGGTCCTTCGGGCATGCCGCCGCAATCAAGCACCTCTCAGGAGGTATGGTGCGCTCCCCATCGGGCATCTCGGAGATTAGGGCTGCAATGCTCCGCCTCACAGTGGAACTGACCCAGACCTTAATCGAAGAGGGCATCCCGATTTTCGCAATGAATCCTTCTAGTTGCTTCGTCTATGACCATGGCTCGATACGCTGCGGCAGCACCCCCATCGAGGTGATGTCGAATGCGCTTGAAGCAGGTCTTGTCCCCGCTATGGGAGGGGACATCATAATGGACCGTGCGGGAGGGGCGCGCATACTGTCCGGCGACGCCATCGCCAGGATGCTTGCCCTGCGTTTCAAGGCAAAGACGCTCGCATTCGGGACGGATGTGGACGGCGTCATTGGGGCCGACGGCGTAATCCGCAGCATAAGCCGAAGGGAGCTGCCCACCGTGATAGAAAATGTCGGGGGGAGGACCGGCGATGTTACCGGAGGCATGGCAGGCAAGCTCAAAGAGATTCGCGGATTCCTCGCCAGGGGTGGTCGCGAGGTAGTGATCTTCAACGCCTGCAAACCGGGGCTTCTGGGCAAACTGCTCTCGGGCACGCCTGAAGGTACTATTATTAAATGAGTTATTGCTTACTATCAATCAGGTAATCCTGATGAGTTCTGACAGGAAGCTTACGCACTTGGAGATCTGCAGGGACAAGGATGTCCGTGCGCGATGGGAGACGACCCACCTTGAAGACGTCGCGCTAGCACACTGCGCATTGCCCGAAATCAACTTCTCTGATGTAGACCTCAGCACCAAGCTCTATGGCAAGAACCTCGCTGCTCCGCTTCTAATCTCTGCCATGACAGGAGGCCATCCCGAGACAAAGAAGGTCAATGAGAATTTGGCGAAGGCTGCCAAATCTATGGAGATAGGCATATGCGTTGGGAGCCAACGTGCCGCGATTGAGGATAAGCGCATGGCTGACAGCTTCAGGGTCGTGCGGGACGTATCGCAGGACCTGCTCGTCATCGGCAACATTGGCGCCTCGCAACTGCTCAGAGAGGACGTTTCCGATTACGCCCTAACCGCAATCGAGATGATTGATGCAGACGCATTGGCGGTGCACCTTAACCCACTCCAGGAACTCGTCCAGCCCGGCGGCGACACGCGATACCGAGGGATCTTGGATGGTTTATCAAAGATCGCAAAATCTGTCAAGACGCCTCTCATAGTGAAAGAGACCGGGTGCGGAATATCCTCTGGCGTTGCAAAGGCGCTGATAGCGACCGGCATTCGAACGATCGACGTTGCTGGGGTTGGCGGGACAAGCTGGGCTGCGGTAGAGCATTACAATGCCCTTATGCAGCATGACAATCTCCGTGCAGCCGCGGCCGAGACATTCTGGGATTGGGGAATCCCAACCGCGATGAGCATATGCGAGGTCGCCTCACTGCGGTCAGGCATTACGCTGATCGCATCGGGCGGAATATCCAGTGGCCTAGATGTGGCTAAATCAATGGCGCTCGGCGCTGACCTTGCCGGAATCGCGCATCCCCTGCTCCAGCCTGCTTATTCCGGGGCATCCGAGGTAAAGAAGCGGATTGCGCAGGTCATCTTCGAACTAAAGGTTGCCGCAATGCTCACCGGCTCAAAATCAGTTGATGAGCTCAAATCTGCAAGGCTCACACTCAACGGCGACCTGCTCAGCTGGGCCAATCAGAACAACATCGTTCTTAGGTGATGAGTATGTTACAAGAAGAGATACAGGCGATTGCTGCAGACGTGAGTGCCATCCTTAAGAGTTCGCTTATGGACAACGGAAGCCTGCTGCACAAAGCAGCTTACCACCTGCCCGCTCTGGGCGGAAAGAGGATGCGCCCTTTTCTCGTAGCAAAATCATGCGAAATTGTGGGCGGTTCGACCCAAAATGTCCTCCCGGCAGCCGCAGCGGTGGAACTGCTGCATAACTTCACGCTTGTCCACGACGACATCATGGATAACGATCCGCTCAGGAGAGGTGTCCCCACAGTTCACACAATCTGGGGGACACCAATGGCGATACTCGCGGGGGACTTGATGTTCGCGAAGGCTTTCCAGATCCTGCTCCGAGCCGATGCAAGCGACCGCCGCATCCGAAATGCTGCTGACGCGCTTGCAACGTCAATGGTGGCGCTCTCAGATGGGCAGCACCTCGACATGTCCTTCGAAGAGCGGACAGACGTGCGCGAGGAGGAGTACCTCGCGATGATATCCGGGAAGACAGCTGCCCTTTTTGAGGCGAGCGGGAAGATAGGCGCTATTATCGGCGGAGGATCCGACGAGGATGCCCTGAGGCTTGGTGAATACGGATGGAACATGGGTATGGCATTTCAGATATTCGACGATTATCTGGGGCTTACTTCAAAGGAGGAGGTGCTTGGAAAGGCAATCGGGAACGACATCCGCGAAGGCAAGAAGACGCTTATCGTCATAAGGGGGATGTCTTCGGACGCCGCCCCCCTCCTAAGCGAAGCTTTAGGAAAGAAGGGCACATCGAAAGCAAAGATGGCGAAGCTTCTGAAGAAGCTGCAGGAGAACGGCACACTTGACTATGCCTATTCGAAGGCAAAATCATATGTCGACACTGCCTTGAACTCACTATCGGCATTCCCGCAATCCAGCGCAAAGAACTCTCTGACATCTCTCGCCGAGATGGCAATATCGAGGAAGAAGTAGGCAATTGCCCGTTCCTCCACCTCAAAACAGATAATAGCAAGGTGGACGATACAAAGTCGCGCCGGTCGGCTATGAAGTTACCAACCGGCGACAGGCGATCACGATGGCAGACTCTGAATCAATCCGCGCGATACTCGTGAAGCATGCGTTATCAAACGCCATCAAGTATGGCGGCAAGGCAAACCCCAACGCTGTAGCGGGGATGGCCCTATCAGAGGACCCATCATTAAAGGCTAATGCCAAGGAGGTATTCAGGCTAGCGGCAGAGGTTGCCTCCGAGGTGAACAAGATGGGGCTAGACGCCATCAAGGCTAAAGCCGGCTCCATCGGCGTGCCCCCTCCAAAGGAGAAGCCGAAACAGGCTGAGCGCATCCTGCCTCCGCTCCCGAACGCGTCGAAGTACGCGAAGATAAAGGTCAGGTTCGCACCGAACCCAGACTCCGTCATACACCTCGGCAACACACGGGCAGCAATACTTAGCGATGAATACGCCAAGATATACGGTGGCTCTTTCGTCCTCAGATTTGAGGATACTTCCCCATCGATAAAGCCACCTCAAGCAGAGGCTTATGAAATCATAAAGCAAGACCTCAAGTGGCTGGGCGTGAACTGGGACGAGGAGGCGATACAGTCTGACAGGCTACCGATATATTATGATCATGCCCGAAATATCCTCGAGCTCGGTGGAGCCTACATCTGCACCTGCCCCGCCGAGTCTTTCAGGTCGTTAGCCACTCAGAAGAAGGCATGCCCTTGCCGGGACCTTCCGCCGGCTGAGCACCTGGAGCGGTGGGCGCGCATGCTGAACGGCAAGACCAAGCGTGGAGGGGCAGTCATGCGCGTAAAGACCGACCTCCAGCACCCCAACCCTGCGATCAGGGACTGGCCAGCCATGCGCATAGACACTGCGTCGCATCCGAGGATAGGCAAGAAGTACCGAGTCTGGCCACTTTACAACTTCGCCTCAGGCGTTGACGATCATTTGATGGGCATAACCCACATCTTCCGCGGTAAGGAGCACGAGGTGAACATGCACCGCCAGAAGTACATGTACAAGTACTTTGGCTGGGACTATCCCGAGGCAATTCACTACGGGCGCTTAAAGATCGTTGGCACAGTGCTCAGCAAGTCCAAAATCAGGGCAGGTATCGAGTCCGGGACTTACAAGGACTGGAGCGACCCGCGATTGGGCACGATAGCTGCCTTAAGGCGCAGGGGGTTCCTCCCGGAGACGATAAGGAAGCTGATACTCGAATGCGGCGTGCGCCCATCCGAGGCCACAATAAGCTGGGAGAACATCGACTCCATTAACCGCAAGTTGCTCGACCCTGTCGTCAAGCGTTTTGTCTTCGTTGCCGATCCGGTGCCATTAGAGATTTCTGGGATTCCAAAGCCCTTTAAGGCGAGAATGCCGCTTCACCCCGATCACCAAGATTGGGGCAGCCGCGAATTTGCCCTCTCACCAGGGTCACCTGTGATTTCCGTCCCGTCAGGAGACCTTGCGCAGCTCAAGAAGGGGTCTGCATTCAGGCTGATGAATCTCTTCAACGTTGAAGTAACCGGCAAGGGGAAGGGGCGGTTCATAAGCGAAGACGTCGCCGATGCCAAACGGCTTGGCGCGCATATAATCCAATGGATGCCCGAAGGTATGGGGGTTCCTCTCACAGTTGTTCGTCCCGACGCGACGGAACAGCGCGGTCTTGTGGATCCCAACGCCCTCGAAGAGGCATTGCCCGCCTCTTTGCAGTTTTACAGATACGGTTTCGTCAGGGTATATCGCGAAGGCGCAGGGTTTGTGGGATGCTACATCCATGGATAAGCAACTCCATCTACGTTGCCCTGGCGCACGGCAATGACTAAAAAGCTTATTACCCGCCTCTCTTTTCTTTAACAAAGTACGCG
The DNA here is from genome assembly GCA_964634735.1 of uncultured Nitrososphaerota archaeon. Lineage (GTDB taxonomy): Archaea > Thermoproteota > Methanomethylicia > Methanomethylicales > Methanomethylicaceae > Methanomethylicus. The sequence continues at coordinate 137,567 of CAZWMA010000001.1, forward strand.
ATGAAGACATGTGAGGTAATAAATATGTCCAAGAAACCAATGTTCGTAAGGTTCGAAGTGTCTCCTGAGATCATGGAGCGCGCATACGAGACCGTCAAGCTAGCAAAGGATGACGGTAAACTTAGGAAGGGCGCTAACGAAGCAACAAAGGCAGTCGAGAGGGGTATAACAAAGCTCCTTGTGATTGCTCTCGATGTAGATCCGCCAGAAATTGTAGCTCACCTTCCGCTCCTAGCTGAGGAGAAGAAGATAACATACGTTTATGTTGACTCAAAGATCAAGCTAGGCGAGGCTGCAGGCATCGATGTGCCATCGGCAGCTATAGCTGTGGTCGAGGCAGGCAAGGGCAAGCCACTGATGGACGAGGTCATCTCCAAGGTAGCAGCGCTCCGCCTGAAGGGTACCCAAGCTGAGGTAGCGCCAGCGCCAAAGGCAGCGCCAAAGGCAGAAGCGCCGAAGAAGGAAGAGGCAGCGCCAAAGGCAGAGGCACCCAAGGCCGAGGAGAAGCCGAAAGAGAAGCCAAAGAAGAAGTCTACCAAGAAGGCTGCCACTACTGAGAAGGCTGCCACAGAAGAGGGTAAGGCTTAACCTCTTACCCCTGTTTTGTTTGGAGGTATGACTGATGAGCAAAGAAATGGGTGATGTTTCGCCCGCAGAAGTCATCCAGATCGTTGGCCGCACAGGCGTAACCGGCGAAGTAATTCAGGTTAGGGTACGCGTCAACGAAGGGAAGGATAAGGGAAGAATCCTGACTCGCAATGTCAAGGGCCCCATAAGGGTCGGCGACGTTCTGATGCTCAGGGAAACCGAGCGCGAAGCAAAGAAGCTCATGCCGAGGTAAAAGTTATTAAATTGCATGGGTTTACCATTTTGGATTGGGGCGTTAAAGATGGTCAGAGTATTCAAATGTTCATTCTGCAGCAGAGACATGAATGTAGGCACTGGAATGATGTACATCAAGAATGACGGCACGATCTTAAGATTCTGCTCAAGCAAATGCCGCAAGAACCAACTTAAGCTTAAGAGGATCCCGCGCCGCATTAAGTGGTCATCTAAGGTGCCGGGCAAATGATCGAGCGAACATTCGTGATGATCAAGCCCGACTCCGTAGTTAGAGGTCTGATAGGGCAAGTGCTACAAAGGCTCGAACGGAAGGGCCTGAAAGTAGTTGGCATGCGGATGATCCATATGTCGATGGACCAGGCAGGAAAGCTCTACGCGGTCCACAAGGAGAAACCGTTCTTCACTGACTTGGTGGGATTCATACGATCTGCCCCTGTCGTTGTATTAGTAATCGAAGGGGAGAGCGCGGTGGCTGTCGTAAGGCGCGTAATCGGTGCGACAGATTCTAAGGAAGCCCAACCAGGTACTGTAAGGGGCGACTTCTCGTGCTCTAAGAGCATGAACGTCATACACGCGTCGGATTCTGTTGAGAATGCGCAGAAGGAACTCTCCATATTCTTCGGAGAAAAAGACCTAATGAATTACTCGCGCCTCGACGCTAATTGGGTATTTTAAACCCACTTTTTTATCCTGCAGCGCCTCTTCAGAATGCTGCATCTGGTTCTTGACTCTTCGAAGACAATTCCTTTTATAAGAGCGTGCATTTTTTTAAAGCGTAAAGGTAGATGACAATGCCCGTCAGACAACCCATCGTCACCGTGCTTGGTCACGTAGACGTTGGCAAGACGCTGCTGCTGGACAAGATAAGGGGTTCTGCAGTCATGTCGCGCGAGGTTGGGGCCATGGCTGCGCAATGAAGCGCAGTGGCAAACCCAGCACATCGGCGCAAGCTTCCTGCCAATAAACGTAATCGAGAACTACTGCAGCACCGTAGTCAAGGGATTTCAATCCAAGGTCAGTATACCTGGGATACTCATAATCGATACTCCGGGGCATGAGGTCTTCTCCAACCTCCGAGTAAGGGGCGGGTCAGTCTCAGACATTTCTATCCTCGTCATCGACGCTATGGAGGGCGTGGAGAAGCAGACCGAGGAATGCATCGACATTCTCCGCTCGCGGAAGACCCCCTTCATAATTGCCGCTAACAAGATTGACAAGGTTGCAGGATGGGTGCCGCACCCAAACAAATCTTTTCTGGAGGCTATGAAGCTGCAGACCCCGCTGGTCCAGAACCGCGTAGACGAGAAGCTTTACAGGATAGTCGGGAACATGGCCCGATTCGGGTTCTCGTCGGACAGGTACGACCGGATACACGACTTTACAAAGGCAGTAGCCATAATTCCGACCAGCGCGACAACAGGCGAAGGAATACCTGAATTGTTGGCCTTGCTCTGCGGTCTCGTGCAGCAGTACCTCGTCAAGCGTCTTAGTGTCACTGATGGGCCCGGAAAGGGCGTAATCCTGGAGACAAAGGAAGAGCCCGGTCTAGGCAACACCATTGATATGATACTCTATGACGGCGTCATACGCAAGGGGGATCGGATAGTCGTCGGGAGTTTCGATGGACCTCAGGTCGCCAAAATCCGGGCACTGCTTCTCCCAAAACCCATGAATGACACGATGGACCCCGAAGAAAAATTCCAATCGGTAGAGTCAGTCGTGGCTGCAGCCGGGGTTAAGATTGTCGCAACATCGCTTGATAATGCGGTCGCAGGTGCGCCTGTGTTTGTTGCAAACGATGACGAATCGCTGGCATCAGCTTCAAAGAAGATCAATGAGGAGATGTCAGAGCTCAGGTTCTACTCCGACAGCGAAGGCGTGATTGTGAAGGCCGACACGCTCGGATCGCTTGAAGCTTTGGTGAAGTTTCTGAAGGATCAGGGGATACCTGTCAGGATATCCGACATCGGCTCAGTCAACAGGCGCGACCTGATAGAGGCTAGCATTGTAAAGCGGAGCAAGCCTGAGCTCGCCGCGGTCGTCGGCTTCAACATAAAGGTCACTCCTGAAGCCCAATCTGAGGCAAAGGAACGCGGAATACCCGTATTCACAAGCAACGTGATCTACCATATAGTTGACGATTTCAAGGCGTGGTCCTCCAAGCTCATCGAAGACATGAGGAGCCGCGAGTTCAGCTCGATAATACTCCCGGGTGAGATCAAGATACTGCCCGGGTGCGTCTTCAGGAAGAACTCGCCCCCGATTGCCGGGGTCGAGGTCATGGGCGGGACAATAAAGCCCGGATATATCTTGATGAAGGCGAACCTCGAGACGATCGGAAGCATTAAGGAGATTCAGGACAACGGCAAGAACCTGCAGGAGGCAAAGTTCGGGGACAAGGTCGCAGTCTCCCTCAAATCAGACATCACGATTGGCAGGCAGGTCCTGGAGGGCGAACCACTATACGTCTCGATGCCGGACAGTGATCTCTTCTTGCTTAAGGAGAAATACAAGGATAATCTCAGTGAGGACGCGCTCGCTATCATCGAAAAAATAACTGCCATCAAGTGGAAGCGCTCCTCTTTCTGAAAGTGGGGTCCGTCCTCCCTACGGCAGTCGACTCCTGCTACGAAAGGGATATAAACTAAAATAGGTTTTTCACTTCTATCCATAATAGTTACTGCGGTGATCAGATTGGTAGAATTTAAACTGGTACTATCGAACCCTACTGACGGCACTTCAAAGACAGTTACGATTGCTGACGCCCAAGCGCAATCTTTCATTGGGCTCAGGATCAAGGACGAAATCAATGCAGACGCTTACGGATTTCCAGGGCAAATGGCAGTAATCACTGGCGGATGCGACAAGAGTGGAATTCCACTGCTCGGCGACATCCCAGGCGGCTCGAAGAGGCGAATTCTCCTCTCAGGACCTCCGTGCTACAAGCCGAAGAAGGAAGGCGAGAGGAAGAGGAAGCTCGTAAGGGGCAGCATGATTACTGATGATATCGTCCAGATAAACGCAAAATTATTGAAAGTTGAGCAAGCAGGGAAGAAGATTTGAGCGATGAGAAGCGGCAGCCCGAGTGCAATATAGGTCTTACCGGTCATGTTGACCACGGCAAGACTACAGTCGTTGCTGCCCTCAGCGGGACCTGGGCCGCCCACCACAGCGAGGAGCTGAAGAGGGGCATCACAATTAAGCTAGGTTACGCTGACACAGTCTTCCGAAAATGCCCAAAGTGCTCCGACCCTGAATGCTATATGACCTCCAAGACCTGCCCAGTGCACAACGTTGATACAGAATACGTCAGGAAGGTATCCTTTGTGGACGCGCCCGGGCACGAAAGCCTGATGGCCACGATGCTTTCAGGATCCGCACTCATGGACGGCGCGATGCTGATAATCTCCGCTGCCGAGGAATGCCCGCAGCCTCAGACGAGGGAGCACCTGGTTGCCCTTGAGATCATAGGCGTAAAGAACATCGTCGTGGTTCAGAACAAGATTGACGCAGTCGACAAGGACAAGGCTGTTGAAAATTACAAGCAGATTGTCGAGTTCACAAAGGGGACCATCGCTGAAGGCGCCCCCATTATCCCTATCTCTGCGCTCCATAGCGCAAACATAGACTACTTGATCAAGACATTGCAGGAGCGCATCCCGACACCAAAGAGAGACCCTGTAAAGCCAGCCAGGCTCTTCGTAGCAAGGTCTTTCGATGTAAACAAGCCCGGGCTGACCGCAGACAAGCTGCACGGCGGCGTCATGGGAGGCTCTTTGATGCAGGGTAAGTTCAAGATCGGGGACGAAATTGAGATCAGGCCGGGGCTCAAGATCGAGCAAGGTGGAAAAGTGATGTACGAGCCAATCCGCACATACATCGCGAGCCTAATGTCTGGGAGCACTTCTGTTGATGAAGTGGGCCCTGGCGGTCTTGTTGGCATCGGATCGATGCTAGACCCTGCCCTTTCCAAAGCCGATAACCTTGTCGGTAGTGTTGTTGGCAAGCCCGGCTCGTTGCCGCCGACTAGGACAGACTTGAAGCTCAAAGTAAACCTCCTGGAGCGCGTCGTCGGCACAAAGGAGATGCAGAAGGTCGAGCACCTGAAGGCGAGGGAGAATCTCATGCTTGTCATCGGCTCATCGGTTACTGTGGGTGCAGTCACTGCTGCCTACAAGGACGATGCGCAGCTCCTTCTCAAGCGCCCCGTATGCGTTGAGGACGGATCGCGGGTCGCGATTAGCAGGATGCTTGCTGGAAGGTGGCGGCTGATCGGCTATGGTTTCGTCCAATAACCCCACGACTAGCCTTCTCAACGTCATCCTGGACACAAACGTCCTGATTTACTCCGCATCCCAGCCATTCGACATCGCACATTCGCTCGGGAAGCGGTCGTTGAACTCAATCTTCGTCCCATCGTTCGTTCTTATCGAACTCGAGTGCTTGGCGCGAGAGCCCACCAAACAGGGTAAGATTGCCGCGCTCGCATTGAGGATAGCCTCGCAATTCAAGACCATCAGGACGGGCATCGATGGCAAGACCGTAGACGACAAGCTTGTGAACCTTGCTAAGGATGGCGGCTACATAGTCGCGACCGCCGACTCTCCCCTGCGGAGGAAGCTGCTCGCAATGGACATTCCCGTAATATACCTAAAGGATGGGCGGCTCATAACTGAGCATATACCATTAGAATGAACCGCGTTGAACGTGCCTTAGCCGCTTCTGCTCATCAGGATAATCTGCACTAAGTTTTTATAGCCCTTTGAGTAGCCTTATCCAATAATCATTACTTCTGGTGATTGTTGGTGTATAAGCTTCTCCACATGAATGATGTAGTCAGAATCCCGCCGGAGAAGTTTGGGCTCTCTTTGGATCAGGTAGCATCCGAAGTGCTGCGCTCAAATTACGAAGGGATAGTCGTCCGAGAATTCGGAGTCGTTTTGGCAGTCCTGAATGTCGACGTCAAGGGCGTTGGCAAGATATTGCCTGGCGACGGGGCGATCTTCCACAAGGCATCCTTTGACCTTCTGGTCCACATGCCGACCGTTCAGGAAGTCGTCGAGGGCGAAGTTGTTGAAGTAACCGACTTCGGCGTCTTCGTGAGGATTGGCCCAATCGACGGTCTCGTTCACGTTTCTCAGGTAATGGATGACTTCATAACCTTTGACGAGAAGAGGGGCGCTCTGATGGGTAGGGAGAGCCAGCGCATTCTTGAGAAGTCTAACTCTGTAAGGGCTAGGATTATTACCGTGAGCCTCAGCGGAGGCGGTTTGAGGAGCAGCAAGATAGGTATGACCATGAGGCAACCATTCTTGGGCTCCATGACGTGGGTTGAAGAGGACCTGAAGAAGTTGCGCGGTGAGAAGCCAGCGCCCGAGGCCACCGATGCCAAAGCTCAAACTGGTGATAAGAAATGAGCAAAAAAGGCAAAGACGCTCCTTCATCAACAAAATACGCATGCCGGAAATGCAAATTAATTCTTGCTGAAGATCAGACGAAATGCCCCATCTGCGGGGGAAGCGACCTCTCCGACGAGTGGAGCGGGATCGTAATCATAATGGACCTGAATGCTCAGCTGGCTCGCGCCATCGGGGCAAAGCAGATTGGAAGATACGCGATAAAGGTGCGTTAGCCTTTTGGGCAGCCTGATGATGCCCAATCACCTCAAAGAAGATCTCTCTTCTGATGCTTTCGGCACGCTTCTGGAAGGGCGCCCTGAAGAGAATGCCGCAACAGTCATGAAGTTTATTGTTGAGAATAACCCACCAAAAATTGTCGTGGTCGGCGATTTTACACTAAACACATTTCTCAAAGCGGGTCTCGTGCCAAATCTCGGTATCTTCGACGGGCAGACAAAGCGCATTCCGTATGACTTTCCCAAGATCGAGGCGGAGGTCGTCAAAAACCCTGCTGGGGCGATTACTGATGAAGCTGTTGCCTTCATCAAGCATGCATTAATGCGAAGGCGGCACCAGAAGGTCATGATGGCAGTCCGCGGTGAAGAGGACTTGTTGGCATTGCCCGCAATAATGTATGCCCCCTTGGGCTCTCTAGTCATCTATGGCCTGCCTGACCGTGGGATGTTGATGATTATTGCAGACAAAAAGACAAAAGAAAAAATCGTGTCAATGATCAGCCAATTCCGCAGGGAAGACTGATCACTACGAAGAAAATCATACCACGCCGCGAGCTTTCATTGCCCTTACAACGCGAGACACTGCCATTATGTATGCTGCCATCCTCATGTCCGTCTTATACTTGAGATATGTGTCATACACGCCGTTGAAGGCCACTACAAGGAGTTTATCCAACCTTTCATTTACCTCGGTCTTAGTCCAGTAATAGTTCTGGAGGTTCTGAACCCATTCGAAATACGACACGCTGACGCCTCCAGCGTTGGCAAGTATGTCTGGGACCACCATTACTCCCATCTCGTGGAGAATTTCATCCGCTCTTGGCGATGTTGGGCCATTTGCACCTTCAAGGATGAGCTTGGCCTTCACGCGGTCGGCATTCTTTGAAGTAATCTGGTTTTCAAGAGCCGCTGGGATGAGTATATCGCACTTCTGCTCGAACATCTCCCCGTTGGTTATCTTCTTGACCCCCGGAAAACCCTTCAAACTGCCGTTCTTCATCTTGTATGCCGCTGCCTGGTCGAGATTTATCCCTTTTTGCGAGTAGATGCCTTCAGTTGAATCGCTGATTGCCACTATCTTGCAACCATACTCTTCCATGAACTTCGCCGAATAGAAACCTACATTACCAAGCCCCTGAACGACTACCTCTGCCTTCCCGAGATCTATCCCAAGCTTCTTTGCTGCTTCACGCCCAACTATCGAGACTCCCTTGCCAGTGGCTTCAATCCTGCCTTCTGAACCCCCGATTGAGAGAGGCTTACCTGTCACCGCACCTGGAACGTTGTGCCCCATGAGCTTGCTGTATTCATCCATGAACCAAGCCATCTCCCTCTCAGACGTGTTGACGTCCCCCGCAGGGATGTCCCATTCAGGGCCAATAATCCCTGATATGGCTGAGAAGTAACCTCTGGAGAGCCTCTCTAGCTCACCCAAACTCATCTCTTTCGGATTGCATATTACGCCTCCCTTTGCACCTCCGTAAGGAAGGTTTGAGACGGAGCATTTCAATGTCATTAAAATCGATAGCGCCATTACCTCGTCCATGGTGACGTTCGGGTGGTACCTTATGCCCCCCTTGAAAGGACCCAGGGCATCATTATGCTGGGATCTGAATCCCTTGAAAATCTTAACCTTTCCGTTATCCATCTTCACAGGCACAAATACCGAGAGCACCCGCTTTGGGTACTTGAGGTGCTCCAAAATATTCGGATCAAGGTCCATTATCTTTGCGCTCTTCTCGAGCTGCATGATGGCCATTTCGTAAGGATTCTCAGACAATTTACTACACTCCTTTCAACGAATTGGGCTAGTGTGTTAGTAGTCATAAATAAACATTTATGACTAATTTTGTACATTTTGCACTTTATACGTGCATGCCTAGAGGTGCTTGAAACACAGGCGGCCGTTAGTTAGTCCGCAGCTCTTTTAGTAACTCTTGGAAACCGAAAAAGCGTTTTTCACTAACGGTAATTTAAATTACCAATTTATAAAAAAGAATTATAAGGATAACGAATTCACTATTATCAGAGCTATCATGACCGCACTACCTAGTGATAACTCATCTGCTTTAAAAAATCCATCAAAAGCATTGGTTATTGGCGTACCCAAGGAGTCTGCCTCCAATGAAAGGCGAGTAGCGTTAATCCCCGATGCTGCCCCTCGGCTTTTAGGATTAGAAGTCCTTTTAGAGAGCAGCGCCGGAGATAGCGCGCTATACCCTGACTCGGCATACGTCCAGAAAGGCGCCAAGATAGCGAGTGGGAAGCGTGAAGTCTACGAAAGCGCAGACATACTGCTCAAGGTTCAGCCACCCAGCGTTGAAGACGCGAAGATGTTAAAGGAAGGCGCAGTCCTCATCTCATTTCTTTTCCCTGTTTCAAACCTTGATCTCGTGCGAACGCTGGTTGAACGAAAGGTTAGCGCATTTGCGATGGAGCTCATCCCTAGGATCAGCCGAGCGCAGCCAATCGACGCCCTCTCATCGCAGTCAACCATATCCGGATACAAGGCCGTGCTGCTGGCCGCTGATTCTCTGCCAAAGCTATTCCCTATGCTCATGACCGCCGCAGGAACGGTTTCTCCTGCGCGTGTCCTCGTAGTTGGCGTAGGCGTTGCCGGACTCCAGGCAATAGCGACTGCCAGAAGACTGGGCGCGATCGTGGAAGCGTACGACATCAGGCCTGCAGTCAAGGAACAGGTCGTGAGCCTCGGCGCCAAGTTCGTGGAGTTACCCGTCGAGACAAAAGACGCTCAGGACTCAGGCGGTTATGCAAAAGCTCAGACTCAGGAGTTCTACTCCAAGCAGCAGGAACTCCTCGCAGAGCGAACGCGGGCATCTGACGTAGTGATTACGACGGCATTGGTCCCGGGTAAGAAGGCTCCCGTCTTGGTCTCCAAAGAGGCAATCCTCGGCATGAGACCAGGGTCCGTCGTCGTGGATTTGGCTGCCGAGCAAGGAGGGAACTGTGCGCTAACCGAGCCCGGCAAGACGATCACGATAAATGGAATAACGATTCACGGCCCCCTGAACTTGCCCTCTTCCATGGCAACTCAGGCTAGTGCCCTCTATTCGAGAAATTTGACCTCACTCCTGCAGGTGCTTATCAAGGGCGGCTCGATGAATATCGACTTGAAAGATGAGCTTGTCCGGGGTCCGCTAGTGACCCACAAAGGCGAAGTCATGCATCAAGCAACAAAGGCGGCATTGGAGGGGCATAGCTAATGGCTGAGGACCTTGTAATTAATCTCCTGATCTTCATACTTGCAACCTTTCTAGGCCTTGAGCTCGTGAGGCACGTCTCGCGCCTCCTTCACACACCGCTGATGGCGCTTACCAACGCGATTTCGTCGATCTCGTTCGTTGCAGCTTTGATAGTGATGGTTAACCCTCAAAGCGACCTGATTCTCCTACTCGCAGTCGTGGCGGTAGCTCTAGCCGCAACCAACATCGTGAGTGGGTTTCTGATTGTAGAACGTATTCGCAGGATGTTCAAGCGGAGTGGTGACAAGAAATGACCCCCATCCTTGTGGAAGTCCTATATATCGTTGCCATCACTCTCTTTGCACTCTCCTTGAAATGGATGAGCCAAGTCAAGACCTCAAGATACGCTAACTGGGCTGCAATGACTGGTATGGGCATCGCAATCGTAGGGACCCTAATCGCATATCAGATCCAGCGGGTTGATTTGCTGATCATAGCTGTCCTTATCGGGACCATAATCGGCGCTCCAATTGGGCTAAAGGTATCGATGACTGCCGTTCCGCAAAGAACCGCTGTATCGCAAGCTTTCGGTTCTCTCGCAGTTGCCTTGGTCGGCGCTGCAGAGTACTATAACAGGGTCCCAGACATAGACGCATTCACAATGTCTGTCCTCGGAGGAGAGATCGTCTTAGGTTTCCTTACTTTTATGGGCAGCTGCATCGCATTCTCGAAGCTCCAGGGTTTGATTCCTGGCAGACCATTCGTCTACAAGGGCAGGAACGTCGTTACCCTCGCGACCCTTGGCTCAGCAATCGCACTCGTCGTCTATCTTGTCATTGACCCTTCACAGCAAGCCGTCCTCCCAATTATGATTGGAATAGCTCTTCTGGTGGGCTTCAATCTCGTTATAGGAATCGGGGGCGCCGACATGCCTACCGTCATTGCAACCCTCAACTCATTTGCTGGGATTTCTGCTGCTGCTCTAGGCTTCGTCCTGAACAACAAAATACTGATAGTCGCTGGGGCCCTTGATGGCTCTTCGGGGTTAATTCTAGCAATAATCATGAGCCAAGCCATGAACCGCTCCTTCAAGAACATCCTCTTTGGCAGCGTGGGGAAAGCCCTCAAGGGAGAGCAGTCTTCCCAGGCAGGACGGGCAATCCAGCAGTATACTGCTGAGGATGTTGCGATAGTCCTCGAAAGCGCCAAATCGGTTATCATTGCCCCTGGATATGGGATGGGCGTCGCCCAAGCCCAATTCATCGTGAAGGAGTTGAGCGATCTGCTTCAAAACCGTGGGACCGACGTCAAGTTCGCAATTCATCCTGTAGCAGGCAGGATGCCCGGTCATATGAACGTCCTTCTAGCCGAGGCGAACGTCTCCTACGATCAATTATGGGAAATGGAGAAGGTCAATCCCCTCTTCCCACAAGCCGATGTCGCTATAGTTGTGGGCGCCAACGATGTAACTAACCCTGCCGCCCGGAACAAGACCGATTCACCACTCTATGGCATGCCAATCCTCGACGTCGACAAGGCAAAGACCATTGTCTTCATCAAGCGCTCGAGAGCCCCAGGCTTCTCAGGGGTTGACAACGACCTCTTCTACCTCCAGAATACGATGATGGTCTTTGGCGACGCGAAGCAGGTAATGTCCGACTTGGTAACGCAGGTTAAGAAGAGGCAGGAATGAGACGAACTCCAATGATAACATGGAGGAAGTAATCTAAGTTAAATTTAGAAAGAAAATAGTGTATACCAATCGAGGTGCCATGTGTGTCAAAAAAAGTAAGTACCTATGAAAATGTTGCTCGCCAATTCAATAAAGCCGCAGACCTCATGGGTCTAGATCCGCAGATCCGCAAGATCTTGAGTAAGACCACAAATGAAATCGTCCTCAACTTCCCTGTCAGGATGGATGATGGGCGCATCGAGATGTTTACAGGGTATCGCGTGCAACACAACAATGTCTTGGGTCCATTCAAAGGAGGTCTCCGCTTCCACCCTAACGTTGATATCGACGAGGTGCGATCATTGGCGACCTGGATGACATGGAAGACGGCTGTAATCGACATCCCCTTTGGAGGCGCAAAGGGAGGGATTCAGTTAAACCCTAATGAATACTCCCTCAAAGAACTCGAGCGGATAAGCCGTCGCTTTACCTTTGCCTTGGGGAGCAATATCGGGCCGGAATACGACATCCCAGCCCCTGACATGAACACCAATGCCCAAATTATGGCATGGGTTCTGGATACCTATCTGTCGACGGTCCCCCCGCAGGAGCGGAACCGAAGCCTCCACGTGGTCACTGGCAAGCCAATCGCATCAGGGGGGAGCGTTGGTCGCGATAAGGCAACCGGGCAGGGCGTGGTGTATATCATTGAACAATGGGCTCGCGATCGAAGTTTTAACCTAAGCGGTGCGACCTATATTCTTCAGGGATTTGGTAACGTCGGTTCTTGGGTTGCTAAGCTATTAAAGCCCCATAACGTCAAGCTTGTTGCTATTGAGGACATGTCTGGGTCATATTCAAATCCCGATGGCATCGATCCCGATGATCTCAGTGCATACGTAAAGACTCATCAGGGCTTAATTGCCGGTTATTCAAAAGTAACACCGGTCAGTCATGAATCCTTCATGAGTACCAAAGCTGACATCTTTGTCCCTGCTGCTTTAGAAAACCAAATTACAGCTCAGACCGCACCACTGATAAACGTTAGGCTTATCGTGGAAGGCGCTAACGGGCCAACGGACCCCGAAGGAGATGCCATCTTAGCTCAAAAAGGCATTGAGCTTTTGCCCGACATACTCTGCAACGCCGGCGGCGTGGTAGTCAGCTACTTCGAATGGCTTCAGAACAAGCGCAGTGAATTCTGGGACCTCGACGAGGTCGATACCAAACTGCATAAAAAGATGGTAAGCGGCTATGAGCGAGTGCGAGAAACCGTACAAACCTACAAAACAGACTGGCGTACGGCTGCCTACATAATTGCCCTATCCCGCCTGGAAAAGGTTTACAAAGAGCGCGGTATCTTCCCATAATCGCATCGGGGCTACACAACGAATGCTGGAAGACCGGTTCTATTAGCCGGTCTCCGCAATCTCTTTTTTCCGCTATGACTGACCTGCCATCAGTATCTCCGCATCTCTCCAGAGTCTCGCATAACCTGCAATCTAGTATTGTTTGAAGTCTGTTCACCCATTCAATCGTGAATCATAGGTGGTCTGGGGCAGTCCCGCTTTGCGGTCATAGGAAAGCTAAAAAAGGAGTATTCCTTTTTCTTAGTCCGATATGGACGTGGTAATATGTCCTCGCAAGAGGTAGCGTATCAAATATCTATCATCGACGACAAGTTCAACCCGCTGATGGAGAGGCGGGAGCTCAAAATCGAGATCGCATCCCATGCAACGCCTAAGAGGGATCTTTTGAGAAAATCAGTAGCATCCTCGCTGAAGGTGCCAATCGAGAGGGTATACATAAAGAACGTCCTCTCTTCTTACGGCAAGAGCGTTGCTGTCTGCAACGCACACATCTACGAAAATGCAGAGAGAGGGAAGCAGATCGAACCGCCGTATATCCAGTACAGGAACCTTTCAAGGGATGAGCGCAAGCAGGCCATCTCGGCCGCCACGCAAGCCGCCGTCCAAGCTAAGGCAAAGAAGGCTGGCGAAGAGAAGAAGGAGTAGATGGTGAGCTAATATGGTCAAATCTTCCGATCATTATGATGTGGACTACGCTCAAGGCACAGTCAAGGCCAAGAACAAGAAGTGCTCTCGCTGCGGCAGGATTATGGCTAAGCACATGAAACCTACTGCCCGGTGGGCATGCGGCTACTGTGGCTATACTGAATTTATACGCGGTTGAAGGCAGTAACCGACAATGAGCTCAGTGCAGTATGTGCTGGGCATAGAATCTACTGCCCATACCTTCGGATGCGGCATAGCGTCGTCCGAAGGGAGGATAATTTCCAACTCAAAGTCAGAGTACACTCCAAATGCCGGTGGAATACACCCGCGCGAAGCCAGCCAGCACCACGCAGCTACCGCTGCAGCCACTGTCCGCGAAGCGCTGAGCGGCGCAAACCTCTCAATACGGAAGATTGATGCCGTAGCATTCTCAGCAGGTCCGGGGCTGGGGCCATGCCTTAGGACAGGCGCCACGGTCGCGCGTATGCTCTCCCAGCTGTCAGGCAAGCCACTTGTGCCCGTGAACCACTGCATCGCGCACATCGAAGTGGGGCGCATGTGCACTCATGAGGAAGACCCCCTGGTAGCATACGTCTCAGGCGGGAATACCCTCGTCTCTGCCTATTCTGGTGGCAGGTACAGGATCTTCGGAGAGACCCTTGACGTTGCGCTTGGAAACTGCCTGGACACATTCGCCAGGGAACTGGGGCTCCCGCATCCGGGCGTCCCCAAGCTTGAGGCTCTTGCGGACGAAGGGAAGTCCTTCATACCGCTGCCATATGTCGTAAAAGGGCAGGACATGTCCTATTCGGGGCTGCTTACTGATGCCATCCGGCGATCAAAGGATCAGGACCACCGGGACCTAAGCCTCAGCCTCCTCGAAGTTGCGTACGGCATGCTCGCTGAGGTCACCGAGAGGGCGCTCGCTCACACCGAAAAGCCCACCCTTCTCCTGACGGGCGGCGTCGCCCGGAGCAAGAGGCTGCAGCGGATACTCGAGTCCGTGTGCAAGGAGCACGGCGCCAAGTTCTTCGTTGTTCCGCCGGACTTGGCCGGCGACAATGGCGGCATGATAGCATGGACGGGATATCTGGCGCTAAAAGAAGGGATAACTGTCGACGTTGAATCGAGCTATGTCAGGTCTAAGTGGCGGCTGGATGAGGTTGAGGTACCATGGCGAAGTCGCTGATAAAGAAAGGCGCAGAAGCCGAGCTCTACCGGGGCGAGTGGCTGGGATATGACGCCGTCTTCAAGAGGCGCGTGAGGAAGGATTACCGAAACCGTGACCTTGACACTCTGATCCGGTCCAGCAGGACCTCTTTGGAGTCGAAGCTGCTGGCTGAGGCAAAGCACCTGGGCGTGCCAGCTCCTATCGTCTACTCCGTCGACCGTCGTTCGCATGAGATAGTCATGAGCCACATCCCCGGATCACCTCTGAAGAATATCATACCTGCAATTACTGACGACTATGTGGCCACCATCTTTGCGCGCGTGGGGGAGCTTGTCGGCAGGTTGCATGCAGGAGGGGTTGTCCATGGCGACCTGACAACATCAAACATCATACTCAACGGCGACGACGTCTTCTTCATTGACTTCGGCTTGGGCGAGTATACGTCCGAACTTGAGGCAAGAGGCGTCGACATACACCTCATGCGGCGAGCGTTGGAGAGTACCCACCATTTATGCGCCAAGGTGGCTTACGACGCATTCATAAAAGGCTACTGCCGCTCAATGGGCAGCGCCGCCAAGGACGTGCTAACGAGAGCAGGTGAAGTCAGGCGGAGGGGCCGATATGTCGAAGGAGATCGATAGTGGTCATAGGTGTTGCAGATGAAAGCCAAAATATTATTCGTTACTGGAAACCTGCATAAACTCGAAGAAGCCAACGCAATCCTCTCCCAATACGGAATAGATGTTGGGATTGCCGGTTGCGAGAAATTCGAGATACAGGCTGATACGCTCGAAGAGGTCGCATCATATGCAGCAAAAATCGCGGCAAAGAGCGCCAAATCCGCGGTTGTTGTGGAAGACTCAGGGCTCTTCATCGAAGCTCTGGGTAGCTTTCCAGGACCATACTCTTCCTACGCATTCAAAACCATCGGCTGCGACGGCATATTGAGATTAATGCGCGGCTTCGAGAGGAGGGCTGCATCATTCAAGAGTGCAGTCGCGTATTGCGAGCCTGATTATGAGCCAAAGGTCTTCACAGGTGTCTCGAATGGCTCAATCTGCAGATCGGCTAAAGGTTCGCGAGGTTTTGGCTTCGATCCTATCTTCGTGGGCGAGGGGAGCGAACTCACATTCGCCGAGCTTAGCACCGCTGCCAAGTGCAATGTCTCGCACAGGGGGGCAGCGTTCAGGCGATTTTCGGAGTGGCTCCTAGGTGAGAAGACGTAATCATGCAAAGCAGGCTGGATTTGACCGCTACACGGGGATTCGATGCGTAACGCCATGCGAAATAAAACCCGCCACCCGGCTTCGCAGCAGATTTGCCCCTTGTTTGGGGTTCAGTTTCAGTTAGAGTTAAATAATTGTGTTTGATTTTATTGGTTTGCTTAAGGTGAGCTCATTGAGGAAGAGTAAGATTAAGGGAAGTTCACATTCAATCCGGCCAATCGAAAGCGGAGCGCCCAAGTGGGTAAAATCATCCGCGGACGAGGTCGAGTCAATTATAATCGACGTTGCGAAGAAAGGGGTCCCCCCGTCACAGATAGGTGTCCTGCTGAGAGATCAGTACGGCATCCCTCTTGCGAAGCAAGTGACCAATAAGAAGGTCGTCAAGATCCTTCAGGAGAAGAATCTCGCCCCCGCACTACCCGAGGACATATTCAACTTGATCAAGCACACGGGTGCGATCAGGAGGCACATGGAAGAGCACCCGAAGGACATGAGCTCAAAGAGAGGCCTCCAACTGCTCGAGTCCAAGATCAACAGGCTTGCGAAGTACTACCGTTCTGTCGGAAAGCTTCCACGCGATTGGAAGTATTCGCCGTCTAAGGCTTCAATCCTCGTAAGATAGAGGTATTCCCCCCTTGTCTTTTTCTGGGGGATCTTTCTCCGCCCTCGACGAAAGGGCGCGCAATGTGGCTGAGCATATTCTATCGATGTCAAAGGATGACCCTGTGCTCGTCATATCGCATCTGGACGCAGACGGGCTATCGTCAGGCAGCATAATTACATCCGCGCTTCTGAACTCAGGCTTCATCCCGCACCACCGTGTGGTGAAGCAGCTCGATCCCTCTGTCGTAAATGAAGCAGCGTCTACCGGGTACAAGACCGTAATCTTCACGGATATGGGAAGCGGTCAGAGGACAATGCTCAAAGCGCTCGTAGGAAAATCAGTAATCATAATTGACCACCATCAACCTGAGGCTGGCGATGCGAGTCCGAATGAAATGAATGCCCATCTCTTTGGGTATGACGGATCGAGTGACATCTCTGCATCTGGAACTGCATTCCTTGTTGCCCGGAAGATGTCTGAAGACAACGCGCCGCTCGCACAACTGGCGCTTGTGGGCGCATTCGGCGATCTTCAGGACAAGGGCGAGCGTAGCACGCTGACCGGAATAAACGCCAAGATTGCAGAGGACGCCGAGAAGGCTGGTCTCCTCATCGTTAAGAAAGGTTTGAAGCTCTACGGGTTCGAGTCGAGGCCGCTTATCAAATGCCTCGAGTACACGATGGACCCATATCTGCCGGGCTTAAGCGGCGACGAAGGTGCATGCTTCAAGCTCATAAAAAGTCTCGGGATCGATCCGAGGCGTCCAGACGGGACGTGGAAGGCAATCGCGGACCTGACGAAGGACGACCAGAAGGTCATCATCAGTGGCATGATTAAGTACCTCATCTCGCAGGGAGTTGGCAGCAGGGATGCGGAGAGCATCGTCGGCGTCATATATGCATTCCCCAACGAAGCTGCGGATTCGCCGCTCAGAGATGCGAGGGAGTTCGCATCATCAATAAATGCCTGCGGTAGGCTGGGGAAATATGGTCTGGGCATCGCTCTGTGTCTTGGAGACCGGGCTAAGGCTCTCGCCGATATGAAGTCCACTCTCTCCGAATACCGGAAGACCATATCAAGCTACATAGGCTGGCTTGAGAAGTCCAAGGACGCCGTTAAGATTATGCCCAATCTGCAAGTCATATACGGTGGAACCACCATCGACGAGAAGATAATCGGAACCCTCGTCTCAATCGCATTCTCGATTAAGCCATTCACAAATGACAAGCCTATAATCGGCTTCTCAAACGCTTCAGGCGCCGTGAAAGTCTCAGGTAGGGGCAATGTTGAGCTTGTCCGTCGTGGCCTTAACCTTGGCACACTCATGAAGGACGTCTCCGAGAAGCTCGGGGGCGCAGGCGGCGGCCACAACATAGCCGCAGGCGCGACAATCCCCACCGGAAAGGAGGAAGAGTTCATCTCTCTGGCTGACGCAGCTCTAGCCAAGATGGTGTCCGGTGTCAAGCTATGAGATCCGAGATCTCTATCCGCCGAGATTATTCGTCCCCGAAGATGGCATCAAGCGTGCTCAAGGCAGTGGCTCCTGACAACAAGGATGCGCCAGCCGACACAAGCATCGAGATGCGTGCCGATGGCAGTGCCCTCTTGATACTGATAACCTCTGAAGCTGACCTCCCCTCATTTCTGAGGACTCTGGACGACCTCCTTCTCTGCATCCAGGCTGCTGAAAAAGCTGCTGATGGAGCCCGCTGAAGCTGGCTAACCTCTTCCATCGAACCAGCCAAAGTTTATATTATGGTATTACTTTTGCTCTCTCTGATAATGCGGTGAGACCGATGTCCGAGACAAAGACTACTGCTAAATTGAAGGATAAGTGGCGTCAGAAGAAGTGGTACGTCGTATACGCACCTAGCGCATTCGGCAACGTTGAGATCGGGAAGACCCTGTCTGACGACCCGCAGAAGCTTGTAGGGCGAGTCTTGGAAACTACCCTATACAACATCACAGAGGACTTCTCACTGCTTCACGTGAAGCTTCATTTCAGGATTACTAAGCTTGAAGGCGACCGTGCCCACACTATGTTCATTGGCCACGATCTAGCGAGGGACTACCTCAGGAGCCTAGTCCGGAGGGGAAGCTCAAGAATCGACGGCATGTTCAACATGTCAACCAAGGACGGTTACAATGTAAGGGTGGGCATAATCGCTCTATCGACAGTCAGGACCAAGAGCTCGCAGAAGCACCAGATAAGGCACCTGATGGAAGACGCGGTCAATAAGAAGAGCGCCCAGTTCACATACGACGAGCTGGCGCAGCAGTTGGTCTTGGGCAAGATTGCCTCAGAGATCTACAACGCAGCAAAGTCCGTATATCCTCTCAGGAAGGTCGAGGTCCGCAAGAGCGAAATGGTGTCCATGGGGGCACCGCTTGCAGAGCCAGCGCCTGCTCCAGCACCTGCAAAGTAAGCGCGTTTGCTGGGCAACAGCGAGTCCCTCCTTTTTATCTTCATTTTTTTTTACTCTGCAATTAACCTTGCGCAACCCGTGTAACCTAAACCTATTTCTATTTCCCAATCGAATCTTCTATCGGTGTATATTCGGGATGCGCGGGCTCATTAGCAGCTCTGGTTTCAGGGGACTTGCAATCGAGCAGATCTCCCCCGAGATATGCTTCGCCATCGGGCTCGCTTATGGCAACGCCGTCAAGGGGACATTCGCTCTTGGCATGGATACCCGCCTTTCATCGTGTCTGCTTGTCCAGTCGCTCGCCTCGGGCTTCTCAGCCTCCGGTTCCGCGGTCCTCGACATCGGTCTAGCACCAACGCCCGCCGTAGCATTCTATTCGAAGGGCTCGGCAGGAGGCGCCATGGTTACGGCAAGTCACAACCCTCCTCCTTACAACGGGGTCAAGCTCTTCAGCGGGAAAGGCTCCTCAGTGACCCAGTCCTTCTACTCTGAGCTAGTCGGTCGCATAGAGCGCACCCCAAAAAAAACTGATTATGACAAGCTGGGAGCGATTCGAAACGGCGGAGGAATACACAGATATATTGACGCAATATCATCTTCACACTCATTCTCAAAAACCTGGAGGGTCGGATTGGACCCCGGAAACGGCGCAACGACCGTTACTGCTGCAATGGCTTACCTCAACTCAGGGTGTTCCTATTCAGCGATCAATGTTATGCCTGATGGGCATTTCCCTGGAAGGGGCTCTGAGCCAGACGGGAAGGCACTGCAACCGCTCTCTGACCTGGTGCTCTCAAAGAACCTTGAAATAGGCTTTGCTTACGATGGCGATGGCGATCGGTTTGCTGTGGTTGACGAGAAGGGCGCTCCCGTCCCTCAGGACGCATGCTTGGCATTTACAGCGTCCCAGATGATAAAGCAGCAAGGGGGAAAGGGGACCGTCGTCGTGAATGTTGATACATCTGCTGTCGTCGACATTATGGTCGAAGATGCAGGGGGTAAGGTAATCAGGTGCAAGGTTGGCGACGTATATATCGTTGAGGAACTGCTCCGGCGTAGGGGAGTCTTTGGAGGGGAGACGTGCGGCGCTTGGATATTCCCCAAGCTTGGGCTCTGCCCCGATGGCGTCCTCTCCTCCCTTGCATTCCTGTCAATTCTGGAATCGTCCGGGCTCAAAGCGTCGCGAGTGGCAGGTTCGGTCCCCAAGCTGCACCTCA
This sequence comes from uncultured Nitrososphaerota archaeon, assembly GCA_964634735.1. Classification (GTDB taxonomy): domain Archaea; phylum Thermoproteota; class Methanomethylicia; order Methanomethylicales; family Methanomethylicaceae; genus Methanomethylicus. The sequence continues at coordinate 157,579 of CAZWMA010000001.1, forward strand.
CAAGGAAGAAGGTGCCCTGCCCCAACGACCTAAAGCAAGAAACCATTGAATCTTACCGGGGGATTGCGGCAATTGACTCCGGCAGTCGGTCTATATCCGACCTCGACGGGATCCGGTTAGAGTTTCCAGACAAATCATGGGTGCTCGTAAGGCCGTCAGGCACCGAGCCGTTCATCAGGATAACATCCGAAGCTTCATCACTTTCAGCGGCGGAGTCGCTGACAGATGGAGCGCTAGCTCAAATAAAATCAATAATAGGTGAAAAGAAACGAAAGCTGTAGTCCTAGCCGCTGGAAAGGGGGTAAGGCTTGAACCCCTTACGACCGGTCATCCAAAACATCTGCTACCTGTGGCAGGTGCGCCCCTGCTGGAGCATACGCTCAAGGCCATTAAAGGCGCGGGGATAGACGACGTCCTAATAATCGTCCACTACATGAAGGACGAAATTATCTCTCACTTCAAGGATGGGTCGTCGCTTGGTTTACGCATCACGTATGCTGAGCAGGTTGATCTTCTCGGGACCGGGCATGCCCTCAAGGTGGCTCAGCCATTCGTCGGCAAAGACCGATTCCTGCTCGTGTACGGCGATCTGGTCTTCAATCCTTCGGTTCTGATCGCCATGCTTCAAAACGATTCCAAAACTTTCCGCGATAATTCCGAGGGCGGCTCGATCTTGGGCATTAAAGTCGAGGACGTGAGTGAGTACGGCTCACTCCACATAACAGGCGAACGCCTTGATTCTATCAATGAGAAGCCGAGTCATGGGATGTCAGGCATAATCAACGGTGGCATCTATCTGCTTCCCTATGGGATATTCACATACTTCGATGAAACCGCAAAGTCCGAGCGTGGTGAGGTTGAGCTTACGTCTTCCATCAACATCGCGATAAAGAAGGGCGTAAAGTTCGCCGTCCACCTCTCCGATCTCAGCAGCTGGGTTGATGTGGGACGGCCATGGAACCTCCTCGAGGCAAACCAGGTCCTCTTGGACTCCTTAGTCCAGACAAGCCGCGTCGAGGGTATCGTTGATCAGGGCGCTACGATGCATGGCAACATCGTTGTCGAAAAGGGCGCCACGGTTCTGGCAGGCTCTTACATCGAAGGGCCCGTTTGGATATCTTCTGGCTGCGAGGTTGGCCCGAATAGCTACTTGCGACCGTACACTTACCTCTGCAGCGGATCCAAAGTCGGAAATGCCTGCGAGATTAAGGCATCAATAATCATGCCCGATTCGCATGTGGGGCACCTATCTTACATCGGTGACTCGATAATTGGCGCTGGCTGCAACATCGGTGCAGGTACGATCACAGCCAACCTCAGGTTCGATGATCTTCCCATTAACATGAGTATAAAGGGCAAACGCGTCTCAAGCGGGCGGAGGAAGATGGGCGCTGTCCTCGGAGACGGTGTCAAGACAGGCATCAACGTTAGCCTGTACCCCGGTGTAAAAGTTGGAAGAGGCAGCTGGATCTCGCCACACGCATCCATAGACCGCGACATCCCACCTGATACACTCGTGACCCAAAGGAGCTCTTACGAGATGCGAAAGAGGCGTTAACCCTCTTGGACAGGGCAAATGAAGTCAACGTAACCGTTAAGGACCGGCGGAGGGTGAAGCTAAAGTTCGCGCTGGCGTATCCGAGCCCATACACCGCTGGGATCAGCAACCTTGCGGTGCGGCTTCTCTATGAGATGATCAACAACAGGGATGACTGCCTCTGCGAGAGGTTCTTCTTCTCGGAGTACGGGCTGGCGCCGCTCAGCCTGGAGTCTGGAGCCCGGCTGAACGACTTCGACATCGTCGGATTCTCGATGCAGCATGAGATGGATTACCCCCGGATGATTGATATGCTCGTCTCATCCGGCATCCCTATTGATGCTGGTAACGGTCGAAAACCGGCCATCATTGCTGGGGGACCATCTGTCACATCCAACCCCGTGCCACTCGAACGCTTCGTAGACTATTTCTTAATCGGCGAGGCGGAGCCGATTCTCGACAAGGTGCTCGACCTGGGGTGCTCAAACGACCTCCCGTCTATCAAAGACATCAAGGGCATCTATACCCGGGGAGGCAGCGCCGAGAGGATCAACGTAAGCTGCCTTGACGACGCTTACCATTCCGTGAGGCAGGTCCACCCACTGAACGCCGAGGGCTTTCCCGGGTCTTTCCTGCTCGAGGTAAGCCGTGGGTGCAGCCGAGGGTGCAGGTTCTGCATGGAGTGCTTCCTCTACCGGCCGCGGCGGCAACGCTCTGTGAAACGGATAGCTGACATACTCGAGGACGGCATACCCCCGACCAGAACTAACAGAGTTACCTGCATAAGCTCCTCATTCTTCGACCACACCGACCTCATCGGCATCCTATCGATTATGCGTGACAGAGGGCTCTCCTTCTCCCTCCCGTCGATAAGGGTCTCTGATATGGAGAGTGACCTTCCTGCCCTCCTCTCAGCTGGCGGCCAACATTCGATTACACTGGCGCCGGAGACCCCTTCGGCAAGGCTCAGGGAGGTCATAAACAAGCGCTTCGATGAGGATCTGCTTGCCTCATGCCTCTCGAGGTGCCGCGCTGCTGGGATATCGTCCCTGAAGCTCTACTTCATGCTTGGGGTGCCAACAGAAGCCGACGAAGACATCGATTTATTGGCTCCCCTACTGCGGCGCGTCATATCTGCTGGCTTCCCTCCCCGATCCATTCACATAAGCGTCAATCCCATGATCCCAAAGAGCAACACGCCATTCCAGTGGGCACCAATGGTAAACGCCGAAGACTATGCTAGGAGGCTAAGGCGGTTCACGCGCATATGCTCCGTACTCGGGATAAGGCGGGTCGAGTCAATGGACTACCGGTGGGGCGCAATACAGGCATTCCTGTCTACAGGCGATGAGGCTGCAGGCGACGCGCTTCGCTCGCTCTCCTGCGATATTGCATCCGGCGGGCACGGCGACCTTGGCTCGTGGAGGCGCGTACTCAAGACAATTGGGAAAAAACCCGACTCCCTTTATGTGCCTTGGAATATTGAAGACGACTTGCCCTGGGAATCGATAAAAGGCTCGATGCCAAAATCAACACTTGCAAGGGAATACCGTCAGTCATGCGGTGTTGCTAATGAAAGGGATTGATGAGAAGGAGCTCAAAAAGAGTTATCCGAGCCTGCACAAGGAGCTTGCCGAATCTAATGGCAATCAGCCTGAGGACGGCAACAACCACCGAAAGCTAAAGGCCAAGGTAGATACGGGAAGGGGCTACGACCCGTCGATAATCGACTTCTTGCAACGGTGCAGCACAGATGACGAAGCGATTGAAATTGTAGACTTTATGGAAAAGAAGGGTGACATCTCACGACCTTACGCGAACTCCCTCAGGAAAAAGATCGCTGATAAAGGTGTCCGCAGCTTTGGTCCGAAGAGGGTGCCCTGGCATTACGAGAAGGTGCTTAGGTAGACTGAAACCCCCGCCCAAATCAGCCTCTCAAACCCTTTGCCGAGACGATCTTTATCACGTCCCTCTCCTTCAGCTGGTACTCCTCACTGATCTTCTGCCCTGTCTTCGCATCAACAGCGTAGAGGAACCCCTCGCCGAGGTCAGTATGTATCTTATAGGCGAGCCCCTTCGACGTCGTTCCCTCCTGCACCAGGAAGACATCGGGTAGGACATTCCCCTTATGGTCCGTGAACTTGTTGGCATCCTCAACCGGGAATACTGGGATCATCTTCAGCTCCCTCTTGTAAATCGCCTCGATTGCATCTTGGACACCGGTGCTGCCGTAGGACCCCAATATCGCGTCGATCTTCTTCAAACCATCCCTCTGCTTGTCCGATAGCGAAGCCCCCTCGTTTATCGTGAATTTACTGTCGCCAGGCATGTAACTGATCAATCCTTTCTTGGCGGCGAACCTCAGCGCCAGCTCCGCTTCAGCAGCGCACCCTACTATCGTATATCCCTTAAACTCGTCCTTCATCCTCTTGATGTTCTCCTCAGCAGCCGGGACATCGATTTTGTTTGCGGCAATAACCATCGGCTTCGAACCTCTCCTCAGGGTGTCCGCGAAGATCTTTATCTCCTCGTCGCCCCACAGGTCAATCCTCTTGCCAAGCTCGTCCCTTGATTTCATTGCAGATGACACGTTCTTCTTTGTGAACATGAGCCCGGTAAGCCTCTCGGCAAGAAGAACAACCGGGTCTTCCTTCATCTGGGTCACGCCCTTTAGGATCTTGTCCCATTCCTTCTTCAGGATGCCGAAAATCCACATCGCGATTTCGTATTCAAGGAACTTTACATCGTCTGCAGGATTCCTAGTTCCTGGCGAGCAGAGGTTTCCGTTGGCATCAGTCATCCCTGCTGCGTCCACAACATGTATGAACCCGTCAGCCTGCCTGAGATCGTCAAGGAACTTGTTGCCAAGCCCCCTCCCCTTGTGGGCATCTGGGACTAACCCCGCCACATCTATCATCTCCACCGGGACCCATCTCGTGCCGTTTGAACAGACCGCGTTGCGCGGATTGTCGCTGAGCTTAAGCTCCTTGCAGACGCACTTCACCCTTATGCTGCCTATCCCCCTGTTCGGTTCTATTGTTACGAACGGGTATGGGCCTATCTTCGCCGGAGCCAATGTGGCGGCACTGAAGAACGTCGATTTCCCAACATTGGTCTTACCAACTATGCCTGCTATCATCTTGTGAGCACCAAGTCCTCGGCCAGTCGCACAAACATTGCCTTACTGGTCATAAGTGAATCCGCGCATTATTGCTATAACGCTTTTGCAGTCGCGCCGGATATGAACCTTTTTTAATTCAAACCTCATATCCAATTGCCATATGCTGCACGGGGGAGGACGCAATTAAGGAACGCCATAAAACACGAACAGAGATCAAAGGTGCAGCCCGTGTGATTGCAGAGTCGAAGCGATGCACAAAGTGCAACGAGCCAAACTGCATTGGGGGATGTCCCCTCGGTGTCAGCATCCCATCTGTCCTTGCGCATTGCCATGCCGGCAACCTTGAAGATGCCGTTGCCGCTTTGCGGGAGAAGAACCCCTTGCCATCGATTACCGGACGTTTATGCCCTTCCGAGTCGCTATGCGAAAGAAGCTGCCTGCTGCATCGCAGGAACGATTCAATCCGGGTTGGCGCAATCGAGAGGTTCCTCGGGGACCTTTCAGAATCCCCGCGCATAAGGCGCGCCTCATCGCGGCCTGGCAGATACCTCGTAGTAGGCAGCGGGCCTGTCGGTCTCACGGTTGCGCAAGACCTCTTCGCCGAAGGCTTTGGCGTGGATGTTTGGGAAGCCGAACCTGAACTAGGCGGTTGCCTGCGTAGGTTGCCTGAAGAGGTCCTCCCATCTGGAATTATTGAGAAGGAAGTCCTGCGAATGGAAACCAACGGAATCAGGTTTGCCCGGAGCAAACCATTCTGCGAAGCTACGCCCGCCCTCCTGCAAGAATTCATTGGCATATTACTAGCCATCGGTAACCCTCCCTTCCGCATATTCTGCCGCATAGCCCTATCTGAAGACGGGCGGATGCGGGTCAGCGACCGTTATGAAACCTCCTTGCCGCGCATATTCGCTGTCGGCGGTGCTGTGTCTGCGTTCCGGTCGATAACACATGGAATGGCGTCCGGCAGGGAGTTCGTCCAGATGCTCCTTCTTGGGGACATCTGAATCCTTTTCGTCTTTGCATGCAGCATAAGATATTTTATCCTGCAAGTGTTATCTCCCACACAGAGCGAGTTGATGCTGATGAAAATACTCATAGCTGATGAAGTTAATCCTCTTGCGTCTTCAAAACTGCGCGCAGCGGGTTTTGACGTGACCGAAAATTTCAACATTACCCCTGACCAGCTCAAATTGTCAATTAAGGATTATGAAGTACTCGTCGTCAGGAGCAGGACCAAAGTCACCAAGGAGATCATCGAGTCCGGAGGCAAACTCAAGCTGATAGGAAGGGTCGGCGTAGGGATGGACACGATTGATATGAATGCAGCCAACGCCGCAAATATCAAGGTCATAAACACGCCGCAGATGTCGACCGTCGCCGTGGCCGAGCTCGTGATGACGATGATGCTGTGCCTCGTGCGCCCTGTTCACATTGCCAACGAATCAATGAAAAAAGGGCTGTGGGAGAAGAAGCGCTTCCATGGCGGTGAACTCAATGGTAAAACATTGGGGGTCATCGGATTCGGAAGGATAGGGCGGGCTGTGGCAGAGAGGGCCAAGGCATTCAACATGTCCATTCTCGTCTTTGATGTGATTGCCGACGAAGCCGCGATGAAGAGGCTGAACGCAGAGCGCGTAGCTACGGTCGAAGAGGTCCTCAGGCGTTCCGACATAGTCACGATACACGTGCCGCTCATGCCTGAAACTATGCACATGTTCAACGAAAAGCTGCTCGAATCTGCAAAAGTAGGTTCTTACATCATCAACGCCTCGCGTGGAGAGGTCGTTGATTCGAAAGCCCTACTGGAGGCGTTGAAATCCAAGAAACTGGCAGGCGCTGCCCTTGACGTCTACGAGCATGAGCCGCCGGCATCGCCATATGAGCTGGAACTTGTAAAGATGCCGAACGTGATTGTTACACCTCATATCGGCGCTCAGACAGGCGAAGCCCAAACTGTTGGAGCCATCGCTATAGCCGAAAACATTATTAACGCCTTTAGAACGCTTTAGTCTGCGGTTGGTGCGGTAATGTCTGCATACAAGTATATCGGTGAAGCTTGGAAGAAGCCAAACGAAGGGATTGTTCGCGAGCTCAGGAACAAGCGGCTCGTCTCATGGCGGAGAAGCGCTGCTATTGTTACGCTTGAGCACCCTACAAGGCTGGACCAAGCACGTTCTCTTGGCTACAAGGCAAAACAAGGCGTAATCGTTGCCAGGATCAGAATTATGAGAGGCCCGATGAATGTCGAAAGACCTCACTCCGGCAGGCGCCCAAAGAGGATGGGTGTCTACGGTATCACTTCTAGGAAGAGCACCCGGTGGGTTGCTGAAGAAAGAGTTGCGAGGAAGTTCCCCAACATGGAAGTCCTTGGCAGCTATTGGGTTGGTTCCGACGGTAAGCACTCTTGGTTTGAGGTAATTTTAGTCGACCCGTTTAGTCCATCGGTGCTCGCTGACAAGAACCTTTCCTGGGTAGCTTCGCCAAATCAGCGTGGCAGGGTATTCAAGGGATTGACTCCTGCTGGACGCAAGAGCAGAGGCCTATTCCGCAGCGGCAACGGAGCCGAGAAGGTCGGAAGGGGTCGCTCAGTGAATTACACAAAGGAATAAAAAGGCTATAAGCCTTAACGCCCTACTTTTTTGCGGGTGCACGAACTTTCTATGATAAGAGCTGTTTACTTCAGCACCATTGCCCATTCTACTGAAGACGAGTCGAAAGTAAAGATGGCACTGCTAAATCTTGTGCCTCAGCAGCTAAGAAACTCGCTTTCCGTATCATCATCACCAGCACTGGGCCACCACAGCAACCCCATATCGCTGCTTCAGGTTATCGTGGACGAAAAAGGCGTTCCCGGAGAGATTGTCGACTTTATGATGAAGATACTGCCTGTGGGAGACAGGCTCCAGATGAGGGACCGGATATTAACATTCTATGATGGCCAATCAAATGTCTTCTTCAGGCTCAACAAACAGATGGCGATGCTGGGATCTGCAAGGCTTTCGAACGAAGACGACGTCATTCGTGTAAGGATAGGCGTCAACGTCAAGAAGAACGACGTATCTTCGGTCCTCAAAGCTCTCTCTTTATCATAGGAGGAAACGGATTGCTGTCGTTCGAGCGCGTCATTGCTGGAGGGGCTTGAAGTGAAGTGCAGGCCTTACAGACGGCGTTATGTAGCTTTCAAGACCGCCGGGGATACAAGTCCGAGCAACCTGCTGTCGTTGCTCTCCGGTGCTCTAGGCGAAGGCGTGCGGATCAAGCTCATATTCCATGAGGATGGATATGCCCTTGTTAGAATAGACCAATTCGCGCTCAAGCAACTCAAAACGCATGGGACTCCAATCGTCCTCGGAAGTGGTTCTGGCACGGTGTCTTCTTCCTTTGCAACAGGGTCAATCAAGAATGCTAGGGAAAGGATAAAAGCACTTCAAATGAAATTACGGGATGGGGATGAAGAGGCCGTCCCAGTCAATCAGAATGCTAAAGATGTTGATTCCGCGACGGACTGAGGGCGAAAGCCCCGCAGGGAAAGCCCTGCGCCCACTTTACATATGTAAAGTAATATTTGCTATAAATTGACATGCTCTTATCATTTTTTAACCATCTTTTTTCCTTTTGAAAGCTCGCATTGAAATTTTTTTTTATTTTTTTTGCCCTAATGCTGAACATTGTTTAGATAATTATGCATTTTTATAAAAACTATCACAGCAACGTTCCGATAAATTTAAATGTTATAGGGCAATCATACCCATTTCTGTTTGACTTTGGAGGAAATGATGGTGAATAACGAAACCCGAGATGCCTTGATTAAGGCCATGAAATCAGAATCCGCCGAAAATCCCGATTTTGAACTACTCGACTCGCCCATCCCCAAAGTCTACAAGGAAAATTTCCCATTTGTTGAACCGCCCAGGATGTTCTGGGACGATATTATCGTACCGATGGACGTCCCTGACAAGCTCTCGATAACCGACACCACCTTCAGGGATGGCCAACAGGCAAGGGACCCGTATACCGTTAGCCAAATCGTTGAGCTCTACAAATTCCTTAGTAAGATAGGCGGCCCTAGTGGCAAGATACTCATGACAGAGTGCTTCCTCTATACCAAGCGCGATAGGGAAGCAATAGCGGCATGCCAGGCTTTAGGGTTGCCGAATCCAACCATCACGGGGTGGATCAGGGCTAGCAAGGATGAACTCCGCGTGGCAAAAGAAGCTAAGATTCAGGAGATTGGCATGCTTGCGTCAATCTCGGATTACCATATCTTTTACAAGTTCAAAGGGCTGAGCCGTTCCCAAGTCTTTTCGAAGTACCTAGAGGTCATCGAGGAGGGCTTGAAGTCTGGCATTACTATGCGCGCGCACATAGAGGACGCTACCCGGTCAGACGTGTTGGGTGTCGTAGTGCCTTTCGCGAAGAAGCTTATGGCCCTATCCGACAAGTACAAAGTCCCGGTAAAACTCAGAGTGCCCGATACCTTGGGGCTCGGACTGCCGTGGCCACAAGCTTCGCTGCCAAGGAGCATACCCAAGATTATGTTTGCCCTCCGTCACCTCGCTGGTGTGCCTTCAGAGTGGCTAGAGTTCCACGGCCACAACGACTTCCACCTCGGCGTCGCCAATGCGACCGCCGCGTGGATGTACGGCGCATCACTGAACAGCACAACCTTATTCGGAATAGGCGAGCGCGCAGGAAACGTCCCTCTTGAAGCAATGGTCTTCGCATATGCCGGCTTGAAGGGGACGCTCGACGGCATGAATACTGTGGCCATTACAGATGCCGCGAAGTATTACCGCAAAGACATCGGCTACCACATCCCATCGTTCTACCCCTTGGTTGGGCGCAACTTCAACATTACTCGCGCAGGAATACATGCAGACGGCGCCCTCAAGAACATCGAGATGTACCTGCCATTCGACACAGAGAAGCTCCTTGGCGTACCGCCGGGCGTCTCAATCACTCCTTATTCGGGCAATGCAGGCGTCGCATTCTGGATAAATTACTTCTTTGCCCTCAAGAACGGTGAAAAGGTCGACAAAGACAACCCCGGTGTCATGAAGATTTATGCCGAGGTGCTCAAAAAATTCGAGTCAGGTGAGGCGCTAGCCATAAGCGACCGGCAGATGCTGTCGCTCGTAAGGGCGCTGATGCCTGATTTCTTTGAGAAGAACAAAGACAGGACAACTCCGATTTGATGCCTTTGATGCGGCGCCAGCCACGCGCCGCCGCAGACATTTTTTTAACGCACCTTGCAGTATTAGTAACGGGTGGACTTCTATTACTCCAAAGTATATTCGCGGTTCATTGAGAAGCGATGGGACGCCCAACTTCTCGAGCGCAGTCTACAGCAAACCCAATGAGCTGGCGTACATCCTCCAGAAGCCTGTCTTCTCTGCCACATCGACCTCCCCTATTATCAGGGGAATCGAGACGATGCTATCCAAAAGCGTCAGACGCATCCCCATAACTGATGCCCAATCGCATCTCCAAGGCCTCGTCACTGCGACCGACGTTGTGAACTTCTTGGGAGGTGGCGATTACTACAACATCGTAAAGATGAAGTACGGCGGCAGATTCTTCTCAGCCTTGTACGCGCCGTTGGGGTCCATAATGTCAAAGGACTTGGTGTCTGCCACAATTGACTCCAAATTCTCAGAGGTTTTGGAGCGCATGATCCATGAGAATGTCGGAGCTCTGCCTATAGTCGATAAGAACGGCGTCTTGGTAGGCATCATTACTGAGTACGACATAGTTAGGTACTTGTCTGGCAGATCCATGACCGAAACCGTGAGCGATTACATGTCCCGTAATCCAGTAATGATCTCCTCTGACGTCTCAATAAAATCTGCCTCGCGGCTGATGGTATCCAATGGCTTCCGGAGGCTTCCTGTCGTAAAGGGCAATACAGTACTCGGGATGGTCACCACGACTGACATTGTAAAGTATATCGGGGAAGGCTCTGCCTTCAGACGGATACTGCTCGATGAGATGGATCAAGTCCTCTCGATCCCCGTAAGCGAGATCATGCGCACCGGCGTCATAATCGTCAAGAGCGACCTCCAGCTTGGGGAAGTGGCTCCTCTTGTCCGCACAAGCTGCATAGGGTCCGTCTTGGTGGAGGAAGGCGGCGACGTCGTCGGCATACTTACTGAGAGAGACCTGCTCACAGCCCTTGCTATTGAGTGATCAATAAAAAATCCATTTTTTTCTTTTTCAAAGGAAAATAAAATCAGTTAGCGAAAAGCATATTAAATTAGCTTAAACTTTTAAGCTGTAGGATAAATATACAGTTTGATTCCGTTTCATTAATTTATTACACGGTGATTGGAAATGTTCAGTCCTCCAGGTATGGGATACGACCGCGCTATAACCATCTTCTCACCAGACGGTCGGCTCTTTCAGGTCGAGTATGCTCTAGAGGCCGTCAGGAGAGGTTCAACAGCTTTGGGGCTGAGATGCTCCGACGGTGTCGTGCTCGCAGTTGAAAAGAAGAAAGGCAGTCCGCTGATTGACCCCTCATCGATGGAAAAGATACTAAAGATCGACGAGCATATAGGTGCGACCTTCGCAGGGCTCTTCTCAGACGCCCGGATTTTGGTCGATAAAGCAAGGCAGGAGGCCCAGATCAACAGGATGCTCTACGACGAAGTCATAGATGTTGAGGTCCTGACCAAGAAGGTGAGCGAAGTCAATCAGATTTACACGCAGCACGCCGGCGTCCGGCCATTCGGTGTCTCTCTCATGGTGGCTGGCATCGACAAATTCGGGCCAAGGCTATTCATGACCGAGCCAAGCGGAGGGTATGCCGGATACTTCGCATATGCGATAGGGGCAGGCAGTCAACCGGTTAACGAGTTCTTCGAGAAGAACTACACTCAGGACCTAACCGTAGAATCAGGAATTACGCTTGCACTGAAGGCACTCGCGACCGTTGTGGAGGGTGGGCTGGACACGACCCGTGTGGAGCTCGCGATACTCCGCATGTCGACCGGCAAATTCTCTACACTGCCGACAAACGAGCTGTCTAAGTATATATCGAATTTGAAGGCGGCTGGAAATGCCTAAAGAGGACAAGTCTCTAGTAGCCAAGCTCACGATCAAGGGTGAGCACTTCGAACTCCTAGTAAACCCCGATTTGGCGTGGGAGCTCCGAAGCGGAAAGGAAGTTGATTTCAAATCCCTTCTGATAAGCGAAACGGTCTTCAAGGACTCTAGGAAGGCGCTGAAGGCCTCTGACGAGTCTGTCAAGAAGAACTTTGGCACAGACGACATCAAAACCATCGCCACTGCTATTATCCGGAAGGGGGAGCTGCAGCTAACGACCGAGCAGAGGAGAGAGATGGTCGAGAACAAGCGGAAGCAGATCATCGCCTTTATCGTAAAGAACTGCATCGACCCTAAGAGCGGCCTTCCTCACCCGCCACAACGGATAGAGAATGCGTTTGGGAATATCCGGGTCAACATCGACCCGTTTAAGACAGTCGAAGAGCAGGCTCAGGACGCAATAAAATTGCTGCGCGTAGACCTCCCGCTTAAGGTTTCCCAAGTTGTTATGTCAGTTGCAGTCTCTAAGGAGTACGGCGCAAGAGTCAACAACGCCGTCTCAAAGCTTGGCAGCGTGACGCGCTCGGAGTGGAGACACGATGGGTCGTGGTTTGGGGAGATTGTTCTGCCTGCAGGGATGCAGCAGAGCTTCGTAGACCGCATCAATGAGCTGACTCGTGGTAACGCAGAGATCAATATTGTGAAGAAAATATGAGGTGGTAAACATTCCAGTAAATTTTGAACCAAGGCAGTTGGTGGTACCCGGCACCCTTTTAGCCGAGGGTAAGTATGAAGCGGGATTTAGTGTATACCGCGATGGCGACAAACTTTTGTCGTCAATTGTAGGATTGGCAGACCTTAGGAATGACATTATTTCCGTCATACCTCTGAGGGGTTGCTATATGCCGCAGCCGGGCGACATAGTGATTGGCAAGGTCGTAGAGTGCATATCTACAGCTTGGATGCTGGATATCCGCTCACCATACCAAGGCGTTTTATTCGCGTCTGAGTTCCTACCGAAGCCTTTGAACCCTATGAGAGAAGAGGCGAGGAAGTACCTCGACGTCGGTGAGATGGTTATCGCATCAGTGATTGCATTTGACAGGACAAGAAACCCTTCGCTCTCCTGCAGAGACCATAATCTCGGCAAAATCCAGAGGGGCACTGTGATCGATGTGGACTCAACAAGGGTCCCAAGAATCATCGGCAAGAAGGGCTCTATGATCAGCATGCTGAAGAAGGAATCTAACACCCAGATAATGGTCGGGCAGAACGGCCGTGTCTGGATATCCGGGAAGACCCGGGATGAAGAGGCTTACGTCGCTGAGGCGGTCAGGAAGATCGCAGACGAAGCCCACACTAGCGGGTTGACTGATCGAATCCGCGAGTATCTGGTTAATAATAGAAGGTGATTTCATGACAACTGAAAAATTGATTAACGACGATGGAATACGAAATGATGGTAGAAAGCTAGATGAACTCAGGCCAATCAAGTTTCAGATTGGCATCCTGAAGAACACCGACGGTTCAGCTTACGTTGAATGGGGCAGGACAAAGATCCTCGTGGGTGTCATGGGTCCAAGGGAATCCCACCCGAAGCACCTTGCGCTCCCTGATAAAGCCAGGGTTGAGGCATTCTACAGAATGGCATCCTTCTCTGTGGAGGAATGGAAGTCGCCGGCTCCATCAAGGCGTGAGACCGAACTGTCAAAGATAATCAGGGAAGCCCTTGCTCCTGCCATATTCACTGAATACTTCCCGCGCACGAGCATCGACATATTCATCGAAGTCCTCCAGGCAGACGGCAGCACCAGGTGCGCCGCAATCTCTGCAGCTTCGCTCGCGCTAATAGACGCAGGAATTCCGATGCGCGACATGGTAGCAAGCATAGCTGTTGGCAAGGTTGAAGGCCAGCTCGTCTTGGACGTCCAGGACAAGGAGGATAAGGAAGGCGATTCCGACATGCCAATGGCATACATGCCGTCGAAGAACGCGGTAACGCTCCTCCAAATGGATGGGCAAATTACCCTCGATGAGTACAAACAGTCCATTGAGTTGCTGAGGAATGGCTGCCTGAAGGTCTACAAGCTTCAGCAGGAAGCCGTTGAGACCCACTTCAAGGTTAGCGCTTCAAACAACGAGGAGGCATGAACATGACCAACCGTATAATTCCTGTTGTGAAGAGAAAGCAGATAATTGAACTCTCGGACAGCGGCAAGAGGGCTGACGGTCGAACCCTCACCGATTACCGCAAAATCGAGATAATTCCAGGGCAGATCCAAAAGGCTGAGGGCTCCGCGACCGTCATATTAGGCGGTTCAAGGGTCACAGCAGGCGTGAAGTTTGAGATTGGGGACCCGTTCTCCGACTTGCCAAATGAAGGCGTGATGCAAGTGAGCGCCGAATTCGTCCCATTCGCATCGCCAGACTTCGAGCCAGGCAAGCCAGACGAGACCGCCGTCGAACTGGCGAGGGTTGTTGATAGGGGCCTTCGCGAGTCTAAGATTCTCGACACTAAAAAGCTGTGCATCATGCCGGGCAAGAAGGTGTGGGTGTGCCACGTGGACCTTTACATACTCGACCACTGCGGGAACCTGATTGACACCGCCGCGCTAGCCGGGCTCACCGCACTGCTGTCAGCAAAGATGCCCGAGACGAAGATAAAAGGGGACGATGTTGAGCTAACCGGGAAGAAGATTCCAATGCCACTCACGGGCAATGTTCCTGTTAACGTAACGTTGGCGAAGATAGGCGACAAGCTCTTTGTGGACCCGTCCTTCGAGGAAGAAGAAGTGCTGGACTGCAGGATCAGCATCGCACTTGCACAGAAAGGCGATGATGAGACATCGACAATACTCTGCGCCATGCAGAAGGGCGAATCAGGTTATCTGACGCCGGAGGAGGCTTTGAGGGCAGTCGAGATAGCTAAGGTTAAAAGCCAGGAGCTACGAAATCTCGTATTCTCGGCGGTGAAAACTAATGGGTAAGACTAAATCAGTAAAGTCATCAGGCAGATTTGCCCAGAGGTACGGCGCAACCCCCAGAAAGAGGGTACTGACCATTGAGACCAAGGCTAAGCACGGTCAACGTTGCCCCAAGTGTAGGACAATGGACACCCTCTTCCGGATAGCTGCAGGCGTTTGGGAGTGCAGATCCTGCGGAGTGAAGTTCGCGGGCGGAGCATTCATTGCCCAGACGACGCTCGGCAAGACTCTGACGCCAGACGAGTTCAAGAGCTCGAAATCAGCAGCTCGACAGTAGAACTGGTCATATCCATGACCATTCTACTTTGTACCTCCCTCAGGCCAAGCCCGAGGACGAGGACTTTTTGTAATGACCTTGTTTCGACTTCTTCAGACTTTCGGAATCTAGCGAGGGGAAAGGCGGGTCTTGCATATCTCGCTGCCTACTCCAAGGCTGCAGGCGCATCGCGACTATGGGTCATAAACAGTCGCTTCGGGGAGCCAAAGGTCGTGGAATGCTATGATGCGACCGCAGACAAGCCTGCGGCAATAGCGTCGTTTCTAATCAGGCGTGTCCAGCTCAAGAGGGAAGTCCAGGGGCGCTCTCCAGTAAATACAGACAAGAGGCATTTACGGATAATAAAGCCCGAATCGGCATCGCTGAACGGGCTGCACGATGCACTTTCGCAATCCATGGGTCTCCAGCCGACACCGGAAGAGGTGGAAGACACGATGGAGAAGACCGTCGATGTATACATTACCCCAAGTGAAAAATACCGTGCCGAGATCTTCTTTATCGAAAGCATCACTAAGAAACCATGTGGGCCTTCCATCTACCTGGAGGACTTCAAGTGGTAGGTCGCCCGATCAGCTCTATCCTCCGCTTTGACCTTGAAGACGAAGCAATTGCGAAGGGACTCGAAGCCTCGTTGATACCAGAAGTTAAGACGACAAAGCCACGGGCGGCATCAATCTCTATTGAGCGGCAAGGCTCCTCTCTCATCTTTGTTATAGATTCATCGTCCATCCCACCGATGCGCGCCCTACTCAATTCTTATATACGCTGGATAACTACTTCATTAGAGGTTGCAAAATTAAAAGGTGATTGAAGATGGCAGAACAGATACCGCCACAGGTTCAGAACCAGCTCATGCGATTCCAAGAGCTTCAGGAGCAGCTAAACAACTTAGTGCTGCGGAAGCGGCAGTTCGAGCTCGAATCCAAGGAGATTGACCGCGCCCTTAACGAGAGCAAGAATCTTGCAGACGACGCAGTGATTTACAAGTCTGCGGGCGTTCTGCTTTTCAAGACCGAGAAGGCCAAGATTGTTGCAGAATTGACCGAAAAGAAAGAAGAGACCGAACTGAGAGTCAAGACAATCGAGAAGCAGGAAGTGCGCACGAAGTCTCAGCTTGAAGAGCTCAGGAAGACAATCATGGATCAGGTCAACCTAACCAAGGGATCAATTCCAGGATCGTGAGTCCGTTGGCGGCACCGCCGATAGATCTTGCGGCAATATGCGAGAGCGGCGAAGCCGCGGCACGGAAGCACATCCTTTCAAAGGTCGACCGACAACTAATCAGGGATCTGAACATACTTGTCTCAACCGAGAAGGAAATAGGCAAAACCAAAGGCACAGTCTTCTCGGTTGAAGTATCTATAGACCTTGACCCTGTTGTGGATATGGATGTGGAAAAGCTAGCCGACGAGGCAACCGATGCTGCCTTGGCGGAGATTGACCTTAAGATGAAGGCGCATAATGCTTGAGCAAACTCAAGGAGATCGCATCCCGCCACAATCGGATCAGGATAATCTGCCATCCTAATGCTGACCCGGACTGTATAGGGTCAGCTTACGCAATCCTGACATCCCTTAAGAGCACTTTCGAGAGAAAGGACATTGCAGTGGTTACTCCTGACGGGACAGGTGCAGTCTCATCGAAGCTCATCGCTTTTCTTGGACTTAAAACAGAGGACTCACTTCCGCCGGGGACTGAACTGGCTATCCTTGTAGACATGCCTTCAATGGACCAAATCCCATCCGTGAAGGAGGCGATTGCCGGAAATAAAGTCCCTTACATCCTGATAGACCACCATGTCCAAGAAGACGCAGCCGCCTCGGCCGCAATCTACAGTGTCATCCGCAGAAAATCATCAGCATGCGAGATTGTTTACGACATTCTTGACAAGTCCACCCTTGACGTAAAGGCATTGCAAGGGCTCATGACCGGAATATTATACGACTCACGCCGCTTTCTCCTACCTCCCGACACATCGATTGGCGCAGTTGCTGGTATGATACGTAGAGGTGC
>CAZWMA010000002.1:0-135418 GCA_964634735.1 uncultured Nitrososphaerota archaeon
AACGGGGAGCAAGAGTCCACCTGAATATCAACCCGCTTTCCGAAGAGGGACGGGGAGCATGGCGCAACGAGTATCGGCTTGTAATTGTCCATCCTTGCTGCCATCGAGCGTCCTCCAGCGAGTCCAAATATGAATGCGCTTACAGTCTTGCCCAGCCACCGCTCATTGTTTGAGCGCTGCACGTGCATCTTGATGGCGACTAGTTCTTGGCTTCTACGCTTCTTCACGCCCTCCGGAACCTGAACCATCGATGCAGCGGAGGTATGGGGGCGCGGGGAGAACCTAGCGATGTGTATCTTCCCCGGCTTGGTTTTGAGGATTGCGTCAACGGTGAGCTGGAAGTCAGCATCCGATTCGCCAGGGTAGCCAACGATTATGTCTGTGGCAATGGTGATATCCGGGAATCGCGCCCGGAAGGCTGAGGCCGATGCCATGAAGCTCTCAGAGGAGTACCTCCGTCCCATCGAGGCGAGAACATTGTTGCTTCCGCTCTGGAGCGGCATATGCGCAAACTTGTAGACCTTGTGAGAGTCGTAGGCGCCGATGAAGTCGCTTAACTGCGCGCATCGCGAGGCGGGCGGCGGGTTAAACATGCCTACCCTGATCCTGAAGTCGCCATTGGCAGAAGACACAAGCTTCAGCAGATCCGGCAGGCTTGATCCGATGTCCTCGCCGTAGACTCCGGTGTCCTGCGCGGCTAAGCGCACCTCGTAAGCGCCTGCGGAGACCGCTTCACCCACGAGCTTTGCAATCCGGTCGGGGGGAACGCTTCTCAGGCCCCCTCTCGCGAAGCGCACTATGCAGTATGAGCACGAGCCAGTGCACCCGCGCGATATTGGGATCGTGTAGGTGAGCCCTTTTTTGAATGGCGCAGGTTCAGGCAGGCTAGATCCCGGCTTCAGGGCGGTTGCCATCTTGCCCTCTTGAAGGATTGACGGCAATAGGGACACGTTGCATGGTGCCACTATCGAGGCGGATGGAATCTTTGCACGTATCAGTGCAGGCTGGACTGCCGCCATGCAGCCAGTTATGATGACATGCTTGCCAGGGAGCGACGATGCGTATTTGAGGACCTTCTGCTCGGTCTCCCCCCTGACAGTGCAGGAATTGACTATTACGGCGTTAGCGGAGGCCTCAGAGGCAGCCAGGTCGATTCCAGATTCAGAGAGGATCTTCAGCAACGCTTCGGTGTCAGCCCGGTTTGACTCGCACCCAAAGGTCTTCACGTATGCCCTGACAGGGTCCTGTGGCACTATCTCTCGCTTCCCTTCCTGACTGTCCGCCTGAGAATTGTCTCGATTGATACTGCCTTGGACGTCCGCCTGCCTTCTGGCGATGTCGTGCCGGCCATTATCGCGCGGGCTATCGATTCGGGAGAGGCCCCGTCTGATTCTACATTTGTCCATGCGTTACCGACAGCCCTTGCAAGGTGGGCGTCGCTTCCGCCGATCTGCGGCAACGAGAACCGCTCGGCCAGTTTGGCGGCGCTCCGGTTGTATCGGGTAAGCGTTGAAGCGTTCATGGTCTCAAGGGGGAGCCTTTTTGGTGCAGAGGCTTCAGCAACCTGGACCCCAACGCCGTGGCTTACAGGGTCAGTCGGGTGCGGGATGGCAACGGCTGAGCCGTCCGCAAGTGCCTGGTCAACGGCTTCCATGAAAGGCATGCCCTTTCGGAATTCGCGGCGGGGAAGGTAGATCAGCAGGTGCCCAACGTCGGTCGTCACCTCGATGCCGGGCACGACTATGAATGAGTGCTTTGTGGATGCTTCGTTTGCTAATGCCGCATCTATCTGCGTGTCGTGATCGGTTATCGCGATGCCGTTCAATCCCCTTGATCGCGCGGCTTCGATTATCTGGCGTATTGTGGAGCATCCGTCATCTGATGCTATTGAGTGCACATGGAGGTCGATGTACAGCTGCAACTCATCCCAACCCCTCAGCCCTGCCTTTGGAACGGGCATCGTAGATTAGCCGGCGCGGGGCAATCGCAGCTGCCAAGAGCATCATCGCACTCCTGATCCCGGCGGAACTACCTTGTCAGGGATCAGCACCGAGACATTATCCTCGCCTTCCGCGGCGAGAACCATTACCTCGGATTTTACTCCGAAGAGCATTGAAGGCTCGATATTCGCAAGTACGGCGATCTTCTTCTTCAACAGCTCTTCTGGGGAGTAGTACTTTGCGATGCCTGCGACGCATGACTTCACGCCGAATTCGCCCAGGTCGACCTCGAGGTGAAGCAGGTCGCGCGCTCCTTTGATCCGCTCTGCCTTGACGACCTCGCCGACCGCAATCTTGGCTTTCTTGAACTCGTCCATCTTGATGCGGGCGCCTATGTCCTTGAACGGGATCAGGTCGGCCTTTGTCTTCGGGACGTCCGCCGTCAGGATCTTCTTGAAGAGCGGCACAGGCTTGCCTATCTTGCTGCCTGCCGGGAGCGGCTTGGAGGCGTCGCCCCAAGGGAGGGCGTGCACAGATGCGGTCAAGCCGAGCATCTGGAATATCTTATCGGCCGTGAACGGCAGGTATGGAGACAGGAGAGACCCGAGGGCTTTGACGACCTGCACAGACGTATAGAGCGTAGCAGCGGCCTTCTGCGGATCGGTCTTCATAGCGGCCCATGGGGCAGAGTCGTTCAGGTACTTGTTCCCCTCACGGGCAAGCGCCATTATCGAGACAAGGCCCTCCCTGAACCTCATCGAATCGATCATGGATGCGACGTCGGACTGGGTAGAGGATATCATCGCAAGCATCTTCTGGTCCTGCTCGGACAGCTTCGCATCCGGCACTGTGGAGCCAAAGAACTTCTCGAGGAAGGTCAGCGTGCGGTGTATGAAGTTGCCAAGCACGTCGGCAAGCTCGTCGTTGTACCTCTTGAGGAACTCGTCAACAGAGAAGTCGGCGTCCCTCTCCAGCGGCGCGACCGAGATGAGGTAATACCGCATCGGGTCCGGCTCGAAGTTCTTCAGGTAACCGTCGATGCTGATGTACCAACCGCGGCTCTTTGACATCTTCTTGCCTTCCAGAGTGAGGTACTCGCTGGCGACAACGGCTGTCGGGATGTTGTACTCCCCAGTCCCCATGAGCAGAGCGGGCCAGAATATCGCGTGGTGGTAGATGATGTCCTTGCCTATGAAGTGGAATATCTTGCCATCCCCCTGCCAGTACTTCTTCCAGCCTTCGCTGTCGCCCTTGGATTCGAAGAACCCCTTAGTCGAGGAGATGTAACCGATTGGAGCGTCGAACCAGACGTAGATGACTTTCCCCTCGGCGCCCTCGACAGGGACTGGGACCCCCCACGTCATGTCCCGGGTTATGCACCAATCCTTGAGGCCCTCGTTTATCCAGCCTAGGGCATAGTTCTTTACGTTGTCAGGCGTCTTGGGGTTCGACTCGAGCCAGGTCTTCAGGCGGCCCTGGAATGCAGTGAGCTTGAAGAACCAGTGCTTAGTTGCGGTCGGCACGGGCTTGGTCCCGCAGATTGCGCACTTTGGCTCCTTGAGGTCAATCGGCCGGAGGTACCTGCCGCAGGAGTCACAGGAGTCCCCCCTAGCGCCTTCGTAGTTGCAGTAAGGGCAGAATCCCTCGACGTACCTGTCGGGGAGGTACTTGTCGCACTTCGGGCACCGCAGCTGCTCGAGCGTCTGCTCGTAGATGAATCCGTTCTTCAGCAGTCTCCGGAAGAGGTCCTGAGTCAGGGCGTAATGCGTAGCCTCGGTTGTCCTGGAGAAGAAGTCGAAGCTGCAGCCCATCCTCTGCAGGTCATCCTTTATCAACGGATGGTACCTGTCGGTGATCTCCTTTGGATTTACCTTCTCCTTCTCTGCCCGCAGGGCAATTGGCGTCCCGTGTTCGTCGGTAGCGCAGATGAATACGACATCGTGCCCGGCGCGGCGGAGGTAACGCACAAAGACGTCCGGAGGCAAGTAGGTGGACCTGAGGTGCCCTAAGTGAAGCCTGTCGTTGCTGTACGGCAGGGCGGATGTAACAACAATCGGTTCCATCGATGATCCCTTCGAAATTTGATAATATAATGCTTCAACGCCTTATTTTTGTTTTTCACATAGAGAGCGGCAAGCTTGGTGAAGGGCGTTTTATTTATTAAGGTGGCGCGGTTCCTGTTCGTTGTGGGATAGATATGGATTACGAATCCCTGCTTCAGAGAGGCATGTCAAAGATTCCGGAGAAGGCGATCAAGTCGTCCAAGTACGAGACGCCGCAGACCGAGTCTAATATAATTGGGACAAAAACGACGATTTATAACTTCAAGGATGTGGCCGCCAAGCTCAACAGGGATCCGAACCACTTGCTCAAGTTCATCGCAAGGGAGACCGCAACGTCCGGCATATTGGAGGACGCAAGGGCTACACTCCAAGGCAGATTCATGAAAGAGGCGCTGGACGAGCTCGTTGTGAAGTATATCAAGGCATACGTGCTCTGCAGCTCGTGCAACAAGCCGGATACAAAGCTGGTCCGAGAAGACAGGATGACGTTCATAGCATGCGAAGTGTGCGGCGCGAAGAACCCTGCGAAGACGCTGATCTGAGCGGCGAAGGCGCCAACATTTTTACGCCTGCGATTACCCGTATTATGCATCTGAGGATGTGCCAACGTTGGCTGAGAAGTGCGTATTTGTAAAAATGTGGAATGTCGGCAGAGGTGAAATGATGATTGCCGCATGCGATTGCGGCCTTGTCGGCAAGAAGTTCAAGGAGGGGAGCCTGACTTTGGACGTCTCCAAGGAGTTCTACGAGGGAGAGCGGATGACGCAGGATGCCGTAACGGATATCCTCAGGACTGCTACGAACGCTAACATTGTGGGCGAGAAGGCAATAGAGTGCGGCATCGCGGCGGGTGTAATCCACAAGGACTGCGTCATAAGGATAGGCGGCGTCCCACACGCGCAGTTCGTGTGTCTGTGAGGGGGCTGAGTCGGTTGGGTCGCTTCTGCGCAAGGTGCGGTGCCGAGGAGGCGCAGTATATCCATGGAATGTGCAGCAAGTGCTTCTGGGAGGACCCGTCCTGGAAGATACCCGAAGAGATCAGGATATTCTACTGCAAGGTCTGCAACTCACACATGCAGGGGAAGAGGTGGTTCAAGAAGAGGGCAAAGCTCCTGAGGGAGGACATGGAGGAGACCGCAATGACAGAGCTCCTGAGGCAGTCTGAGCTTCCCGAGGGCGTGACGATGAGTTATGTCAGGGCGGAGGTAACCAGGGAGAATGAGGAGGGGCTTCCGAAGCTGCTCTCTCTCAAGGTAGGGCTTCAGGAGGGGATATGCGGGACATCCAAGGAGGTCCCTTCGATAGCCAAGGTATCGTACATGGAATGCAACTTGTGCGACGGGGCGACGAGGGGGGCATATGAAGCCACGGTCCAGGTGAGGGGAGAGGGCAGGGAGCTGGACAAGGAGGACCGCAAGGCAGTCGAGGCGGCTTTCAAGGAGGTCAACAGAAGGACCGCGGACCGGGGGAGGCAGGAGGTCACCGAGATAAAGGAGGCGATTGGAGGGCTCGACATCAAGTTCGTCTCGCTCAACACGGCGAGGATATTCTCAAGGTGGCTCTCGGACTTTTATGGGGCATCGGTCTCGGAGAGCCCAAAGCTGATAGGGGTCAGCAAGGATACCGGCGGCAGGGCTTACAGGAACACGGTCTCGGCAAGGCTGCCGGCAGCTAGGGCAGGATCCATAGTTGAGCTCGACGGCAAAGTTTACCGGATTACGGGGTTCGACAGGGGCATGGCGATCGTTGAGGACCTGGTGGAGGGCAGGAGCGGGCGCGTCCTGAGGAGGGACATGGACATGGCCAAGTTGGTCAAGGACGACGAGATAAGGCGAGTCAGGCTAGACTCGAAGGCGCCGGGGTGCGGAATTTTCTACGATGTGAAGGGGAACAGGTTCTTCGAGGCGCTATCCGGAGCGTTCCAAAATAGCATGCAAGAGGGCGATTCCGGTTTCATGGTTACGATCGGCGGTTTGGACAGGATATTCCCAGACAGGAAGGAGAAGGGCAAGGAGAAGGGGATAGAGAGCAGAAAAGACTGAGTGCGCCTGCGGTTGAATGGGCGCTATGAAGCAGAGTGATGGTGGCGGGCCCGTCGGGATTTGAACCCGAGGCTAACGGGTATCTCCGATTGATCTTAAAAGCCCGCTGCTCTACCGTACTGAGCTACGGGCCCACGACCGAATTAACCCGAGCCAAAACTTCCTATTAATGTTAACGCCTTCTTGCGGATGGTCGCCGGGAGATGCTTTTATAGAGGCGGCGGGTGAACCATATTTCAAGAAGGATGCGATGATAATGAAGTTCGGCAAGCCCAGAGGCACCAGAGACTTTCTCCCGGATGAGATGAGGGTTAGGAGGGTCATCCTCGACTCGATAAGGAAGGCGTTCGAGATGCACGGATTCGAGGAGATGGACACCCCGGCAATCGAGCTGTGGGAGGTCCTCGCGACCAAGGGTGGGGACGAGGTAGAGAGGCAGATCTACAAGTTCCAGGACAAGGGCGAGAGGTGGCTGGGGCTGAGGTTCGACCTGACGGTCCCCCTTGCGAGGGTCGTCGCGAACACGCCGGACTTGACAAAGCCGTTCAAGAGGTTCAATATATCAAAGGTCTGGAGATACGAAGAGCCGCAGAGCGGCAGGTTTAGGGAGTTCGTCCAAGCCGACATCGACATCGTGGGCGCTGCAAAGGTCGAGGCAGACCTAGAGTGCGTCTCCACGGCTGTTGATGCGCTCAGGGCGCTCGGTCTGGGCGACTTCGAGGTGAGGCTCAACGACAGGAAGATACTGGACGGGATGGTTGAGGGGCTAGGCATGGGCGCCGAGGGGAAAGCCAAGGTCTTCCGCTCGCTGGACCGGATAGACAAGGTCGGCGAGGACGGCGTAACCAAGGAGCTGACCGCGATGGGCGTGCCGGAGGATAAGGTCGCAAAGATACTCGAGTTCACGCACTTCAAGGGGCAGGGCGCTGTCGACTACGTCGCCAAGGAGCTATCTTCGTCTAAGTCTGCGATGGAGGGCGTCGAGGAGCTGAAGAGGATAGAGGCGCTGTCAGAGGCGTTCGGGCTCGGGGGCACGATGCGGATTGACTTCAGCCTCGTACGCGGCTTGGACTACTACACAGGGCCCGTCTTCGAGATAAAGACCAAGACCGCCCAGATAGGAAGCATAGGAGGGGGCGGCAGGTATGACGGTCTTGTCGAGAAGTTTGGGGGACCGCCAACGCCAGCCACGGGCATATCGCTTGGGGTCGAGAGGCTGTACGAGGTCCTCATGGAGAAGATCAAGGCTGGAGGCGCCAAGTCGGGCGCGGCGGTCTTCGTTGCCAGCGTGAACGACTCGGTGGCTGCGGAGGCGGTAAAGATCAGCAGGGAACTTGTGAGGATGGGGGTCCCAGCAGAGCCGGACATCATGGGCAGGAAGCTCGGGCGCCAGCTGGAGTACGCCGAGAAGAAGGGAATGCCTTACGTGCTTGTGGTTGGACCGGAAGAGGTAAAGTCAGGTAAGTTCAAGCTACGGAAGATGGCGGAGAAGCGGGAGGTCCTGACGGACCTTCAGGGCATACCAGCGATCGTGAAGTAGCGTATTTCTTAGAGGAGACCGCCGAGAAGGAATGCTACGAGGGCGAGGACCATCCAGTAGCGCGCCTGGGTCTTTACCTTCAGGGCATTCGCCTTGTTGTGCACCTTCAGTATGCTGGCAGCAGAGTAGCAGAAGCCGATGTCCACAGCTATAACGATGAGCACGTAAGCGACCCCTATACTGCCGTAGAGGTATGGGAGAGGCGTCAGGAGGACTGGCAGGATGTAGAAGAAGGCAGCTACACCTGCGGCGAAGCGCGGTCCTTTGGAGAGGGCCACCGTCCTTATGTTCTTGACCTTATCCCCCTCCATGTCGGCAATGCCTTTTGTGACCTCCCGGCCGATGTTTGCGAGGAACGCCAGCAAGAAGAAGACGGCGACCAGCATGTCGATGTACCCAACAACGACTATTCCTCCGAAGAGGAAAGGCATTGCCACGCAGAACGCCACCATCGAGTTGCCCAAGAGGCCGGTCTGCTTTCCGCGGATATTGTAGAAGTAGGAGCACGCGAATGTGAGCGCGGCTACCGCGATGGCGTAGTACGACAGCGGTATCGACGCGGCTACGCCGAGAGCCCCGGTCAGGGCAGCCATCAGGATTGCAGCCCGCCTGGAGACGAGCCCGGATGGGAGGGGGCGCTCAGGCGCGTTGATCCGGTCGATATCCAGGTCCACGATATCGTTGATGATCATTGCGGATGCGGTCAGCAGCGAGGCTACTGCGAATCCGAGCGCCATCTGAAACATGGAGGGGATGCCGGCAAGTATGGCAATCTCCCCTATGATGACGGCAGCGCCCATCATTACGCAGTTGACAGGGCGTGCCATCCTAAGGACTGCGCCAAGCTTAGAAGTCGATCTCTGAGGCGTCATAGTAGGTTATCTCACCCTGTCGGTCCGTCACGGCGAATATGAGGTCCTTCTTTGACAGCTTGGCAGACGAGGAGGCTGCGGCGATCTCGTTGAGAGATACAGGCTTCCCCTCGAGGAGCCCGTAGACGAGGTACTTGGCGGGCTCCTTCCCGATCTCAGCGCCGCGCCGGTAAACCCTGTACTCCAGCTTCGGCCCGAACCCCGGCTTTACCACGTACCCCCGCTTCCGGAGGTCCGAGTATAGCAGGTAGCGCATCCAGAGGTCTGGGTCTTCCTTGGAGACGTGCCTCAAGAAGGTTTCCATTGTGAAGACCTGGCCTTCCGCATCGGCAAGGGAAATCTTGTCCTTCTCGAGCAGGTACATTATCTCTACGTCGGATAGCGTCAGCACGCCCTTCTCCATCTCCCCGAAGGTCCCCTGCTGGTGCGTTCGGTCCGCATCAGGACCATTCATGGTCGCAGACCGTCCATTGAAAAGCGCCTTTGGGGGGGTATCGGACATCCTGACCAACCTTTATCTCTAAGTTGGGGGCTGGTTAATAATATGCCCTTCGAAGAGGACCTCAGCGCATTCCTCAAAGGATGCCGGCGCCTGATGCTCGTTGGGGTGGGCAGCCGACTAAGGAAGGATGATGCGGCGGGTGTAGCGGTGCTCTCGAAACTCAAGGGCAGGGTCCCGAGTTCAGCGAAGATATTGGATTGTGGAACCGTTCCGGAGAATTTTTCTCTCGATATGAAGCGGTACCAGCCAACGCACATGGTATTCTTCGATGCTGTCGAGATGGGCGCCAGTCCCGGGGAGCGGGCGCTCATAGAGGAGGAGGAGATGATTGCCCAGTCGTTCTCGACGCACAAGCAGTCTGTCAAGGTGCTGTTCATGGTGCTCAGGGAAGGCATACCCGGAGTCAGGATAGTTCTGGCGGGGATACAGCCGAAGACGACCGAGTTTGGCAGGGGGATCAGCAGGCCCGTTGCGAGGGGAATCAACATGCTGGCGGACGAGGTAGCCAATGCGATAAGGTGTTCATGCGATGAGGACAATTGAGTGGAAGGACGGGGCGGTCCATATAATAGACCAGACCAAGCTGCCAGGGGAGCTGAGGATGATAAGGTGCGACGACCACGAGAGGCTGGCCAGGGCAATCGAGATGATGGAGGTAAGGGGAGCGCCCGCGCTCGGGGTTGCCGCAGCCATGGGGATAGCCTTGGCGGGCAAGAACAGCAGGGCAAAGACCATCAAGGGTTTGGAGTCGGACTTGGAGCGCGCTGCCAAGCGCATAGGCAGGACCAGGCCCACCGCGAAGAACCTATTCTGGGGATTGGACATGATGAAGGCGGTCTGGAGGTCGGGGAAGGACCCTGCGGCGGTCAGGCAGGCGCTTGTCGATGAGGCGAACAGGATAGCGGACGACGACGTCCGGAGGTGCAGGGCTATCGGCGCCTTTGGGGCGGAGCTCATAGACGACGGGGACGGGGTGATGACGCACTGCAATGCCGGCGCGCTGGCGTGCGTTGAGCACGGGACCGCGCTCGGGGTGATAAGGAGCGCCGTGCAGGCGGGCAAGAAGATCATGGTTTATGCATGCGAGACGAGGCCCCTGCTCCAGGGAGCAAGGCTCACAGCGTTCGAGCTGAAGAGTGAGGGCATACCGTTCAGGCTCATCACTGATGGCATGTCGGCTTCGGTCATGCAGAGGGGGTTTGTGAAGAAGGTCGTGGTCGGGGCGGACAGGATAACGCGGAGGGGGGATGTCGTCAATAAGGTTGGGACGTGCGGGCACGCCATAATAGCTCGCAGGTACGGCATACCGTTCTATGTTGCGGCGCCCCTCTCGACAATCGATCTCGAGGTCGATGGTCCGAAGATAGAGATCGAGGAGCGCGCTGCGAGCGAGGTAACTAGTTTGGGAGGGGTAAGGACCGCTCCGGAGGGAACGAAGGCATTGAACCCTGCGTTCGACCTGACGCCCAGCGACCTCGTGACTGCCATAATCACGGAGAAGGGGGTATTCAGGCCCCCGTACGACCTCTCAGTCCCTTTCAGGTAGTGTCACAATCGAGTAGATAGGGAAATCCGAGGAGTCGTCAATCTCCTTCTTCCATCGGTCTCCGACAGCAATCAGGACGAAGACTGCTGAGATCTCAGCCCCGCTCTTCCTGACCAGATTAACGAGCGCCTTTAGCTGCTCGCCGGACCTGACTACATCATCGGTTATCAGGACGCTGTCCTTCTTGTCGAGCATGCCCTTCGGCACATAGAGCGAGACCTGAATTCCAGCCCTTGAGACAGTATAGGTCTCCTCGAGGAAGTTGGAGACGCCAATCTCCTTGTCCTTTTTGGCATAGAGGAACGGGACACCGAAGGAGTCGGCAATGTGCACCGCCAACGGGATGCCGTCCACAGCCACGGTCAAGACCTTGCTCACCCGCCTCCCGGCAAGCTTCTGAACGACGTGGTTTGCGATGAACCTGAGAAGGAGCGTGTCGCCGACGATCTTCGTGTTATCCAGGAATCCGCCTTTGTCGAAGGCGAGCTTGTCAATTATGTGCCTCGTGACGTCGTAGCCTTTCTCGAGCTTCTCCAGGATTACGGTGGCGCGCTCCGGGCTAGGGAGTATGTGCCCCTTGACATACCTGTTCAGCACGGTGATAGGTATCCCTGTTAGCTGCATCAGCTCTTGGTAGCTGCAGTCGCTTTTGGTAAGGCGAAGGAACTCGACTGCCCTGATCTGGGTCTTGAGATATTCATACCTAGTCTCCTCTCCCAAAATAACATCTCTCCATTATCCATATCAGTTTAGGAGGACGGCTTATATTAATTTTTTACATGCCTGATGCAAAATCCCGGCGGCTGACCACTGTCCCCGAGCTATCCTGGTACTTGCCGGCGTACGGCTTCTTGGACGGGCTAATCAGCCTGTTGAAGACCATCTGCGCAACCCTCTCGCCCTTGCCGATCTTCACGGCATTCGGCCCGAGGTTGGCTATCCGGAGGGTAAGCTGCCCCCTGAAGCCGGGGTCGATCAGCGCAAAGCTGCCCACGAGCCCCTCCCTTGCGAACGATGAGCGTATGAACATCTGGGCGCACACTGACGCGGGGAGCTCGACCCTCTCCACGGTGTGTATGAGAGCGCTGCAGCCCGGGACGATGGACACTTCGTCGGCGCACCGGAGGTCGTAACCTGAGGACGACAGTGACGATTCCGCAAATGGCGATATCGAAATCTCGCCCGATGCAAGAGCGGAGGCCAGATCGGTGTCGGAATACACGGACATCTCGTGGCTCACTCCATGTCCAGCTCGTACGGGACAGTCACGCCGCTCTCCTCCAGCTTCTTGCTGTACTTCCGCACAAGGGGTGCAGGAGTGGGCGCAAGCACTATCTCGCAGAAGATGTCGGTAATGCCCCTCAGGAGGTGCCCCACCCATGCGCCATCTTCATTGCCGACCGACGCGTGGATGTGGACGAACGGCTCTCCGTTGTAGTAGGAGATGTTACCGTTGCCAACAGCCTCAACATGGTTGGTTATATCCCGCTCAAGCCCCTTCCGGAGGATGAGCCGCCCTCCTTTCAGAGCCCCCACGAAGGACACGATTACCGCGGAGCGGATTTTCTCATCATTTACTACCTGAGATAGAGAGGAGACTACCTCTTCGTCCGGATCAAGGCGGACGACAAGGTAACTGCCGGCGCGCATCTTTTTCATGAAAAAACCTCAGATATAATATTCACAAGCCCTTAAAAAAGAGCTCGATTTATCACGGACTATGATGAATGATATACCTTAAAAATTATAAATTGATGGGAAATATGACGAAAGTTTAAATAAGATGGTAAAAGTATCACATAAACCTACTACATCAGTCTGATGTTATAACTTATCATAATGGAGGTATAAAAAAAATGGTTGAGATCCTGAAAAACTACATCAATGGCGAGTGGGCCGAATCCAGCAGCACGCAGCTGCAGGACGTAGTAAACCCAGCAACCCTTGAGCTCTTGGCAAAAGTCCCGAGGACAACGAAGGAAGAGGTCGAGGAAGCAATAAAGTCGTCAAAGGATGCTTTCTGGGAATGGCGCTGCACCCCTCCAGCAGTGAGGGCAAGCTACATGTTCGAGTTCAGGAATAGATTGGTCGAGCGCTTCGAGGAGATAGCTCAGATCATCGTCAAGGAACACGGCAAGACATTGGACGAGGCAAGGGGCGACGTCAAGAGAGGCATCGAGGCAGTCGAGTTCGCTACCAATATCCCAACTCACATGATGGGGGGGATGGAGGAGGATGTCGCAAAAGGCATAGACGAGTCGTTTGTCAAGGAGCCGCTCGGCGTATGCGCGGGGCTCACCCCGTACAACTTCCCTGCGATGATACCGCTCTGGTTCATGCCAAACGCGATAGCATGCGGCAACACGTTCATATTCAAGCCTGCAAGCTCGGTTCCGCTCACTGCAAAGGCAATAATCGAGGCTGCCGAGGAGGCAGGTTTCCCGCCAGGCGTAATCAACCTCATCTACGGCGGCAGGGAGGCGACCGATGCCATACTCTACAGCAAGGATGTTGAGGCAGTGTCATTCGTAGGTTCGTCTGAAGTTGCAGCTTCGATATACAACAAGGCAGCCCAGACCAACAAGAGAGCTTCTTGTCAAGGCCAGGCTAAGAATTTCATAGTGATAATGCCAGACACCAACCTTGACGCGGCGATACCGGCGCTGATAACATCGGCTTGCGGCTGTGCAGGTCAGAGGTGCCTTGCCGGAGAGATCTTCATCGCGGTAGGCGATGTCTACGAGCAGCTGAAGGCCAAATTCATCGAGGCGGGCAAGAAACTGAAGATGGGGTACGGTCTTGACGCGGATACGCAGATGGGGCCGCTCGCTAACAAGGGCATGTACGACCAAGTCATGAGCTACATCCAGTCGGGCATTGATGAGGGCGCGAAATTAACGCTGGATGGCAGGAACAAGAAGCCTGCGAAGTACCCCAACGGCT
Organism: uncultured Nitrososphaerota archaeon; assembly: GCA_964634735.1. Classification (GTDB taxonomy): domain Archaea; phylum Thermoproteota; class Methanomethylicia; order Methanomethylicales; family Methanomethylicaceae; genus Methanomethylicus. Next base: position 13,449 of record CAZWMA010000002.1, read on the forward strand.
ACTTCATTGGCCTGACGGTCTTCGAGAACGTGACCCCAAAGATGAAGATCTTCAAGGAGGAGATATTTGGGCCGGTCATATGCTTGGTTAAGGCGAAGACCCTCGATGAGGCGATAGCCATGGCGAACACCTCACAGTATGGGAACGCAGCGGCGATATTCACAAGCAGCGGCAAGAGCGCAAGGGAGTTCGCATACAAGATTGAGGCAGGTAACGTGGGCATCAACATCGGTGTTCCGGCGCCTGTCTTCTTCTTCCCGTTTTCGAGCTGGAAGAATTCGATGTACGGGGACTTGCATGCCCAAGCAGGCGAAGTGATAAACTTCTATACCCAGAACAAGACAATCATAACAAGGTGGCTATAGGTGGAGTTAGGTACCTTCGGCGCGATCCTCAAGTATGCCATCGAGTCTGAGGACGCCGCCTCCATTTTTTATGCAAAGCTCGCTGAGAAGGCGGACGGTGAAGCCAAAGTGCAGCTCTCAGGGATGTCTGCAGCATCCAAGAAGACAAAGCTGACGCTGGAGAGGATAAGGAGGATGGAGCTCCAAGAGATGATCCTCGAGGCAATAACAGGGCTCGACACGGTCAATTACGACAGCAATTACAAAGCCGATTGCAGCCTTAAGGAAGGGCTGAAGGGCGCGGTCACCATCGAGAAGAACGCCGCAAAGTTTTACGCTGACGCAGCCGCGAAGCTCGGATTCCTCGGGAACACGAAGAACATACTCATAAAGATGGGCAAGGAAAGGACAGCGAGGGCAGCAAAGCTGCTTGCGCTTTAACCGCCTTGCTTCCCATTTCTATTTTAGGTCTGCAGGACAAGTCTACGGTTTTTTCCATGAAATTGTAAATATGAAGCCAGTAACAAATCTATTGATAGATCAAGTGACTCAAAGGAGTCGCATACACATAGTATGCTGGAAAACACTATTAGTGACGTTTTACTAGTTTTGGCTGTTTCCAGGTGAACTGATAATGGATCCGTGGAAATACTATGACATCACTCATAAACGACACCAATTGTCTAATCCATTGAATACCGAGAAGTTTGAGCGACTCTGCCAACTCCTCCGATTGAAGCGAGGAGAGCGCGTCCTAGACATAGCCTGTGGGAAAGGAGAGTTTCTCATCAGGCTGGCGGAGCTCTATGATATTGCAGGCGTAGGCATTGATATTTCTCCCTACTGCATTCAAGATAGCGAGGAAAAACGTAGGAAGCGAGTACCAAACTCGCACATTGAATTTGTGAAGATGGATGGGGCAGATTATAGACCTAAAGTCCCTTCTTCATTTGATCTGGCCCTTTGTATCGGAGCGAGTTGGGTGTACGGTGGTCATCGGGGGGCAATTCAAGCTTTGAAAGGAATGGTGAAGAAGGGAGGGCTAATTGTAGTCGGAGAACCTTTCTGGTTGACGGAACCGAGTCAAGAGTACTTGGAGGTCGAAGGGATCAAAAAAGATGATTTTGGCACGCATTGTGACAATGTAAAAGTGGGGGAGGACGAAGGGCTAACCTGCCTTTACACGCTTGTGAGTGGCTACGATGATTGGGACCATTATGAGACACTTCAATGGTGGGCTATTGACGAGTATGTCAGAGCTCACCCCGACGACCCTGATATCCACGAGCTAGTAGAACGAAAGACGCGTGAGAAGAAGCGCTATCTCCAAGGCGGCAGGGAAACCATGGGATGGGCGGTATATGTCTTCAGAAAGGGGGCGCGCTAGAAAACGGTCATGTGAGGACGGATTTCGGGAGACATCGCCACTTCTTGAGGGCTCAAATCCCAGCTTCCGATTCTCCTGCTTCGCCATGAAATTCCACCACTCATTGAAACGGCACTGATTCGCAGCCTGTTTGTCAAAAGAACTCTGAAATCAATTTAAACTAAATCTTAAAGGGTCTCCTTGACAAAGGAAGGTCTTTACAAGGAGCTAACGCGCGTAAACCCGAGAATAACAATTATGGGCGTTGAGGGCTGGACAAGTCTCACAAAGCAGATAGTGACCGCTCATTTTAGCTATCATAACTGAGAGCTTTGTAGAAGAGCTCGCCTTTTTCAGGCGCTTCGAATGGAGAGCAGTACCTCTTCCTACTTGGAATGGTGGGGCTGCCCGGATTCGGACCGGGGTCACCAGGGCCCAAGCCTGGCAGTCTGGACCAAGCTAGCCTACAGCCCCAACGTAAGAATTGCAGCTTTCGCCAATTATTATAGGTATCGCTGCACCATTGGTCAATATTCACGGATTGATAAATAACCTTTATTTGACCTTATGATTTTATCATTACTGATTAGTAATGGCAACCTCAACAGTAAAGTCGGACGATAAAGCCATTGTTGCGGAGCACCTCAGGAAGGAATTCACCGTAAGCAAGGGGACCATCCATAGGACGAAGACTCAGGTGGTCGCTGTGAAGGATGTCTCATTCGAGATAGACCGTGGTGAAATCTTCGGCCTGCTGGGGCCCAATGGTGCCGGAAAGACGACGACAATCAAGATGCTTACGACCATGCTGATACCAACCTCCGGCAGGGCGCAGATCCTCGGGTTGGACCTCGAGAAAGACGTCACGAAGATCCGGGAGAGGGTAGGCATAGTCCTTGGCGGAGAGAGGGGGCTATACACGAGGGTAAGCGCCATAGACAACCTGAACTACTTTGCAGACCTCTATGGGGTGCGGCAAGACGTCAAAGAGAAGAGGGTGAAAGAGCTTCTCCAGTTCTGGGGGCTCTGGGATAGGGCGAAGGATAGGGTGGAGACCTATTCGAAGGGAATGAAGCAGAGGCTCCATCTTGCAAGAGGGTTGATCAATGATCCCGAACTCCTATTCATGGATGAGCCAACAATTGGCCTCGACCCTGAGATTGCCAGAGACATGAGGAACCTGATCAAGGAACTCTCGGAGGGGGGAAAAACGATACTGCTCTCGACGCATTACATGTTTGAGGCAGATGAGCTGTGCAGGAGGGTTGCTGTAATCAGGAATGGCGAGATCGTGGCGCTGGATTCGCCGGCAGGTTTGAAGAAGTATGTGGCTGACGCCAGCGTTGTCGAGGTCGAAGGCTTTGGGATAACCGAGGCGGAGGTAAACAGGTTCAAGGCGCTTCCAGAGGTTCTTGCGGTAAGCGCCAATTTTGGTGAGAACAAGCAGGTCCTGAAGATACAGACCCCGAAGGGGTCAGAGCTAATCTCCTCCATACAAGACATACTCAAGGCATGCAAGATCTACGACATAAAGATCAAGGAGCCGACGCTTGAGGATGCTTATCTGAGGCTCATCGAGAGCTAGAAGAGGTAAAGCGCAGAGCAGGGATGAATGCCATGCCCCAAGGAACAAGAGTTGTCTTCAGCGCATTCAAGATGGCTATGCTCCATTGGGTCGCTGACCCGCAGTGGGTCATACCAAACATCATCGCGCCATTCGTCTTCACTATAGTAGCCCTTACGATGTTCGGGAGCGCCTCCGGGGCATTCGGGCTCTATGCAGTTTTAGGAGGTGGGATGATGGGGGTCTGGGGGAATACCCTCTACTCATCAGGGTTTGCTATAGAGTTCGAGAAGTGGCAGGGGACCCTAGAGGAGGTGCTGGCGGCGCCGTCCAAGCTCATGCACGTGATAGCGGGCAGGTCCCTGTCGAATGCGGTCTTCGGGCTCACAAACATGGTCGGAATCATCGCTATCGCGACGCTCCTCTTCGGGGTGCCGCTGGGCGTCTCCAATCCCATAATCTTTGCAGTGGCGCTAGTGCTGACAGTATCCTCAGTCGCTTGCCTTGGGCTCATATTCGCATCTGCGTTTGTGCTCTCCCGGTCGACGCAGATCATGACCAACGGCCTTGAGAACCCGCTCTACATAATTTCAGGGTCCATGTTCCCCATAGGGCTACTGCCTTTCTGGACGCACCCCGCCTCCTATGCCCTCGGGCCCACATGGGGCATAGATGCGATAAGGTTGGCCGCGAGCGCGGATTACGCGACCGACACGTTCTGGGTAGGGATGGACGTTGGGACGGCTATAGCGCTTGACATAGGCATAATGCTAGCCATATCGACGGCATACCTGCTGATAGCAACGGTGTTATTCAAGGCAGTTGAGAAGAAGGCAAGGACCAGCGGTTCGTTGGTGGAAGCATGAACTGGGCTAGGATCTTCCTCAGTAGCGCGATCTTCTCGTTTAAGGCGCAGTTCAACTGGCTAAACCCGGCGATGTGGCTCACCATGAAGTTCGTGATTTCAATATCCCAGATGGCGTTCTTTGTCTTTTTGGGGCTTTACATAAGGGGGCCGAGCGTCATCCCGTATATTGCCATTGGAAACGCCGTACAGGCGGTCGCCTGGAACACGGTATTCTCCGTAATCACCATAACAGGAAGCGACAAGTGGCAGGGTACGCTCCCGCTTATGCTTGCGACCCCCGCGCCAAGACTGCCAATCTTTGTGGGGAGGGCGATGATGCACGTGCTTGACGGGATGCTGAGCGTTGCCATATCGTTCTTCTTTGCAGTGTTCCTCTTCGGCGTTGACTTCGGCCAAGTGAACGCGCTGGCGTTGGTGATCTCGATCCTCATGACTTCTATTACGATGGCGGGGTTCGGGCTTCTCGTAGGGGGTCTCGCGTTCTACTTCAGGGACCCAATGGTCTTCGCCAACATATTCACATACATTCTTCTCATATTCTGCGGCGTGAACTTTCCTGTTTCTTCGCTGCCGTCCTGGAGCCAGCCGATCGCCTACATCTTCCCGCTCACGTACGGCCTGGATGCGGCGAGGGCGTCGATAGCGGGCAGCGGACTGATGGAGATCGCGGGCACACTGGGGAACCAGCTAGTGCTTGGGATCATTTCCATTGGCATTGGATATTTGTTCTTCAGGTCGTTCGAAAAAACCGCGAGGAAGACCGGAAGGCTCGAGGCGCAGTGATTGCGCCCAAGCAAGGATGGTTCGGACACCAGCGGACATGGCTTGCCAGCCAACCTCTAAATATGGAGAAGACCAACTGAGAAGCGGTGATTTTTTTGTACAGGGAAGAGCCCTACGCGGACATGAGGGAATTGATGAGGAATGACAATGTAGCCGAGCATTACGGGATTGAGCTTGTGGAGTTTAAGACGGGAAGCTGCAAGGCCCGGATGACTGTAAGGAAGGACATGCTGAATGCATATGGCGCCACTCATGGTGCTGTAATTTCTGCGCTTGCAGATGTGGCGTTCGCGATAGCGTGCAACTCTGGGGGCGTGAAGTCGGTCGGGCTCTCCATGAGCGTTAACTACCGGCGGCCTACCCGTGAAGGCGATGTACTGATGGCAGAGGGAATCGAGGTGAGCTCTGGAAAGACGACATCGTTGTGCAGGGTAAGGATTACGAACGCTGAGGGAAAGATTGTAGCTGTAGCCGATGGATTGGCGTTCAGGCAAGGGTAAAGCTGAAGGAGCCGGTAGGAGCCGAACCTTAAGAAGAAAGGCGCCCGGGGTGGGATTCGAACCCACGAGTCTGTTGCCAGACAATGGCTTAGCAAGCCATCGCCCTACCAGGCTAGGCAACCCGGGCTCGCTCTAGCAAAGAGTGATTGGAGTTGGTTTATTATATATTTTGGCTTGAGGCGGCAGCTGCCTTTTTGCGCAAAAACCCGCACATAGATGAAATGGTGCGACAGCGCCCCAGAAGTGAACGGCCCATACCATTGCCCTTTGGGAGAGCAGGCATCCATCCCGTTATCCTGCGAACGGCACTGTCCAGACTTAGGGCTGCTTCCTTCCGGATCTAACCCGGTTCGCCTGGCGCGCGGAAAGACCATCCCTCCGGATAGGCTTTTACCGCTCCAACGCCCCCACAGGGCGAGACTTCCACGCCTGCAACCCTAGGAACAATAGCTGGTTCCATCGCCTCCCGGAGTTACTGGCCCTACCTTGACGACCGTTTGTAGTGGAGAGGAGGCCGAACCCTCCGGCCCTACCTGCCGCACCGTTAAAATCATTCGGCGAGGTGGTTTATAAAAGTATTAGAGCCAAGACCGAGCATGTCGAGGATCTCGCACATCCGGCAAACGTCCCTGCTGGAAGGCGATCCGCATCGGCTGCATTTGCCCACGGTGGATGCCTCGATGGTCGGTTTGAGCAAATCCATGAGCTTGTCGGAGCCGTTCACGATTGCGTGCTTGGTTCCGGGGTGGCGCTCCTCGATTCCGTTGAGGATGTCCCTCACCTCGTCCCTGAGCGAGTCCCTCACGTATGGGCACTCCCGCTCGTAGAGTGGGTAACCCTTCGTGTAAACGTACGTGGCGATCTCCTTCTCCGGCAGGTAGCGGAGCGGCTTGACTCGCGGGACGAAGCCCTCCCTGACCTTCACGGGCTGGACGCCCGACCTGCCGAGCCGCGCAACGTCGCCGCGGAGTATGTTGATGAAGAAGGTTTGCGCCTCATCGTCGAGGTTGTGCCCGGTCGCTACTTTCGTGGCGCCGAGCCTTATCGCCACATCGTTGAGCAGCCGCCTGCGCATTATGCCGCAGAACGTGCACCCGAGCAGGCCCGTCCCCTTCTCCTTGGCAAGGGCATAGACCTCTTCTAGGCTGTGCCCGTACTCCTCCTTGAAGGAAACGACGTGGTGCTCCATGCCCAGAGCCTCCGTCACCTCCTTCGTTATCGCAATCCCTTCTTCGCGGTAACCGCTGACGCCCTCGTCTATGGTGAGCGCGAAGAGTTTTGTCTTGTAGGGCTTCTCAAGCTTGGAGAGGATGTGGGCTAGGGCCACGCTATCCTTGCCACCTGAGAGGGCGATCATGACCCGGTCGTCGAAGGTAAAGAGCTTCTCGTGCTTTATGGTCCTCTGGACCGAACGCTCGATGCTGCGGGCGAAGCACCTCCTGCAGAGAGACTCGCCGGACTGCCTCCTGAAGTAGAACGCATCATTTCCGCACTTGCATTGGATTGCAGGCAATCGTCTCACCCTTTGGTTGCCCTCTTCGCGGCTGTTGCTCGATCAGCCAAGCGTGTAGCCGGGGAAGAGTATGAAGCTCATGGCTATGTTGAGGACCAGCAGCGCCACGCAGCTCCACCTGATCAGGTTTGCGTAAGGTAGAGCTTTCTTCTCGCTCTTGAACAGGAAGCTCAGCATTATCGTCACGAGCTTGTCCCCGTCAAAGAACGCAACCGGCATCATGTTAATCATGCCGATGTTGAGCGAGAATAGGTATATCCAGGATAGGGATCCCAGCAGGTAGAACGGAAGGTTGACCGGAGCCCAACCGAAACGCGGGGCGTAGTAGTCGTAGGTGTTGATGCCGATGTATGATATGTTCCTTGACGAAAGCCCGGTCGTGAAGTTAATCGTCGTTTCCTGACCGCCCCTTATGATAGTCATGGGCACGGTGCCGTACGGCGTAGTTGCGTTCAGGACTGGCGACAAGGTTGCTGCGCTTGAAACGCTCGTCCCGTTTATGCTCGTGATTACGTCCCATGCTTGGAGTATGCCGTCGGCAGGTGTTCCTGCTGCAACTTCGGTAACCATCACTCCGGAAGGCGTCGCAGAGTAGAGTGGGGAAATGACAGCGGCGGAGTTTGCCAACAGGAGCAGTGCTAGGAGGCCGACCAGTATGTTGGTGGTCGAACCTGCGGCGTAAACCCTTGCCTGGGTCGACTTGCGGGCCTTCTTAAGGTCCTCCTCGTCCGGCTCGACGAAAGCGCCGGGGATGAGTATCATGAACAGAAGACCTGTGCTCTTTACCTTGACACCCTCAGCCCGTGCTGCAACGCCGTGGGCGAGCTCGTGGGTTATCAGGATGACTGCAATCGCGATGCCGAAGAATAATATCGTGTTGAAGTTGAGGGAGAGCGTTATCCCAGGTATTATCAAGGAGACGGGGGACGCGGACTCGGTGTTGAAGAAGATGAAGTAGAGGTTCTTGCTCAGTATGTACGTTATGTAAACCATCGCGCCGAGCCCCAAGGCAATCCCGAAGGTCCATAGGACCTTCCAGAACTTGCTCAGCTTGATGCCTAGCTTGTCGATGAAGTTGTTGAATTGGGTGGTCTTCCACATTATGAGGAACGGCTGGACCTCGAAGCTCTTTGGCATGAACTGTTTTGCGATGTAAATGGCGGACCAAAACGCAAGTAGCCCGACTCCGAGATAAATCAGCGGATCCATGTGAAACACCAGATAGAACCAGTTAGATAATTTATATCGCAATCAAGACTAATGTTCATTCAGTGTAAGTCCGATGTACATCGTCATTCTTATAACTGTCGGAATGAGGCACGAGGGGCTAAAGATAGCAAGGGCGCTCGTGGAGGATGGTCTGGCAGCATGCGTCAATATGGTCGGCGGGGTCGATTCAGTCTACAGGTGGAAGGGGAAGGTCGAAGAGGGGAGGGAGTGGCTCCTGATAGCTAAAACGACCATGGACCTCCTCGATAGGGTAACTGCAAGGGTGAAGGAGCTGCACAGCTACCAAGTTCCGGAAGTTGTGGCGATCAGGGTCGAGGGTGGAAACAAGGAGTATCTCGATTGGGTCGGCGAGAGTGTTTCCGGGAAGGCTGATTGATTATGGCAAAGAAGGTGGCCCCCTCTTACGAGATGAGGGAGGTCAGGTATACTGCAAGGCGCTGGGCCTGGCTTTGGGAGCTGCGGGAAATGGGTATGCGCGTGATGGAAGCGCTGGAGCAGAGGAGCCTTGATATCATCGTGCACGGGAGCGCGGCGAGGGGGGACGTCAGTCCGGGGAGTGATGTCGACCTTTTAATCCCCGAGGTAACGCCATCGATGGCTGTTGAGGGTTCGCTTGCCGCATCCGGGATACCATTCGCGAAGAGGGAGATCGCGCAGGCGACCCCGGCGCATGCGGTAAAAGCCATAATCCACATTGACGAGAAGGTGAAGCTGACATTCCCGCTAGTGCCACTCAGGGGAAGGGAGAGGGATTTCTACCGGTTCGGGGGGGAGATTGGGATTGCCGGGATGAGGGGGAGGGCTCGCGTCGCTGGTGTCGACAAGAGGCTTATGCTCATCGTCCCGACGGACTTTGGCCATTGCGAGGCGTCCGCTGTTGGCAATGAGCAAGAGGTTGCGCGGACGGTCGGGGTAGGCGTCGAGACCGTGGAGGAGAGGGTCAGGGTGCTTACGAGGAGGGACAGCGTGGGGAGGACCGGCGTCTACTTCAAGGAGGAGGTTTCCGAGGACGAGACGTTCGAGGGCAGGCTTGCGGAGAGGGCGGCGGAGGACCCAAGCCTCAGGAGGCTGCTCCAGCGGAGGGGTGGCGGGCTTAAATATTGAGCCTGAGCTTCGGGGCAGGCGGCGTGTCAGTCTATTCTGGGCGTATTCCGTGGACCGTGTTACTTCTGGTAATTGCGCTTTGCGTCTTTTCGGGTGCAGCTGCGCCCGTGAGTGCTGATACGGAGACGGGTGAGGATGTTGAGGACAAGTTCAGGTCCACAGTTGAGGGGTGGGTCGCTCTTATTGAATCCAATGTCATCTGGCTCTCCGAGGCTATGACAGGGCTCGTGAGGGGCGTCATCAAGGCGATTTATTTCATAATAGGGATGGCGGGCTTCCTCATGTGGTCGTCGGGCATCTCGAAATACTCTGGAAAGAAGCTCGTTGTCGGGGCAATCGCTATGGCTTTCGTCTCTGAGATCCTCCTCTGAGGTGCCGAAGGGGTTTATTAGAAGACCAACGATAGTCTCCACCATGGCAGGCGGGATGCCAAGGGGATGCGAGGCGTGCCTCAGGGGAGGGAAACTCGTGCTGTTCGTTACTGGAGAGTGCGAAAGTTCATGCTACTACTGCCCCCTAGGCGAAAAGAGGCGCGGCCTTAACGTCGTTTATGCCGACGAAGTGGCAGTCGAGGGCGACCTTGACGTGATTCTTGAGGGCAGGGCTATAGACGCTGAGGGGACAGGCATAACCGGCGGGGACCCGCTCATCCGGCTTTCGAGGACGCTCAAGTACATCAAGCTTTTGAAAGGGTTCTTCGGGCAAGGGCACCACATACACCTCTATACCAACGGCAAGCTGGCGAGCAAGGAGGCGTTGCTCAAGCTCAAGTCTGCAGGTCTTGACGAGATAAGGTTCCACCCTGCAAGGAAGGACTGGGGGAGGGTGGCTGAGGCAAAGGCGCTGGGGATGTATGCGGGGGCGGAGGTGCCGGCGATCCCTTGCGAGGCAGGGAAGGTAGAGGAGTTCATCAGGTACTTGGCTTCAGTCAAGGCGGACTTCATAAACCTCAACCAACTTGAGTTCTGCCCCCAGAACGCATTCCAGATGCGCCAGAGGGGTTTCCGGGTCGTGGGAGGGGCGATGGCTGCGGCGGAAGGGAGCGAGGAGACGGCGATGGAGATCATCAGGTGGTCGGAGTCTGAAGGCATCGAATTCCCAGTCCATTACTGCCCCAGCTCGGTCAAGGACGCAGTGCAGACCAAAAATAGGCTCGTCAGGAGGGCTGCAAACGCGGCAAGGCCATGGGAGGAGCTGCTGGGCGATGGGCTTGTGGGCAAGTTCGTGGTGTCGGTACCGGGGGCATCTGGGAGGTCGGCCAGGTGCAGGCTCGCCAAGGCTATCGGGGCGGATCCGCTGAGCATCGGTGTTGCTGACGACAGAAGGTCTGTAGAGGTCCCAAGGCGCCTTGTGGAGGCTGCAAAAAAAGCATTTCCGGGGGCAGAGGTGTCTTACGTCCAAGCTTACCCGACTGCGGCAAGGGACAAATTCGCAGAGTTCCCTTGCTGACGGGTTCGCAGCACGCACTCATCCTTGAGAGACGGCGAACCTCAGCAGCGCGGCTATGCCGCCCATGTTTGCGAGTTGCTTGCCTTTCTCGTGCTCCCCACCGATGAAGAAGACCTTGCCGCCGTAGCGCTCCACCTTTCGGGACAGCGCTTCGATGCCCTTGCGATCCTGCGGCGTTATTGACTTGAACAATTTCTCCGAGACCAGCAGTGACTCGACTGCGCCCTTGTCAATCGTCTTCTCGACGTCAGCGAGACCGTAGCTCACCATGTTTGGCGACTTTGACAGCCTTGATAGAAACTCGTCGATTAGCCTCGAATCCCGGAGCATCGTAGAGTCCTCCAGGAGCTTTGAGAGGGCTCCCCTTGCAATGACCTCGCGGACGCCCGGCTCACCGATGCTCGATGTGTTCTCCTCTACGACCTTTGCGCTCTTCAGCTTCTCGCGGATTGCCTTCGCTAAGTCGTTCTTTGTGAAGCCGGGACCAGCCGCGACTATGGCAGCAGGCTCCCTCTGGAGCATCCGGGAGACTTCTTCAATTATGGAATTGAAGTACTTCGATTTGAGTGCCGGCCTGTCAGACGTTTCGACGTACTTGCCGGGTATGTGCGAGCTTATGGTCAGTATCTCATCCATCTGGTAGTCGCGGAGCAGGAAGATTGTAGCATCCTGATCGTCGAGGGTTATCGCGATTACCTTAGGGCGAGACTTTGATGATGCCCTCTGGAGGCGCTCCTCGTGGAACGAGAGCCACTCCTCCTTTGTTATCCTGATGCGGTCCCTTATTCCAACGGCGAATGAGTGGAAAGTGCCCTGTATATTCATGTCGTCGGGGCCAACGGTCACGCGCCCCTTGATCCTCAGCCTCTCAGTGAACGTCTGGAAGCCCATGTCCTCCACTGATATGCAAAGGAAGACACGCCGCCTCCCTCCGCGCTCCTCTTCGCCCCCGTGGGAGACCTTCACCTCGCGCATCGTGTATCCGCAGACCGAATCCCCGGCGTCGATTATGTTGTAGAGGTGCCATAGGTCATCAGAGTCCTCCACTTCTACCTCGACTGTGCCGTGCTTGCGGTCGGTCTCGATAATTCGCATCGGGCGCACCTACAGGAGTAATTTTATGTCCGGCTTCAATAGATATCTATTGTGCATTAAGATGGCAGGGCAGGGTCCGCCGGCGGGGATTACTATCAGGGATGCAAACCTGGCAGATATGGACAGGATAGTGGAGATTGAGGATGGCTCATTCACGGACCCTTACCCGAGGGGGCTGCTGAAAGCGTTCCTGTACATGCCCGGAGCTTATCTTGTGGCGGTGGAGGGGGGCAGGGTGGTGGGTTACACGATAGGCATAATCAGGCACAAGACGATAGGCCACCTTGTCTCGGTTGCAGTCAGCAGAGAATCTAGGAAGAAAGGCATCGGCGAGGCGCTCATAACCCATACTCTGAGGAGGCTCGGGGAGGCAGGCGCTGAGAGCTTTATGCTTGAGGTAAGGGAGTCTAATGATCCGGCGAAGAGGCTGTACAGCAAGATGGGATTCGTCGAGGTAGGAAAAATGAAGAAATACTATGCCGACGGCGAGTCGGCCATAGTCATGGAAATCAACGGGAACTCATGTTCTCAAACGTGAGAATGGCAATGTTCTGCGGGCGCTTGGCGATGTTGCCTATCCTCGCGCCTATCAGGAATGCCACTCCCTTGTTGTTCGAGATGTCGAGCAGCCGCTGAGTTATCACGCCGTCGAAGACGACAGCATGGAACTTCTCGTCAGAAGACTGCAGCGCCTCCGCGAGCTCGCGGACGGCTACCTTCTTCTTCTGTTCCCAAGCATCGTCTGTCAGAATCGCTTCAAGGCTGCCCTGTAGCGACTCGATTGTCGCCTTTACCTTGGCGATGTCGACGCCCGGTATGGCGACTGGCTCAGGCGCTTGCTCTTTCGGCGCTTCCTGTATGCGGTCGACCTCGCGCTCGTGGTCGATCTCGCGCTCGCGTGCTGCCTCGCGCTCCTCGGACTTTGCTCTGTCCTCGCTTACCGGTGGAGCCTGCGATTCTGGAGCCTGCTGCTCCTGAATTGGCTCTGGTTGGCGCTCCTGTTGGTACCTTGAGGGCCTATCACTGTCGCGCTCGCGCCTGTCCTGCCGGCCTTCCTGAGAGGATTCGCCCCTCTTCTCGCCGATCATGAGCTGGTACTGCTCGGTTGGGACCTTGGACCGCAGGCACTTTGCAAGTTCCTTGCCCGTGAGGTCCTCGACCTCCTTGCCGTGCGGCGCCCTTGCGATGTAATCGATATCGGCCACCTGGAGCAGTTCCCTGAGGATCAGTTCGCCGCCTCTGTCGCCGTCCACGAAGGCTATGAGGTTCTTCTTCTTACTCAAGTCCTTTATCGTGTCCGGGACGGATGCGCCGTCCATGCCGACTATGTTCTTGTAGCCGTGCCTGAGCATGTTGACAACGTCAGCCCTGCCCTCGGTAATTATGACCAAGTCGGACTTATCGACGTCTGGGCCGCATGGCAGGTTGTCCGGACCATACTTCCCTATCTCGTGAACGCGGACCGACTTCATAATCTCCTCGGAGAGCTCCTTTATCTCGAATGCTCCCTCAGTCTCCCAGTGGACCAAGATATCCCTCGCCCGGTCGACTATCTTACGGCGCTTCTCTTCCCTGACGTCCTCAATCTTCTTGATCTCGACCCTGGCAGAGCATGGGCCGACCTTGTCGATCGTCTCCACTGCTGCAGCCACTATGGCAGTCTCAACCCTGTCGAGGCTCGACGGGAGAACAATTGTGCCGAATGATTTTCCAGACTTGGACTCCATATCCACTTGGATTCGTCCAATCCTGCCGCTCTTCTGGAGCTCCCTTAGGTCGAGCTCCTCTCCGAGCAAGCCCTCGGTTTGTCCGAAGATTGCCCCAATGACGTCTGGCTTATCTACAACACCGTCTATGTCTATTCCGGCATAGATAGTGTACTTTGCTGTTGTTGGCGTGCCGCCCATATGAACCACCCGAAAAAGAGTTGGTTAGGCCTCCACATGGCCCGCGGCACAGAGAATTTTTTCTCCGATATAAGTTGATAACAATTTAATCATGACTCCTAATCAATACGTCTAGATTCATATTATGAATTACAGTTCCTATTTGATAGAATCGAAAAAAACTTAAAAACTTTGCTATCCGCACCTAGCGGCGGGCCCGATTTTCTCCATCGCTTCGGCAGCTGCGGGGACCCTCTGGAAGTAATCCCGCACAGGCGCCAGCATAGATGCCACGCCGGCGCCAACAGATACTTTGAGGTCCATCGGATGGAGCTTCCCGCTGCGGTACGCCTCAATCAGCTCATCGGAGGTCCCGAATGAGACGTCTCCGCCATACTTCGCCGGCCTGGTCACCGTCAGCGGCTTGTCCCTCATGATTATCTGCTTCGCAATGTCGATTATGGGATTCCCCTCGACCTCCTTCGGCGGGCAGTACGCGTTCTTGAGCTTCGCCTGGATCTGCTCCGGGGAGTCGTGTATGAATATGCATGTCTCGGGCTTCGATTTGCTCATCTTGCAGTCGATCATTGCTGCCTCGGCGTCCCCCTTTGCATCCATCCTCCCTGCGCCTTGTAAGCCTGACAGCAGTGGCGTGTGGACGGCGACCGGTTTCTTCAGCTTATAGTGGTCAGCGACCTCCCTGGCCAGGACATGCGCCCTGCGCTGGTCCATGCCGCCCAGGCAGAAGTCGAGGTCGAGGTAGAAGATGTCTTCGACCTGCATGCACGGATAAATGAGCTTCGAGAAGTCAACGAGCGTGTCGTCCTCCTTCCGGCCCATGATAGTCACAGCCCTCTTGACCCTTGAAAGCGATAGGCTCTTGCCTACCTTGATTATGCCCTCCCAGTAATCCTTGCTGCCGACCATCGTATCCGCCCTGACGAGGTCCACGCGGTCCAAGTCAACCCCGAGCGCCCGGAGGCAGTGCTCTATGTAGGTCGCGCATGACTGTATCTTTGACATGTCGCCCCCGAACTTGTCGTTAATCCAAGCGTGCCAAGTAGCCTCAAGGAGCGTCATCTTGATGCCAGCGTCCATCATGTCCTTAAACTTATTCACCCAGATTACCCATCCGAGGTGGAACATGCCTGACGGCTCGAATCCCAAGTATCCCCTGGGCGAGGAGCGGGTCTGGAAGATAACCTCAGCGTCCTCCTTGGTAATTACCTCTAGCGCGTTCCTTGTAATCAGGTCAACTTTCTTTGATACGTCCATGGTGTGAGCCTTCCAAACAGCGGGATTTGCTAACAGAATTAGGCTACGCTGAACTGCGTTTTACATTTTTTGGTTTAAGATTGAATGGAAGCAGACTGCCGTGTTGCCCGATGCTAACACCCAGCTTCACTGAGGGACGTTTCATCCCACTTGGTAGGGCTCTCTACACCGGGTGATGTCCGGCAGCCTGCAATAAGACCTGATCGGAGGTAACCTTTTTGGCTTTCGCGGGATGCGGTGTCGCGTTTCAGACGCCACTCCTTAGAAGAGGAATAGCGGGGCTGTTGCAGGTGTGGGTTAGGTCTCGTTCATCGCTGAGCTCTCGCCCTTGCTCGCTTGACTCCTGTGACCTGCTGTGTCGCCCCGCAGTGCTCCGCTCCCGACTTCATCGCACAATAGAGCATTTGCCTATCCTTAAGATAAACTTTCCAAGTCGAGGAGCGACGACATGTCGAGCTCCAGCAGTAGGACGGGGCAGCTCATCCCGAAGTTGACAAGGACCTGAGGGGAGGCCTCGCCGACGATGCCGATATCCTCGCCATCAACGTAAACCCTTGCCGCGCGACCTTCGATGAATGTTGGGGACGAGAAGGTCGAGAACTTTGCCTCCTTCGAGAGCCCCTTGAACAAAGCGGCGACCACGGCCTGCATCTCCTCGAAGCTCAGCTTGTCGTCGCTTATTGCGGCGCCAAGGTGCGGGATGTTTGCTGGCCTGTCCTCGCGTTCCTTTACAACGAACCCATACTCGAATATCTTCTGCGGATAATCGATGTGGGTGTTAAGCCCAAGGAACTGGAGGAGCTTCGGAATGAGCGTGTCCCGGAGCACAGTATACTCAAGCGAGATGGGTTTTATGATCTCGATGAGGCATCTCTTTGGCATCAGCGGCTTCTCTTCCATGACATCCCTGCTCGCGAGGTGGTAAGAGGATATCTCCTGGAAGCCCATTCCGACCATCAAATCCCGGACTCGACGCCTCAGCCTGCTGCCAGGGAGAGGCTTGCCGATCGTCATTATCCGGGGGAACTCGGGCTCCATCCTGTTGAGGCCATATGCGATGACGACGTCTTCCACCAGGTCCACTTCGTGCAGCACATCGATGCGGTACGGCGGTACGCGGACTTCCAGTGCCCCATTCTTTCCCTCGGAGGAGGCGTAGCCCATCCTGTTGAGGAGAGACACAATCGCCCCCCTCGGAAGGTTTAGGCCTGCGTACTTCGTTACATCCGCCTGTGTAAGCGGCTGCGTCCGGATGTCGAGGCGCGGAGTCGTAACCTTGTGTGCCCGGTATCCTATCTCCACCTGTTGGAGCTTGCCGCCCCGTTCGAGGATTGAGGTGGCCATTATCGCCAGGCAGATCCCCACAGCTTTCTCGTCAAGCCCTGTGACATCTATCAGGATGTTGTGGGTCCGCTCGGTGACCTTTGTCGCGTCGCTGTTGATGATTGGGGGCATGGAGAGGACATTGCCGTTCCGGTCCGTGAGAAGCGGGTAGTCATCCTTGCCTGACAGTATGTTAGCATAGTCCTTGCCCTTCGGCGTGCCGTTGAGGATTGCGTTGCCGTCCATCGGTTCGGAGCATTCGAGCGGAATGAAGGAGATTTTTGAAGGGGGGATGGCGCGGTATATGAACTCTTGGGCAACCGTGTCCATGTCGTAGATGCCGATTGATGCCTTCTTTCGGCTTGATCCGTAAGTGTTGTGAAGCTTCTCCTGCAGCTGCATGAACTGGCGCGTCGCTTCCGATGAAAGGGTGATTCCGCGCACGGCAGCAGCCGCTATTATTGGTCTGACTCCTTCCGTGGAAGGGTCAGCCTTTAGCTTGAGGGCAGGACCCTCGAATCGGCTGATCTCGAAGGAGGTCTGCGTTCCGAGGTAGAACTTTATTGCCCGGGCTATGCCTTCGGTGCAGAAGAGATCAGGCCTGTCGGATGTGACTTCGACGGAGATTTCATCGCCTTCAATCGCTTCGGTCCCGCACTTTATTGACGAAAGTAGTTCCTTGAGCTGCTCCGGCTCGGCACTGATCCCAGCCAGCGTTGCCAAGTCCTTTGCGCTAACAGTAATCGTTGGCATGGTTTACCACCATCTCCACTGCCTCAGTGTTTCGAGGCTTGATGTGTGCAGGTCTCGGATGTCGTTGACCCCGAGCCTTATCATCGCTAGGCGGTCTATCCCTATGCCCCATGCTATGACGGGGAACTTGATCCCGAGAGGGGCGAGAACCTCCGGACGGAAGAGCCCTGAGCCTAGGCACTCGATCCATCCCAGCTTTGGGTGCTTGACGTATGCCTCTATGCTTGGCTCTGTAAACGGGAAGTAGCTAGGCTTGAACTTGATGTCGTCGAATCCTAGCTGGTGCCCGAACTCCTTCAGCATGCCCAAGAGGTGCCTAACGTTTATCCCCTCGTTGCCGACTATGCCGTCGAGCTGGCTGAACTCTATCATGTGCCTTGCATCGATGACATCAGGTCGGAAGACCTTTGAGAGGGAGAACGCCTTCACTGGCGGTTCCATGTGGGATGCCAGATACCTGACCGACGTGGCGGTCATCTGCGTCCTAAGCAGCGGTTGCCTCGCAATGTTGATGTCCCACGAATATCCCCAGCCCCTCGACCCGGTGCCGCCCCCGTTTTCATGGGCTTCTTTTACACGCCATATCAGCTCTTCAGTGGCATCTATGGACGGGGATGTGCCTCGTACCTGGAAGCTGTCGTGGACTGCCCTTGCAGGGTGGTTCTGCGCTTGGAAGAGGGCATCGAAGTTCCAGAACTCGGTCTCGACGAATGGTCCGCCGGTCTCCTCAAAGCCCATCGCAATCAAAATCTCCTTTGTCTCCTCGAGGAATTCGATGTAAGGGTGCCGCTTGCCTATATTCAGCGATGGCGGGGAAGCGGTGACGTCGTACGGGCGCAGCTTGACTCCTTTCCACTTGCCGCTCTTGATAATCTCCGATGAGAGGAGGTTGAGAGAGACCTCTTCCGCGTGCTTCCCCGGGACGATTGTAAGCATGAGCCTCTTGATGTCCTTCTTCTCAAGGAGCCCTCTTGCCCTCAGCTGGGCTGCGAGTGCTTGGTCTTCCTTGCTGAGCTTGGAGAGGTCCCCTCCGTTCTTCATGCGCTTGATTCCGGCATCGAGGTCATTCTTGGTTGCCGCCTTCAGAACGAGCATGGGAGTGCCGCTTCTCTTCTCGATAAGGAACGAACCAGTCCTCCTCCCCCACCCTAGGGCGGCGGAGACCTCGTTCGGCTTTAGAGCGGCGTTGACCTCAGCCATCGGTGCAGAGCCGCCCTTCGACTCGAGCATCCTGATTATGCGGGTCTCAGGCATTCCATCCTCTGCGCAGCGCATCCCCTCCTCAGTAAGGCGGAAGCGCTCAGTGATGTCTTCTGCAATAGTGATGTATCCCTTGGTCGAGAGTAGGCTCGACAACGGGAAGATGGAGCTCTCTGGAAGCCCGAGCTTGCTTGCGAGCGAAGCCGCGTCCGCCTTGCCGCCGGACTTCTCGAGGCAATCCAATAATGATGCTTCAGATTGGCTCAGGGACATTTATGTCGCCCTCTATTTACGAGTTGATGAACAGGCACAGCAACTATCTTTAACTGCTGTGCCTAAGGAGTTTACCGTTCTCGTCTATTTCTTTATTTCTGATTCGCGTCGATGAGATGGGCTTTCCATCCTCGGCAAGAACGAATTTAACGACCTTGATCGTCATAGGTGGCATCCCGTTCTGCTTGCGCACCTCGTTTGCCGCATGACCGCTCTTGGCTGTCCCCTCGCTGACGATGAGGATGTCGAAGGCAGGGTCTGTCGTGACCGGACCATACTGGTCCTCAAGGACGTAGAAGGCTGTGCGCTCAAGCACTCCCTTGGATTTAAGAAAAGAGACGATGCTCTCCATCCTCTTTTGGAGGGGCTGGATGCCGGTCTTTCCGGACTTCGCGGCGAAGGCGTCGGAGGTTATTCCAACTAGGATCTTGTCGCCCGACCGGAAGGCTGTGCTTAGGAGGCGCTTGTGCCCTCTGTGGAGGTGGTCGAACGTCCCCCCGAGGGCTGCGAGCGAGAGGCGCGTCATCTTGATTCATAGCCTTGTTCAGCTGTTCGTCAGTTCATGCCGCATCATTATTCTTTCTTCTTGGAGACAACGTATATCGCTTTTATGAACGAGGCTCCGGAGCATTTCTTGCAGGCTCCGAGTTCCTTGAACATGAAGTCCCCAGTCTGGAATGCCCGCTCTTCGCGAATGTCGCACCCCTTGCATCCGATTACGGTTATGGCATTCTCCTTTTCCTCATCTAGTTCCTTTGATGATGGCTTGCCTGCGAAGAAGTAAATTCCCCAAGATGCAACGAGAAGCGCCACTCCTGCGATCAGCAGATACATGGCATACTCTGCCATGGAGTCAAAGAACGATGCGAGCATGAAGAGTATGAAAGCGCCGATAGTGAGGGCTATCGAGATCATGGCATATTTTGGCTGCTTCGTCTTCTTCGCTTCGCTAGGCTGTTTTGAGTTTGATTCCTGATTATGAATTTGTGCTTGCATTTCAGACACCTCACTGACCTACCGCCATAGTGTTGCCTATCCCGGCAATTATGACGGTGTCGCCCTCCTTAGTTCTCTCGAGTATTGACTGCTTGACGCGCTCTACGACAACATCGGAAGCCTCAACGACCTCCTTCTTCATCGTTGTAAGCGCATCCTCAAGGCTCATCTTGCAGATTATCGCATCGAGGGGTATCTTGCGCTTTGTGCATGCCTCCTCAATCTTGAACTTCTCGGGGCCAGGGTCGCCAATTGCGGCTCCAACGCCGTCCACGACTTCCCCAGTGTTCTCGCCTTCGAGTTTCAAGCCTGCGTCTATCATGATGACACGGTTGACTTTGCCGTCAAGCTGCTCTATGAGCTGCTTCACTGCCTCGCCTGGCTTGCCGACGACTCCTCCCGGACCCTCAGCTTTCAGGACGTATGCCTTGCGGTTTGAGATATCGACCTGGGAGTAGACAATCTCCTCGGCAATGGTGACCTTCGGTGCGCCTACCATGAGCTTGGCGGCTACGAGCGGGCCCAGACCATCCCCTATCGGCTTTGATGCCGCGAAGGTCTTCTGAGCTACGTAGTAGGCTTCAGCCATCTTCATGATCTGCGGTAGCTGCATATCAAGCTGTACGAATACCATGAGGCTCTTGGTCTTCTTTCCTAGCAGCAAGTAGTGCCTTACGACCTTGAAAATGTAGTTGACGGCAGACGCGGCTTCAAGCACGTCCTCTAGGTTAGCTCTCTCGTGCTTGTCAGCCTTCGGCGCAATCTGCGACACGAAGAGCAAGGACCTTTCCCTCCTTACATCGAGGATGTGCTCCAGCCTGCCCAATACCCCGAACGGGTCCTTGTCCACAGGCTCAATTGTGAAGAATTCCAGGTAGTTGTTTACGCTTGACCTTATGTCGGCGTTCTCCCCCATGTATGGCTTTGTGACCTTGAAGATATCCTCCCGGCTCTTGTCAGACATCGTCTGCAGCCGTGCAACAGCCTTCGTTACATTCCGCTGGTAAGTCATGATCTGCATCCTTTGGTTGAAGAAGAGGATGAAGATGAAGAAGACGATCATCCATACGACATTGAATATCATGGAAGTCGTATCGTCGCCAAAACCAAACAGCTGACCTATTGGAATCACTTAATTGCACCACATGAAAACAGTATAACTGCTTAGAGAATCATCACTTGGATATATTTATTTTGTATATAAGAAAAGGAAGTGGCCGCCAGCTTCCGCGGGTTCCCGGACCCTCTCGGCGTCCAGTACCGCCACAGACGTATGGTGGTTTAACTACCGTGTTCGGAATGGGAACGGGTGGTTCCCACCAACTATGGCCGGCGCACCGCAACTATAAGAAAAAGCGGGGTTTTTAAATCTTGTGCTTTGCTCAGTTCTCCATAACTATCATAGTCATGGTAGAGCGCACCTTGTCGAGCTGGCGGATCTTCTTAGTCACCATCTCCCGGAGGCGCTCTAGGGTATCAGACTCTAGCATCACTATGATGTCGTATACCCCGTAGACCATGTAGGCGGTCCTGACCTCTGGGATCTTCTTAATGTTCTCAAGGACTTCTCTGTCAGTCCCAGCTTCAACATTCACGAGGACAAACGCAAGAGGCATAACTAATCACCATGAATAATATGGAGTGCTCCGCTTATAATCTCTTTGTCAACGCTATTATGGTTAATCCGGAGGCATTCCAGAGCCTAACTCGTTCAGCCTCGCTACTTGCCCTCGTCTGAGTCCCCCTTGCTAGAGTAATCGGGCTGGATAAGGTCTTCTGGCCACTTATCCGGAGCGTTCTTCCATATGAGTGGCGCGTTCGGCGCGAAGTTGACCTCGAACCTGAAGACATCGAAGCGGTTGTAGTATCCGACTACATCGTGTGCCTGCTTCTGTTCGATACTCTGCGCAATGTCGATATCGGCAACGACCATACCCTCCTTGCCGATTACAGGCTCGGCGATCATCTCGCCAGTCGGTCCGAGTATGAGGGTTATCGGCGGCGGGGCGCGCTCGAGGTAGTTCTTAATGTCAGGGTTGCCCTTCGAGACTTGGTCAATTGCATCGCCATCCAGTATGCAGGAGGAGACAATGTTGAAGACCTTGCCTTCGAAGGAGTGCGCTGCTGATCTTATCTTTATGGATTCAGTCAGGTTGTAGTTGCCCGCAAGCCCGAGGCGCTTGAAAGGCCATGCCGGCGGGTAAGTGGCGATGTGGACCTGCTCGCCCTGCGCAAGCATAGCGAAGCGTGCAAGCGGGTTGGTGTTCTCGCCGCAGTTGAGCGCCCCTATCCGACCAAGTTCGGTCTGGACCACCCTGAGGGTAGATCCATCCCCCCTCGCCCATGTCAGCTTCTCTGCCCAAGTCGGGACAAGCTTCTGATGTTTGTTCAGTAAGCGCCCCTTCCGGTCGAAGAGGAGGTTGGTGTTCCACATGGCGCCCATGCTGATAGGGCCCTTCTCATTGATTCCGACGGAGAGGAATACTCCGTACTTCCGCGCAATCTCCCCGATCATCTTGAGGTGCGGTCCGGGTATCTCGACCGAATTCTCGAAGAGCCTCCTGAAGAATTCGTGCTGGTCGATTGGGGCGTAGACCATGTTCCATATCGGGAAGGCCGAGATGAACGCCTCCCCCAGCACGACGATATCGGCGCCCTTGTCCTTTGCCTTGCCAACGAGGTCGTCGAGCTTCTTTATTGTAGCTTCACGGTTTAGAAAGACAGGGGCAGCTTGGACAGCTACCGCCCTAAACTTTGGATAAACATCGCCAGATTCGGCTGGCATGAAAACATCGCCATAACTGAATTGATTGTTGGTGCTAATAACACTAATCGGAACGGTGTGGGAAAGAAGTCAATAAATGCAGCGCTTGAGAGTATAACGTGGTGACATGTATGGTATTCTGCTCGAAATGCGGTAAGGAACTCGCTGAGGATGCGTATTACTGCTCTAAGTGCGGTATAAGGACAGACATAGGAAAAGCTGCGGGCGTAAGGACGCCTTCGGAGGAGATCAAGGAGGCGTTTCTCGTTGCCGGAAAAGAGATGGAGAAGGCGTTCTCACAGGTCGCGAAGGAGGTTGATCAGGCGTTCGAGAAGATAAAAGACGTCAGGTCACCTAAGCTCAGGGACTGCTCGAAATGCGGC
Source organism: uncultured Nitrososphaerota archaeon (assembly GCA_964634735.1). GTDB lineage: Archaea > Thermoproteota > Methanomethylicia > Methanomethylicales > Methanomethylicaceae > Methanomethylicus. The sequence continues at coordinate 36,118 of CAZWMA010000002.1, forward strand.
GAGAAGAACATTCCCGACGCGTACTACTGCCCGAAGTGTGGCAACAAGCTCTGAAAGGGAGCGCTCTGATCGAGCCCGGTTAAAGGGCTTCGATCTTTTCTTTTATGACGGCATTGAGCGCTGCGTCGTCGGCTACGGACATTACCCTCCGGGGCTTCAACTGGCCGAGAGAGCGCCCGCTCTTTACCCTACGATCGGTTCCCTCCTCAACCAGCCGGTATGCGGAGGGCTTTGTTACGATGACTTTCACGAGATCGAGCATCAGCCCTACACTGAGGAAGGTGCCAACCGCATTCAAGCTCTTAAGTATCTTTGCCATGAAGGCATCGGGATCATCTACGGGGGTTTCTGGGATGATGATAAAGACGAGCTTACCAGGTACCGTGTTTACATTGTAGAACTCCCACCAGCGGATGTTAGGAACCTTGAGCAGGTGTTCACTAACAACGCTGGAGTATATCCTTCCGCCCAGGAAATCGCCCTTCTCATCAGAGAGTTCGAAGTCCACTAGGTCGACAGACCTGCCTAGGTACTTTATTATAGGGAGCGTGAAAGAGAAATCGCTATGATCGAGTTTTATGGCGTGATCGTAAGCTGGATCGATGACCTCGATGATGTCACCGGTTGGGTATCGTATGAGTGGGAGGCTTTCGCCAGGCCGGTTGATTATCAGCCCCCCCCTCATTCCAGCGCGCCACTCGGGCCAAAGGATTGAGTCCACCTTTACGGAGTTGCCCTTCCGAGCTTTCATAACGTCCTCAGGCTTGGCAATCTCAGGGATGACATTCGTGAGCAGGTATGCGAAGCCAGGCTTGCCGCTGAAGAGCTGGACGCCCTGGGCAGGGGCTTCGGTGCTCCCGAAGCAATCATAGAACTTCATCTTTTTGTAATACTGGGAGAGCATATAAGGTTGGGCAAGATAGGCTCGGTGTAGGATAGCCCTATGGTCATGCTCTCAACAAGCTGCTTGAGAGCGGGGTAATCAACGCCCCTCAACAGGTACTTTACTATCAGCTTTGCGATGAAGTTCGGGAGGTTAATCTGTGCCTTCAAGCCTCGCATACAACCTCCTCTGCATATAGAGGGTCGTTTGCCACTCTCGCCATAACCATGTAGAGAAGCGGGGTCCCCGTCGCTACTTCGTAATGACCGGATTTTGAGGCCTTTCGCATGGCGTCGAAGAAATCAGCCTGCCCTGCGGGTGGAGTCGAGAGGTACTTCTCGATCTTCAACTTCTCTGCACCAATCTCGAAGAGCCTGTTCGAGAGCAACGGGTCGCGGGCGCCAAAGTTCCAATAGGGAGTCCACGGCCGCACGCCCATTGCGTAGCCTATGACGGCGAAGGTGCTCGTCAGGTGCTCCACATCGGCTGCGCTGTAGTAAAACCGCTTCGGCTCGCCGGTGTATCCGGACGTCTGCCAGAAGAGGGGGGGCTTGGCAAGAAGGGTCTTTTCGAGACCATGCTGCTTTATGGAGCCGTAGACCCGGTCATAAAATAGCAGTGGAAGCTCCCTGAGCTCGCTTATGCCGGAGATCGTGAATCTTGCCGGCATAGATAGGCGAAGCCTGCGCCTTCTCGGTCATCTCCTGGATGAGTGGGTCGTGGTAGGCGCGGTATTGAGGGTAAGTCCTGAAGATAGTCTTGGCGTAATCAACGATCTCCTTCTCGAACGCCACGGAATCCATATGATAACAACAACCAGATAGAGGGCTTCTAATTTTTGGATATTTAAGCGTATAGTTATCGACCTTGAGGCGCAACGGTCCTGCCCTCAGGCTACTGAAAAAAGAGGATTAGTGGGGCTGGAGGGACTTGAACCCTCGACATGCGGGTTTCCCCGCTCTAGCCGCTCCAGAAGACAATCATCCCTGAGCGGTCATATTGTCTAACTAGAGACCTCTGGAGCCCTTAACGAGGCAGCGGAATAACCGGTGCCTTGCCGTCATACCGTGCTAGACCACAGCCCCACTAGAGAGAGAAAAAGTATCCAGAATTATATAAACTTGAGTTTGCTCCGAAGGACAACGACAGCGATGAGTCGCGTTTGGGTCATATATCAAGGACGGGGACTGATTTGTTTTAATAAAGTGGAGCCTCAGGCGGGATTCGGACCCGCGACCACCGCCTGTTTGGGCAGGGTTCCGCCCGGCTTACCAAGGCGGTGCTCTACCAGGCTGAGCCACTGAGGCTTGCAGTATTCATACCAAAAGAGATGGTTAATTAAATTTTCCTACGGAGTAAATTGGCTATAAGGCGCGAAAAGCACTTCAATCAACCAACAAAGAACAAAACGAGCAGGTCGAATGGCGGGTTAAAGTAAAACTTTAGGGATGCATACTAACGTTATGTCAAATGCAAGGTTAGTGCGATAATCATACCAGAGAGTGTTGTGGCAAATAAGTGGATAAGAAAACACAGTGTGCATCTACGGTCTTAGAAAGAAGATAGTTCGTCTTGAATCCTTTTCATATGAAACAGCATGCTTATCATATATTTTTGCTGTTAAGCAATCGCGTATTGGTGATTGATGTGAAGAGCCGCGCTGCGACAAAAATTCAGGCTTCAATATTTCTTGCGATAATAATAGGAGCGTCTGTTGCGGCCGCATATGTCGCTTCCGGATATCTCGGAAAAAGTCAGAGCGGGCCTGTGACTGTCGTAGATATGGCAGGCAGAAGCGTCAGTCTGCCTGAGAAGGTAGAGAGAGTCATCATAATGAACACTTACTGGACGGAGATAGCGTGCGCAGTAGGAGCAGGCAGCAAGATTGTTGGCGTCGGCAAAGACATTGCTTCTTCAGTATTCATACCAGAGGGCGTCAGAAACCTGACAAACGTGGGGAGCCTCTTCTCTGGAATAAACCTCGAAACGGTCATATCGCTTGATCCGGATGTAGTTATAATGGACTACACCTATGGAAAGGCTCTTGACATCATCAGTATCCTTGAAAATAAGAACGTCTCAGTCGTATGCCTCACCGCAACAAGCTTCCAAGGTCAGCTCAATGCCACGCTCATCATTGGAAAGGTGCTCGGCGCCGAAGAGAAGGCGCAGCAGCTCGTAACATACCTCTCCGCTGAGCAAGCGAAAATAACAGCTGTTGCCTCATCGATTCCGGTTGCGTCAAAGCCCGAGGTCCTAATCTGCGACTTGAGCGTCTGGGGGCAAGGTCTCGTTTACACATATGTCAACACGTCGTGGGGGCAGACGGTTATCGATGTCGGCGGTGTCAATATGGCTATGGAGGAGTACGCGAATTCATCCTGGGTCAAGATTAGCTTGGAGAAGATACTTGCCTGGGATCCGGATATAATAATCATACTTGGCAGGGATAATGCTACGCTGACAGCCCAAATGAGCGCCCTGAATGGCACAGCGTGGGAGCAGCTTGAGGCTGTAAAGGAAGACAAGGTTTATGGAATGCTGATAGGGGCAAAGGAGAATGGATGCTACCTCGACTGGACACCGAGAATGCTTATCGGTGAGATGATGATGGCCAAGTTGGTCAACCCCAATTATTACACCGGCTTTGATGTCGAAGCCGTGAAGAGCGCGTTGTCGTCTACATACTACAATTCGACACTCTGAGTTGGGTTCAGGGCGTCGGCTAATTCTGACGCACGGTTAGGCAATCCTTAAGAGTAAAACGGTAAAATTATGATTAAGCGTGATTTCCATGAGGTGGACTTCACCATCGCTTTTGGGGATAGTCGGCATAGCCGTCTTATTGATCAGCATTAATGTCGCAATTAGCCAAGCACCTTGGTTCAACTGGGTAAACAATGCGCTCAGCGACTTGGGCAACCTCAACCGCGGCAACGCTGCAATTTTTAACGTTGGCCTCCTCTCATCGGGGTTCCTAATAGCACTATGCTTTGATCGGAATGAGAAAGCATGCGCCCAAGTCTGCTTACCTCTTGGCACTTACCGGATTTTCCATGCAGCTCACAGGGTTGCTGTGCGAAAATTACGGGAGGATACATTACCTTGTCTCAATATTGCTCTTCGTCTCGCTCCTGTTTTCATCGTTGGCATACTTTGCAGAGAAGAGATACTATCCGGCACTCATCGCCATCTTAGCGATTCCGATATGGATAATTCATTTCCAGGGCATCATTGTGCCCGGAGCGGCAATCCCGGAGATTGTCTCGGCTTCTTTGGCATTCCCCTGGGTAATTCGCTCTTCAATAAGGGCATATAGAGGGGATTAAAAACCCCTCAAAATCGGTCCGTGGTGCAAAAAATTACTTCTTCCTTAGCTTCAAGAAGGCTACGATAATGATCCCGATGCAAACAACGACCATGCCTGCTTGCGAGATGACGTCCACGAGAGGCGCAGTCTGCTTCGACATTATCCCATAGAGTGCCCAGACGAGGACGGCTGCGAGGATTACATCCCTCCTTGTTGCCAATACGAGGAAGTTTATGGCGATGGCCACTACGATTACAAGCACGGTCCAAGTTTCTGCGCTGAGGATTGACGTTATCCAAGCCGACGTCATGAAAGCTGATGCGGTATTTGCGATGGTTGCGACCGTTATCCAACCAAGGTAGAGGCTGAAGGGGGCGCGAACGCATATGTGCTCTTTCATTGATGCGCTGGACTTGCCTATGCCCAGTCGGAGGTATATCGCAATCAGGGAACCGAGTAGCACGAGCATCAGGAGCACTGAGAGCTGGATGTAGCCGTAGTGCCATAGGAAGAGCCACGCGCAATATGCTCGCATATGTATTAACGGCAAAGGTAAGAATGAAGGCGGCGACATTAGCCAACCTGTATATTATTGATGACATAAGAGTAGTTTTGTGCACTGTTACTTAAACCAATCCGTTAAAATGACCAAAATAGGAGAAAAAATGCTGCGGGGTGGCGTTTGCACGATTATAGCAAGAGCTGCAAGCGGGATGCTCTGCTGCCTCTGATGATCGTCGAGTCCCTCCCGGCTGTCCTTGCGATGATTTTGCCGCCCTTGATAACGGCTAGGCGCGCAGGCTGGTCCCTGATAGCAGAAAGTTCGTCGTGCGCATCGACCACTACGAGGTCAGCAGTCTTACCGGGTGCTATGCCGTAGTGCTCGGATATACCAAGCGCTTTGGCGGAGTTAATCGTCACAAGATCCAGGCAGGATAGTAATTCATCCCGCCCGGTCAGCTGCCCAACGTGGATGCCTATGAAGAGGGATTGCAGGATGTCCCCCCGCCCTAACGGATACCACGGATCCATTATGCAATCGTTCCCTAGGGCCACGTTCACACCGTACTGCACCAGCTCCTTAATCCGTGCCATGCCTCTCCGCTTTGGGTAGGTATCATGCCTCCCTTGAAGATGGATATTGACGGGAGGATTCGGGATAATCGTGACGTCCGCACGCTTCAGGAGCCCAAATAGCTTTGACGCGTAAGCGTTGTTGTAGGAGTGCATTGCGGTCGCATGCCCAGCAGTAACCTTCCCCTCGTAACCTGACCTTATGGCGCATGCGGCAACGACCTCAAGAAAGCGTGACATCTCGTCGTCGGTCTCGTCGACGTGTCCATCTACCCTCCTTCCGTACTTCTTGGCTATCTCGAATGCCTTCTCGACGGACCTGATGCCGTCCTCACGGGTGTACTCGATGTGAGGGGCCATGCCAACGTTGTCTGCTCCCATCTCCATCGCCTTCTCAAGGAGCTCCAGGTTGCCAGGCTCGGTCAGGATGCCGTCTTGCGGGAAGGCAGTTACCTCAAGATCGATGATATCCCGGATCTCGGATTTCAGTTCCAGAAGTCCTTTGAGAGTAGTTAGCGTGGGTTCCGTCACATCCGCGTGCGTCCGTATCCGTGTCGTCCCGTATGAAGCACTCCACTCACAAGCCAGCCTCGCCCTTCGCTTCATCTCGCCTATCTTTATCGATTTCTTGTACTCGCCCCAGATCGCAATCCCCTCCTGGAGTGTTCCTGATTCGTTAAAGCGCGGCACTCCAAGGGTCATAGCAGAGTCCAAGTGGAGATGCATGTCAGAGAACGACGGCAAGACCAGGTTACCGTGCGCGTCGACCGCATTTTCTGCATCTGCCCGGATATTTGGCGCGATCCGTGTGATCAGGTTACTCTCAATTAGGATATCGTTAAGGCGTTCTGAGCCCCGGATGGCGGCGTTTTTTATGAGAAGATCGGCAGCCATCAAGAATTACCTGAGTAACCTCTGACTTGGTCATTAATAACAGGATTGCTGATGAATTCGGTATTATTCGAGCAGCAGTAGCGTGAATGTTGGCAAGTCCTCGGAGCGTGCAACCGCCTTCGTAGGGGATATGGCGATGGAGAGACCTGCAAGCTCTGCTGTTTTGAAGACGTCTATGCCAGCAGCCTCCAGCGATGGCCTAGCGACAGCTGGAAACCGACAGTCCCTGCAGGCAGCATCATCCTTGAGCACGCAATCCGGGCATCTGACACACTTGTGCGCGCCATATGAGAAAGCCTTGTGGTATCCTGAGAGAAATGCGTGGCGTTCCATTGCAGTCACTGCATCGCAGACATGTATGCTGAGGGAGCGTATGCTCTCCCTGAGAGCCTTTGGGGGATAGCTGTCGAACCCCAAAAAGCCTTCATATTTGATAAGGAAAGCTTCGGAGTATTCATTCAGAACCTTCCTTGTCTCATCTGGGGTGGGACTGTACGGAGGGCAGGTTAGTCGCTTACCGTAGTTCTTGCAGCCGTACTGGCACTTGAGTCGAACCCAGTGAGCGGTTATGATATTGGACGGGGGAATCCTCATGAAGCGTTGAGCTCCGCTCTTGAGGGCAATCTCTCGCAAATCCTGTTGCATCCTTTCAATGGGAAGCTTCAACGGAGATTACCTGAATATGTTATTGGTATACGGATATTAAGGGTAATCGGATATTGAAAGGTTTGCAGGTCAGGACAGGCGATTTGCACTTCCATAAATCTCTGTCGGGGTTTTCTTATTACCCAGAAACGCCATAGTCCATAAGGGGGTTAGAATGCCCAAGACGCTTAGGGAGGAGTTTCCGAGCGTTATTGACGTCGCTTATAGTGAATATAAGAAACACCAGCACGTCTTCGACATAATGAGCAAAGACGCTGTTTTTGTAGAGCCAAACGCAACAATGATGGAAGCAGCTAAAATAATGGGGGAGAGGAGGATAGGAAGCCTCCTGCTCGTTGGCGATGAGCGACCATCCGGAATAATCACTGAGAGGGATCTGCTGACAAGGGTCATAGCATCCAACAAGGATCCCAAAAAGATAATCGTTAAGGAAGTTGCCTCGCCTAGGCTCATCACCATCAGGCCCTATGCTTCAATCAAGGAAGCGGCAAAGACGATGATAAGGCAGAAGGGCAGGCTCGTAGTTATGGAGGAGAGGCGCCTCCATGGAGTCGTGACGGCGTCCGACCTCATCAGATCGATGCCCGACGCGCCAGAGACCGCTGTGAAGGTCAAGGATTATATGACGAAGGAAGTCAGACATGCCGACCCGAAAGGGAAAGTTATCGACATTGCCAAGATTATGGGGAAGGAGAGGATAGGGTCGGTATTAGTGAACAAGGGCGGTAAACCCTGGGGGATATTCACTGAGCGGGACCTGCTAACCAAGGTAATTTACAAGGGAGGGGGGCTCGATGAGGAGATAGGAGGCTACTCTTCTTCACCGCTAGTGACCGTCGGTCCTGATTGGAGCATCCACAAGTCTGCCAAGTTGATGACGCAGAAGCACGTGAGGAGACTCCCGGTCATCGACGGAGGCAGGATTGTTGGCATAATAACTGCGAGAGACCTCGTCGAAGCGTATGCGATGTAATCCAGGTTGGTTATGGCCGACGGATAACGCTGTAAAAAGCTGGAGGGCGGCGTTAGCTGTGGATGTTTTTGCCTCACTATGTAGTCTTGTCAAACCAAACCTAGAATGTAGAGATCATCAATACAAAGCCTGAACGGATCAAGGAAGTTAACCGAGAGATCGAAGCGCTTGGCGTAAAAGTTGTTTACCGGTTTGAAGCGCGCGATCTCTACGACTTTGTCAACATAATCGAAGCTCCAAACAATGAAACGGCACACCTCATGTCAGCAATGTTTGGCTCGCGCGGCACAGTGAAGATCTTTACCAGCGGTAACCGTCGACGCCTTCATCGAGAGAATCAAAACAGGCAAGATGTGAAAGGCATTTCTGGGCGCTGCCTTCTTCTTTTGTTGCTAATGCATTTATTCCCGATGAATAAATATTGTTTGAGGGCTTTAATTTGGATGACATGAAAGAGACATCTGGAAAGGTTGAGGGCACCGTAAAGTTGAGCAAATTGGTTGATTACCAGAAAGCGGTGATTGCGAGTCGGACGCTTATAGACAAGGATGCCGGGACAGTGACGCTGTTCGCGTTCGATGAGGGACAGAAGCTGAGTGAGCATACCGCCCCCTATGATGCCATGGTGTATGTCTTAGACGGCGAGGCAGAGGTCACAATCGAGAAGAAGGCATCGAGGCTGAAGGAGGGCGACATGGTGATAATGCCGGCGAACAAGCCACATGCGGTGAGGGCGGTAAAGAAGTTCAAGATGCTTCTGATAATGGTCAGGGAATGAATTACGCCGCAGCATTTTTCCTTTTTTGGATAAAAGTTAGTGCGGGGAGAGGGATTCGAACCCTCGAAGTCCTTCGACAAAGGATAACCCATCTAGGCAGATCTTGAGTCCTTCCCCTTTGACCTGGCTCGGGGATCCCCGCTCAGAATCAAGAGAGATGTCTGGAATATTTAACCTTCACGCAGGCGATTTGCTTGTAATCTCGCCTGCGATTAGGAAAAATCAAAAAAATCACGGGAACAGGTATGGTAAGGCGAACATGATTATTATCAAAGCGCCCATGGCACCTATGAAGATGTAGCTCATCTTCTGCTGGCGCTTATAATTAGTCGCCTCTTGAGTGTACTTCGCCTCGCAGATCTCGGAGCAGTACTTATCGCCCTCAGGAACTGCAATACCGCAAACGGTGCAATGTGAGTGTGGACCCCATTTGTCTTCGTCTCTTCTCTTTGACATTCTTATCACCATCACGGGACGACGGTCGTGCCTATTGGATCGCCCCTAATAGCCTTCAGGACATTCATAGGGTCTCTGCCGTCTATTATCTTTGTGGTTATCTTTGATCGTCGAATTATCTTGAGGGCGACAGGGTCGAGCAACTCGTATTCGCCGGCTTTTGTGCCAGCACCTTCGCAAGGTCGTCCGCAGTAATTTGGAGGAATTTCTTGGCAGATGGGTCTCTCCTCGGATCCTTAGAATAGACTCCATCAACGGTCGTTGTATTGATTAGTAGCTTAGAGCCTGATCGCTCGGCTAGGACACCTGCTACGGCGTTCGTCGACTGACCCGGCTGCAACCCGCCCATGACAACGACATTCCCCGAAGCGAGGGCACGATCGAGCTGGTCGAAGCTCTTTGGTATGAAGGGGTAGGCGATGTCGCCCAACGCGACAGCCATTATCTTGGCATTGAGGCATGCGACGGTGATTCCAACCTGGTCGCAGGTTGATTCATCTGATCCGTTATTCCTTGCCATCCGGATGTAGTACCGGGCGGGCTCGCCTCCGCCGACCACCAAGTAGACGTTGTGTTTCTCTGCTTTCAGCTCCTTTACGAGTTTCACGTATCCGGAGAAGTCCGGCTGCGAGTCGAGTGATGGAAAAAGTATGTGACCGCTCAGCTTTATTGTGACGTTCAAGGCGTTCACCGCAGAAACTTTAAGAATGAAGATATATAAATGATAACGTCTTTTCATTAGCCCAGAGTTGTTGGCAGTGTCCGAGAGTAAGAGGAGTTCGTTGGAGATATTTCGCCTCAAGAAGCTTGCTGAGGAACTCCAGTCCAAGGAAGGCAAGGCAACTGAGCTCATCTCGCTCTACGTTCCTCCTGGAAGGCAGATATCCGACGCGATGAACAACCTCAGAGAGGAGTTGGGAACCTCAGCCAACATCAAGTCAAAGTCAACAAAGAAGAACGTGCAGGATGCTATCGAAAGCATAATGCAGAGGCTGAAACTCTTCAGGATGCCGCCGCCGAACGGCTTAGTCATATTCTGCGGAGCGATACCGAGGGGCGGCCCTGGAACTGAAAAGATGGAGACTTACGTGATCGAGCCGCCGGAGCCGATCAGCCTTTACCTTTACAGATGCGACTCGAGATTCTATCTTGATCCGATACTCGACATCCTTACGGTCAAGGAGTACTATGGCTTGATAGTGATGGACAGGAGTGACGCGACCTTTGCGATGCTGAAGGGTAGGAGGGTCGAGATAATTGAGACAATATACTCAGGCAGCCCTAGCAAGCATGATGCGGGTGGTCAGTCAGCACGAAGGTTCCAGAGGAGCGTCGAGATTGCCGCCCATGAATTTTATAAGAGGGTATCGGAGCACGCATCAGCAATATTCCTCCCGGTCCTCCCTAATCTGAAGGGCATTCTGGTAGGCGGACCTGGCCCGACCAAGAGTGAGTTCGTTGACGATAAGCTTCTCCAGTACCAACTCCAGGATAAGATAACGGCAGTGGAGGACCTAGGCTACACCGAAGAGCCGGGAGTCTATGAGCTCATCGAGAGGTCACAGGAAGCCCTAAAGAATGTGGATTTCCTGAAGGATAAGAAGCTCGTGCAGAACTTCCTCTACATTCTTGCAAAGAACCCCAGCAACGTAGCCTACGGTGAACAGGACGTCAGGGAGAAGCTGGAGAAGAACCTCGTGAAGACGCTCATATTGTCTACCGGCGTCGAGACCGTGCGGGTTAAATTTAAGTGTCAGACATGCGGAAACGTCAAGGAGGGCACATTCTCGAAGCAACAGCTCCTTGCCAAAAACGGCAGGGAAACGTGCGAGAAGTGTGGTGGCATGATGGATGAAGACGAGAGCAAGAGCATTATCGAGGAGCTTGCTGCTCTGACGGAGAATAGCAACGTTAAGGTTGAAGTGATATCAACCGACACGGATGAGGGGAAGATGCTTCTTAGCTCGTTTGGCGGCATTGTAGCTATACTGAGGTATGCATCGCAGAATTGAGCGGGCATCCAAAACGCTTTTCGCTTTAGTAGTTCATGCGTTTTGATTTTTCTATGGCAGCAGTGACCGCCTCTATCATTGCTGACGATACGCCTTTAGCATCAATAACCTTCAAAGCCTCTTCGGTAGTTCCTCCTGGCGAAGCAACGAACCGAATCAGCTGGTCAAAGGACTCGTTGGACTGGATAGCCATGGCGCCGGACCCTTTGCAGGTCTGAGAGACAAGCGACCGTACCAATTGAGCTGGCAAGCCTGATCTCAACCCGACTTCTTCTAAGGCTTTCATAACGTAGAAGAAGTAAGCAGGTCCGCTCCCGCTAAGCCCGGTAACTGCGTCAATCATCGATTCGTCATCAAGCCTATACCCTACGCCGACGCTATTCAGCAACTTTGAGGCGAACTCGATATCGTCCTTGGTTGCATGCTTGTTTGTAACAAAGACGGATACGGCTTCATTGACCGCGGCTGCAATGTTTGGCATTACCCGTATTATCCTTGCGCCGTCGCCTAATCTGGATTCCAAGTTCGAGAGTTTAATGCCGGCAGCGATGGAGATTGACAGTACCTTCCCTTTTGGCAGCACTGCCTTAAGTTGTTCCCCAAGTGAAGGGATGTCTTTTGGTTTTACAGCTATGAGGATCTGGCGGCATGAGGACATCTCATTGATCGATTTGGCGATGTTCATATGCGCATTGGCAGCGGCGCTTACACGTGTTGCATCCTGATCGTATACAATAATATCAGAAGGGGTTAAAAGAGTGGATTTTATCGCGCCCTTCACGATTGAAGAGCCCATCTTTCCATATCCTATTATTCCAAATGAGGGATGCCGCATCTTAGAATCTCCCTTTAGCATCTTTTTTTAAGGGGCTATGCAGAAAAGCCTTGGCGCTTTTTCCAACATAGTCGCCAACTTTCTGCCCTGACCCAAGCAGGATGAATTTTGTTGTGACGAGACCTTCGAGACCAACCGGTCCTCTGGCATGGACCTTATTCGTGCTTATCCCGACCTCCGCGCCAAGTCCGTAACGGTAACCATCGCTGAACCGAGTTGACGCGTTGTGCATAACCGTTGAGGAGTCGACCATCCGGAGAAACTTCTTTGCGGAGGTGGTGTCCTCGGTTATTATCGAATCGGTATGCCTGGACCCGTAACGATTGATGTGGGCAATTGCTTCGTCCAATCCATCTACGACCTTGATGGGCAGTATAAGCTCAAGGTATTCAGTTTCCCAGTCTTTCTCAGTTGCACGTTCAACAGTAAGACCATTGGCATCTAGCAGTGACTTCGACTTGGGGCAGCATTTTAATCGAACGCCACTCGTAATAAGGCGGGTCGCGATCTTCGGAAGGATCTTAGGAGCAGCCTCTGAGTCGATAAGAAGCACCTTCATAGAGTTGCATGCGGCGGGATACTGGACCCGTGCATCGTTGCAGATCTCGATTGCCTTCTCTTGGTCGGCTTTCCTATCCACGAATATGTGGCATATTCCAGAGGAGTGACCTAGGACTGGAATGCGCGTATTATCCTGTATGAACTTCACGAATTCGTTGCTTCCCCGGGGGATTATCAAATCAACCTCCCCACCCATCTTGAGGAGAGCGTCAACAGCTTCCCTTCCCTCAACAAGTTGAGTGCATCCTTTGGGGAGGCCTTCCTTCGTCAACGCCTCCGCGATTATGGAGTGTATCGCGCGGTTCGACTCTTTTGCTTCAGAGCCGCCTTTGAGTATGACTGAATTTCCAGACTTTATGCAGAGAGCAGCTATCTGCGGCAGTGCGTCAGGCCTTGCCTCAAATATTGAGACAACAACACCGAATGGGACGGTAGTTTTGAAGAGATCAAGCCCATCGTCCATCTTCGTTGAGTATATGACTTTTCCAACAGGGTCATCCAGCGCGGCTACGCTCTCAACCATCTTTGAGATCTCATTGATCTTCGAGTCGTCTAGCTTAAGCCGGTCGAAGAGCGCCTTTGAGAGCTTGCCTTGTTCAACAAGAGCTTTCGCCACACCCATATCCTTCTTGTTGGCGGCCAGCAGGAGGTCTTTGTTGGCGACTATGGATGTGGACGCGCGTTTTAGCGCCTGGGTCTTTAGATCGTCGGGCATCTGAGCCAATTCTAGGCTTGCGCCCCTTGCCTCAACCACCTTTTTTAGCAGAGGTGATTTGACTCCAGCCTTACTAGATTTAGTCATGCTCAACCCTCGGCATGAATATCGTTCCGATTCGTTCTCCGTTAATTATACTTTCCAGAGCCATATGGAGCTTGCCGTTGGCGATTACCATCGGTATGCCATTCTTAGCGGTTATCTTGCCAGCGCGGAGCTTTGTGACCATGCCGCCAAAACCACCATGCCGCTCAGATGCCAACTTCTCAATGCTCAGGCTTACTTCCTCGACGAATGGAATCAGCTTCGATGATGACGATGCAGGATCCCCGGTATATAGCCCGTCTATGTCAGACAGGAGCACGAGAAGGTCTGCTTTGAGGTTCACTGCAACGAGCGCCGACAGCGTATCATTGTCGCCAAACTTGATCTCATCGATGGCTATGGTGTCGTTCTCGTTTATTATTGGCACTACGCCCAAGGATAGGAGCGTCTCAAAGGTGTTTATGAGGTTCTTGGTTCGCTTCTTGTTCCTAAAGTCATCCCATGTGAGCAGGACCTGGGCTACGTTGTAACCTCGCTCATCCATGGCATCCCGGTATGATTCCATAAGCATGACTTGCCCAACTGCGGCGAATGCTTGGAGGCACTTTATCTCGCCGTTTTTTAGGTGCTCACGCATTATTGCCTTTCCTGCCCGTATGGCACCAGATGATACTAGGATAGGATTAATGCCCTTCTCCCGAATAGCAACGAGCTCGTCACAGAGCGCGCCAATTTTTCCTGCGTCCAAGAGACCTTGATCGTTTGAGAGTGATGATGAGCCTATCTTAACGACTACGAGCTTTGAGTTCTTAAGCGATGACCGGAGTTTCATCTCGCTTGAATTGTCGCTTTGGAACGGCATAATACCACACTCATTAATAGGACAATCAAAGAGCGGAGAAACAGAATTTTAAACGTTTTGACCGGGATCGACAGAAAGCATCAAAAAAGAAGGTTGGAGGACCATGAATTGGTCCTTTAGCGATTCAGCGCTTTGCTTCGAGCTTCTCTAGCAGCATGCGTATCTGCTTTACCTCGCCTAGCATTGCAGACGTATCAGCGTCCACTTTTGTAGCTGATGACCCAAATAGAGGCCTCCCTTTTACGATGCCCAGAACAGCCTCCCGGAGTTCAAGGAAGTCCTCCACATGAATGAATGCGGCCTCGCTTCTTCGAATACGGCCACCTCCACTCCCGCCTGCTTGACCAGTATAGCCTGCGGTAAAAATGTCAACGGTTCCAATCTTAAGCTTCCTCGATATCGGACCCTGTATCGTATCTACGTTCATTACCCGCGAGTATGGAATGGCGTGGCGCATCTTCCACCACACGCCCATCTCCGCCCTTACTTCGTGCTCAGTCATAGTGTAGGTTATCGACTTGAAGAATTTCGGAATCCAATAGATGGTAAAGATGGTGGCAATAACTATCGGCAGATACCCTATCAACAAAATTACCATATAGAACAAGGCATCTTGGAAGTAAAGGAAGTTAACGATAAGAAGCGTTGTTACGATAGCGTAAAGCGGGATTACAGTAAGGAGGAGGTATATGGAATAAAGCGCCATCATCTTAGGATGGGGATGGAAAGGCTCGCCGATCTTCATCTTGATTCCTCATGAAACAGTATTCGTTATGCAGAAATAAGCTTATCGTGGATGGTGTGTTATTGCAGGCACTGAAATTTTGGATGCGGCGCTCTGCGAATATGCAGCAGTTCGCACGTTTTTCTTAATAATAGTGTTGTTTTCAATTCGAGTAATGAAGCGTAACGACAATAAATTTATATATCATTATGATGACAAGGAAAGACTCCTTCAATGAGACGACCCTTGCCTCAAGCAAGGCATGACCACGATCGCATAGGACTCGTCTTCGGGAATTCGTGGTTGTGCACGGTCGCCTCCATTGCAAGGCTCTTACTTCCAACCAGCGCATCCTATGATGCGGTTGCATAACATCCATATGCCAAGGCTTATGAAACTATTAGGTATAGAAAAGAAGCAGGGACAAGCGAATGTCACAAAAATCCGGAGCCACTGACAAACAAGCCTCTCAAGGAACACAAGGACGAGCATATGCCCACAGCGGAGAGTATGAGGAGCTTCTCGTTGCGACAAAGTCGGGAACCGAGATAGCTATCAGGATGAAGGAGTTCAGAATACCTTTTCAAGTATGCGAAGCGGACATAAGGGAACTCGATTACGACCTCCGTGAGAAGGAGTTCAAGGAGATCATTGAGCTCGTATTGGGGAAGGTAGTATTGCTTATTGGTGATAAGAAGCGGCTATCGGGAGTTGCGTGGATAAACAGGTATCCCGGATCGAGCAAACCCGAAAAATTCCAAAATTTTGCCAATGAATTCTTTGACGTCGCACTCCCAAACGTCAGCAGCATAATCTTTGCGAAGACAAGGAACGGATGGAAGGTAGCAGGTTACAAGTTAATCGAGAATAACGAAGCAATCTATGAAAAACTTGCAGGCAGGTTGAAATACGCATTCGAGGAGAGCCAAGGATACATATACCGTAAGAAGGAGTAGTTGGATTCTGGATACTCAAACACGCAAGTGAGTCCGTCGCAGATCTTTATCGGCCTACTTATGGTTTCTTGCCTCGGACGCTTCGATTTTTTCAGCTATAAAGTCAACAAGACGTTCAATCTCTCTAAGGAAGATCTTTCCGAAATCCCAGAAGACGAAGACGACTATAGCCAAGACAAGAAACGGAAGGGCGACAGCCAAGTAAGATCCTATGCCCGGAATGCTGTTAAGGATGGGTATCAGGGCGACGGCAATAATCAACAAGATTACCATTATCAGGAGGTCGTAAGCGGCTCGTTTTGCGAGCGTTACGTGGTCGGAGGCAAGCCCCTTCAGCAGAACCCGGGTAAGCTTGGATTTTGGGTCCAACAATGCAATTATGTCCCCAAATATGCTGTAGAGCAGAACCCCGACTATTGCCAATAGCATAATTGAAGCGGCGGTTATCAACGGGAAGTTCATAACAGGTATCGAAAATCCAAAAGATTGGAGAAGCGGGAGTATAAAATACCCAACAGCAAGTATGATGGCAAGCAAGAGGGTCCGAGAGAAGACTCGCGTAAGCCTCATTCGGAGCTCTTCGGAGGCAATGCTACGTTGCGGCGAGGGGGCGGTCTCTGAAATTGTGCTCACCGATAATTAAGAGGGGGAACTAAAAAATAACTGTTGTTGCCTAAAGACGCCCCCAATTAATGCAAAAGCTCTGAAAAGATATATTTTATGCGAGGCAGAGAGATTAAACGATATTCTTGACCCTTGATGATTATTCTCCGATTGTTGGCGAGAAGGCAGTAGCCCAATTGAGGGAGCTTGGGAAGAGCCTTAATGGCAAAAAGGTGCTACACATAAATTCAACATTTGTTGGGGGAGGTGTGGCGGAACTTCTCAAGTCGATTACACGAATAATGGAAGGCGCCGGCGTGCCTACAGAGTGGAAGGTAATCAACGGTGACCAGGAATTTTTCGACGTGACCAAGGCGTTCCACAACGCGTTGCAAGGGTCCAAGATTACCATTACTAAGAAGATGACAGATAAGTATGAAGAAATAAACAAGCTTAATGCGGAAACAATGGACCTTGATAGGGATTTTGTATTCATCCACGACCCGCAGCCGGCACCACTCGTTGCGAAGAGGGGAAAAGATAGTGGTTGGGTATGGCGCTGCCACATAGACATCTCGAATCCAGACAAGGCACTCTGGGAGTATCTGTCGAACTATGTCAACAGGTATGATGCGGCTGTTGTTCACGTCCCAGAGTATTCGAAGAGGGACTTGAAGATACCGCAGCACATTATTCCACCATCAATCGACCCGCTTGCAGAAAAGAACATGGACCTTCCAGAAAGCTACGTGGAATCGGTTTTGAGGAAGTACGATCTTGATCCAGATTTGCCCATAGTGACTCAAGTGTCGAGGTTCGATAAACTCAAAGACCCATTGGGAGTCATGGAGAGCTACGAATTGGCAAAGAAGGGGATTGAGACAGTTGATTTCAGGCACCTATTTGATGAAGACAAGTTTGCGTTCGACGTATTCAAGACTGTAAGGAATAGGATATTCTTCCAGCTATTGCTTGTGGGAGGGAGTGCAAACGATGATCCTGAAGGGGAGCGGTTTTATTCAGAGGTTTTCCGGAAGGCAATTACTGACAAGAATGTTCATGTCTTAATGCTGCCTCCGGATGCGCATCGTGAGATAAACGCGATACAGAGAGGGTCTACGATAATAATTCAGAAAAGCATCAAAGAGGGCTTTGGGCTTACGGTCACTGAGGGGATGTGGAAGGGTAAGCCCGTGATTGGCGGTAAGACTGGAGGGATTGTGCATCAAATACAAGACTGGCGCACAGGGTTTCTGGTAAGTTCGCCAACTGAGGCGGCAGAGAGGATGCTGTTTCTGTTGAGGAACCCCTTAATAGCGAAGAGGATGGGCAGAGAAGCCAAAGAGCATGTCAAGAAGAACTTCCTTGTTACCAGGCATGCATCGGACTATCTGAATATGCTAAAAGGGTTGAAAGCGACTGAGTAGTAATCAAGATTAGAAGTAATTACAGGTTTTTTCCTCCAAGAATGGCAACATTACTACTGCGACTTCTCGTTAAAGAGTTGAAGCATTCATTATAAAAAACTTTATTTTAAGTTATACTATAGTAATATCAGAGGAATACCCTATGGGCTATCTGTTGGGATGCAGTAAAGGGCATACGTGGTGGCACTTTACCGACGTTCTGCCATGCCCTCAGTGCGGTTCAACTGTAATCGTAGCAATGTCAGATGAGAGGCCTAGCTCCAAATGCGAGTGCCCGAAGGGGCACACGTGGTGGACGGAGTACGAACTAGCGCAGTGCTCATTCTGTGGGAACAAGAATATCATAGTACATGGGAAATCAAAGAAAGCATAAGGCGCTGTTGAGTGGGCATTAACCTGACCTACTCATCCCTTTTTTTGGATATGTGGTCTGATGATTAAATATAAGATTTTTAATAACTAAAAACCTTTTTTGAGCGTTAACTATAATATTTTTATTTTCTAAAAAGCGTATGAAAATGGGAATCGCTAAAGCCTGATTAGAAAGCAACGTGTTAGGATAGGATGGAAGGAGTGAGCTAGATGATGCTCAGCAACGGCAAAATTGCAGGCGCCTTGCTCTTACTGGGCACCGGGCAATTTGTCATAATGATGCTAGTAGCCGAGGCGTTGTACCCCGGGTATAGCGTTTCTCATAATTTTATTAGCGATCTGGGTGTTGGAAGAACCGCACCGCTCTTCAACGGATCATTGATAGTAACAGGAATAATGACATTGGTATCGGCCAGATACATTGACAGGAGTTTCGCATATCGACCATTGACAATGTTAATGGCGATTACAGGATTGGGGGCAATAGGGGCAGGGATCTTTCCGGAGAATACAGGGGTGCCGCACATAGCGTTCGCGGTTCTAGATTTTGGCTGTGGAACGCTCGTATCGTTGATAGCTGCCAAGGTATGCCCTAATCCAATGAAAGTGTTCGGAGTCATCTCAGCCGGAGTGTCAGCCGTAACCATCATAATGATGATAAGCGGTTTCTACCTGGGGTTGGGCATCGGCGGCATGGAGAGGATGATTGCTTACCCCATGTTACTCTGGATGCTAGCATTCAGCGGATATATGATGGGGGCTAATCCAGGGCAAACAAGAAGAAGTTGACCTTGATTACTGCCATGCCGAGACATTTTTCCCATCGCTTTGCTTCCAATATGGAGCCCATGCGAGCGCAACTAACCTTACGGATATCCCGGTCTTCTGCGGCCTTATTGTAATTGTGTCGAGCGCTTCAGTCAGCGGATTAATCGTCGCCTCTTGTGCCTCTAACTCCTTCTTGAATTCATCTTCGAGCGCTACTTTTTGGGCTTGAAGAGCCCTTAGGTCATGCTCAGCCTCGGCCTTGTCCGAGGACTCTTTCATGGTTCGACCAAGGTCCCTTGCAGTGCGTGTAACGCCTGTTGTGGCTTTTCGACCAAGGAAAGACCCGAGAATGGTGGACCCGACGGAGACAGCGGTTTGGAATTGAGTTGCCTTCTTTTGGGCGCTCTGCTGTTCTACAGTGTTCTGGGCACGTTTTATCTTCTCTTCTATCTTAGAGAGCTGAGTGGCATACTTCTTCCGCAACTTGTCGGATTCATCGTCCCTTTTTTCCTTCGCGAATTGCTGCATCCTCGCCCTGAAGTCGCGCTCCAGCTCCCCTGCATGGGAGGTCTCTCCGAATGTCCGGCTTTTTAGGAGATCTATCTTCGAATTCTGATGGAGCCAAGTTGTCAAATCCTTCTGCCAAAGGGCATAGCTCTTAACGCTTGATGCGGCTGAGGGCAGGTCGGAGAATTTTGCGCCTGATTTTGGCGACGCCTGAAGGTCACTTGTGTTCATTTGCGATTCCTTGGAGTTGTTCCAGCTTACCGGAATAGGGTTACTAGTCATAGGCGCGATATAGGTCACTTCTTTAGAAAAGTCGACCCGGGTCTTGGTGTCGGAAAACCTTATGCTGGCAACGCCCAAGGCAGATGGCGCGTAAATCAATGATGAGGAGAGATCGGTTGTCCCCACGGTTGCAGGTATAAAATATTGGAGTATTTCAGGTGGAAGCATTGGCTTTTGACCAGACGCTGAAGCTGGCGCTAGAGGCGCTGTTGCGGTGGGAGTTTGTGTAGAGATTACGGCGGCGTCTGTTGTGCCCATAGTAACCGGTGCGGTCTGGCTCTGCGTCTTCTTTAAGGGCATCATCAAAGTCTTGATTTGATTTCTCGTAAGCGGTCCCGGTAGGTAGGACATTGCCCACCGCGTCTCAAATACAACCGGAGCGGTTTCATGGACATTGTGCATCAAGAAGATGCGCTTGCCCAACGCGCTGAGGGTCTGATCAAGGTATTTCGTGTCTGCGAGGCTGTCGGATCCAGCAGATATGACCTGCAGCGCCTCGAGGATTCGGAGCTTATCCCTCTCGGTTTGGAGGCGCCCGATAAACCAAGTTCCAGCGTTCGAAAGCGCCTTGTAATCAAGGTCAACCGGGTTCTGGGTCGCTAGAACAATGCCTATCCCGAATGCCCTAGCCTGCTTTAGAAGGGTCAGCATGGGCAGTTTCGAAGCAGGGTTCTTGGTGGGGGGGAGGTAACCGAATACTTCATCCATGTATACGATTGCCCTAAGACTGGTTGTTCCTGACTGCATGCGCATCCACCCAACGACTTGGTTCAGCAGCATCGAGACAAAGAACATGCGTTCAGCATCACTCAGGTGAGCTATGTAGAATATTGAGACCTTGGTCTTGCCTTCCTTAGTATGCAGGAACCCGCCAATGTCCATTGGGTCGCCATTCAGCCACAGGTCAAAGCCAGGAGCTGCGAGAAGATTGTTCAACTGCATCGCCAGTTCAAAACGCTCTTTCTTAGGGTAGAACGCCTCAATCTCAAGCATGCCTATTCGCTGGACCGGGGGCGATTGTATTAGCTGGATGAGGGCTCCAATATCAAGGTCTTGACCTTTCTTCCAAGACGTCATGATGATATTTGACAGGAGTATGTGCTCCCTTGAGCGTATTGGGTCGGCGTCTATTCCAAGAAGGCCCAACAGGCTTGTAACTGTTGTGTTTATCCGCTCCTGAACCAGTTCAGGGTCTTCCATAAGCTCGGAAGGGGGGGCTGCGAACGATTTCATTATGGAGACAGGTGCGCCAGCACTGCTGCCAGGAGTATATATCATGAACTCGACATTATCCCGGAGCTTTTGTATCCGTTCTTTTCCAATTCCCCAAGAGGAGAGTCCGCTTGTCCATGATGCGGATTGTTTAACAGCGTAGTCATCCAAAGACATACCTTTCTTGGCGGCGTCCTCCTCATTCACCCAAGGCTTGAAATCTGAAGGCAAAAGGTTGGGAAATGTCAGGAGCATGTTTGTCATGTCGCCCTTTGGGTCGATAATAATGGAGGGGATATTGTCAAGAGCGGCTTCTTCGAGGAGGCCGATGCAGAGACCAGTCTTCCCACTTCCGGTCATACCAATGCATACAGCGTGGGTAACGAGATCCTTGGAATCGTAGAGAATCAGCTCTTCGCCTGGTTTGCTGTTTTGGAGGTCGTACTTCCTTCCAATGTAGAAAACGCCAAGTTTCTCAAAGTCTTGCATGGGGACTCACCAGATCGCAATTTTCAGCATTAACGATAACGAGTATAGAGGTCACTTCAAAAAAACATTATCGCTATTAACCGCGTATGGACTCTTAATTTTGTATAAGGGGAATGGTGGACTGGGTGGGATTTGAACCCACGGCCCCCTGCGTGCGAGGCAGGTGATCTGCCGCTAATCTACCAGCCCTTACACCGAGCAATACCCACGACAAATTAAAAGTTTATTGTTTGTTTGCAAAGCATTAGTGCGAGGAGGCTGATTGGATGCTCATAAAGACGTTGAAAGCTTGCGTATCGTGTTATTTAGAAGGTAAAAAAGAGAGGCGACAGCAAAAATGAATATATTTGGGCAAAAAGGATAAATCGAGAGAGCAAAATCTACGCATATAAGGGCTCGTAGCTCAGCTTGGTATGAGCACTCGACTGATAATCGAGTGGTCGAGGGTTCGAATCCCTCCGGGCCCACTCAGTTCTCGTTCAGTTTTACCGCTTGATCTCAATCATCTTCAGCTTGAAGATGAGTGTCTTGCCGGCTAGCGGATGGCTTCCTTTGACGCCATATGCCTTCGCTGGCGGGATGGAGACTTCTTTCTCCTCATTTACTTTCATTCCTATAAGCGCCTCTTCAAAGCCCGGTATGACTTGACCTGCACCAACCTTGACCTGAAGCGGTTTGTAGTCCCTTGAAGGGTTGTAGAGCCCGGCTTTTTGGGCTTCTTTTATCATAGAGGTGTCGAAGACCTTACCACCGGGGAATTTACCAAGATAATGGACCCGTACAGTATCGCCTTTTTGAGCTGACAAGACTTGAGACATCTTTTTCACCTATAAGCTGTATTTTCAATACTAAATTCACTATCTAGTAAAGGCGTATATTATTTTGCTAACCTGTGAGTGTTACTTAGATGTGTTTTGCCTTAACTTTGAAAAAGGAACGCTAAGGACTCCTTAATCTTCAGATAAAAGTTACACCGTTGTAAGCAATTCTTTGAACATTCGATACCCGTCAATTTATTGAGCTGTATAAAACAAACAGTCAAAAAAAATCACTGTTATAGTAAAAGTTCAAGGCGCAACACATATATTGAAGTCTCATAAGTAAGGGAGGTGCACGAACTGTAGACAAGTGCTAACGACAGCCGCGACCTATCGGCGGCGCTGATCGTGACCTTACGGGCCCTAGCCCGAGGGGTGATCGATCGCTCTCCGGTCGCGGTTATAATCATGGGGACCTGAAAAACGCCGGGGCAAACGCCCTCGGGTCGGATTTAGGTCTTACATTGGACTCGATATCCAACCACGAAATGTGGTTGGGGTTATAACGGGCCTTGCGGACGTTAATCCCGGTTGATCCTGCCGGACCCGACTGCTATTGGGGTGAGGCTAAGCCATGCGAGTCAGCGCTTCTAACCACGATGAGGCGCGGCATACGGCTCAGTAACATGTGGTCAATCTACCCTCAGGACGGGGACACCCTCGGGAAACTGAGGCTGATCCCAGATAGATAATGGATCCTGGAATGGTTCTTTATCCAAATGATATGTGACTCATGTGTCATGTGTCGCCTGAGGATGAGACCGCACCCTATCAGGTAGTTGGTGGGGTAATGGCCCACCAAGCCTATAACGGGTACGGGCCCTGAGAGGGGGAGCCCGGAGATGGGTACTGAGACAAGGACCCAGGCCCTACGGGGCGCAGCAGGCGCGAGACCTCTGCAATGCGCGAAAGCGCGACAGGGCCACCCCGAGTGCTAGACGCTGAGTCTAGCTTTTCCCTAGTGTAGTAAGCTAGGGGAATAAGCGGGGGGCAAGCCTGGTGTCAGCCGCCGCGGTAATACCAGCTCCGCGAGTGGTCGGGACGATTATTGGGCCTAAAGCGTTCGTAGCCGGCCTAACAAGTCTCTGGTTAAACTTCAAGGCTTAACCTTGAGATTGCTGGAGATACTGTTAGGCTAGGAGGCGGGAGAGGTTGAGGGTACTTCACGGGTAGGGGCGAAATCCTATAATCCGTGAAGGACCACCAGTGGCGAAGGCGCTCAACTGGAACGCGCTCGACGGTGAGGGACGAAAGCCAGGGGAGCAAAGGGGATTAGATACCCCCGTAGTCCTGGCTGTAAACGATGCGGGCTAGGTGTTGGGTTGGCTTCGTGCCAACCCGGTGCCGCAGCGAAGGCGATAAGCCCGCCGCCTGGGAAGTACGGCTGCAAGGCTGAAACTTAAAGGAATTGGCGGGGGAGCACCACAAGGGGTGAAGCCTGCGGCTTAATTGGAGTCAACGCCGGGAATCTTACCGGGAGCGACAGTAGTATGAAGGCCAAGCTGACGACTTTGCTAGACAGACTGAGAGGAGGTGCATGGCCGTCGCCAGTTCGTGCCGTGAGGTGTCCGGTTAAGTCCGGCAACGAACGAGACCCCCATCTTCTGTTGCTAGCCTATTTCTTCGGAGATAGGCGCACACGAAAGAGACTGCCAGTGTTAAACTGGAGGAGGGAGGGGGCTACGGCAGGTCAGCATGCCCCGAATCTCCCGGGCCGCACGCGGGCTGCAATGGCGAGGACAGCGGGTTCTGACCCTGAAAGGGGTAGGTAATCTCTTAAACCTCGCCGTAGTTGGGATTGAGGGCTGTAACCCGCCCTCATGAACATGGAATCCCTAGTAACCGCACGTCACCATCGCGCGGTGAATACGTCCCTGCTCCTTGCACACACCGCCCGTCGCTCCACCCGAGTCAAGCTTGGGCGAGGTTCGGACCATTGTCTGTATCGAACCCACGTTTGGCAAGGGGGGAGAAGTCGTAACAAGGTGGCCGCAGGGGAACCTGCGGCCGGATCACCTCCTATGTTTGACCCGCTGAACCCCAACCACACGTGAAGGAATGGATATCGAGTCCAATTCATGAGAAGTGATGCAACTGTGGAGGAAACTCCTCAGTGAAGGGCGTAGCAGGTGGGCCTGACCGGGCCCTACTTGCGATTAGCGCCATGCATAGGTTTCAGTGTTTCTGACACCAGACTAGGTTTAGTAGAAACCGGGTCTGACACGCCAACGCCAGTTGGTGGATGGCTAGGCTCTGGCACTGAAGAAGGGCGCGGCAAGCAGCGATATGCTCCGGGGAGACGCATGCAGTCATAGATCCGGAGATACCCTAATGGGACATCCTGTTAGGGGTTAACAGCCCCTAACGTTCCGTAAGGAACGGGAACTCCCTGAACGGAAACATCCAAGTAAGGGATGGAAAAGATACCAATAGGTATTCCCTTAGTAGAGGCGATCAAAAGGGGAACAGCCCAAACCGAATCCTGAGCGAAAGCTTAAGGAGATGTGGGGTCATGGACCCTCCTCTTCTTACCTCATGAAGCCGAGGTCGTCTGGAAAGGCGCACCGTAGAGGGTGATAGTCCTGTAGGCGCAAGTGAGGTTGAATTGTGGAGGAGTTCCTGAGTACTACGTCTTAGTCCTGACGTGGGAATCTGGGAGTCACAGACTTCCAAGGCTAAATATGTCCAGAGTCCGATAGGGCAATAGTACCGCGAGGGAAAGCTGAAAAGAACCCCGAGAGGGGGATGAAAAGAGTCTGAAACCAGCTGGCAACTAGTGACATGGTATGGAAGGAAAGATCTTCTTCGAAGGAACCTTCGTGAGGAGTAGTACGAGAAGAGGGGACTAATATCATGTCTTCCGTTTCGGAGCACGGCCCAGGGAGTTCATTGAGGTGGCGAGCCTAAGAGGGTAAACCTCGTAAGCGAAGGGAAACCAATAGCTCGCAACTACTCTGTAGCGAGGAGCAAGGTCCGATGAGGGCCTGTATAGTCACCTCGATGAGAACCCGGTACCGAGCGATCTAGGCCTGAACAGGATGAAGCCGGGCGAAAGCCTGGTGGAGGTCCGCAGGGGTTCTGACGTGCAATTCGTTCCTCTGATTTGGGCCTAGGGGCAAAAGACCAATCAAGCTCGGTGGTAGCTGGTTCCTCCCGAAGTGGGTCCAAGCCCAGACTGCCCGGAGGTTGCGGGTAGGGTAGAGCGACCAATCAGGAAGACACAAACCGAAAGGTTTGGCTTTCTCTTTGAACTCCGAACCTGCTCGCTCCGTAGATGGGTGGATACGGTTTCCATGGGAAAAGCTCATGGGACGAGAGGGGAACACCCCAGACTTAGGTTAAGGCCCCAAAATGCTGGTTAAGTGTTAACGTAAAAAGGCGTCTTTGATCGAAGACAGCTGGGAGGTAGGCTTAGAAGCAGTTACCCTTTAAAGAGTGCGTAACAGCTCACCAGCCGAGATCAAGGGCCCTGAAGATTTTCGGGGCTAAATCAGCTGCCGATACCTAAGATCACTCTTGGATACTCGAGTGTTGGTAGGGAGGCGTTGTGGTTGGGCAGAAGCTGGGTCGAGAGATCCAGTGGACCGATCACAAGTGCGAATCCTGGGGGAAGTAACAGCGTAGAAAGGTGAAAATCCTTTCCGCCGTAAGGGCCAGGTTTCCTCGGCAACGCGTCGTCGACCGAGGGTCAGTCGGTCCTAAGGCAGCACATAACCTGTAGCTGTCGAAAGGGAAACTGGTTAATATTCCAGTACCTTGGGGATACGTTTGAGCCTGATACTTGCGCTTCGTGATAGACCGAGCAGAATTACCATTCTGTTTAACTTCAGTAAACCTGGGGAGAACCGTAATGGTGAGAACCGGGTGAAAGGAGGATGAGCCGGCCTTAAGGCTGGTTCGGTTGATTCGTGGAGCCCTTGAAAAGGGTATTAGGAAGGATTCTCCAAGTCCGTACCGAGATCCGACACAGGTGCCCTAGATGAGTAGTCTCAGGCGTGTCGGGAACACCCTAGGTCAGGGAACTCGGCAAATTAGCCCCGTACCTTCGGTATAAGGGGTGCCTGGGTCCCTAAGCGAATGCTTGGGGGTCTAGGTTGCAATTACAAGGGGGTCCCGACTGTTTAATAAAAACATAGCTCCCCGCAAGCCCGTAAGGGTGTGAACGGGGGGTGAATCCTGGCCACTAGCGGTCCGTGAAAACCGGGTACAACCGGGCGAAGCGCCGCTGAAGGCCGGGAGTAACTCTGACTCTCTTAAGGTAGCCAAATGCCTTGCCGGGTAAGTTCCGGCGTGCATGAATGGAACAACGAGGACCCCGCTGTCCCGACCTGGGGCCCGGTGAACCTACCTCTTGGTGAAAAGGCCAAGAACTTCCAACGTGGGGAGAAGACCCCGTGGAGCTTTACTGCATCCTGTCGTTGGGGTAGGGTCATGATTGCAGAGCGTAGGTGGGAGTCGCTATATCCCAGTTCCTCAGGGGGCTGGGGGAGACAACAATGTAACACCACCCCCTCATGGCTATACTTCTTACTGAGGCGCAAGCTTCAGAACATCGGCAGGTGGGCAGTTCGGCTGGGGCGGCACGCCCTTGAAAAAGTATCAAGGGCGCCCAAAAGTCAGCTCAGGCGGGTCAGAACTCCGCCGTAGAGGGCAAGGCCAAAAGCTGGCTTGACTGGATTCTGAAAAGCGAGGAATCCAGGGTCGAAAGACTGGCCTAGCGACCGCTCGTGCCCCCCTCTGTGGGGGCCGGGCATGACAGAAAAGTTACCCCGGGGATAACAGAGCCGTCGCGGGTGAGAGCTCCCATCGACCCCGCGGTTTGCTACCCAGATGTCGGCTTTTCCTATCCTGGGAGTGCAGCAGCTCCCAAGGGTGGGGCTGCCCGCCCATTAAAAGGGAACATGAGTTGGGTTTAGACCGTCGTGAGACAGGTCGGACTCTCCCTGTTGGAAGCGCTGGCTGCTTGAGGGGAAGGTGCGGCTAGTACGAGAGGAACGCTGTGCCGCTGCCTCTAGTTTACCGGTTGTCCGGTAGGGCACTGCCGGGCAGCCACGCAGTAAGGGGTAACCGCTGAAAGCATCTAAGTGGGAAACCCACCCCGAGACTAAGCAGCCATTCCGCTTATAGCGGACGAAGGCTCCTGTAGAACACAGGGTTGATGGAACGGGGGTGTAAGCACCAAGGCTTCGGCCGAGGTGTTCAGCCCGCCGTCACCAATCGCTTGAGGTGCGGACCAAGGCCTACTAGACCTGGGTGATATCAGAAAACTGAAACCGTGCATGGCTTGCTTTCATTTCTAAGAACTGCAACTTTTGGATGTAATATACAGTTTTTATGGAAGCAATTCGTGTTAATCAAACCGTTGCTTAGCGGACGCTAGGCAAAATAGCCCGGTCAACATAATAATCATACGGAATCAAGCGGATGGATCCAAATTGCCGTTCACGCCATACCATCTTGGACCAGCACTTGCGGTCGGGTTAATCCTAAGGAGGTGGCTGCACGCTCCAACTCTAATAGTAGCGAGCGTTGCGCTAGACGTAGAGCCACTACTGGTAATTGTATTGGGGCTCGGAACCAGCCTCCACGGGATCGCCCACACGTTTCTTGCGGCCATCGTTGTTGGCACAGCTTGCGGACTTATGATGCGCCTACTGCAGAGCAGGCTCTCAGCAGTGTTCCGGGCATTGAGTCTGGAAACCGAAGGGAGGCTGCCAAACGGGAGCAAACCGGGCATTGAGGCGTTTGTGGCAGCGGGCGTGATGGGCAGTATGCTTCACGTTCTCCTTGATGCTCCAATCTATGAAGACATACAGCCGTTCTTCCCTCTCGTATCCAATCCGCTTTATTTGCCCGCTAGCGCCAACATGATGTACAGCGTCTGCTTGTGGCTGGGGTTGGCAGGTCTAATCATCTACGGAACAATATTAATCTCGAAATTACGGAGCGGCAACCGGCTATAGAAAATACGCAGGGCGTTCGACGAGCACATTTATCTCTGAGCTATGCGGGAGGTTACTGGGCGAGTTGGTGAGCGGCTCACGGGCCTCTGGCGAAAGCCTCAGGTCTGAGGAAACTCCATCCTCCATGTAGGACCGCGATGCCATGAGGCATAGGGGGAGACCTCTGCTCTTGGATCAGAAACGGGACGCCCGCCGGCGGATGTCAATGGCGCGAGGGCAACTCGCAGAGGATGCTGGCGGTAACGATGAAACGGCCAAACCGCGGGGAGAAAGGGCGAATAGGAGCTGATGACGCCTACAGCAGGCTCGGGTAGCCCGCATAGTCAAATGCTGCTTAAAACAGAAGGTGGGTTACGGCCAACACGCCCATTATTTTAAGCAACACACCTGCTTGCCCTCACCCTTACGCTTAAGATATCATAATCGTTCATTTATTTCTGAAAGCGGTCTTTGATGAAGACGCAGTATATTTTCCGCTTCTAGGTATCTCTTTATTGGTAGTTCATCTTCTTCAGGCGTCAATATTGCCTGAATCCGTGGATGTTTACCCTTGAGCAACTTTATTGCGTCTTCTTCCGTTGTAACCAATACAAGCCTACATTTTTCACGCGCCCACTCGTTTTTCCCGCAGTCTTTCACCACTTTACCTTTTTTCGCCATATTGTGGATTACCTTCACTACCCAAGCTGAAACTCCGAATTGCCCACGCCAATCTATAATTTGTCAACTTCAACGCTTCTTCACAGGCTGGGCATTTCACAATACTATTTTTGTCCATTCCAATACCCTCCTTCTCAACTCTTTCTTTCTGCAAGAGAGCAATCATTTTCATTTCATTAAGTATATTATCACTGATGATAGTTCTAGGACGGCTCATTTAAAATTTTTAATAGAATTAACGTTCTTGACCACCCTTGAAGGATCAGTTTGGCTTATTTCGAGGTTTTTCGCATGGTGTAACAATACCCAAAAAAGAAGCCGGCGATTATGAGTAGGCGAACAGCCAAATTTATTGCCATTATAGTGGACGTCATCTGGTACTCGACAAACCCCATCTTGACTATCCAAGAGAACCGGTCCTCAGGCCCCAGCCCGAATAGCCACCCCCACCATTCAATCAAGCTTCCGTCATAGTCTTTGAATACATATTTAGCATAAAACGGGTAAGCGAAGTCATTTGCCAGGCTTGTTATCCTCCCGAGAACGTAGACGATGACTATCGAGAGCGGCCCACGGAAGAGTACAAGGGAAAGGAAAGGCATAATGTAGAAGAATTCAAGCCATATATGGTATGCCGGAGGAACGTCAGCATTTATCAGGGCAGTTGAAAAGACATAATATTCGATGTAGTTTACGAAGACGGCGCCGTATATAATGGCAAAAACCAACAGTGCAATGAGCTCTCTTCCGCTCACTGGCGCGAAGATATCTTTTAAGCTAAAGCGCATGCCCATTTTTACCTACTTTTCGCAGCTTTGGAGCCCAGAAGGACTTTATGGCTCCATGTAGCTAAAACCGGGCTTTGTGCCCTAAAAAATTTATTGTTACTGGAAACGAGGTGCGCTCAGTAGATTTTGCCGTTAATCTTGGCATCAGACTCTATAATGATTATCCCGGCATCCTTGTAGATTGAGCCATTCACAGCGCCTTTTATGCGGACTTCGCCGCCTTTGTTGTAGATGTTACCATTCACTGTACCGAAGAGCTCGGCTTTAGACCCCTTCTCAAGGACGAGATCCTGCGAGATGACGCCGTTTAAAACCAACAGCCCTTTATCGGTAACTATTGCGCTACCACCGACGGTTCCATTTAAGGTTATTTCTTCGGATACTTTAAAGTCGCCGTTCATCTTGCGATTTTCGATTTTCATGCTTAAATTCCTCTTTTGGAGCGTGAATTAAGAACTGCCTCGATTAATGCCCCTCCAAATCGGTTGTTGGAAGGCAACACCGGTTTGAAGCTATAGCATATAATATGTGCAGGCATTTATGAACGCTTCGCATTTCCGCCTAACGGCATAAGATTATAATTTCCTTGCGCAAATTACCCTATTTCTCGTAACTGTATCTAGAATCTATCATAGAAATTCACCGGCGTTTTGCCCAAGCAGAAGCATAAGCATGAAGGCCGTTATTGGTGTGCGTGATTACTTGATATAGCACCCGTCGCCTTGATTTTCCCTTATCATGGTTGGATATGTTTGACGACCGTCTCAAGATATTGTATGCGAATCTGTGCATGCTTCGCCCACATCATAAACAAGCCCGGAGGGGACATCGTTTTCAAGGATGGGGCTTTGCCATCTTCGTTCAAGTTCTTGGCAACGCGTATTCCTCGATATCCCTCCTTAAGGAGGAGGCATTCTCGCATTGTGGATGATTTGATGCAAAGCGTTGCCCCAATATCCATTCCAGCTTGCAGATTGTTGTGCTGACTGTTAGAAACACATCAACTAATCTGTGTTAGGAACGCTTTAATTGGAGTTCTTCCGGGCATTAAAGTATCATATGCCGTATAGTTGCCGGTACTCCTCTGAGATCTTCCTTACATTAGCCTCGTCTTTTGACTGGCAATATAATGAGAGCGGTTCTTTATTCAAGGAGAGGAATGTGCCCCCCCACTTTACCTTCGAAAGCAGCTCGAGAGCGCTATCCTCAAATCCACATATCAATAGGGCGGCGGATATCGCTTCCAAGGTGCTCAATTTGAACGGCACGGCATAGTTCGTCGGGTTGGATGCGAGCAGAAAAGGCAAAAGTCGAGGCTTTAAGCGAGCAGAGAGACCTTCATGGGCTATCCGATTCCATGAGCAGTCAACGGCAGATATGCCAGCGACAGCAATGTCGTTACGATCATTAGGAGAGAGCACTCTTTCGCTGAAGGGGTATAGAAGTATGGAGCCGTGGGGGAGGGCGGAGAGTCTGTAGACGATTTTTGCGAGCCCTAAATGCCCCATTTTTGTAGCGGTGCACTTCTTCGGGTCGCACTCCTTTTTGTTGTATATGAACACGCCGGGCTTTACGTTATGAGTCGTTTTAGACCCTCAAAGAAAATCTACTTAAGTGGCATATATTATTGATTCCAATTGGGGAGCATTATGACGGTAGCTTTCATTCTGATAAACACGACGGCAGGCGCTGAAGAGAAGGTAGTCGAGAGGCTCCGCAAGATGGAAGGCGTAGACGAGGTCCACACGGTATATGGAACATACGATATAGTCGCCAAGATTCAAATTGAAAGCGCAACAGACAAGCTGAAACAAGATGTTACTTGGCACATCAGAAGAATGAACGAAGTCCAATCAACAACAACGCTGGTTGTTGCAGATTAGTTAGAAACGGTACGATCTATGCCAATCTTCCATTTAGGGCTTGATGATACCGATTCGCTAAAAATGGGATGCACGACGTACATAGCAGCCCTTTTAATCGACAAACTCCAGAATGGGTCGACCTTTGTTGACTATCCAAATCTGATTAGGCTGAACCCCAATATCCCTTGGAAATCAAGAGGCAATGCTGCAATATGCCTTAGGTTTGAGTCGGATTGTGAAGCAGAAGAGTTGCTTGAGATTGCGGAGGAGTTTGTTGAAGAATACAGAGACCGCGGTGATCCGAAGAATCAGCCCGGAATCGCCATATGCCAATCAGAGACGGTGCCGGCAAAAGTAAAAGAATTCGGCAAGGAGGCACTGAGCGGAGTCCTATCCATTGATGATGCCAAAAAAGTTGCAGAGTCCTACGAAATAAAGTATCGCACGATAAGGGGCGGGAGGGGCATCGTAGGCGCACTGGCAGCTATTGGAAATACCCTTGAGGAGGATCACACTTACGAGCTTGCGGTCTACCGCGGTAAAGATTTTTGGGGGAAGAAACGCCGGGTTGATTTTGCAAGCGTGGAAAGGTTCGACAGGATGGCGGGAGACAAAACTTTCAACAATATTGATACGGAAGGCAAGAGGTTGCTAATCACGCCGCATGGTCCAGACCCCGTTTTGTTTGGCGTTAGAGGGGAAGAGCCACAAACCCTGCTGAAGGCGTTGGAGACGGTAAAATTTGAGGGGGGCGAAAGGTGGGTAATGTACCGCTCGAACCAAGGTACAGACGCGCACCTATCCAACAAAGTAAGGATTTGCAACCTAAAACCGCATATGGCTGCCGTTATTGAAGGTGACGTGTCCAAAGAGCCGACCGCAATTAAGGGCGGTCACGTAATATCAAGACTTAGTGACGGATCTGGCGAGGTGGATATCGCGGCATATGAGCCGTCTTCCAGCTTCAGGATGGCGCTTGCAAGACTAGCGGTAGGCGATACGGTGCGCGCATATGGCGGCGTCAAGCTGCATCGTGATGAGGAGCTAACGATTAATTTGGAGAGGCTAGAGGTCCTAAGTTTGGCGAAGGTGAAGGGGAGAAACCCAGAATGCCCGGATTGCGGGAAAAGAATGAAGTCTGAAGGCAAAGAGAAAGGATACCAGTGCAAGCGCTGTGGAAAAAAGGCGCATGTGCCAGTGCCGGGAGCGAGAAGGGAAATTAGTGTAGGCAATTACCTTCCGCCGCCCAAGGCAATGCGGCACCTCACTAAACCACCAAAACGTTACGGGCAAGAAAAAGCAAGGTGGTCAGGCAATATCGGCAGGTATTATGGTGTTTTCTGAAGCTTGAAAAGGGTACGGAATTCGTTTGCGTCGCACGTTATTGAAGGAATTATGATATCTGCTTTTCGATAAGGGTCAACGTGAACACCCTTTTCTTTCACAAAAGAATGAATGGTTTGGAGTAACGCATTGAATTGTGCAGAGTCGTCTCGCTCCAGCGTTTCGTATAGGAGGTGCCCTAGAGTGTTGACCTTTTCGAGAGCCTCGCCATCAATGGAGTATTTTTTTCCGCCGGAGAGGAGTACAATCATAGTAACCAACATTACTTCTTGTGATTCGGATTATAAAATAGCGCCGACGAATGCGTCCATGGGCGCAATAAAGATGAATGGTAGCGGGGGGTGGATTTGAACCACCGATCTCGGGGTTTCCCAGCCTACACGGGGCATATGAGCCCCGCGGGATAACCTGGCTACCCTACCCCGCTATTGATGTCTCTAAAATGTTTCTTGCTTTTTTAAAGGGAAGGAACGATTCTTATAAACTTTGTTTCAGATATGGAAAAATTCAGGCGTTATAGAAACAAATAGAAACAAGATCTGTATTTGAAAAAACGCAAAAAATTAACTTTTTCTATCAGGTTTTAGCGGTTAGTATTATTCTGTTCAATAAAAATAGCCGGCTTGAAGGATTGTAATTTGACGGCTGCGAGAAAGCGGCTTTCCTTTCATTGAGACTTAAATTAAATAGCGGTTGTATCGATATATTATTTGATTGATACGAATATGCGTCTTGAAGAACATGTTATCAAAGAGAGAAGGCCCGTTTACTTATGGAAAGGAGGGGAGCTATATTTTTTAAAAATCGTAGAGGATGGAGGCGTTTACAGAACGGCGCTGTGGGTTTGGGACACCTATCCAGGAGAGCTTTACAAGGGATTGCCCGTCTACATCTCGGAGTATGCTGGAAAATATTTGACGGTGAAGGCTGCGATAGATCATTTCAAGTTACGAGGTTTTAAGGTTCAGCATACGCCTCACAAAGTTCCCCAATGGATTAGGAGAAACAACATTGAGGAGAAACTATCCGAGTTCATGGAAAATAATTGACGCGCTGAAGTAAAAGAAAAAAAGGTGTTGCCCGGCAACATTCTTCTGTTTACCGACGTTATGGTAGCATGACGGCGACAGCAATGACGCTGGTCCAAAGCCCGTTTTTATTTCCCTCAGCAGATTGACAGGTGTGCCTTGTCCGGATGATTTTTCCACTTGCCTTATACATCTGCTTCCGCTCATCCCATGCTTGATCTGGGTCGAATGGAATTCCAAGCGTTGTTGCTAACATTGTTGCGGCCAGATCTTCGGCATACTCGCCAGAAACGCCCTCTTTCTTTCCAAAGTCATGGTGCTCTGAAAGATAGCCGTAATGGTTCTTGTCATGCGGTATGGCTAAACCTACTGCGGATGAAACCAAGCGATTTGGTTCGTTTGTTTCGCTCCTTGCCATTACGCAGAAGATAATCTCCCCAGGATTCAATTCTTTCAGACCTTCTTCCTTCGTTACGATTTCACATTTAGGAGGGAAAATGCTAGAGACGTAAACTAGATTGAATTTTTCTATGCCGGCATCCCTGAGAGCTAATTCGAAAGAGGCTAATTTTTCTTTATGGACGCCGACGCCTTTTGTGAAAAACACTTTTTTTGGAATCATCTTAAGTCGTATTCATTATTTTATATACGAAAATTAATCCTTTTCTATCGTTTCTTCTACTGAATTCGTTTTGTTAGCAAATATCGATGCCGTTTGCAACCTAGCAATTGATAAACAGAAAGCGGGGCGGAATAGAAGGCTTTTTTGTAGGTAATAAAGTAGAAATTGAAGTAAAAAAATGCGGTTTTTTTATGAAGGCGTTATTGTTTTAAACTCGTTTTTAGAAACGCGTCTAGTTTTGCTTCGTCTGCTGTCGCTTCCCCGGTAAGTATCAAGCTCCCAATATGCAGCGTTGGAATAAGGTCCGTATCCAACATTATCAAATCTGTCAATGCGGTCGCGTCTTCAACATTCCTTTCAAGTACATCTTCCATGTGCAATCCGTTTTGGGACAGTATTTTAGGCAATATTTTTTTGAGCTTCCTGCAGTTCACGCAGTGTTCACTCGTAAAGAGCTCAATCTTCGTTTTTACCATCTCACTATTCAAACAAATATACCGATATATGAAACTTTCAATCCTCACCGGCAAACAAGCGCATGTATGTCTTTTTTAAAAAAGAGGGTTTTTGGCTACATCTTAGAGTCACTTAATGCGCCCATTACTCGGCCAATCAGTGCATCAACATAACGCGTTGATTCGTAAAGTTTCCTTGGGTCTTTGGAGTAATAATAGTCCCCCTCATCATTCAAATTGAATGATCCGCCTTTTGCCCTTACCATCGATTCGACATAGCAGAGTAATCCGCATATGAAGACGTGCACCCACGATGGGGCAAATTGAGTTTTTACGAAGGAGTATGGCATTATCCAAACATTTTGGTCCTTTTGCTTGATGAACTCAACCTTGAATGTTTCACAGCTGGAATGTATGTTTGCAAATAATGCTTTCCGGTTTTCTGGACAGGTTGGTTCCTTAGAGACAGGATGGTGAATATAGAGAAAAGGATTGCCCCCAATACTCGAGGGTATGGGCAATTCGTTGATAGCAGCCTTCGCTCGTTCATAATCGCATTCTCTTTCAAATCCGTCGATGCGCTTAATGTTCATAATGGCGTCTGATCGGAGAGTGGTTTCAAGATGGTCAAAAATTTCATCAATATAGGATCCGCTGCACTTTATAGCGGCTCTATAATGGATGGTTATTCCCATTTTTAGTAGCCTCGATCAATATGCGTGCTTTTAAAATGTGTTGGGGATTGATTTGACTACCAATACGTCTAAAGGGTTTGAATGGTAAGTTACTTTGGTGTGTTAAGTTGTTCTCACCGGACATTAGTATTAGAAAGATAGTAACGATTGTTGAGGAGACACGGAGTGAAGCAGATAAGAATCTCGCAAATCCGGTTAGGAGAGCTGCTGCCATCATGGTATTGAAGAATCCGTATGCGGGCAAGTTTGTCGAAGACCTCAGCTTGTTCTTTAATTGGGGCGAATTGATTTCACAAACGCTTGTTACCAAAGCGTTAGAAACATTACGAGTTGCGCTAGATGATGCTAAAGAGAGGATAGAGAGCTATGGAAAAGGAGCGATTGTCGGGACGGATGGGGAGATTGAGCATACACATGCGATTCTGCACCCTAAATTCGGAGCTCCGGTAAGGAAGGCTCTAGGTGGCGTCGATTATTGCAGAGCAATAATACCATCAACTGCGAAGATAGGGCCCCCTGGAACGACCATAGACATCCCGATTGTCTTCAAGCGGGCAATATGGGTTGTATCGCATTTTGACACCATGACGGTGTCGATTCCAGATGCGCCAGCACGTGACGAAATGCTTGTGGCGTTGGTTATTTCTGATTCGGGAAGACCGTTTGCAAGATCGGCGGGTTGGCAAAAGAGCCAAGTGGTTGGTCTAGACGGGAACAAATAAACCAGGAGTCTTTGCGCGAAAGCGAGCGTGGCGGCAGATTGATACCAACAACTGTTGAAGGCGAGTCGTTCAGGCAATGCCACATTATTAGAGATGGCGCGATTCAACCACAGCCGATGCCGGTTGAAAGGTACGATGTGGTTATTGTTGGAGCCGGCATAAGTGGCATGATGTGCGCGTATAAAATCCCAAGCAGGTTCACAATAAAAGTATTGGAGAAAGAGAGGCGACATGGTGGTGCCTCAAAGAGAGGAATATGGAATGGAATCCATTATTCCCATGGTGCGGCGGATACTGGGAAAACGTATGAAATTGAATGGAATGGAAAGAAACTCAACTATGTTAAAGAGCTTTTTGATGACCTCATGATTCCGTGGAGGAGGATTCAAGATCCGACTTCGGCGTTTTTCTACAAAGGCGATTTAGTTATTGACCCTTTTGGTGGGTGCCAACAAGATAATCGATCTTCGTCGGATATCCGGAAGAGCTTTGAAACGGCTTCAAAAAGGATAGAGTCGATTATTGCCGAGCGAGGAAGCCCGGTTATACCAGCAGAGCTCTCTCCTAAAGAAATTCTTGAACTCGATAAAATCCCTTTGAGCAAAGTACTTGGTGGCTTAGGCAACCCATTCAGTACGTTTCTCAATCGGTTTTGCGAGGCAACGTTTGGAGCTTCTCCTGAGGAGGTTTCTGCTTTCGAAGGGATTTACTACCTAGGAAGGGAGGAGGGGGAGAGGTATGCGTGCGCGGGTGGAAATGGATGTGTTGCGGATTCGCTTAATTTGAGGTTGGCAGGAAAGATTGAGACTGGCGCAACGGTAACATCAATAAGTCAAGATGCCGACAGATGTCTAGTAACATACATAACTGGTCCGGGCAGAGTATTTACCATCGAAGCGAGTGCAGTAATAATGGCAAGTGAGAAGCATTACGCGCCATATATCATTAAAAATTTACCAGAGGAGAAGAAACGGGCGTTCCAGTCGATGGAGTATGGTGCTTATGTTGTCGCGAACGTCTTCACTAATTCGGCAACATATAGAGAGGCGTTTGCAACGTATTTTGATACAGGAGTAATCTCGGACATGGTCGTTGCAGATTGGGTTACAGCCGGAAAGGCAAGGAAGCCGGAAGGTGCAAGAGCTGAACCGGGTGTTTATACGGTGTATTGCCCGGTTGCTAAAAAAGATAGGGCGAAGCTTTTGGTTGAACGACCTGATTCATGGGGCGATAAAATTATTCATGATATGAAGTCATTCTCAACGAACATTACTTCAGGCATAGTAGAGACAACAATTTACAGGTACGGGCATCATTACATTCTTGGAAGGCCGGGATTCATAAAAAACCTAATGGCGACGGCGAAAAAACCTTTCGGACGCATTCTATTCGCGAAGGATGATATCCAAGGCGTACCTTGCCTGGAAAGCGCTATTTGGAGCGGTTATGAAGCAGCCGAAGGCGCAATAAAAATTTTGGAAAAATAAAAACGCCATTATGTGTAGAGGTTGTGCTTTAAATTATTTCACAAACTCATAGTCCCAAGTAAAATCTGATGTTGCTGCTAAGATTACGGCAATCGGACACATCTTAGTCATTACAGCGTGAAGTGTGAAGTTTATGGTTGTGTCGTCTAGGTTACCGGAAATTTTTACATGAGCATGAATCTTCTCAAATACCCTCGGGAGGTCGTTTTTTCGAATGCCTTCGATCTTTACCTCGAAAGACGTGTGTGTTTTACCTTCCTTTTGAAGAAGATACCGCGTATCAACCCCTATGCAGCCACCCAGTGACGATAGAAGTAACTCGAGTGGCATTGGGTTTTTACCGGTTCCACCAAATCGAATGGTTGCTTACGTTGGAATTGAGTGGGAATAACTATCGGTCCCAATAAATTTCATGCCGTCGATCCACTTTACGGTTGAAGACATTGTTTCTTTACTCACACAAATCCCTATTCATTATAACGTGTAAAACGATATAAATAACATGATTAACGTGCACGAAGACGATGATAATGGTTAAGTAATATTTTTTTTAAAAAAATGGAGGGGCAAGACCGCTTATCTGATAAATATAAAGACCGTTCAATTATTAATAATTGGTAAGCGTTGATTATAATTGATAATAGTTTATTATAAAAGAATATTGTAAGAAGCTAAAGTTGCCATTGATTATATTCCAATATTGTCTAAGGCCTTAAGCCCACTTCCAGTAAGCATGATTAACGTTTTTCCGAGGCGAATTTGGCTTTTTAGGCATGCTGCATAAGGAACTGCTGAAGTCGGTTCCACCAGTAAACCTTTCCGCCATAGTATTTTTACGGCGGCCATTATATCGCTGTCATCGACGACGAAACAGTCGCCTTTTGTATTTAGGATGGCATTAAGAATCTCGTTTTTTCTTGGAGGGTTGATTATTCTAATTCCGTCCGCAGAAGAGCTGCTTCGCGGGTTTATTATTTTCCCATGGAGTGCTTCGTAAATTGGAGCGACCGCTTCTCCTTGAACCGCATAAAGGCGAGGTATTTCTTCAATAAGATTCATCTTCATCAGTTCAGAAAACGCATTATACATGCCAATTAATAGCGTGCCGCTTGCAACCGGTAGAAGTATGGACTCGGGTTTCAAATTGCTTTCATAAATTTCGTAAGCGGCGGTCTTCATACCTTCCAAAAAATAAGGGTCCCAAGCATGACCAACATATAGTTCGTTTTGTTTAAGTTCGATCAGCGCCCGGTTTGCGGCGTCAGAGCGCGATTCGCATTCGATTAATTGTGCACCTAAAAACTGGATTATTTTTTTCTTTAATGGTGGCGCATCTTTAGGCACATATATCCGGGCTTTGAGTTTCGCTTGGGCAGCATAAGCAGCGGCTGATATGCCGGCGTTTCCAGTAGAGTCTTCAACAACAGTATTGATTTTTGCATGCTTTGCATGACTAATACTCAACGCAGAACCTCGATCTTTAAAGGAATGCGTTGGCGAGAAATATTCTAACTTAAAATTGATTTCATTATCGTTAATCAAAGGGGTTTGGCCTTCGCCCAACGAAACGGCAGTCAATGGTGGAAACATATCAGAATAGCGCCAAAGCCCAGGTGCGTTATTGTTTGATTTCAATGTTGACGGCAAAACAGCATGAATTATATTTAGTGGTTTATAGCAAACCGGGCATTGCCAATATAGTGTTGCCAAGTCGTAATCGCTGCCACAATTATTACATTTTAGCCGGGCATTCATTAGGGCGCACCTTATGCAAGGTAAATTAAAGATTAGTATCAAATAACTAAGGAAAAACTTGTTTAATTTTATAATATTGATTTTTTTGGTAAATATAAGGGGCATTCATTATTTTT
The DNA here is from genome assembly GCA_964634735.1 of uncultured Nitrososphaerota archaeon. GTDB lineage: Archaea > Thermoproteota > Methanomethylicia > Methanomethylicales > Methanomethylicaceae > Methanomethylicus. The sequence continues at coordinate 75,840 of CAZWMA010000002.1, forward strand.
ATATTTTATTTATTAATTCATTAAATTCTTTTGAATATTGCTTGAGCTGATCTTTAATCCAATTACGCTTAACTTCCAAGAGTGCACGAATAATTCTTGCGGTTACTTCGTCGTTTGGATAGCTTTTCTTATCTGAAGCCAAATATCGATATAATTGCGGCCTTGAGATTTTTGTTATTTTAGAAGTCTTGTAAATTGATCCATATATTTCTAATAAATTTTTCAACAATGAAACTCTTTGTTCTTTTGGAAGATATTGAGCAACCATTAACACGACGTCCTGATCTATGTTTGACATAGGCCATCAGTAAAAACTATGAATTTATCTGTTATAAGAACGTGCCCCCTGCTCTTCATATGGAAGATGTTTTAGGTTGATTATTGATTTATTGACTATAAATTAGTAAATTTCAGAGTGAAATCTAAATTATTTTAGACTGAAGATTATTTATATTAAATATGGTCACTAAACAACTACACTGTTTTTCTATTTAGGAAGGATATAACATTTAATGATATAATACTTCCTAACGAAATTAAGGGGTCTGAGGCTTATCATTATTTTTTTCTGCTAATTGACGCCATATTTAAATTTATTTCTATTTTTTTTAATTAACCATATAAAAAAACACTCGAGTGGAAACGACATCTCTTAAAACCGAATATCAATGGATTACTTTACCGTCAAGATCCATATCTAATATGCCTGCTATAGAATTTATTCGGCCGTTTAATCTCATAGAAAAATCTCTTCTGTAAACAGACACTGCTGTTTTTATGATACGCCTCCGATACAATCAATTGGTTCAAAACGCCTGTATTATACGTGTCAATTTGTACATTTTAGATGTTGTTTATGATACGGTATAGATACAGTTTACCATCAAATAGCCTCAAAATAGTTCGTTAGGCATAGGTCTATTTAATGCTCACACAATCACCATCAAATCCAGTATATAAACTTAACCATCATCAACAAACAACTTGATGGAAATAACTTTTGAACGATGGACAAACGAGAACATCAGGTCGACCATATTTGTATTGAAATGATCTAGCTTCTTTTCCTCGTGGTTTGTAATAGTGACTTTGTTTTAGTTCACTATAGAGCAAACCATCATCAAACCGCATCAAACCGTTAAAACAACACACCATACTGTGTTTGTGATGTATTTATAACTATGTGGCCCCCTCACTACAAATCATTCACCCCTTCACTTCCACTCCAACACAGTGAATCACTTGAAATCATGTTGCGTTCACTGTGAATCGTTATTGATTTGTTTCATTTAATAAAATAAGTGCAAATCAAGCTTTTTTTATCATAATTACCATCAAATTTTGCTTATTTTACAAGATTATGTAGACCACAATATGCTCATATACTTGCGAAGCAGTTAAAGGTCAATTACTTGCTTACTGGACGGACTCTCAAATGAAACGAGTAAAAATAGAAATATGTGATAACAATGGAGAACTAGTCACAGTAGCGATGAGTGGGCAAGTATCAAAAGAACGATTGATGCAGATCTTGGAAGTTTTTGACGGCGATAACTGCTCGTTAAAGCAACACGATGGTGCATCAACCTCAAAGACCTCAAAAGATAAAATGCTTGATGTGATTAACGCACAATTAACAAAGGCTTGGTTTACAAGTAAAGACCTTTCATTATTATATATGGAGCGTTATCACGAACCAATCAAATCAAGCACTATTTCTACATACCTTTCACGACTATACTCTAATGGTTATCTCGAACGTAATGGTAATCGTTCATGTTGGCAATACCGTTTAGTGCTGCGTCTTAAAAACGAACGCCGTGAAGTAAACGAATTTGTTGAAACCCTAAGAAAGAAATAATTTTGTGATGCTCACATCAAAGCCATCACAATCTTTTACTGAGGACTCTGATCTATCTGAGAAGACGTGGTCGTTTCAACATTTTTCTTGACTTCATCAGGAACAATGTACGTATACGGCCAAGTCGTTTCATCCCTGATGATCTTGTTCTCTTCTGCGAGTTTTTTTAAAGTCCTAGCGACGTGTTCACGGGCCTTCCCTATAGTCATGGCTATTGGTGTAGCGCTTTTTGTGCCCGGATTATCCATTAGATACTTGATTATAGCAATCTCAGTTGGATTCAAGCCGTCCTTCTTATCCGTACTTTTAACCAATGTTGGTTGTGACGATATTTGTATTTGACTGGGTTGGACCTGCTGCGCGTTGCTTTGTGTAAATGCTACCGCTTGAGCAAGAGGCGTTTCATCACGCACTCGCGATATTGTTCTTTCAACTGTCTCAGGCGCTTGTTTATATTCAGTCGAAACAGATATCCGTCCAGGCATGGAAGAAAATTGGCGCTCTGATGGTAAATCGACGAGCTTACCGTTTATTCTTTGAAGATCCAATCTAAGCCTTCCTATATCCGTCTCTAAAAAAGTAATATAATCCTCAATTCTTCTTAATCTTTCAACTAAATCTCTTCTTAAAAGTGCCATTTCAGTTTTGAGTTCTTCAATAATCCGTTCATCTCTGTCTTGAAAACTCAAATTTGGCACCTTTTCACATCTTTGATATTATTCTATGATATTGATTGTTTTAAGGTTTTTGGTTTGTGAGTGATTGATAGTCACGCACTATTATGAGTATTTAACATCGTTTCTCACACACTGTGAGTATAAATCACAAATACACTCACAATCACATCATATGTCTGGCTATAAGGTCTATTTTAGTCACTATTCCTACCATCATTCCATGTTCACTCACTAGGATTGCTGGATAGCCTAACGAGAGTATTCTTGCGGTCTCATCAATATCCGTCTCAATGCTCACAATAGGAAAAGACTCTTCAATCAATGATTGAATTGAAGTATTAGATAGATCTTTAACGTTTTTTTCCTTAATAATTCTTAAGAGCGTTTCTTCTCTAACGCTTCCTACGGCTCTATCTCCTTTCATTACAGGCAACTGTGATATACCATGTTTCCAAAGTGTTTCAATTGCCTTTTCAATGCTATCCGTATCCTCTATAGTGATTACCGGCCTATGCATTATGTCCTTAACAGATTTTTTTATAGAGACCGTTTCACCAAGCGCAACTAAAATCTTCCGTAAAGTCGAAACACGCGGATCCACATTTCCTGCTTCTATCCTTGCAATTAGAGCTTGACTAATGCCTGCTCTGGTTGCCAGCTCTTTTTGTGTGAGGTTTGCCTTCTTTCGCAGGACTTTAAGTTCTTGAGGCGAAGGCGGTAATGTAACCAATTAATAAACCTCGTTGCACCTATATCCTTCTAGTAATATTTGTGTTATGGTGTAGATTATAATGCGCACCCGGGCTCATATTTATGTAAGAGGTCTAGTCCAGGGTGTAGGTTTTCGACCCTTCATTCGGAACCTAGCCGTGAGTTATGATCTTAAAGGATATGTTCTAAACCTCGGTGACGCGGGGGTTGAAGTTGTTGTCGAAGGTGAAAACTCCAACGTCTCTTCATTCATTAATGATATCATGAAGAAAAAGCCCTCCGTATCTAAAATAGACTCAATTGAACAGACGACTGAAGATTATGTTGGAGACTTTAAAACATTCACAATTGAAAAAAGTAATGAGCTAAAACTAACCGTGCGTTCTGTGATACCTACTGATTTGAGCATATGTGATGCGTGTATCACAGACGTTTACCGATCTGGACGCTGGAAAGACTATCCCTTCACAAGTTGTGCACAGTGTGGACCGCGTTTCACAATTATCAATAAGTTACCTTATGATAGACACAACACAACAATGGAAGGCTTTCATTTTTGTCCGGACTGCCAAAAGGAGTACGATGACCCAAATGACCGACGCTATGATGCTCAAGGGGTAACTTGCCATATCTGTGGGCCAAAGCTGTCCCTTATAGATAAAAAAGGCACTATCGTTAATGGTGACCCTCTTTCGTCCGCCGCAAAATTGCTTTCCGATGGTAAGATTTTGGCAATAAAAGGAATCGGTGGATTTCACATTGCTGTTGATCCTTTCAACGAGTTGTCTCTTAGGGAATTAAGACACCGTCGACGACGCCCAACACAGCCTTTTGCAGTAATGTCCCGTACACTTGATAACATCACAAAGTTCGCCAAGGTAAACGACGTCGAGCGTTCATTACTTGAAAACAATTACAAACCAATTGTTGTATTACAAAAAAGCGAATCATACCGCTTAGCGGAGTCCGTAGCGCCCGGTCTGGATTCAGTTGGCGTCATGTTACCCTATACTGGCATTCACTTGCTGTTGCTGGATTGCTTTAAGAAAGATGCGCTGGTGATGACTAGCGGGAACTATCCGGGAAAACCAATAAACATTAGTAACGACTCTGCGCTTAAAGATCTCAATGAAATTGTAGATTATTATCTTATGCATGATAGAAACATAGTTAATCGATGTGATGACTCTGTAATGAGGGTAATCGAAGGTCATCCGCAATTTTTAAGAAAATCGCGTGGTTATGCCCCGTCATACGTTGTAGCTCCTTGGAGCATTGAAGGGGGCGCCATCATATCATCGGGCGGAGAGTTCAATGTTACCGGCTCCGTGTTTGTGAATGATCGTATCATTACGACTCAGCATATCGGAGATATAAGCGAACTTGATACCTTAGATTATTTGAACGCTTCAATTAAATATATTATGAACACGTATAACATATCTAAGATAACAAAAGTAGCGCATGATCTAAATCCGGCATTTCAAACTACCCGTTTTGCTAAAGATATGGCCAATATGTATAATGCAAAAGCCATACCCGTACAGCATCACCATGCGCACATCGCTGCACTGTTGGCTGAGAATAATTTGCCCGTCGACTCGAAAATAATTTGCTTAACAATAGACGGCGTAGGGTATGGATACGATGGAAACGCTTGGGGCGGAGAGATATTCTATGGTGGTTACAATAAAATAGAGCGCGTTGCACACCTGAAATCGCAGCCCATGCCCGGTGGCGACCTTTGCGCCTACTATCCTTCTCGCATGCTAGCGTCTATTCTATCAGATGTACTATCAAATGATGAGATTTTTAAGCTATACAGATACAAATATGCCAGACATTTAAGACATGGGTTGAATGAATTAGAAATCATCTTAAAGCAAGCTAAGGATCCCAACACCATTAAGACATCTAGCTTGGGTCGTGTTCTTGATGCAATAGCCGCCGCCTTAGAGATTTGCCACATCAGGACCTATGAGGGTGAGCCTCCGATGCGTCTCGAAAGCCTAGCTAACTTGGGTAACCAGAACTCTGTGAACTTAGATCTTAAAGTAGACCTCATTAATAATCAATATGTATTTGACACATCAAAATTATTATTTGATATTCTTGAAAAAGTGAAAACTAACAAACCTGCGGATATAGCTTATGCTTCCCATAAAGCAATCGCATCATCGTTAGCGACCATCGCATGTGAATTATCTGAGCGCTATTCAACACCTTATGTCGGCCTAACTGGTGGGTGTGCGATAAATGCTATACTGTTTAAACATATTAAAAATATAGTCGAAAATAAGAACAAAAAATTATTAATACATACAAATTATCCTTGTGGGGACGGTTGCATTTCATTGGGGCAATCCGTTGTAGCTTCCGTATCTCAAGGTATGTGATTTATATCACATCACAGAGCACAGAACTTTGATATTTTACATACGTTGTAACGTATGCAATTAATGATTATTTAATGCTGAATTCACAGTTGGATATTCTAATCTCTCATCATAAACCATAAATCATATTGAAGTCACCTCCATTAAACGTAATATACTCATTTCCATTAGTTATCATCAATTCGTACCACCATCAATTGATGGTGACTGGATGAGAATCCAAGTTTTGTGCTATTTACCGTGATACCGAATAAAATTGTGACTGTGGATAAGAAGAAAAAACGCGTTTGTGATAAAAATCAAATTATAGCATACGCCAATATCCCGACAACTAAAAGCACGATGATAACTATGTAAGCTCTACTTTTTGCTACACTTATGCTTTGGTCTGTAACATTCCAAAGTCTCTCTATCCCTCTCTCACCAAGAACGTGCAACTGAGGAACGACCTGTTTAGAGAACTTGACAAGACACGCGCTCAATTTAGAGTCTGCTACATTCACCGCCTCTATGACCCCATCTATTATGCTGTCCTCCGGTATCGCGACTCCAAGCGCGTAATATCCCTCTCCTTGAGTGCGCCCGGTTACAATATGCGTGTCCGTTGTTGCAACCTCTGCGACATCATAGCCCTTCTTAATTAAAGCTGAACAAATTTTTTCCCTAAGCCCGGTTACCATATTGTTGCCGTCTAATGAAACGAATGCTGCCTTGCTGCCTGAAACAGACGTAACCAACGCCATAATTCCGCCCTCTCCTATCCCATCCTTTTTACCATATTTTCCAACCTTTGCATTATGACAGCCTGCGTATAGCGTCCCAATCGTCTTTGAAGCCCAAGAAAGCGCTTCCTCTAGCCCGGTTGCTAAATTCTTTCTGTCAACGTCGCTGAAAGGCAAATACCCCTTCTCCATCACGTTATGAGCATCCACTACCACACCATCAGGATAGCCCTTCTCAAGTATTTTTTCGATACAAAGATCGTGCACTGTTTGGGGCAGATCTTCCGTCGGAACAGGCGACCTTGTAATCACAACCAATGGCGTATTGCCAAATATTTGACAGGTTACTGTGACGTCCCCCCTCTTGACACAAACTGGTTTCGAAGCAAAATCGACTCCATCGGACTCTACCATACTCATGACCTTTTGCAAAACCTCATTCGCTTCTCTTGATGAAGCGATATCTGTGTCATGCGTTGTAGGCGTGTGAAAGACGACCGGGCAGACCTCTTTGGATAATAATGCCTTGGCGATATTTGTCGGTAACGTGGCCCCTCCTACGTTCCTGAAGGGTCCTGGGTGCGTAAGTGGCGCGACTATGACCCCTTGACCGTTATTTGAATTGAAAGTAAGGGTTCTGATCTCGACATCTTTAGTTACTGAAATCGACTCTAGAACACTCTCGATGTAATCCGTCCTATCCAGCATGAGCGCATTTATGAACGCCTTAAGCAATGAAAGACTCCCAAATCCGAGCACGCCTTTACCAACATTCTCTATCTGTGAACAATACCATCTTGCTACAACACTAGCGAACAATGCTACTAATGCAAAGCTTGCTACATATGATAATGGATTAATCTCGATGATATATCCCGTAATTACTAGTAGCCCAAGATGTAACGCAAGCGTAATTGATGGCTGCAGAAGCGAAGTAAAGTAAAGCTTTAGCCCCTTCAAGTCAGAGGTAACTGATAAAACGATGGAATAAAACGCAACAAGCAAGCCAGAAGAAACAAAATACGCTTTTTCAAGGATAGCCTCTTCTTGGAATATGCGTGCGCCGACGCCTCCCGCAATCAACCCGATTCCCATGAGCAATAACCCGAACGTTATCATTGCCACCGTCCTTCTGAAATCAAGGATGCCCGCTTGTTTGCTTGTTCCACTGACCAAATCAGCTGAAACGATGCCACCAATAGCTAATGAACATACCCCGTCCACCATGCCAAAATACACTAATTGAGGTCTGGGCACCATCAGGTAAGCTATCCCGCCAATTGTTGTCCCAATCACAAACAACATTAAGATCAATAACTTGGCGGTCGGAAGCGTGAATAGGGATTGATATTTGCTTGCTAACTGCCCAGTAAAATCCACATTATTTCCCCTTTAATCCACGCTTAATACGAAAAGTTAAAAACTTATGCCGAGGCAAACTCTTTATTCTATAGAAATCTACTTTCTGGTGTCTATAATGATCCATGTAAGCTGGGCTAACGGGATCCGTATTGATGCAGACGGGCACATCCTTACATTGGACCCATTGAAAGGCATGGGCAATTCTGAATGCGCCTTCATCTCTCATGCCCACATGGATCATACGGGCGCATTCATCGATACGCAAAAAACAAAGTACACCACTCATGAAACCATAGCACTATTCGAGGCTGTAAGCCAAAAAAAGGTCAGAAACGCTATACCATGCTCTTATGGCCAAACAGTAAAACTCCATCAACTCGACTTTGAGATCATCAATTCCGGGCACGTATTCGGCTCAGGCGCTCTCTATCTTAAGGACAAGGATGTGACTTTTCTCTATACTGGCGACTTCAATTTTACCGATAGCTTGACCCAAAAGGCAATCCAGCCGAGAGACTGTGACATTCTGGTAATTGAAACCACGTACGGCAGACCTGACTTTGCGTTTCCGCGTAGAGAAGAAATCTATGACGGCATTGCCAGCTGGACTGCCAAGACAATAATGGAGGGGGGGCTCCCCATATTCTTGGTATATCCGGTTGGTAAAGCCCAGGAAATGACGCGCCTCTTCAACGTATTGACATCTATTCCTGTTGTTACCCATCCTGCGATAACGAGGACCAACTCAACCGTGAATTCACTTGGAGGGGATCTTGTCTTCTACGACTTAGCAAAGGAGGGTGAGGAGCTCGTACGCTCAAAGAACTGCGTCTGCCTATTCCCCAATTCATTCAATACACGCGGCATAAAGATGATTTATCCTGAAGCCCGGATTGCTACTGTTACAGGTTGGGCACTAAACTTCGGCAGACGGAATGCAGACGGGTCATTCATATTGAGCAGCCACGCTGACTATCCACAACTTGTCCGGTTCGTAAAGGCATGCCATCCTAAGAAGGTATACACCATGCATGGCTATTCAGAAATATTCGCAAATAAGCTGAAAAGGGAAGGCATTGATGCCGAACCGTTATGCTAAACGCCTGTTAGTATGTGCGCAGTGATTACAACCGACATCATTACAACAGCGGCTATGACTACATACTTTGGCTGGATTTTTATACCGTGCGTCTCATCTTCAAAGAACCTCATTAGCCCTGCTCCGGACATTGGCATTGGCGATCGGTCTTTCTCGGCTTTAGGCATAGCTTATACCAGCAGAGAATAGAGGGAACTATTCCCTTTTTAAGCATTATGTATATTACCGTCTTTTTACCTATATTACTAACATTCGAAATAATGGAGGAATCTTTGTGGTCAATTCTACATCGATTGGCAGAGCATCGTATGATAAGGTATTGGCAAGCATTGCCAATCACCACGCAATGATCAAGAAATCCCTTCCAATGATTGCAAGCGAAAACGTTCCAAGCCCAGCAATCAAAGAAGCAATGGTCAGCGATTTTGGTGACCGTTATGCTGAAGGGTGGGTAGGTGAGCGGGTTTATGCCGGCTGTAAGTATTTGGATGAGGCCGAATCAGTCGCAATAGATTTGGGAAAACGGCTTTTCCACGGTGAGTTTATTGACGTCCGTCCCATCTCTGGCGTATTCGCTAATCTAACTGCCTTCACAGTCTTCAGCAACCCTGGAGATGTTCTCATGGCCTGCACCATCCCAACGGGAGGACATATCAGCCATTCTAAGGAATCTCTTGGGGGGACCGCTGGAACTGTAAGGAAACTCGACGTTCAGAATTACCCTTTTGATGAAGAGGAATTCACAATAGACGTCGACAAAACCTCTAACTTAGTTAGAGAACTTAGCGATAAAGGTAAGGCGCCCAAGATATTCATGCTAGGGGCAAGCGTATTTCTCTTTCCGCATCCAGTAAAAGAGATTGTCGACATGGCAAAGACCTACGGTTCAAAGGTAGTTTACGATGCTGCCCATGTTGCTGGCTTAATCGCCGGAGGGATTTTCCAAGACCCTATTAGAGATGGCGTAGACGCAATGACAATGAGCACCCACAAGACGCTCGCCGGTCCGCAGCATGGCACCATTGTTTCATGGAACAAGTATGCAGAACCAATAAAACGAGTAATTTTCCCTGGATTATCGAGTAACCACCATCTTCACGCCGTAGCCGGTGTAGCCATCGCTTTTGCTGAGGCGTTGGAGTATTATCCTGAGTACGCCAAGAACATTGTGATCAATTCAAAAACGTTGGCTCAAGCCCTTTATGAGCGCGGGATAAATGTGCTGTACGAGAAGAAAGGCTTTACGCAGTCACACATGATGATAATGGATGTGACCAAGTATGGCAACGGTTTCGAGATTGAGAAGAGGCTCGAAGCTGCAAACATAATCGTTAACAGAAACCTCCTTCCATACGATAAACGGATGGGCAGAGACTACAAGGCACCTGGTGGAATCCGGGTGGGCACTCAGGAGCTGACCCATATCGGGATGGGCAAATCAGAGATGGTCGAAGTAGCCGACTTGATGAAAAAGATAATCGTTGACAACGCTGAGCCAAGAAAAATTGCTGAAGAAGTAGTCGCCCTACGCAAAGACTACCAGAAGGTGCACTACTGCTTCTCTTCCCAAACCGACGCTTACGAGCATATCCGAATTCGGTAGGCTCCATCGGACCCAACATACCAACTAGGGGCTCTGCCCCCAACCTACATCTTTATGATTATAGGTGAAAAAGATGAAAGTAGAAGATATAATGAATCCAAATGTAATCTATGCAGAAGTACCTGGCAACAGGGACCAAGTCCTCGAGACTTTTCAGGAGAAGAAAATATCCGGTATGCCCCTTGTCAAAAAGGGAACAAAGAATTTGATAGGCATAATTACGCGAGAGGACTTGCTCCGCAGTCCTGAGGAGTCCCAACTTGCATTGATAATGAACAAGAACGTAGTAACGATCTCTAAAGGGTCATCCTTTGATGATTGCATTAAGCTAATGAAACAGAAAGGATATCGTCGTATACCTGTAGTTTCAGCAGACGAGCTCGTTGGGATACTCACTATTGGAGATATCGTTCACAAAGTATTAGCAAAGTCTAACAGTACTGCAATCGTCAAGGATTTTATGCGAAAAAGGGCATTCTCATGTTGGGGGCGAACGCCTGTCTTCATTGCGAGCCGGCTTATGCATCTATCAAATGAGTACGTCGCATTGATTGTTGATGACTTGGAGGCTGTTGTGGGGATTGTTTCGAATACTGATCTTATCGGCCTTGGAGAGATGAAGCTTGAAGAGCGGAAATCGATTTTGAAGTCAGGCTCAGAAAGTCAGGAGTGGGATTGGGAGACCTCTTCTGTTCTTTTCATAACACAAAAGAAGATATCGCTGCCTAAGGTTCCCCTCAATAAAGTAATGTCTTCACCTTGCATCACAATTAGCGAAGACTCGCCAATAGTTGTATGTGCACAAAAGATGCAGCAGCTGAATATCGACCAACTCGTAGTTACTAACGACCGCGAACAAATTACTGGGATGATCTTCGATATCGACCTCATTAAATCGTTTTAACGTGGACTCAGCCTAAAAATTGGCTCAGCTCCATATTCTTTTTTTGCTCTTTGTCCTTGCTTTCTTTTGTCAGCTCTTCTTTCTCTGGTATTAGTGTTCTCAAGCCTTTTTCTATCAAGCTTATTTGTTGTTGAACAAACGTCCCGAGTTGGTATTGCTTTGAGAGTGCAAAGGCAGCGTCAAGATATTTGTTAACATTACCTTCATGTACAGTCAGAATCAGTTTACCTTTGCATCGAGTGCAGACTCCCTTCAATGGCACTCTGCGGTATTTAACGCCGCATTTAGTGCACCTTACGGTTTGCGTTGAGAACGCCCTCAAATTCCCCATGAGGTCTGGGATGAAATGATGCTTAAGCAGCCTTTCTGCCACATCCTTGCTGTCGACCGCCTTTATCCTGTCTGCAAGTTGGAGCTGCTTTTCCACTTTATCCATCATCGACTTTATCTTATCATAGGCGGTAGTCAAAGGTCCGCCTTCGATGCTCGCGGTCTCAATTGGATAGTAGAACGTCGTATATTGCTCCGGCTTCCCAAGTCTATCCTTTATCGTTCCAACATACTTCAGCGCTTCTTTCGCGTCTTTGTAATCATTACCAAGCGCATAAAATTCCAACGGAAGAAACTCCACCGTCTCCATATTGTGGCACTCATCGTCGACCTCTGAAGGGTCAATTACTGTAGTTATAACCAAAGGCGCATCCATTAGTCCGCCTATTTTATCAGGTAAATATGACTTGGAGAAATCTATCAACGCTTCAAGGGTAAGCATTACCGCATCCTCGTCTCCATCGCAATTCCTTCTCTTTGCCGCATGCCAGAATGGATGTGCATAACATACCGCTGCTTCGGTGAAGCCAATTATGCGCCCTATAATTCCTGCTGAAGTATGTGGCGCCAACCCTATCACCAGTGTTCCGACGACCTCTTCCTGCTCCTTCAGGTTATAGAACGGTTCCATATTGTATAGCTTCATCAGCATCTCATCAACATACTTCGAAGCACGGAAAAGATATTCCTTGCAGCGCTCTGGAACAATCAAGTCCTGAACCTTCAGCTCCACCATCTGTTCCGGCGAAATGAGTTCTTTACCTTGACAATCCCTGTCGTAACCAAGTTCCTTCAACTTATCAATGCTTATTCTCGTCTCAGATACTTTGAAGTGAGTCAATGGGGCATTGGTAATGTCAAAGCGGACCGTACCATCCTTGTAAACAAATACCTTGTGCTTGGCTCGTAGTATTCCTTTGTCTATCGACTCCGGAATTTTCATCGGGTTTGAGAGCCCTTTCACACCCTTCACTACAATGTTACTCTCAACGTTATACTTTTTCAGCAGCCCGTTGTAATGCTCCATCGATATTGACCTTTCGTCAAACATCGCTGCCGTCTTATTACAGCGGGGACAGGTTATGGCGTGCTCATCATTCTGGTCTTTTGAGCTGAAGTATGATTTAGAACCGCAATACGCGCAAGTGTATGCTTGGACGGTTCTTGTATCGCAATCTCTACACACATTCTCAAAAGTAATCTTATTGCATTCTGGGCAGCGCTTGATTATTATCGAAGTAATGTAGTTTCCTGCAGCCGCTGCCTTTGTAAGGTCTCGTTTAGCCCCGCCCGCCAACCCGACTGGGAAAAGGACTTGAGTGGGAGGGCTCATGAGCCTCTCCCGCGCCTTTTCTGGCCTTCCCATTCTTGCCCCAATGAACGACCTGCCCTTCTCCCTTATCTTGATGCAGGACCATTCACTAAGAAATTTTATGGCATCGTTTTCAAGCGTGCTCGTCGTGCACTGCGAAGGTAAAAAGAGGGCTTTTATGATCTGGCCATCCTTAAAAACAACTGAGTTTGCAGCCGCATTATACTGGTGAGGCGCGCCAATCCTTTCAAGCAACTCCTTAATCCTTGAATCCTTCAACACAACTTCAAGTTGCCCACCATTCCAACTCTTTAACGGCTCTGTTATCCAATCTTTAATCTCGATGAGTTCGTCAACTGTCAATGCTTCCCAGAAATATGTATATCTCGGATGCAGAGGAACTGCAAACACTTCTGAAATCCTCAGCGCTTCCTCCGCCGAAGGTTTTTCGAACAAGGGGTTTTCAACAAATCGCCTAAACTTCTCAACAGCAATGCCTGCCTTATCCCCTGCCAACTTGCAACTGCCATCGTATTTCTCTTTAATAATTTTTCGGAACTCTGCAGCCCATATCTCTTCACAATAGCCAGCAGGCATCAACCGGTGGTTGTTCTCAAGGAATTCACCAACCGCTATTGCCATGTCCCCAATAAAGAGTATCTCTGCTACCTGGTCGCGAACCTTCTCAGCCGTCTTTTCATCATCGACCCGTATGACGTCTCCATTCTTTAGCTTCACTATCGGACCATCAATCGTATCTACCGGTGTAATGGTTGCACTCTTGCCAGGGCGTTCCACTCTGAGCTGAGTACCGACCGCGATAAAACTTTCAAGAATTATCATCGAAGCCGGATGTATCCCAACGCACGCAAGGCCAGTGTTCCTTGACCTTCCATACCTGAGCCTAAATCCACCAAACCTTGAAGGGTGAGAGAATATTGGCCTTCCGCCAACGATATCCACAAGGTACTTGATATCGGGCACGATCTTTACCGAAGCGCTCTCCTTCTTCTCTTCCTTCTTTACCTTAGTAAGCCAATCCCAATCTGTGAACCCTGATTTATCAACAATTTTCTTGAGTTTGGCCGCCTTACCATAAACTCCATCATTGATTACTCTCAGGGCGCCTCCCCTGACACTGTTCGTCTCAATTCTTGGTATGTTGCGATATACTGATACTTGATAGTTGTCAGTAGCCGGGCCTGTAATCTCAATTGGTATGTAAGGTAATAGACGCCTGATGTCGTCATCAGAAGGGTGGTACTGAAAATTTGATACCTTCCTCTCATAGAGCCGGAGTTCTTCAATGAACCTCCCTATTTCCTGCTCTGTTATCTTGAACCGATCAATATGAAGGAGCTTTCTTATCTTCTCCGCAAAAAGAACCGTTAGCGCCTGCTCAGTCCCACCAGCTGACCTCATTGGTCCGGCATAATAAACTGCGAGATACCTGCTCCTATCAGCGTTACTCTTTATTTCGACTTTATCAATGCCCTGCAGCGGAGCAGCCGTAATTCCTTCGGTGACTATAGCTAAGGCAGTTCTCATCGCGTAATCTGCTGCCTTTTCATCATCATACTTACCGAACTTACCATTGATAATATCTTCAATAATTGTGAACGAAGTCTGTTCTCTTGTCATCTGCTTATCGAGTTCGCGGATCCTTTCAGCAGAGCCTTTGACTCCGATAAGACCCTCAACGCGCGAAGCAAGGTCTTCCGCTTTGTATATCTCGACCCTCTCTGCCGGATCAAAGCCTTTTATTCTTGCTCTTTCGGCGATTTCATAGAGCTCTGAAGTCTTAGCATTAAGCTCATCGAAATACTTCATTGTTGCTTGATCCGCTTTCATAGTAATGCCTCGAAGAGCTGGACTACTACCACCATCGCTAGTGGCGTAGTGAAGTTATCGTCGATTCCCAACTCTACGAGGTCGAAGATCAAAAATACCAGCCCTAAAACAACTATAGATGCAAGGTTACAATTTAAGGCATATGCTATCGCGCAAACAACTGCCACTCCGGCGGCTGAACCCTCGACACTCTTGCATGACCTCAATCGATGGCGCCCCAATCCAGTCCCAACAATAGCCGCTGCTGCATCCCCTAAGAGCGCTGCAGAAAGCCCTACTATCACGGGAAATTTCTCGAAAAAACAAATGCATAACACCGCTGCCATGCAGAAGTAGATATACGCCGCTATCGCCGTCTTCTCCTTTTTGCGCTCAATCCTGTCTGCCGTTCTCCTCATTGGGAAGAGCGAATGCGCCCGGATTCTAACGAACTCCAACACCATAAATGCTAGCAAAGCCACTGACGTATACAGAATTGCATAATCTCTACCAATAAAAAAATAGATTATAGGGACTGAAAGACCGGTTATATGAAACGCTTTTCTGACGACTTCATTCTTAAGCTTGGCGAGCATGAACTCCTTCCTCTATACCCCTGATTATGTCTTTCAGGGAGCCGCCAATGCCCTTCTCCTCAATAACGGTGCCTGTGACAATCGCATCAGCCCCTGCCCATGCGATTTCTCTTGCCTGTTCCTGCGTCCTGATTCCTCCACCTACAACGATTTTTGTTTCATTCGCCACTTTCTTCACGGTCTTCACCATTGAAGGTGTAATTGGCGCATCAACGCCTGAACCACGTTCGAGGTATACGAAGCGCATCCCCATGTACTGAGCTGCCAAGGCATAGATTGCCGCAGCCTCTGGCTTGTCGTATGGCACTGGGTTAACTTGACTTATGAAACCCGCTGTACCGCCCGGGCTGACTATGATGTATCCAAGTGGTATCGCTTCGACATTGTAAGCCCTGACCATTCTGGACCCTATTGCTTGAGCCCCTGTTATGTAGTATGGGCTAGTTGAGTTTAGAACCGACATGAACCAGACCGCGTCCGCATACTTGCTAATCCCGAATAGGCTTCCCGGGAACAATATCGTAGGTAGATCTGCTCCGCTTTTCAAGCCCTTTATCAGATTATCCACGAATTCGCCGCCCAAGCTTGTAGAACCGCCTACCATGAATGCGGCCGTTCCAACGTTCTTGGCTTCAATAGCTATATTCGATGCCTGAGCCGGGTCGCATTTGTCTGGATCAACGAGCACTATGTGAATGCATCCTTTCTCATTGATCTTTTGATTCAGATAAGTCTCCACTTTCTTCATTTTTCTCTACCGCCTTGTCTCCGTGGTAATACTTGTCAACGAATTTGCCATAAGCGTCAACTGCCTGTTCGATACTGGATATCTTCACAATATCTTCTATTTGGCACCTGCCGCACTTGATTGTCGCTTCGCCAACCTCTCTGTTAAGGTTAATTCCAAGCGTTTTCTCGCCACAATTTGGGCAAGCAAAGATCTTAGGAATCGTTTTGCGCATACGACGAACTACTTTCTTCCTCTTTCTACCGCCCATCTCAATCCTCTCTGTTGATTATCTATGGTTTACCTCTAAACGGTGGCAATAATAAACTTTCTATGATACACTCTCGCCCTATAATCCGTAAAACGGATTATTTGGTTTTTACGCGGCACCATTTGCTAACCATTATCTCTAACCCTGACTTACCAAACCGCGTGTTGCATCCTTCAACAATCAGCGCGCAACCGGGCTTTGCAAGCTGCTTTACCTTGATTGCCTGACTATTCCAGAATATGATCGGAAGAACCGTCTCCCCGTCCTTCAACAAAACCCTTGCGTAAGGTTTGCCATTGAACGTGCTCTCGAGCTCGAAATCACACTCAACCAACCCCTGAATGATTATGTCCTTCATATCGGGCTGTATCGCTTCAAGCCTTACACAATCATGTTTTACGGGGGTAACGTCATCTAGGTCTACTCTAACATCCATTTCATTGTTTACATGGAGCTCGGTCTCTCCTTGCAAATCTTTCTTCAGGACGCCGTTCACAACTTCTGTTGAGGCTCCTTCAACCAAGCTCATCAGCATCTCGTCAGTCGGGTTCCATACAAGAACTCGCGTCTGACTGCTATCTCCCTTCAGCAAGAAAGCAACAAATCTGCCTTCAGAACCATCTTTTCTACGGAAATATATGGGATCATAAAGTCTTTCGATCCTTCCCATCGAGATAGGTGCCTGATCATTAGTTTCATGACCAAATACTTGAACCGCCGCCCTGTTCCCTAGATGTATCTCAACTTGGCCATCGAGTCCTTCGCGCGTATACGCTGATTGAACCTTGATTTTAGTTCCTTCCGTCATCTCGGATGCGAGCGCCGAGTGCTCATCCCACATGACCATGTTTACCCTACCGGTTTCATCCGATACTGCTGCCCTAGCCATCTTGCCGGCGGTGCCATCTTTTTTATGAAATTCTCTTACACTGCTGCAGTGAACCACTTGCAGATCCAGCGTCAAATTATTTATGCCCGCTACGAGGTCTTCAATTTTTAATGACGGCTTGTCGATTACCTCTTCATGAAGTTTAATCTCGAGCTCCTTCGCAACAAGCCTGACTGCAACATCATCGTTGATAAAATGACCTAAACTCTCTTTTTTTTCTTCAACCCTCTTTAGAACTTCCTCATTGGATAAGCCTGATTTTTCAACAAGTACTGATAATAGTGATGCTGAACGGGCCATCCTGATCGCCGTCATTTATTATCTAATACCATTATTGCGATTGTAAGCGCGACTAACGCTATCGATGCAATAGCAATAATGTTGAGCAAAGTCGCGGAATCCATTGAGAGTACCTCAAACGCTTTGCTTCTTCCATTCACTGTTAAGTCTTATAAAATCACTGTCCGGAACTTCGTATACTTCAAACATGCCTTTCTTCTCAGCAATTAGCTGGGCTATCATGTGATAACAAGCTACAGCCTTCCTTTTAATGACAACGTTAATGTAGAAATCATCGCATTTGCAGTAAAACGCAGGGATAACCATGTAGTCCTGCTCTCTACCGACAACAATCCACACGACCCTGCCGCTCGGCTTGAAGACATACTTCTTCACTGCCGATGACACTACGAGTTCCTCAGCCTTTTCGAACTTGGACCCAAATGTCTTGGACAACGCTTCTTTCATATTTTCATCCCAGCCTTCAGTTTCCGCCATCTCGCTCAGCGCAAGTGCCAAGGCTGCTCCCATTTGAAGTCCTCGATTTATTAATGCGAAGCAAGAAAATAAATAAATGTGCCCGCAATTCAAACGATGTGGTGCTTTCTTTGGATTATGATGTAATCATAATTGGTGCCGGACCCGCTGGCATGTTTGGAGCATACGAGCTTGCTTATCGGGGAAATGGAAAGCTCTCTGTGCTTATCATCGATCAAGGATACGATGTTGCTAACCGGAAGTGTCCCGTCCAAAACTACAAAACCTGCACAAAATGCCACGTATGCAGCATAATGAGCGGTGTTGGCGGCGCCGGAACTCTTTCAAGCGGGCTGCTTAACCTGCGGCCCGACATCGGTGGGGATTTGATCGAGTTTACTAACGATGAAAAGGGTGCTTGGGATCTTGTGAACTATGTCGATTCCATCTTCCTCAAATACGGTGCTCCAAATGAAGTTTACAGAGGAGACGTCGATGAGGCCATTGAGCTCCAGAGAAGGTCCGCATCATGCGGGATTAAGTTCCTTCCAATCACCCAGCGACACATGGGTAGCGACGGTGCTCCAAAAGTCATTGACAACTTCAAAAACGATCTTGAAGAAAGGGGCATCAAATTCATGCTTGGAACACACGTCAAGGATGTGCAACCGGGCAAGGTCACACTTGAAGATGGCACCGTGAAGAGTTCAAGATACATCCTATTTGCACCGGGGCGTGTGGGCGCGAACTGGGCAGCAGATGTAGCTAGGCGGTTATCCATACCTGCAAAGCATGAGCCGATCGATATTGGTGTCCGGGTCGAAGTTCCAGCATTTGTGATGGCTCCGATTATCGAAGTAAATCGCGACCCCAAGTTTCACATTTATACTGACACTTATGATGACTTTGTAAGAACTTTCTGCGTTAACCATCAGGGTTATGTCGTGAAGGAAGTATACGATGGCTTCGTAGGCGTAAATGGTCACTCCATGACCGAGACCACCTCCGAAAACAGTAACTTTGCCTTCTTGGTCCGGGTCGTTCTTACCGAGCCTATCGAAGACACGACCGCATATGGCCGGTCCGTAGTCCAGCAAGCAACCATACTGGGTGGCGGGGAGCCAATCATTCAACGTCTTGGCGACTTAAGAATGGGACGGCGCTCGACGTGGACTCGGATCTCGCATAGCCAAATCAAGCCTACGTTAAGGTCGGCAACTCCTGGCGATATCGCGATGGCAATGCCTCACCGCATAGTGGCGGACATCATTGAAGGCCTTGAGAAGCTCGATGAAATAATACCTGGCGTTGCAAGCTCCTCGACATTACTTTATGCACCCGAGATCAAATTTTCCGCTAATAAATTCCAGGTAAACAAAGATCTCGAAACCCCCATCGAGAATTTCTTCGTAGCAGGGGACGGTGTGGGGCTATCAAGGGGAATAGTAGGGGCAGCGGCTAACGGGGTAATTGCTGGCCGGGGGATCCTGAAGAAGGCAGGCTTGCTTTAAATTTTAATTTAAACAATTTTTTTATTTTTATTAATTGCTTTTCAGACTTAGAATGAATTTAGTGAATGATAATGGTTAAATAACTCATTTAAAATTAGTTACTTTAAAAGTGAATCATTATGAATATTGGAAATAATCTAAGCATGTCTTTTGACTATACTAAAAAGCTCTTCGGTGACTTTGGACGCCTGCTAATCCTCATCATCATCTCCATAATTCCAATTGTTAACTTTATAATGTTAGGGTATGTGATGAAAGTTGCAAAGGAGACGCCGGATTCAAACCAACCTCCTGCATTAAACCAATATGGCACTCTGTTCTTTGACGGATTAAAAGCAATAATTGTGGGTATCGTTTACCTGATAATACCCGTCGCTATTCTCGGAGTAGGTATCTCTGCGTTTCTTGTACCCGGCATGCCCTCACTTGTCGGAGCGGGCGCGACGATAATCTTTTCAGTTATAGGTCTTATTGCACTGTTTATCGTTAGCATAATCTTCTTTATGGCGCTTGTGAACTTTGCAAAATACGGCAGCATATCCAAAGCGTTTGCGTTCAGCGAGATCTTTGGAATAATAAAGAGCGTTGGTTGGGGTAGCTATATCCTGTGGACAATCGTAATGTTCATCATTCTTGTGATTGAAGGGGCCATTGGCTCTATCCCTGCAATTGGCTGGGTTATCGCCCTTGTAATCGCACCAGCATTTGCGACATTCCTCATGAGATCAGCCGGACTAGTGTACGCCGAAGGGAAATCCGGCGTGCAACCATATTCCGCCTCAACATCTTATCCGCCACCGCCGCCACCGCCAACTACTGCGTCATCACCGGCTGCTGGCACGAAGACATTCTGCACGAACTGCGGTTCAGAGAACAACGCCAACGTTAAATTCTGCTATAAATGCGGAAAAGAATTAGCAAAGGGATAATCCATCCCAATTTTTTTAATCGTATGGTGGGGCTGCCCGGATTCGGACCGGGGTCACCAGGGCCCGAGCCTGGCAGTCTGGACCAAGCTAGCCTACAGCCCCTAGCCAAATACAAAACAAAAGGGGCTATCTTTATACTTTTTTATAGAAACCATTTTTACCCTGTTGAGCTATAGCAAAAATGGGTAATTCCGTTGGAGACCGCAAAGGAGCTCATAATGAAGCGCATCATCGGGGAGATCATACTCTCAAACAACCCCGGTGAGGTAATGCGCCGGTGGAGGGAACTGTTTGATATCACTCAGCTTGAAATCGCCGCTAAACTTGCAATCTCACCATCCGTCATTAGCGACTATGAGGGCGGGAGGCGCAAATCTCCCGGCTCCATCTTCATAAAAAAATTCGTATCATCATTGCTCGATATCGACTACGGAAGGGGCGGGAAGGTGATGCGGCAGTTCTCCTCGCTCTTCAAAACAAGCTCCGACGCAATACTCGACCTGTGCGAATTTCCCTCTCCACTGATGCTAAAAGATATCGTTGGCGCTATTGACGGGGAATTCTTAGCATGCGATTACCTTTCGGAGAAGAAGTTGCTCGGATACACCGTTGTTGACAGCATTAAGGCAATCCTATCGATGTCCGGTTCTGACTTCTTCCAACTTTTAGGCAGTACAAGTGAACGCGCACTCGTATTCACAAAGACAACGACTGGGCGCTCTCCGATGGTCGCCGTTCGAGTTACGCCCCTAAAGCCCGCGGCTATCATTCTCCATGGGGTGACCCGCTTAGACAAAATCGCAGTTGAGCTTGCAAAGCTGGAGCGGATCCCGCTCGTTTTATCAAAGAAAGAGGATATTGACGCTTTGATTAAGGCGTTGCACTCCATACGCGCATAAACATCGTCTATTGTCGAACTATTATAAAGTCAGAAAACGATGTCCTAATATATCCGATATTATGTGTTAATTAGAAACGGTGATACCATGCGTCCTCAACTAGATGTTTGCATTGCCGGGTGGGGCTCATACATACCCATGTACCGCGTCGCAGTTGAAGAGATTGCAAAGGTATGGGGAAAATCTGCCAAGCACTTCAGGGAAGAACTGCTTATCGATGAAAAAGCAGTAGCTGGGCAGGACGAAGATGTCTCAACCATTTCAGTGGAAGCCGCCAAGAACGCCCTGAAAAGAGCACGCATCAACCCCAAGCAATTGGGAGCCGTCTTTGTTGGGACAGAATCTAAACCATATGCCGTCAAACCGACAGGGACCATTGTCGCCGAGGCTATTGATGCCACACCTCGCTTATTGGCCGCCGATCTCGAATTCGCATGCAAGGCTGGAACTGAGTGTCTCCAATGTTGCACCGGTCTCGTTGGGTCAGGCATGATTGAATATGGCATGGCAATAGGCGCAGATACCGCGCAAGGAGCTCCCGCTGATGCACTTGAGTTTTCAGCAGGTTGTGGAGGAACCGCCTTAATCGTCGGACAAAAAGTGAAGACCAAAGACCCCGTCGCCACCCTTGAGGGGTCAGTCTCATACGTTTCGGATACGCCTGATTTCTGGAGGCGCCCAAAGCGCGAATATCCATCACACGCAGAGGCATTTACCGGTGAGCCTGCGTATTTCACTCATATTACATCATCATCAAAATTACTTTTTGAAGAGCTTTCTCTCAAGCCTTCGGACTTCAAATATGCGATACTGCATCAACCGAACGGCAAATTCCCTATCAGGGCAGCAAAATACCTTGGTTTCAAGAAAGAACAGGTTGATACCGGGCTTCTTGTCCCGTCGATAGGCAACCTCTATTCCGGGTCATCAGTGACCGGCTTCTCCGCGGTTCT
Source organism: uncultured Nitrososphaerota archaeon (assembly GCA_964634735.1). Classification (GTDB taxonomy): domain Archaea; phylum Thermoproteota; class Methanomethylicia; order Methanomethylicales; family Methanomethylicaceae; genus Methanomethylicus. Next base: position 98,178 of record CAZWMA010000002.1, read on the forward strand.
TGATGTAGCAAAACCAGGTGACCGGATATTCCTTGCAAGTTTTGGGTCAGGCGCCGGAAGCGATGCCTTCTCGTTCACAGTAACTGACGGCGTAGACGCAAAGAGGAACCTAGCTCCCACCGTCGCGAAGTACATCCACCGGAAGAAGAATATCGACTATGCGATTTATGCAAAATACAGACGCAAGATAGTTGTTTAGGAGTTGCTTCTATGAGAAGAGTCGCTATAATAAGCTATGGAATGACAAAGGTCGATAAACATTGGCGGAAGTCACTCCGTGAATTATTTGGAGAAGCCGCAAAGAAGGCTCTTACACCCATCACATTACCCTCCATTGACGCGTTGATTGTTGGGAACATGTGCGCGTCTGACTTATCCGATCAGAACAACATCGGCGCCCTCTTGGCCGATTATCTAGGAATTACCCCAACGACCGCATACCGCATTGAAGCTGCCTGCGGATCCGGAGGCGCCGCTGTATTAGGTGCATATACTGCAGTCGCTTCAGGACTGTACGATTATGTCCTTGCCGGGGGGGTTGAGAAGCTCACTGACGGTGTTGGCGGCAACACGACATATTCCCTTGGGAAGGCGGCAGATGCCGAATACGAACTCTTCTACGGCTCCAGCTTTGTGAGCATCAACGCGCTTATGATGAACCACTACATGCACGTTTACAAAGTGCCGAGGGAGACATTCGCCGACTTCGCTGTTCTGATGCATAGGAATGCTACAAAGAACCCATATGCCCAACTACCGTTCGAGATCACACGAGACACAGTAATGAATTCTGATATGATATCTGACCCGATCAGCCTTTATGATTGCGCACCGGTGGGTGACGGTGCAGCTGCCCTCGTTATGTGCCCGTGGGATGATGCTAAGAAGCTGACCGACTCCTACGTTGAAATCACAGGCATAGCCGGCGCTACAGACACAATTAACATCTCCTCTAGGAGAGACATGCTGACGCTCAATTCAACCGTAGTGGCTGCGAATAAGGCCTATAAGATGGCAAAAGTCACGCCCGCAGACATAGACGTGGCTGAAATTCATGATACGTTCACGATAACCGCTGCCCTATCGGTCGAGGATTTGGGCTTCTGCGAAAAGGGGCGCTTCAATAAGATGCTCTCAAGCGGCGCCTTCGAGGGAAAGGGCAATGTTGAAATAAATCCTAGCGGCGGGCTCAAGGCAAGGGGGCACCCTGTAGGTGCAACGGGCGCTTACCAGGTTGCTGAGATTGCCATGCAACTTACCGGAAAGGCTGACAAGATGCAGGTCAAAGACGCTGAGGTCGGGCTAGCCCAAAATATTGGAGGCTCCGGATCCAGCACATACGTGACGATACTCAGGAGGCCTTAGAATGTCGGTTCCAAGATATTGGCGAGATGTCCCTGAGAGGACAAGGCTCCAGACGCAGAAGTGTGAAAAATGCGGGCATGTAGATTTTCCGCCACGAGGAAGATGCTCGAGATGCGGCTCAGATGCGTTCGTCCAATACACCCTTCCTGAAAATGGGAAACTGATGTCATTCACAATAGTTCGAAGCGCCCCCAAAGGTTTTGAAAAAATGACTCCTTATGTATTGGGCGTAGTTGAACTGAACGATGGCACCATTATCACTGTGCAGCTTACAGACGTTGATCCATCAAATGTAACGATAGGGATGTCTTTGGAAGCAGTCTTCAGGAAGGTCTGCGAGGATGGCGATTCAGGGATAATCGAATATGCCATCAAGTTTAGACCAGTCCTATAGGCTGTGACCTACAACCTTTTTTAGAATAATGCTATAGAATAACTCTGGTGTGCCGGGTTTGTCATCCAAGAACCTCCTAGAGTCCATTCTCTCCGCCCTTTCAAACGAAGTACGGGCAGCGGTCCTCAAGCTAATCAGTATGGAAGGTCCACTCTCATTCACTGAAATCATGGAAAAACTCGAGATGAACCCGAAGAGTGACGCTGGCAAATTTGGCTACCACCTACGCATGCTCAATGAAGCTGAGCTGATCAAGTCAGACGAATCTTCTGGAAAATATTATCTCACGCTGCTTGGACAAGACGTTGCAAACTTCATTTACGGCGTTGAGGATGCTGTGAGGCGGAAGAAAGGCGACATGCTGGTTAGAACCTCCAGCTTGACAATCGAACCTTTTGAGAAGAAGAAGATCGTGGACGCTCTCATGAGGGAAGCTTCGGTTCCAAGGAAATTAGCCGAATCAGTCTCTAAAGAAGCCGAAGATCGCCTTAAGAAACTACAAGTCAGGTATTTGACTGCCGCTTTAATCCGAGAGTTCATCAACTCCATTCTGCTTGAAAAGGGGCTTGAGGAGTACCGTCATGCGTTGACAAGGTTGGGTCAACCGGTTTATGATGTTACCACTACGATTAAAAATACCGCATTTAGGGATTACCCGTCGCCTGAGAAGGTCCATACGCTTGCTGGGGATGCCGTTCTTGAGGAGTACATGCTTCTGAAGGTACTGCCGAGGACAATTGCCGATGCCCATCTCTGCGGGGCACTCCACCTCAATAACGCGAATTATTGGGCGCTGCGACCGGCGGACCTACAGCACGACTTGAGGCCGTTCCTATCCGGCAAGATTCCTGCAGATGGAACCGGGCTGTCTTTGCCGGTGCACAGCTCGCCAAAGAGCTTGGCTGGAGCACTTTTTACATTAAATTCTTTAATAAAATCGACTTCCAGCCTAGTCTCGAACTCACAGTCAATAGGTTTTTTCAACATATTTCTAGCACCCTTCATTAAGGGTTTAGATGATGAAACCATCAAGTCTAATCTCAGAGACTTCGTTTACGACATGAACAGCAACATGAATGGCAATTCTCCCAATGGGGTAGCCATCAATGCAGAGTTAGAGGTCCCTCATTTTCTGGAGAGCGTAACTGCAGTTGGCCCAGACGGCAAGCCCGGCCAATATTCCGACTACTACGACGAATCACTCAGGCTCCTAAACCTGTTCTTAGAGGTTATGCGTGAGCCTGATGGCGCATCAAAGCCCCTAATCAATCCCATGATTTTCCTCAAGATGCGGAAGAAATCGTTGGTGACCGACAAAGCCTCCGAATGCTTCGAGAGCGCATACAAGCTTGCGGAAAAATGGGGATCTGTATACTTTGTGAACCAGATGCTTCCATGGCAACAGGAGAACGTCTTCTACAATGCCAACCTATCAAGGGTTGACTCCGGATGGAAAGACTGGGAAAGCGGGACGATGCGGGTGGGCTCGTTGGACAATGTTACGTTAAACCTCCCAAGGATTGCCTATGAGGCGAACGGGGACGACGATCGACTGATGGAACGCCTGAGGGAACTCCTGGAACTTGCAAGGGAAGCACTTTCGATCAAAAAGAAGATTCTAGAAGAGCGCATCTTCATCGACCGGCTTCTCCCTCTTTACAAGGAAGAACTCGAGGGCAACAATTACTTTAGACTGAACGATTCTCCCGGCATCATCAGTTATGTGGGGCTTCCGGAGGCCGTGCAGCACCATACTGGGTTTGACTTGTCCGATAGCGATGAGGCACTGAAACTATCCATGCGCATTGTGGAAGCCATGGACGAGTACACGCGGCAGGTGCTCCCCTCAACCCGCCTGCTGACTTCGAGCATAACGTTTGAGCCGGCTGCACAGCGGTTGACAAGCCTTGACATATCCTCCGGTTACCTGAAATCAAAGGACGTCACCACTTACACCGAGCACTCCAACCTCCCGCTTACAACCGCTATCCCCCTAAAGAAACGTCTCAAGATTGAAGAGTGCTTCCAACAGAGGACAAAAGGTGGGCATCTCTTCGATTTGCGGCTTGAAGAACCATTCCCAACCTACGAGGTCCTTGCGAATAACACCCGGCGAATCATCGACACCGCTGATATTGGGCTATTCACCTTCACGAGGGACTACTCTTATTGTTCGCGTTGCAGGAACATGATTTACGGACTCCACGAGAAATGCCCAGAATGTGGGTATGACGGCAACCGGATAATGCTCTACACAAAAACCTACGGAAAGATAAAGCCATCAAAGATGTGGAGCATAAACGAGAGGGAGTTCGCTGTTAAAAACCAGCGGTTCATCCTTTGAGGAGCATTATTGCTTGCGCAAGATCGCCATTTGTAGACTCCAATGCCTTCTTTGCTACTTCAATACTGGTTCCTGTCTGAGCAGCCACGAGCTGGGCATCGTCATCTGATATCTCGACCTTAACCTCGACCGACTCCTGCGCTTCCTCTACCGTTTCCCCGACCACCTGATAAATGGTCTGACCGCTCATCTTCATCACCGTTATCTGCGGATCGGGGATTACAAGATTCTTGCCCTTCATATGGAACGTAATCTTGAGAACGCCAGGCATCTCCTCAAGCCCCATGCCCATGCGTGACATCATCCTCTTCATTTCTCTCGGGTTCATCTTCCTCATTGCATTCCGCCTCTTCTCAGTCCTCTTCTCCTCTCCTTATTTTTACTGCCAGTCCTATTTTAAAGCGTTTCATCTCTTCACCTGAAAGCACTGCCCTGCCGACAGCTATGACTCGGTCTTTAGAATCTGTCATCAGGACCTCTTCGCCCGGGCGTATTTCAGGATCAGCTGCCGAAACATGCTTTGCAAACAGGTTTCGCCCTTCTTTTATGAATTCAAGGACATCGTCTATGACAACAACCCTGTATCGTGGAGGAGGCAATGCTGAAGCAAGCCGGATTGCGCCTGGCGTGCTCATTGCAAGGAAGCCATCAGAGGGCTTTAAGGTCGCAAGCAGTTCGTCGCCAAGATATATCCCCTTGACCTTGCCTGTCTTCCGTGATTTTACGACGCGGACCGTCTCGGGAAAGAGCCACTCGCCGCAACCCGCTCCAAATTGGTAGTCCGCGACTGCCCTTATCCGGATAAGGTCGTCTTCCGCGACTGGATTACAGATAGGTGCCGGAGGCACTCCTTTTTTCCTCCTTCTTCAGCAACTTGTCTATCGCTTTGCCAAAGTCGCTCTTGGTTATCATGTCCCTATCCTCGCGAATCGCAAACAAGCCCGCCTCTGTGCATATTGCCTTGATCTCTGCACCGGTTGCACCGTCAGTTTCGCTGGCAAGACCCTTCAAGTTGACATCCTTGCAGACGTTCATCTTGCTGATATGAATCTTGAATATGGCTTCCCTTCCTTTGGGATCAGGCGCAGGAATTTCAATTACCCTGTCAAACCTGCCCGGCCTCAAGAGCGCGGGATCAAGGAGATCTATCCTATTCGTAGCACCGATTATCTTGACATCTCCCCTTGACCTGAAGCCATCAAGCTCACTGAGTAACTGAAGGAGCGTCCTCTGGACTTCCCTCTCGCCACTTATGGTTATGTCTCCTCTCCTGCCGCCAACTGCATCAATCTCATCAATGAAGACGATGCTTGGCGCCTTCGCCCGGGCAAGCTGGAAGAGTTCCCTGACCATCCTAGCCCCCTCACCGATGTACTTCTGGACGAGTTCGGATGCTACAACCTTGATGAATGTCGCCTTGGTTCCGTTCGCTACAGCCTTCGCCAGGAGTGTCTTTCCGCAACCGGGCGGACCCTGAAGGAGAACTCCCTTAGGCGGCTCGATACCCACCTTCTCGAAGATTTCCGGTCGAAGCAACGGGAGCTCGACAAGCTCCTTGATGTCTCTGATTTGATCCTTCAATCCGCCTATGTCCGAGTAGCTGACCTTTGGCGCTTCGACGACCTCCATCGCCTTGATGTACATGTCAAGCGAATCCGGAAGCGTCTCGAGCACCGCGAAGTTCCTCTGGCTCAAAGAAACCCTCTTTCCGGGGGTGAGCTTCTTTATGTCAATATCCTTGAGAATATTCACTATGAGGGATGGGCCCGTTGTGCTCTTCACGACCGCCCTTCCATCCTCCAACACATCCGTAATGTTGCCTTCAATATGCGGCGGAACGGTGAGCTTCTCGATCTCCGTGCGAAGCGCTTGGACTTCCCTTTGCAGCCTCTCCCTCTCGAAATACCAATCGCGCTTCTCCGCCTCAAGCTCGAATGCCCTCTGCTCCAGTTTCTTTAGTTGAAGCAGAAGGGACGAGTCATTATCCTTGTAATCGATATTTTCGGTCATCAGCCTCACTCGCCATTATAGGTAACTTTTAGTTTACCTTCTATAACACTAAATTCAGACGGTGCCTTTTATGAATTGTGAGATATGCGGCAATAAAATTTTAGGTCGACCAATCCAGGTTACTGTGGAGCGGACGCTGCTATCCGTTTGCCAAGAATGCTCACGCTTCGGTACGGTCGTTGATAAAAAGACCGCAATGGTCATTGAGAGGACGGCGCCAAAGCCCGGTCCAAAGAAGTACGTCCCCAAGCCAGTAAGGAAGGACCAATTTGAGGAGTCCATTCTGGTTGACCACTTTGGTGAAGTAATTAAAAAAGCCCGGGAATCCCAAAATCTCACAAGGGATGCCTTTGCCCACAAGTTGGGCGAAAGGGAATCCGTGATAAGGCGGATTGAAGCGGAAGAGATGTATCCAACGTCAGACCTTACGCGAAGGATGGAGCGCCTCCTGAAGATTGTACTGAAGGCAACATACGACAGCAGTGTCAAGGGGTCAACTCCAACGCCCAGCTCAATGACATTGGGCGACATTGCAGTTGTTAAGGAGGCTAAAAATAATTAAGAATGAAACTGAACCAGCCATCCTGATTGAAGTTAGACGGAACATTGACCCAAGCGGGCTTGCAGAATTAAACCTCCTAGCCGAGGCTGCCGGATATCGCATTCTGAAGACCTATGAACAGACCCGGTTTGTTGACGCTGCATACTGCCTTGGTCGGGGGAGAGCTGAAAGCATCGCAGAAGAGCTTAAGGAGCTAAAGCCGAAGAAAGTCATCTTCAACAACGCCCTAAAGCCCAAACAAAAGTACAACCTGACCCACATGTTCGGCACAGAGGTCATCGACCGTTTCCAGCTCATATTGGAGATCTTCGCAAAGCGTGCTGGTACAGTCGAAGCGAAGTATCAGATAGAATTGGCGACGCTTCAGTACGCACTTCCGAATGCTAAGGAGAATGTTCACCTTGCAAAATTAGGTGAACTTCCTGGCTTCCATGGCTTGGGTAGGTATCAGGCTGATGTCTATGCAACGATGGTGAAACGCCGGATATCCCATCTAAAGCGAAGACTGAAGGAGGTGAGCACCCAGAAGTCGATTCACCGCATGGAACGCAAAAGGGAGTCCCTCTTCACTATCGCCCTAACCGGATACACCTTCGCCGGAAAGACCACGCTGTTCAACAACCTGGCAAAGGAATCCCTGCCGATAGGAAGCAACCTCTTCACAACCTTGAGCACAACCACGCGGGCAATACGGCTAATTGACCGGAAGGTGCTAATCTCCGACACCGTAGGGTTCATAGATAACTTGCCGCACCTGCTCGTCGATGCCTTTTATTCGACTCTTGAAGAGGTCACGCTAGCAGACCTCGTCCTGCTGATAATGGACGCCTCCGACTCTGTATATGAGTTCAGACGAAAAGCCGAGACATGCCTCTCAACCCTCACTTCTATCGGGGTCTTCAAGAAGGTCATACTGCCGGTTCTCAACAAGATCGACTCCACGCCTGACATCGCGTCCAAACGAAGCATTGTTAATGAACTAACCGGAACGGAACCGCTTGAGATCTCTGCAAAGGATGGAGCTGGAATTCCGGATTTAATGGCGTTCGTTGGCAAGAGGCTTCCTGAATACACTCGATATATGGTGCGGCTGCCTGCGTCAGCCAATATCCAGTCGATACTTTCTTGGGCGCAAGACGAAGCTGATGTCAAGGGGGTAACTAAAGCCCCGACAATCACAGAGATTGAGATTGAAATGCTCCCTTCGTTTTTACAGAAGCTAAAACAATTGACTTATGGCATCGAAGGCGTTGAGATCGTTAGCCTCAAGGAGGCAAGCTTACGAAACGAATCGAAATCTTAAGACTTGGGCACAGACCAACAAGGGACAAGCGAATAACAACCCACGTATGTCTCGTCGCGCGTACTTTCGGAGCGTCTGTTGTTCACATAGCCGGAACGAGAGATGATTCTCTTCAATCATCGATAACGAGGGTGACTGAGACGTGGGGTGGACCATTTTCTATAGAGTTCATTCCAAACCCCGTGCGATTTGTCAAGGAGTGGAAGGAGAAAGGGGGGCGCGTAGCCCATCTGACCATGTATGGGATACAACTCAAAGATGCGCCATCGCGAGTTGACCCTGAGACCAACCTGCTAGTCGTAGTCGGCGGGGAGAAGGTGCCTGTATTCTACTACGAAATGGCCGACCTCAATGTCGCCGTAGGAAACCAGCCGCACTCCGAAGTTGCAGCGCTCGCCCTCTTTCTGGACCGGATTACCGGTGGAAATTGGGAAAATAAGGTGTTTGAAGACGCGAAATTGAATATAATCCCTGCAGAAAAAGGAAAAAACGTGAAGCAGTCATCTTTTAAAAAGAAAGATATTTGAGTGTATCAGCCATTTATGTATTCTAAAGACACCTCATCTATGAGTATCGGTGGTATATTTTGCCTAATGAAGGTCTTATTCTGGTCACCAGAGAACTGATTGGGGAAGAAGCCGTACGTCTAATTCAGATACTCTCTGAGCAAGAAGAGACCACCGACGATGAGTTGATCGCCAAGACAGGCATGAAGCTTAACAACCTCAGAAAGCTGCTCTATCAGTTATTTGAGCAGAGCCTCGTGTCTTACAGGCGTGTCAGGGACAAGGATGCAGGCTGGTTCAAGTATTACTGGAGAATCAACAAGACCGGGCTCATCATCCTCCTAAACGCTAAGAAGAAGAAGATACTGCTGAAGCTACAGGACCGCCTAAGCTACGAGAACGGGAACCAATTCTTCAGTTGTCCGTCATGCAGCACAAGGTTCACATTCGAGGACGCCATCGAGACAAACTTCCATTGCCCGACCTGCGCTGGAAGGCTCGACAGCGTCAATAACCAAGATACCATCCTCATTTTGAAGCTCAAGATTGCTGAACTCGAGAAGAACATCGCCGAATAGTCGCAAAATTTTAAAGGGGCATCAATCAATCCATCTGCACGGGCCGATAGTCTAGCGGTTAGGATCCCGCCCTTACACGGCGGTGGTCGCCGGTTCGAATCCGGCTCGGCCCACCATAGTTCAGGACATCTCCTTATGATATAACTTCGAAATATTAAAAAAAATGAAAAAAAGGTTTAAAATACCTCGTAATCTTGGGCCATTATTATCAGGGCTTCTTCGGTCGTCTTGCCCTTCGAGACTACTCCCCTAACTAGGTCGGAGGTCGTAATGACGCCCTTAATTTTGCCGCCGTCTACTATTACCAGCCTCCTGACCATCTTGCTGATCATCAGCTTGGCCGCGTCCGAGACGTAGCAATCGGACTCAACGCTGACGAGGGGATACGACATTATGTCCTTCGAGATGGTTTTTTTCGGGTCGAGCTCCTTGGCAAGGCAGCGCGTGATTATGTCCCTCTCTGTTACTATCCCAACTGCCTTGTCTCCATCCATTACAATAACCGACCCTATGCCCTTATCGTCCATTATCTTAGAAAGCTGGTAAGCGTTCGCGGTCTTCTCGACTGAAATGACCTTGCGCGACATTAGATCCTTGACTTTTTTCAAAAAATATCCTCCTGAACTATACTCCGAATGTACGTTTATAATTTTTTGCGTTATGGGACAATCTCTGTCGAATTGTTGAACTTGGGATAGTCAACTTGGTCTCTGGTAACCATTCCCGCCTGAACCGCCTCCTCTACAGGTTCAATCAGCGCCGATATCTTATCAATGGTAAACTTGGTTATGGCACAAATCTTCCTGAAACCCTCCTCTCCCCAGAGCCGTTCCCTGTTCATGTAAAGGCATCTTCCGCCGCATCCCCTGAGGTGGCTGCAATTGGCGCATTCACCAACGATCCCCCTCTTCGGCAACGTCTTAGGGGTGCTATGAATTAAGTTGCCGATCTCAGCCCACCCCGCATCGAATGATATTGGACATGCCCTTATCACCCCGTCAGGCATTATCGCGAAGGATTCCGTCCCTGAGCCACATGGCGGCGTACTCCCTCCCTCCCGGAGCCTCTTCAGGATACCTAGGATAGGGACCATGCCTAAGACCCTCCCTGCTGCGAGCTCATCCCTGAACCATTCCACGAGATGACTGATGCCGGGCTTGTAGCTCATTTCCGCCCAGCCGTCGAAATCGGCCCAGGAGTCGCTCCAGCCGACGTCTAGCTGCCAATGGACGTGGTCAAACACTCCAAGATTGACGAGGTGTCTGACGTCCTCATAGATATCCGTCTTCTCAGAGACCGCCATCCGGGCTATCATGTCGCCTTTAAAATCTGCTTCCCGCAACCTTTTGACCGCCCTCAATACCCTGCTATAGATGCCGGGACCTCGATAGGCATCAGTCGTTCTCTCGCTCCCATCGATAGATATCAGCACGGCGTCCATCCTAGACCAATACCTCGGGCTCAGCGAATCGACCAGCGTCCCGTTGGTTTGTATGACATACTTCGCCTTCACGCCGTCCATTATCCCCTCAATCACCTCAGGATTAAGGAGAGGCTCGCCTCCATAAAACGCCACAACCGGGCTTGGGTCCGCCTCTATGAACCTCTTGGCAAGCGCAAGGTCATACGTTGTCTTGAATGGGACGCTGCGTTCCGGAAAGCTACCGCCACAGTAGCTGCACCTTAGGTTGCACTTTCCGGTAGTGAGCACGAAGTGGAGCAATTAAGCGCCTCCTTTTGGGATAAAACCCTTTTTACACCCCACCACATAATTGTTATGGTGTGGGATGGGATATGAGCATACAGGAATCTGCGCCTATCAGGGAATATGTTGTCAAGATACCTTACGACTCGGACCTTCTCTTAACGATAAAGGAGGCTGTCATCAAGCTCGGGATCACTTCCGGAGTGATTACGGTAATAGGTGCCCTTAGGAGGGCAGTCCTTTACTACTACCTCCAGGAACAGAAGACCTTCCAAAAGAACGTGTTCGAGCGCCCCCTTGAGATTGCCTCCGGCATAGGCAACATCGCAGTCAAGGACGGCGAGACCATTGTCCACATCCACGTCGTCCTAGCAGACAAAGACGGAAACGCATTCGGCGGCCACCTTGCAGAAGGTTCCAAAGTCTTCGTTGGCGAGGTATGGATACGCGCTCTGTCGCCCACGACCCGTCGCAAATTTGACGTTCAGACCGGGCTGGCCCTCTTCGAGATCTAACCTTTTTTCTTATCTTCAGAAATGCTCTCGTTGAATCATCCCAAGGTAAAATAAAGAAACCTTAGGTAAACAAATAATTATACTAAATAAAACAGAGCATACCCTTTTATCTCGCCCTCTTCGTTGAAGTGTAAAAAGGGGATGGAACGGACGAACAAGAAGGAAAAGATTGCCCTAAGCTCAGTCTTGGCAGCAATACTGCTGACTTCCATGAAGCTGATAGTGGGCATCTTGACAAACAGCTTAGGCATCCTCTCCGAGGCGCTCCACTCCGGAATCGATTTAATCGCCGCCGGGACAACTTACTTCGCGGTAAAGAAGGCCGACAAACCGCCGGACCAGGATCACACTTACGGGCACGGGAAGATCGAGAACCTGTCAAGCCTAATCGAGACGCTCCTCCTCCTCATTACCTGCATCTGGATTGTCTATGAAGCAGTATCCCGGCTCTTCTTCAAAGAAAGCCATGTGGACCTTGGGATATCTGCCCTCGTAGTAATGGTCATTTCGATGGTAATTGACTACTCGAGGTCGAGGGCCCTCATGCGCACTGCAAAGGAGTGCAAAAGCCAGGCTCTTGAGGCAGATGCAATACACTTCTCAACCGACCTCCTGTCCTCTGCCGTCGTCATCATTGGCATAATCCCCACGATGCTCGGGTTCAACATGTTTGACTCGATTGCCGCGCTAGGAGTCGCCGCCGTCACAGCCTTCATCGCATACCGGATTGGGAAGAAATCAGTCAACGCCCTCCTCGATATGGCTCCTACCGGAACCCAGAAGGAGGTATTCGAGGAAGCGTCGAAGGTGAACGGCGTCAGGAAGGTCGGGCAAATACGCCTGAGGGAGTCCGGACCGAGCACCTTCATCGACATTACTGTCTTCATTGACAAGATATTATCGCTGGAGCAGGCGCACAGGGTTACCGAGGAACTCACACTCAGGCTGCAGAGCGCCATCCCCGGCTCTGATGTCGTCGTTCATGCCGAACCGTACCTGCTTGCTACTGCAACTCTTGTCGAGAAGATATGTTCAGAGGCGACCGAATTCCCTGAGATAAAGAATATCCACAACATACGCTTATCCGAGTTCGACAAGATGCTGCAGGTCGACTTCCACCTCGAGTTCGATCCAGATCTACCGCTTCTCAAGGCGCATGAGGTCGCTACAGCGCTGGAGACAAGGGTCAAGAACCTGGACCCATCGATAGGCGCGGCAACATCCCACTTCGAACCGGTGGATAACGGCAGAAAATCCGGAAAGGACGACCGGGAGGCAGAGCGGATACTTGCCAAGTCGATTGAGGGCTTGGTTAGGGAACGTCCCGATATCAAGCACAAGAGCGTCGATGTGATGAAGGTTGATGGTAGATACCGGGTCAGCCTCTGCTGCGCTTTCTCGAACGACTCGACCGTCTACGAGGCTCACATGGACGCCTCTAAAATAGAGTCCGCAATCAAGCTGAAGCACCCTGAGGTTGAGTCGGTTACGGTTCATCAGGAACCATCCGATTGACTGCTCACTGCTTTCTCTGGAATAGCCCGAGCAGATTCCCGTCGGGATCGCGAAAACGGGCAACCCATCCCTTCGACCCATCCTCGCCAAGCTGTTCTTTATCGCTCACCTTGGTGCCTCCAAGCCGGATTATCCTATCAAGGTCCATCTCGATATCATCGGTCAGTATGAACGTCGTCACGCATCGCGGCTCTGTCTCGTCCCTTGATATGAATCCGCCCGGCGCCTTGCCTGTCTCGAAACTTGCCGCATTCAGGCTGACGTCGGAGTCTATCTGCCATCCAAAAGCCCGGGCATAGAACGCCGATGCCTTCTCAAGGTCCTTCACGGGTATCTCGATCTGGCATATTGTGTGCTTCAAAAGAAGCCCCCATTCCACTATCCCGTTAGCTGTTTAAAAATATTTGAATTAAAATAGAATCGGTGCCGGCATATTGCCGGCAGATTGAAAAGTATTCTACTTCTTCTTGAACTCTTTACAAGCCTTGCTCGTAGTGCTCTTCTTAGAGGCAAGCTTCCTGCAATAACCTTGTCCGCTCTTACCCATTGGCGTGAATACTGTGCAATCTTTACAAGTCATCTTATGCCAATCGATTGCTGGCACTGCTGTTGCCTTAGACTCTGCCCTGTTCGCGAACTTACCTTCTGGCATTTTCTTCCCTCCTTATTTATACAATGAGGCTTAGTTTATCCCTCCGACCTATAAGGATTGTTGAGTTATGTTTCAATAAAGCTGATTTTTTATAGTATCAATTATTGAGCACTAATTTCACTTTACTGATGAAGGCTCTTTTCGTTAATGTCGCATTCTTCCTCCATTAAAATTGCCCCCACTTAGCATTTTGTTATAAACAAGTAATATAACCGTAAAAAACATAATAAAATTTTATAACCAAACAGCAATTATTAACATGTGATTTCTATGGCGCTACTCGACGAGCCGGTTGAAAAATTTGCCCGGAAGACGCTATTCTACGTGAACGCCACCTCTACCGTTAGCGACGCCGTCCGCGAGATGAAAGAGCACCAAACAATCAGCGTCTTCATAAAAAAAGACAACAAGATAGTGGGCATAATCACCCAAAAGGACATCATCTTCAAGGTCATTGCCGAAGGGATGAACCCTGCAGACGTGATGGTCTCGGCCGTTATGTCGTCCCCGGTCCTTTCCGTGAAGGTTGATGATCCAATAAGGACTGCTCTGGACCTCATGTCCATGCATGATGTACGCCGACTGCTCGTTATCGACAAACGGGGCCTCCCATTCGGGATTATTGTTGAGAAGCATCTTGAAGGCGATTTGATTGAGCGCAGCATGAAAGCCCGGGAATGTGGAATTAAGAGAAAGTCTTGGCTTGAGCAGCATGTCTTGGAGATCTCTGAAGAAACGCTCGAAAGAGAACATTGAATTGATGTAGCCCGAACAACGGAATGGCGGGTCCGGAGGGATTTGAACCCTCGACCTACGACTTAGAAGGCCGCCGCGCTATCCAGTCTGCGCCACGGACCCCTATTCAAGGAAGTTTTATCTCTTCTCCAATAAACATTTCTATGGGGAACCTTATGCCATCTTTGACCATACGGCACATAAAAACTAAATACGGAAGCCGGATAAACCAAATACGATGCGGGGGTTCCCAAGTCAGGACAACGGGGCAGGGCGCTCCAAAAGAGCGTGCCATACTTAAGATCCGACTTGACAGGAGGCCGGATAGGTTATCCTGTGGCGCAGGCCTTCGTGGGTTCGAATCCCACTCCCCGCACCAACTATTCTTCGTTCCATACCGTGCTTCACCTGATCCATATCGTGCCCCCTCCTAACGGTGCACGCCTTATACAATTCACGCCCTCCTAAACCAAAATTTTATCACAAGGTTGCACAGAACTAAAGCTACGGGGAAAAATACTTGGAGCACTTCAGGGAAGCACGGTCCGCAGGATTCATCGTCGCACGGAAGACTGACGCGCTGCGATTTCTCATACTAAAATTTAACGGCAGACTGGATTTTCCTAAGGGGCTCATTAATGCTGGCGAAAACCCGAAGGCTGCAGCGATAAGGGAGTTGCACGAGGAGACCGGAATAAGGGTCGACGAGGTAAGGATAATTGACGGATTCACAAAATCCGTGAAATACTTCTTCAAGTGGAACGGCGACACGGTTCACAAGGAGGTTACCTACTTCCTCGCGATGACTGATAGAGAGAACGTTCAGGTCTCCAGTGAGCATGACTCATATTCTTGGATGACTGGCAAGGAGATTGCTACCCACACGCATTACAAGAACCTCAGGGAATCGATAGCCGAAGCCGAGTCATTCCTCTCTTCCCGGGCATGAACTTCGCCTTTGTCGAGCTTCATTCGACACGCTTAATAAAACGCGCACTCTTTATACACCTCTGGTATACGCTATGCGAACCATGATGAATAACAAGATGCCCGAGGCTCTTGGTCTGATTCTTTCTTGGTCGGTCATCAGCATCTGTTTCTCCATAGGCACACTTTTCAATTATCCTGAGTATTTCCTCTACGTCTTTGCCATGGTTGCCCTATCTGCGGGGCTCGGGTTTATACTTCACGAACTTGCTCACCGTACAACGGCAAGGCGTTATGGGTGCTACGCCGTATATCAGGTCTGGCCATGGGGCATTATGCTCTCGTTTGTAATGGCGCTCCTCACACAGGGCAGCTTTATTTTTGCAGCGCTCGGCGCGGTCTACATCACTCCGATGGTGATAAACCCGAATGCTGACCGAAAAATTATAGCAAAGATCTTTGGGCACATATCCCTGGCCGGACCTTTGATGAACCTCTTGCTGGCTGCGGTCTTCTACACCCTCACTCCAAGTTCCGGCTTTATTGGGGGGCTCGCGTCATACGGTCTTACAATCAACCTATGGTTGGCCGCGTTTAACCTCATACCCGTGCCACCGCTTGACGGCTCGAAGATATTCGCATGGTCAAAGCTTGTATGGGCGCTCTTCGCAATCCCGACGTGGATACTCGTATTCATGTTCTAAGACGCACCAAATAAGCCAAATCTTGTGGTAAAGCCAATAAAGGTAAACCCCCTAATTCCATTTGGTGCTATTCATGACGAGCATTGACTATGAGATTGACATGCTCAGTAGGCTGGTATCCATAAATACTGACACCTCCAAGAAAGAGAGGTACACCGAGTGCGCCAACCTCATCTCAAAGGAGATGAAGGCGATTGGGCTCGATGTTGAAGTCTACGACCCTGCCTCGAAGACAGAAGATGGAAAGCCACGGCCGAACGTCGTTGGCGCCCTTGATGTAGGCGCGAAGAAAACTATCGGCCTCATCACGCATTACGACGTGGTGCCCCCGGGCGAAGGCTGGAAGCACGACCCGTTCAAGCTTACCGTTGAGGGCGACCGGGCATACGGGAGAGGCGCGGCGGACGACAAATCTGCAGTGGCGGCATGCATGGGCGCCTTGAAGCTCCTGGGCAAGAAAGCGAAGTACAACGTTATATTCGCAGCGTCACCGGACGAGGAGATAGGCGGTCGTTGGGGAATAGGCTACCTCATGAGGGACCTGAAGCTAAAGATGGACTGCGGGGTCGTTGTCGACTCGGCCCCAGACATGGTGACTATTGGCGCTTGCGGGCTCATATGGGGGGAGATCAAGGTATATGGGAAGCAGGGGCACGCTGGCTACAACTACCTGGCGGACAACCCTATTCCGAAGCTGGCGAGGCTACTCAATGAACTTGACGTCTTCGTCAAGCAAAGGGAGAAGAAGCTCTCCAGTGTCAATGCCCCCCCTAAAGCACCGAAGAAGAAGCTCTGGGGCAGACTCTCATTCACGATGATAGGCGGCGGCACCGCTGAGAACGTGGTGCCGGGCGTCGCTTGGACAAAGTTCGACCTCAGGCAGCTCCCTGATGAAGAGCCGCTGGAAGCTAAAGCCGAGCTCCTCGATTACTTCGAGAAGGCGAGGGAGAAGCTCGGCATCCGGGCAGAGCTCAGCTTCTACAAGGAGGAACTAGGATTCCTCACCTCCGTATCCGAGCCGTTCATCAAGGACTTCTCCACTGCCACCTCGGCAGTCTTCGGGTCACCCATTCCGTTAGCGGCATCGTTGGGCGGTGACGACGGCAAGTTTCTTTCAGAGCGGGGGATACCCGTTGTCAGCTATGGCGCAATCGCCGACGACTCGAACTTCCACGGGGTTGACGAGTTTGTGTACCTGAAAGACCTCGAGAACCTCCGGGACGTCTTGGTCAAACTGATAGGATAGTTTTTTAATCCCCTCCCCCCCATTTTTTTTCATGAAGCCCTTCCTTATCATCGCCACAATCAATGAGCTCAGCAACCTGAAAGCTCTGACAGGGGAGTTCAAAGAGACCGGGACCCACGTGGTAGTCGTTGACGAGGGCAACGCAGCCGTGAGGGCGAAGAACAACCGGATCCTGAATGGCATACCGACTGAATATTATGGTCCGGTTGAGCGGGCTGCGTGGTTCAAGGGGCACTTCGGAGAGCCTTACGAGCGATATCTGTCGGTAATCCCTGAGAGGGCTCACGCGGAGACTTCATTCGGCTTCTTGGTTGCTCAAGAGCAAGGGGCGGACTTCGCGGTTGAACTTGACGACGACGTCTTCATCAGCAACCTGATTGCGGGGCACCAGAAGAGCCTCTTCGATGACGGCGGCGTTACCGTCTCTTCGCCATCAAGATGGTACAACTCGCTTGACATGATAAAGATGGACACCCCAGGGCGATTCTTCCCCCGGGGGCACCCGTATTCCTGCGGACAGCGGTCAGAGGACTATCAGTGGAGCAAGACCGGGGGGAAGTGCGTAGTAAACATGGGGCACTGGATCGGGAACCCTGACTTCGACGCTCTAACAATCCTATACAACGGGGGGCTCGATGGCAGGTGCGGCGTTAAGGGCGTATCCATCAACAGGGAGAAGGTCATAGCAGACAAAGGGACATACTTCGCCGTTTGCAGCATGAACACGTCGTTCGTCCCCAAGGTGATACCCGCATTTTACCAGCTATACATGAATGTTATGGGCGTCGACCGGTTCGACGACATCTGGTCCGGCATATTCGTGAAGCGTGTCGCAGACCATCTGGGCGATAAGATATGCCTAGGCAAGCCCGAAGGCACCCACGACAAACGGCCCCGGAGCGTCTTCAAGGATCTCCGAAAGGAGATGGACGGGATGATATTGAACGAGACGCTTTGGAACATGATTGACGGCGACCTCAGCGGCAAGACATACGCCGACGCCTACCTATCGATGGTGGGGCTCCTCGAGAAGGGGATTGCAGGGATGGCCGACGAGACCTACCGGAAGTTCATGAAGCTGCAAGCTGAGAAGATGCGCCTCTGGGTTGAGATAGTAGACAAGATTTAACGTTCCGCCTCAAAGCATTGCTGGAATCAGGCAGTACACGACACCTGCTCTTTCCGCAGATCGAGGACCCTCTTCGCCTTGTGCATCGTCCTCGGAAGCGTCCCGGGAGCCAGGATCTCGACATTGAACCTTATCCCAACGACAGACCTCAGCTCCTTCTCGATCCTCTGCTTTATAGCGACAACATCGCCGGAGTATGCTTCGGTCCTGACGGCCACGCCATCGATGTATTCCTCCCCATTGCTGATGACGACTTGGTATTCATTCGTGAGCTCCGGCATCTTGCGCAGAACCTCTTCGACTTGGGACGGGTAGAACTTCACGCCCTTTGCTATCACCATGTCGTCCGTCCTGCCGGTTATGCCCTTAAGCCGCATGTGGGTCCTTCCGCAAGCGCACTTATCCGACTCGTAGCTAGTCTCGTCCCCGGTCCTGAACCTGAGCATTATCTGCCCCTCCCGCTTCAGGGTCGTCAGCACCAGCTCCCCCCTCTCGCCCTCGCTGACCTGCTCGCCGGTCTCCGGGTCAATCACCTCGGGGAGGACGTAATCTTCAAGGATGTGCAACCCCGCCTTCTCCTCGCACTCAGCTGCGCAGGATGCCCAGATGTCTGCTATCCCGTAGTAGTCGTAGCAATCCGCCGCCCACGCCCGCTCGATTTTGCTCTTCGTCGATGCGATCGAGCCGCCGGGCTCACCCGCCACTATGATCTTCCTAATGCTGAGGCTCGCTGGGTCTATCCCCTCATCCTTCGCCTTCTCGCTAAGGTGGAGCATGAACGACGGCGTGCCCCAAATGAACCTCGGCTGGAACGTCTTTATCATCATAAAATGCCTGCTCGTATCCATGACGCCTGCCGGAATCGACGTTGCGCCAAGCCTCTCAGCGCCCAAGAGGCAGAGCCCCCCAACGAACATGCTCATGTTGAGCGCATGGTGATACACGTCACCGGGCCTCATCCCGACTGACCAGAACTGCCTTGCCTGCGACTCCCTCCAGGTTTCTACGTCGTTCTTTGTGAAGACCGAGGCCGTCGGCCTCCCGGTCGTCCCGGATGAAGCATGGATCCTCACGATTTTGTCCTTAGGCACCGCAACGTGATCGCCGTAGGGCGGGTACAGCTCCTGCCTCTCCCGCTCGAACTTCTTGTTTATGAAAGGGAGCTTTCTGAGGTCCCGCAGCGACCTTATGCTATCCGGGTCAAATCCTGAGCTCCGCATCACCCTCCCGTAGTAGGCGCTGTTGTGGTATGCTGAATGGATTGTGTGCCTCAGGAGCCGGAGCTGAAGCGATTCCAACTCGTCCCTTCCAAGCGTTTCTATCTCGGGAGCCCAGTATTTACTGTACATGACATTACCTGCCGTAATATGCTGTATTTAAAATATATCGAATAATATAAATTTATCGAGTAATAAAATAACTATGAGTTATATTTACAGGACGATGCCGATTAGCAACATAAGGGCCGTCACTATCGCCATTGCAATTGCAACCCCGATAGCTATCGCTGCCAGCGCCCTCTTGCTCTCCATCCCGAAGATGTAAGCCACGACACTGCTGGTCCACGCGCCCGTCCCTGGTATCGGAACGGCAACAAAGATAACCAGCCCCAGGAACCCATACCTGTCGACCTGCGACTTTGCCCTCCTCCGGAGGGATTCGATGTACTTTATGAAGAGGCGCTTGATCGGGTTCGAATCTGACCTCCTCATCAGCCACGCCTCAAAACTCTTCAACAGCAGGAGCAGGAAAGGCACTGGGAGGCAGTTACCAATGAACGTAATCAGCAGAACCGTTGGCAGGTCCATGCCGGCGAGTATGCCGTACGGGATCGAGCCCCTGCACTCGATTATCGGCGATGCCGCCATGATGAAGACATAGAGCGACTGAGAGATGTCCGCCATCGCACTCGACCCGTCAGCCCATGCTGGAAATCCCAGCCGGGCACTGATATCTTCAGGCATTCATTCTTAAAGTTATTCCGCGAGAACAAGAGACGATTCAAATCCGGTCATACTCCCATTATAGATTTATACCGAAGGCGCGGAGTTCTAAACGGTGCTCTGTTGCCATGAGAGTCATTGTTCTTGCAGGCGGATACGCGAAGAGGCTCTGGCCGCTCACGCTCGAGACGCCAAAACCGCTGCTCCCTATGGGGAATTGCACTATACTCGACTTTATAATCGCCAAGGTGATGCCCCTCGACCCCGAGGAAATCATCATCTCGACCAACAAGAAGTTTGAGGGCAAGTTCAACGAATGGATTGAGCAGCGCGATCTGGCATCCGCAAGGGTCGTGCCGGAACCATCGTTCAGCGAAGAGGAGAAGCTGGGCCCCACAAAGGCGATAAACATCATCCTGAAAGACGCCGCGCCGGATGATTGCCTGATAGTGGCAGGAGACAACCTCTTCTCACTCGACCTCTCCAAGATGGCGTCCTTCTTCCGTAAGGTCAAGGCTCCAGTAGTCGCGCTTTACAAGGTCGAAAGCAAGGAGCTGGCGACGAAGTATGCGTGCGTCTCCGTCGATTGGGCATCTAGGATAACAGGGTTCGAGGAGAAACCCCGCGACCCAAAGAGCTTGCTGGTTTCAACAGGCATCTATGCCCTTCCTTGGAGCAGCATATGCCGGATCGATGATTACTTCAAGCAGGAGTACCCGCCGGACCCGATAGGGAAGTTCATCGGCTGGCTTGCCGAAACTGAAGATGCTTTCGGGTACTCGTTCAAGGGATACTGGTACGACATAGGGTCCTTGGAGTCCCTGAAAGAAGCGCAGGAGAAGTTCAAGAACAAGTCATTCAGGCGATAATGGCTTGGCTCAGGGCGTTCCCGCTCCATCGATCCGCCCTAACGAATCCTGGAACCACTTGATGGTGCTTGAGATGCCTTCTCGCATCCCGACCTTCGCCTTCCAACCCATCTCCAGCTCCGCCTTCATGACGTTAGGCTGAGTCAGCTCCACGTCCCCGAGCCAGGATACCCCTCCTTGCGCGCTAACCTTGACACCGGAGAGCCCGAGGACTTTGAACACCATGTCCGCAACCTCAAAGACCGTATACGACTCGCCGAGGCCGATGTTATACGCCTCTCCGCGGCAGGGCGACTTCTCGGGGGCAATTATGAACGCGTCCACAGTGTCGTCGATGTAAAGATAATCCTTCTTCTGCATCCCCGACCCGAGCAATTCGAGACGCTTGGGGTCGCGCATCAGCTTCCTGTAAATGTCAATCATCAAGCCCTTGTTGGTCCCCGGACCGTAGATGTTGAAGAGCCTCAGGATGACCGTGGGCACCTCGAAGAGCTCGCTGTAGACCCGGCAGTAGTTCTCTGCTGAAGTCTTTGATATCCCGTAGAACGAGTACGGGAGCAGCGGCGCGCTCTCCGGTGTCGGAACCTTCACGGACCTGCCATAGACGACGGACGATGATGCAAAGACAACCTTCGCCCCGCACTCGCGCGCCGCCATCAGGACATTATGGGTTCCCCCGATGTTGACCTCCATGTCCGCCTGAGGATCCTCGGTCGACTTGGGCACGCTGGATTGGGCTGCAAGGTGGTAGATCAGCTCGCACCCCTTCGCTGCCTTGCCGACAGCTGCCTTGTCCCTGACATCGCCCTTCACGAGCTCTATAGCGCCTGCGCCGATGTATCTCGATACATTGGATAGGTCTCCAGATGAGAGGTTGTCGAATACCCTCACGCTGTCCCCCCTCTTCACAAGCCTGTCGATAATATGGGGGCCAATGAAACCCGCGCCGCCAGTTACCAAGACCTGCATGCCGGACACCCTTAGCGTAGAGTCTGTGGTCCCCCTTTAATAAAAATCTCCTCTCTCATCCGCATAAAGTATTAATTCGTCGTAAGGTACGTTTTTAAAGGACAATAATCAGGGACAGTGCCTCGATTGAAATACTTCACAAGCCCCTACAACTTCATCCAGCAGGACACGCGAAAGGTGAAGATATACGACACAACCCTCCGCGATGGCGAGCAGACCCCGGGCGTGAAGTTCTCCAAGGAGCAGAAGGTGGCAATCGCCCGGAAGCTGGACGAGCTTGGCGTGAACTCGATTGAGGCAGGATTCCCTATCATCTCGGAGTTCGACGTAGCCGCCATCAAGGCAGTCGCTGCCGAGCACCTGAACGCCGACATCATATGCCTCTGCCGGGCTAAGCAGAAGGACATCGATGCAGCGCTGAGGTCTGACGTCGACGGCATAATCATATTCCTCGCGGTCTCGGACCTCCACCTGAAGTACAAACTACACACTGACCTGCACTCATCCGTCAAGATGGCAACAGACGCAATCGAGTATGCCAAGAGCCACGGTCTCTTCGTGCAGCTCTCGGCGGAGGACGCGACACGTACATCGATGGAGAACCTCTCCGCGCTCTTCAACGCAGCGAAGCAGAGCGGAGCTGACAGGCTGGGCATAGCTGATACGACCGGGTGCATAAGACCGGGCGGGATGCGCTACTTGGTGGAGCGGCTGAGGAAGCTCTTCGACATCGAGCTGTCGGTCCACTGCCATGACGACTTCGGGCTTGCCGTGGCGAACTCCCTTGCGGCGTACGAGGCCGGCATTGACGCCATCTCGGTCTCAGTGAACGGGCTTGGGGAGAGGTGCGGGAATGCCTCGCTAGAGGAGGTCGTGATGTCCCTCTTTGCGCTCTACGATGTCGACCTCGGGTTCAAGACCGCGGTCATCAAGGATCTGTCCACCATGGTTTCGAGCTACTCCGGGATACCGATACCTATAAACAAGGCGATAGTGGGGCCGAACGCGTTCAGGCACGAATCTGGGATACACGTCGCCGCGGTCATAAAGTGCCCATTCACTTACGAATCATACGAACCGCAGGCTGTCGGGCAGGAGAGGAAGCTTACCTTCGGGCGCCACTCCGGATCGGAGGGGGTCAAGGAGAAGCTGAAGTCCATGGATATGATGGTGAACGAAGAGGAACTCACGGAGATCATACGGTCGCTCAAGACCATGCCTGTCGACGCGACACCATTGGACAACGATGGGCTGCTAGACTTCGCCAAAAATGTGCTCAGAAAGAAGGGGCTGAAACGCTGACATGTCGATGTCATTGCACAAGATAGCGATGAAGAAGAAGTCGAGGGTTGCTATAGGCCTCGATACATCCCAACCGTCAGCCGAGAAGGTCATCAACTCCGCGCTCTTCGCGAAGAGGGAAGGCTACATCGAACCAGTGCTCGTGTCGAAGAGCGAGGTGAGCCCCGAGATGGACAAGGACAAGGTTGTAGGCTCAGAGGTGCCCCTCGTCGTGGACTTGAACCCGGAGGAAGTATTGGTCAGGATGATGAGGGACGGCGCCGTCGATGCCGGGATCAGGGGGAACCTGAGCTCAAGGAAGGTCATAGCGCTGCTAAGGTCCGAGTTCCTCGTCGACAACCTCTGCAGGGTGACGGTGCTCGAGGTCGACAACAGGCTTGTCATGCTCGCCCCCGTTGGCATTGAGGAGGGCGACACAATGAACGAAATAGTCGCCATTGCCGAGAACTGCGAGAAGCTTGCCTCGAAGCTGGAGATACCTCTCAAGATGGGCATCATCTCCGGGGGCAGGCTCGAGGACCAAGGCCGGAGCACAAAGGTGGACAGGCTGCTCAACGACTCCAAAAAGCTGACCTCAGCCCTTGCCGCCCTAGGGTTCAAAGTCAAGAACTATGGCATCGAGATCGAGCGGGCAATCACAGACGGCGCAACGCTGCTCATCGCCCCTGATGGCGTCTTCGGCAATGTCATCTTCAGATCCATGGTGCTTGTGGGCGGGATTGAGAGCTATGGCGCAGTTGCCACTGCCCTGCCCCGGGTTTACATCGATACCTCCCGGGCGAAGGGGAGCTTTCTCCTGCCAATGATCCTTGCCGGCGCCCTAAGCAGACAATGATCCCTTAGTTTTTTTATTAACGGCCGTCCAATAGTAGACTGATGGCTATGAAACGCAAGACTTGGTCAGAGAAGCTTCAGGACACCCACGGGCTGCCAAAGGTGGAGAAGATAACCGGCAAGATGGTCAAGAAGTGGGGCGAGGGAACCGTTGTCGTTCCTGCACCCATGGAGGTCAACGAGCTGATGTCCAAGGTGCCGCTGGGGAAGGTCACCACCATCAACGATATCAGGCTAGTGCTCGCTAGGAAGCACGGCGCTACAATTTGCTGCCCGATTACAACCGGAATTTTCGCCTGGATAGCGGCCAATGCCGCTGAGGAGACGAGCCCTGCCGGGCTGGAGCCCGCCACCCCATACTGGCGGACGCTCAAGAGCGGAGGGGTGATTAACGAGAAGTACCCGGGGGGAGCGGAGTCCCAGAAGCTACTCCTTGAGAAGGAGGGGCACTCGGTGTCTAAAAAGGGCAAGAACTACGTTGTCCAAGGCTTTGAAAAGCAGCTATTCAGTTTCTAAAAAACGATAAGCACAAATCTTTTAGTTTCTAAAAGAAGAGCTGGAGGGGGGTTCCGGGCAATGATCACCCGGGCATCCTGCCCATTTCAGCTCAAACTTTGGGCTCCTGCCCTTCCCCCTCATACTTTGTGGCGAACTTGCTCCTCCCTCCAATGGCGTTTGGCCCACGCTCGCCGGTCCTAATCCGTACGCACTCTTCCAGCGGCATGATGAAGATTTTGCCATCGCCTATACTGCCTGTCTTAGCCGACTTGACGATGCCATCCACGACCGTATCGACGAAGTCATCATTCACGGCTATCTCAATCCTTAGCTTTGGGAGGAGGAATACGTCCTTCTTCACCCCTCTGTAGCTCGCCACGTAGCCTTTTGTCTCTCCGCACCCCTTTGCCATGGATACGCTCATCCTAAAGACCTCTCGGGTGTCGAGTTCCTTCTTTACGTCGTCCAGCTTCTCCGGCTTTATGTATGCAATTATCATTTTCACGAATCGCACCTCCCTCAAGACGGCACCTCGAAGTCCGGATATGCTACCATGCCGTGTTCGGATATGTCGAGCCCAACGACCTCCTCCTCCTTGCTTACCCTGAGCCCAATCGCCATGTCGATCAGCTTGAAGGCAACGAACGATGTGCAGAAGACAAACGCAAATGTAGCAGCAACCCCTGTTGCCTGCGCTGCAAGCTGAGCAAGCCCGCCACCGAAGAGGAGCCCGCTTGCTCCTGCGGAGTAGGGGCTCTGCGCAAAGATGCCCACCATGATCGTCCCGAACGCTCCACCAACGCCGTGAACCGATATTGCGCCTGCCGGATCATCAATCCTGAGCCTATTGTCGATGAAGCCTACTGAAAGCACAACAATGATGCCTGCCAAGCCGCCTATTATGAGCGCGCTAGCTGGGCTGACACTGGCGCAGCCAGCAGTAATTGCGACCAAGCCTGTCAACAAACCGTTTATGGTCATGCCAACATCCGGCTTTCCGCTCCTTAACCATGACGTCGCCATAGCCCCCATGGCGCCAGCAGCTGCAGCCATGTTGGTGGTGATTGCTATGGTGGCAATGCTGGGAACGGATGCTGATGCCGTGCTGCCCGGATTGAAGCCGAACCATCCAAACCACAGGATTAGCGCACCTATTGTCGCGAGCGTGATGCTGTGACCGGGTATGATGTTTACCTTACCGTTGAAGTATTTGCCGATCCTGGGTCCGAGCACTATGGCTCCAGCAAGCGCGGCAGTCCCCCCCACGAGGTGAACAACAGTCGAGCCGGCGAAGTCTATCATGCCCAGCGCCGCCAACCATCCGCCGCCCCAAACCCAATGGGCAACGAACGGGTATATGGCTGCAACTATGACAAAGGTGAATATCAGGTAGCCGCTGAACTTAATCCTCTCGCCGACAGCGCCTGAGACGATTGTGGCCGCAGTCGCAGCAAACATTACCTGGAAGATGAAGAACGCATACGATGTGACGTTCGTTCCGGGCCAGATGTCTGTTGCAGTCATTGCGCCGAGTAATGGATACTCGAGGACGTTTCCGATGACTCCGGACACATCGGAACCAAATGTAAGGGTAAACCCTACAACGAAGAAGACTACACTACCGATTACCGGGGTGATCAGGTTCTTCATGCATATGTTGCTGGCGTTCTTGGCGCGCTGCATCCCGCTCTCCAGCATTGCAAATCCCAAGTTCATGAAGAAGACGAGGAATGCCGCCAACAGGATCCACATTGTGTCTATCGCATTCACAGTGCCATACTCGGCTGCCGAAACCGTTCCAGGAATCAGCGTAATCAGAAAACCAAATGTTGCTACCTTCACTAGCTTACTTTTCATTTTCCACCCTTCATTTGTTGTTAACGATTTATCATAAATCTAATGATAAATATAAAAGAATATTTATCAAAACGGTTTATTTTTTGATAATAGTTCATAATTTGTAATAAAAAATAATAAAATATTTATGGCAGCCCGGGGAATCTATAAGCTATGAATCCACCGAGACGGACTAGCATTGCCTTGGACGAGGAAACCGAGAAGTTTTTTGATGAGCTAGTCAAAGGTGGGGAATCCCAAAGCAGCGTCATCAGGAGGGCCCTCAAACTTTACTACTCGTTCAAAGGGATGGGCGATGGCCAGTTGGGGAACATTAAGATGTACAATGACATGCTCTCGAGCGGGGAGCACGTTATCCTCGACCTTGACCACTTGATTACCCTTCTGAAGATAGCGGAGGCGTCGGAGGACAAAGCGAAATTCTGGGACGATTCGCACCGCACGGTCGCCAGAAACCACTCCGAGCAATTCCGGGGGATGAGCATAAAGCAGATACTAGAGCGCCTTGAGACCTGCAACTTCTTCAGGCTCTCTCAGTCTGGAGACACCTTCATATTGGTCTTCGGCAGTGACGAGCTCAAGCGTTTCATGAAGACCTTCCTCGACGAGGTGCTCCGTTCCATACACAAGGACTGCGAGATAAAAGAGGACCTCACGAAGCTGCGAATCAAAGTCAAGTAGAGATTATTAGATCCAACTCAAAAGGGAAAAAGAAAGGAAGAGCTCTTTCGAGCCCTTTAGTCAGTTCCGACGAGCTTGACGCCGGATATAGTTGCCGCGTCAGAAGTCAGTGCCCTCAGGTCGTCCCGATCAAGGTTGTTAGCGCAGGTCTTTCCAGAGAGCTGGGTGAACATCTCCAACTCCTCTATCGTGGCGTTCAGGTAATTCTCCACCCTCTTCGCCGCATCGTCCACCCTCAGCCTCCTCCTCAACGCTTGGTCTTGGGTCGTTATGCCGCGCGGGCATCTTCCGGTGGCGCACAAGCCGCACATCCTGCAGCCCATGGCTACGAGGGTGCCGGTCGAGATCGCGACCGCATCCGCCCCCAGCGCCAGCGCCTTGGCTATGTCGGCGCCATTCCTTATTCCGCCTGAAATAACCAGGTTTACCTCATCCCTCACACCCGCATCCCTTAAACTCCTCTCAGCCGCGACGAGCGCTGGAAGCGTTGGAAGACCTGCGTTCTCGATGATTATGTCCGGAGCAGCCCCGGTCCCACCCTGCTTGCCATCGAGGACTATGATGTCTGCGCCTGCCTTTGCGGCTATCTTGACATCATCGCCCGCCCTGCCCGCTGAGTACTTCACCGCTATCGGGACCTTCCAGTCGGTTATCTCCCTTAGCTGCTCTATCTTCATCTTCAGGTCTTCAGGTCCCACTATATCCAAGTGCCGTGCCGGGCTTACCGCATCCGCCCCGAGCGCTATCCCCCTGACCTGAGCCACCTCCTCAGTGACCTTCTCCCCCATGAGGAGCCCGCCCTGCCCGCCTTTTGCACCTTGCCCTATCTTGATCTCCACGGCATCCGCTGACTGGAGATAGGCAGCCGAGACGCCGAACCTTCCGGACGCGTACTGGGCAATGAGCGTGGAAGCCGCCCGCCTCTCGTCCTTGAGCATCCCCCCCTCGCCGGTGTTTGTCGCTATCCCTACCTTCGTTGTAGCCTTAGCTACCGCGACCTTTGCTTCCCTGCTCACCGCGCCGAAGGACATTGCCCCGATTATTATCGGCGCCTTGAGCTTCAGCGGCTTCTCCGCATACCTTGCGCCAAGGACTACCTCCGTCTTGCAGGGCTCCCTGTAATGGTCAATCGGCGGCCTCGAGTTCTGCGCGCAAAGGAAGACAAGGTCGTCGAAGCTGGGGAACTTCCTCCATGCACCCATTCCCCTGACCGGGGTGTGGCCCTTCGCTGCCTTGAACTGTATGTCGTCCACATCGTACCTGCTCCAGTTCTCCTTTGGTATCCCTTGGACCGGCACCACCCTGATTGCTTGGGATGTGCAGTGCTCAACGCACGCCTCGCAGCCGACGCACTCGAGGTCATTCGCGGGCATCATGTAGTCCGGCTTTGCCTTCTTGAAGACGCCCTGCGGACAGACATGCTCGCACACGCCGCATACCCTGCATGCGCCGTGATCGATAGTGACCATGTATCTTACCCTCTCCCTCTTGATGTTCCATACCCCGCTCTCCGCCTTCACGAAGTAGCGCGGGTTCTCAGGGATTATCTTGCTCAGCGGCTCCTGCATCCTCAGCCCCATTCCCGAGAGCAGCTCCGCCACATGGTCTGCCTCCGCGGAGGTCGCAGGTTCCACCTTGGCGTTCTTGCCCAGAACCGGGTTATCCCCGCTGAAGAATATCTTCCCCCCCATGATTGACTCGCCAGCGAATTCCCCAAGCTTGCCTAGGACGATAGCCTCGCCGCCCATCATGTAAAGCCCGGTCATTATCCCCGTGTCCCCTCCGACTATGATCGTCCCGCCCTTCATGAGCGCCCCGACCCTGTCGCCGGCATCGCCCTTGACCACGAGGACCCCTCCATAGATGCCCTGCCCCGCGCCATTCCCGGCGTGCCCGCTGACGCATATCGTCCCGCCGGTCATGTTGTCACCTAAGAACCAGCCCGCGTTCCCATTAATCATCAGCTCTGGACCGTCTATCATCGTGCCTGCGAAGTAGCCTACCGCGCCCTTGATGTCTATCGTGAGCCGTCCTGTCAGCCCTGCCGCTATATGGTGGCGCCCGCATGGCTCCTCAATTGTCGCCTTCGCAACAGCGCCCTGCTTCAGCGCCCCAGATATTGCCCTGAGGGAGCTGTTAAGATCCCGGGTGGAGAGCTTTGAACCGCTGAAGACCATCACTTCGCTGACCATACTACCTCCTCCCCAGGCTTTATGTTCCGGACCGTGCCCTGCTTTCCAAGCATCCTGAGCGCGCTCTCCTCGGAGGCGGCTGCCCTGATTCCGTTTCCCTCGAGCACAACCAACGGGCGCAGACCGAGCTTATCCCTGACCATCCCGATCTGGCTGCTGGTCGATACGATATACGAGAACGGGCCGTCAAGCTCATCCACCGAAGCGGCGAGCGCCTCGCTCAACCCATCCCCGGCATTCAGCTTCTCGATGAGGTAGTGGACTATGAGCTCCGAGTCGTTTCCGGTCTGGAACTTGAAGCCCCTCCTCTCCATCTTCTCCCGGCTCTTCCAGTAATTTGTTATCTGCCCATTATGGACGAGCGCCACGTCGAGGTGGTCGAATGACTGAAATGGATGGGCGTGGAGAAGGTCCACGTTGCTCTCTGTTGAGAACCGGACGTGCCCGATTGCGTGGCTGCCCTTGAACTTTCCAAGCTGGAAGTTCGCCTCAAGGTCGTCAACCGACGTCGCATCCTTGATTATATCCATGCTCCTCCCGACGCTGAGGACCTTGGACAGCTCGGTGCTGTTGATCCGGTCGACTATGCCCCGGATGTCGGACTCCCTCGCCTTTATGATATACCTGTCGAAGCCGTAGCCTTTCATGGTCTTTATCTCAATGTTCCGGATGTCGCCGCCCGCCACAGCTATAGCCGTCGATACCTTGCTGAGGGCTCCAACGACGTCCCTTGTGAATACCCTTATGACATACTCGTCCTCGAGCCTCTCCTCGGTGTGGAAGAACGCTACGCCTGCCGAGTCGAGCCCTCTGTGCTGCAGCCCCCTGAGCATCGAGGTCATCAGGGTCCCGACCTCGCCGGTGCCGCCGAACATAACTCCCGCTATTCCGCAGATGTGAATTACCCCCCATTACGCACTAAAGTAATCCAGTTCTTTCCAATCAGATTATAAAGACCTATTTATGTGGGCTGAATAACTTATAATAAAAAATAATAATTTCCATTATGCGCTAAAGAATCCGCACCATCAGTGAATCGCGGAAAAGCTGCCGGACCCGACTGGGCAAATCAACAACTAAAAATATTCGGCTTACCTTCTATAGCAAGGGTAATTGCAATGGGCAGCACGGCTGTCGAAAAGATCATCTCGAGCGCCCTGGGCAAGACCGTCCATGAAGGGGAGTTCGCCGAAGCGCCAGTTGACTTCGCCTACTTCCACGACGGGACAGGGCCGCTCATCATAGACGCGCTCAAAGAGATGGGCGTGGACCGGATTAAGGACAAGGAGAAGGTTGGGATAGTCTTCGACCACTCCGTCCCTCCATACAACGACCAGGGGGCTACGCTCCAGGCAAAGGTCAGGAAGTTCGCGAGGGCGCAGGAGATACCCCGCTTCCACGACCTCGGCGACGGGATATGCCACCAGGTCGTGCCGGAGAAGGGCTACGTTGCGCCAGGGCAGATAGTCTTCGGCGCAGACTCCCACACGTGCACACTAGGCGCATTTGGGATCTTCTCTACCGGCGTCGGGGCGACGGACCTCGCATACATACTTGCGACCGGGAAGACGTGGATGAAGGTGCCGGAGACGCTCATGGTCGACTGCAGGGGGCTGCTTGGGGACCGTGTATCGTCGAAGGACCTCATACTTGAGATTGTCAGGGAGATAGGGACCGACGGGGCGACCTACAAGGCGCTCGAGTTCGCCGGGGAGGCAGTGAGGGCGATGTCCCAGGCTTCAAGGATGACCATGTCGAACATGGCAGTCGAGATGGGCGCGAAGACCGGGTTCATCGAGGCAGACGCCAAGACCGCCGCCTTCCTGAACCGGGCTGACGGGAAGAGGTTCAAGACGGACCACGCAGTCCCTAGGATTGAGGTCGACGCTGGGAAGCTTGAGCCGCAGGTCGCATGCCCGGGAAGCGTTGCCAACGTGAAGCCGATCTCCGAGGTGGAGGGCGTTCCGATAGACCAGGCATTCCTCGGCTCGTGCACAAACGGGAGGTACGAGGACCTGTACGAGGCTGCTCGGATGCTCAGGCACAAGAAGATACACCGGGACACCCGCATGATAGTCATACCCGCGTCCAAGGAGACGTACATCGACGCCCAGACGGACGGGCTGCTCGACGTGTTCCTTCAGGCGGGCGCCATCATCGGCGTCACTGGCTGCGGACCGTGCCTCGGCGTCCACATGGGCGTCATAGGCGAGAACGAGGCCTGCATATCGGCGTCAAACCGGAACTTCATCGGGCGGATGGGCGCCAGGAGCTCCTCCGTCTACCTCGCATCGCCGCAGGCGGTTGCCGCGTCGGCGCTGGAAGGCAAGATTACTGACCCAAGGAGGGTTGCATGATGGCTGTACTGAAGGGTAAGGTCTGGAAGTTCGGGGACGACGTCGACACGGACGTCATAATCCCGGCGAAGTACCTCCGGTCTGTCGATAAGACCGTCTGGCCGAAGCACGTGCTCGAGGGCTTGGACCCTGAGTTCAGCTCCAAGATTAAGCAGGGGGACATCATCGTTGGCGGAAAGAACTTCGGGTGCGGGTCGAGCCGGGAGCAGGCTGCCCTCGCCATAAAGTGGGCGGGAGCGGTCGCCGTGGTCGCAGAGTCGTTCGCCAGGATATTCTTCAGGAACGCAATCAACAACGGGCTACCGCTGATTGAGGCGAAGGGCATCAGCAAGGCTGTGAAGGAAGGTGACATCATCGAGATTGACCTCGACTCCGGGAAGGTGAAGACGAAGAAGGGGACCCTAGGGTCCGCACCACTGCCGCCATTCCTCCAGGAGATACTCAAGAGCGGCGGCTTGGTCGAGTACTACAAGGCTCACAAGGTGGCATAGCGCCATGGGGGACGCCGCCGGGAAGGCAAACGCCTCTGAAGCTGCTATACGGTGCCTCGAGAAGCTTGGCGCTAGCGTAGCCTTCGGAATACCCGGCATGTGGTCCCTGCCAATATACGAGGCGCTCGCATCATCGCGCATCAGGCACATCCTTGTCCGGCACGAAGAGTACGCCTCCTACGCTGCGGACGGCTTCGCCAGGGCGTCAGGCAAGTTCGGCCTTTGCATAGGCACGTCCGGGCCAGGGGCCGTCAATATCGCCGCAGGTCTTGCCCTACCTTTCAGGGACCACACGCCGGTCCTCGCGCTCACCGGGCAGGTCCCGACAGCTGAGCTGGGCAAGGGCTGGATCGAGGACATGGACCTCCTGTCGATCTTCAAGCCGGTCACAAAGTCCACCATTCAGCTGATGGAGCCAACATCGGCTTACGACGCCATCGCCGAGTCCTACAGGACCGCCATGGAAGGGTGCCCCGGACCGGCGCACGTCTGCATACCCGGGGACATCCAGAAGCAACAATCCGTGACCAAGGATTACGTGCCCGTCCTGTCGAAGCCGGACGCGGACCCGCTCTCTGTTAATGCCGTCTCCGAAGCCATAATCGCATCAAGGGCGCCCGCAATCATAGCCGGGTGGGGTGCGGTCCAGTCGGGGGCGTCCGAAGCCGTCCTTGCGCTTGCAGAGCGCCTGTCGGCACCCGTTGCGACCTCCTACATGGGAAGGGGCATAATCCCCGAAGACCACCCGCTAGCCGCGGGGCCTGCCGGGAGGAGGGGGACGGCGTCAGCAAACAAGGCTCTCTCGGACTGCGACCTGCTCATCTCGCTTGGCTGCAGGCTGACCAATATGACGACCGCAAAGACCAAGCTGAACTGCGTCATAGCCCACGTTGACATAGAGCCGAAGAACTTCACTCCCCTAGCCTCAATTAAGGTCAAGTCGGACATATCATCGTTCATCGACGCCCTGACACCGCGGATAAGGTCGCTCAAGAGGAGCCCGTGGTTCACTCCGGTAGAAGAGCCGGACGACCGCAGCCTCCCCAAGGAGTTCGCCAAGGCGATAGCCTCCTTCCGGGATGCTATCTTGACCGTCGACATAGGGCAGCACACGATGTGGTCGCTCACAACGGTGAGACCGACTCGCCCGAGGAGCGTCCTCTTCTCCGGGAACCTCTCGGCGATGGGTTACGCCATACCTGCGGCTGTCGGAGCCAAGCTCGCCCAACCTGGCAGGAAGGTCATAGCCGTCATGGGCGACGGCGGGTTCCAGATGTCCTCATCCGAACTATCGACAGCCAAGGAGAACGGGCTTGCGATCGCCTTCTGCATCTTCAACAACGGGACGCTCGGCCTGATACGGGAGATGCAGGAGAGCGCATACGGCAGGACATTCGGGGTGGACTACAAGGAGCCGCCGGACTGCGTCAAGCTGGCGAGGGCGCACGGCATCCGCGCCATCAGGGCAGAGAAGCCGGATGAGGCAAAGGAGGCGCTGCGGAACTTTGACGAGCCGATTGTCATAGAGCTCCCGCTTCCGGTCAATACGCGCGTGCCTCTTGGCAGGCCCCGGGTCCTCGACTGACGCTGATCCGCATAATAGTTTATACCTTAGGGCTACGTTCTATACCTGCAATACTGAGCCGATTTTGTTTTATGGTGACCTGGAATGTCTGATTATTACAACAGCCCGTCTATACGCGAACTCCTCTCCAAGAAGAAGTGGATATCGCCTCACAGGAAGGTGACAGTGGCGGTCGACACGAAGGCGGGCGTTGCCGAGATCATCGAGGAGCATGCCCGGGGGACGTGCCTCGGTGGGGCCGCCTGGTCACTTTACCATTACACGAAGAATAGCGGCATAATCTACTGGTCGAAGCGAGAGGGCCCGATGATATTCTACAAGGTCCACCTCTCTAGGATGCAAACGGCTGCAAAGCTGGTCGCAAGCTACGACCCTGCCGCCATCGAGTCGGTTATCATCGACGGCGAGCGGGTCAAGGTTACCTACTCCGGGCTCGCGGGCGCAGGCGTCGCTGCCCTCAGCAGGGGCATGGCGGACGGCGTCGAGGGCGTCGAGGTGAGCAACTACGGCGGTGGGAAGAAGATCGGCCGGGCGACCCTCATCGTCCCGAAGAAGGAGAAGCTCGTCATAGGGGTTGACGACACCGACACGGCGGAGGAGGGCGCAACCTGGTCCTTGGTGAACGAGCTTGCTGTGGAGATATCCTCCAAGCTCCAAGGCGTAGACTACCTCGAGCACGCCATAGTCCAGCTCTTCCCGCAGAACCCGTTCAAGACCCAGAACTGCGTGGCTGTCGCCGTATCGTTCGCAGCGCCGCCGGGCTCGCGACGCAAGATCATCAAGGCGTTCCAGGAGAAGCTTGCAGAGCACACGCTATCCAAGGAGACCGGGATGGCAGTCTTCAGGGGAATCGATATCCCGCAGTCACTCAAGGACTATGCTGCCAAGGCAAAGTCATCAATGGTCACCGTGGACGACGCCAAGGCGGCTGCCAAGGATGCGGGAGTTGAGACGATCTCGATTACAGGCGAGAGAGGCTTGATTGGAGCTGTAGCCTCAATCGCATATGTGGAGACCCCAGACGCCGCTGTGCTACTTCCTGGTGAGAAGCCGAATGCATGATTTCATCATTGTGGGGTCCGGTGCGGGCGGAGCCACTGCCGCGAAGGAGCTCTCGGCTGCCGGGAAGTCCGTGCTGCTGCTCGAGAAGGGCACAGACATAGGTCCGGGGAACTCGTCCAAAGCCTACACTGTCATCAAGTCCGGCGTGGAACTCTGGCAGGCTTCGTGCCTGGGGGGGACCACGACCGTCACCATGGGGAACGTCATGAGGAGCAACCTCAGCCAGAAGCTCGACCCACACATGACCGAGGCGGAAGAGGAGATGAACGCCTGGTCAATCCCTCCGGAGAAGATGGGACCGGCGACGAAGCTCCTCAGGGGGCTCTCCAAGGAATGGGTGCCGATGCCGAAGGCGATAGACCTCAAGAAGTGCACATCGTGCGGCCTCTGCGCGTTCGGCTGCCTCCAGCAGGCGAAGTGGGACGCGTCCGTTTACATCAGGCAGGCTGTGTCAAAGGGGTGCAAGGTCGCGACCAACGCGGGCGTCAGGAAGGTAATGGTCGAGGGAGGCAAAGCTATAGGGGTCGAGACAATCGACGGCAGGGTATTCAAGGGATACAATATCATCCTCTCAGCCGGAGCGGTGGAGACGCCGCGGATACTCCTCAGGTCGGGCGTGGACTCGGTAGGGAAGGGGCTCTTCGTCGACACGTTCATCACGGTCGGGGGCGTCAAGGAGCGCGCCGGGCAGAACCACGAGCTGGGAATGGGGCTCTACATCCAGCGCGACGGGTACATGCTCTCGCCGCACCATTCGAGCCTGCTGATGCCGATACTCATGCAGAGGGACATCAAGGCGGAGCCGCAGGACCTCCTCAGCATCATGGTGAAGATAGAGGACGAGCCGACCGGGGTAGTCCGGCAGGGCGCCGTTGTCAAGGAGAGCACTGCGAAGGACCTGGAGCTCCTCGAGAAGGGGAGGAGGGAGGCAATCGAGATGCTGCTCCGGGCTGGCGTGGACGAGAAGACGATCGCGGAGGTTCACCCGAGGGGAGCGCACCCGGGAGGCACGTGCAGCACCTTCGTCAAGTCGACCATAAAGACGTTCACCGACATCAAGTCGCTGAGCATCGCGGACGCGAGCGCCATACCCGGGCCATTTGGGGTCCCGCCAATGCTGACCGTCGTGGCAATGTCCAAGCGGCTCTGCTCTCTATTTCTGGGGACTGCCTAGCAGGTACTCAGCAATGAGCTTCGGGATTCCGCACTCGGGCTCTGAGTAGGGCACCGGTTCCCACGAGGACGCCTTTTTCACAAAGCCTTCAAGATCCTTCACGTCCATGCAGAGGAGTATGTGCCCGTCCCGGCTCAGCTTCTCCACAATGTCTATGTTGTCCATCTGCACCGTCCCCGGGTTCGGCACCGCAATCGCCTTCTTGCCCAAGGCGAGCAGTTCGAAGAGTGTGCCGGCGCCGTTGTGGGTTATGATGAGGTCCGCTTTCCTGTAGCGCTCGGCGAGCCCTTTCTCGAACCGGAACCACTCCACATTCTTGGGGACGTAGCCGCCATTCCCAATCTGGGCGACGGCATCCTTCATCAACCCCCTGCCAGCGAGCTCGTCAACCTTCTCTATTAGCGCATCGAACGGAGCGACCGAGCCGACCGTCACGAAGATCATCATGAGAGCCTCCCAGCGTAGACCGCCTTCGGGTAGAGCCTCTTCATCTCTGGCCACTGGACGAAGGTCATATTGGCGAAGCGGTAGAGTATCTTGCCGGAGCCGGACCTGCTGTAGACCCTGGACCAGTCCTCGATGTAGATGACCTTCTTCCCCATGAGCCTTGCGATTATGGAGACCGGGACCGCCGTGCCCGGACCCGCGCTCACAACCGCCTCCGGCTTCGCCGCCCTCAGGAGCTTGAACGACTCGACGGAGAGGCGCATAACCTTGACGACAGACCTGAAGAAGCCGTCCTCGTGCCTCCTCGCCCTGTGGACCCTGAAGACCTCGCCCGGCTTTGCAATCTTGGATTCAGAGAGATCGTCGTCATACCCGACCATGTAGGCATACTCGAAACCCTCCGGGAGCATCCCGACGAGCCGGACCATCTGCGCCGTGTGACCGCCGCTGCCGAGGACGACGAGTAGCTTCAATGGTTCACATCCCGTGGTTTCTTCAGATATTACTCACTGCACGAATGATATTTAGAGATGACCCTCCTCCGGGCATCTTCCATAAAGCCTTAAATAAGATTGACCATCAACGGTCTCTTGTGGTTCTTGATGAACCCCCTTCTGCCTTTCTGCTTCGGAGTCTCCTTTCTTGTCTCGTTTTACTTGACCCTGAAGTGGATACCGGCGGCGAAGAGGAGCGGGTTCGTCGGCAAGGACATCAACAAGCCCAGCCATCCGGTGGTCGCGGAGATGGGCGGAATCGGGGTGATGGGCGGCATAATCGGCGGCCTCATGAC
>CAZWMA010000003.1:0-110087 GCA_964634735.1 uncultured Nitrososphaerota archaeon
ACCGCAGTCGAAATGGCCAAGGCAATGGACTCGAGGCTGCTAATCGTGACAGTTTACTCTCCGCCTGCAATTGGCATGCTTGGCGATATCCCGCCGTACCCTCCAACAATCCCCAAGGAAGTTGCAGACAAAATCAATCCGCTGCTGAAATCATACGAGGAAAAGGCAAAGAATGCCGGCGTAAAAGTCGTCGAAAGCAAGATCGTGCCATCGTGGAATGTACCGGGCGCCGGCTTCGTGAACGAGGCCGAGAAGCAAGGTTGCGCCCTGACCGTCATCGGCTCCAGAGGCATGACCGGCATTAAACGCACGCTGCTCGGAAGCACAGCTGAATACGTTGCAAAGAATGCCCACTGCGCCGTGCACATTGTAAGGCGCTAAGCCTTTCTTTTTTTTTGTGGGATTTTTATGATTCTCTCTATTTATGGATTTGAAATTGATGTTCCGAAGGAGTACTTCATTTTCCTGACGAAGGACTCGTTGTACTATCGGGGCGGTATCGACATCTCTGACCACTTCAAGCACAGTTTGAAGATACTCTGGGACGATCTGGACGAGTTCAAGGCAAATTACGCCTTGCCTGTGGACTTCTTCAATGAGAAAACCAATGTTATAAAGCGTGACAAGGATCTCGTGTCAATAAACACCGAAGAATATCCTTGGGATAACCCCGGAAATCACCCCTTCCACTTCCACAAGATCTTGTACACCACAAAGCGGCGCTTCACGAAAGAGCTTACCACAAATGTGCTGGGGCTCGTGGTCCAATGCATCGATACAAGCCGGTACTTCCTTCTGTTTTACGAATTCCAAGGGGATAAAAACGAGTTTGAAGAAAAAGCAAAGACGATGATGAAGTCATTCAAATGCAGATGCGATGTTCCTGAGTGACCTTCTTCCTTCATTAAAAGCTGCGAGGATACCGCACCCGTAAGGGTGCGGAGGAATCGCATCCCGTTTTTCTACTTCTTGTAATGATAACATCCCCCTAGGCAGCAGTCCATTTACTGCCTAGGAGGTGAACACAATATGGCTCTAGAGCCTCCCAGCCACGGCTATGGCCAGTGTGCATACCACATTGTGCTGGTGCCCAGGTACAGGCACAGGATATTCTTGGACTGCAGCTTACAAAAACGTTGTGAGGCGCTCCTCAGGCAGACTGCAGCAAACAATGACTACAGGGTCTTCGAGCTGCAGGTGGCGCCTGACCACGTGCACCTCTTCATCGCCATCAAGCCAACCCAGTCCATATCGGATGCAATCCGCCTGCTCAAATGCAACACAGCAAGGACGCTTTTTGAGGAGTACCCTGAATTGAGAAAGAAATTCTGGGCAGGCCACCTGTGGTCCGATGGCAAGTTCTATAGATCCATCGGGCAGGTTACCGCCGAAACAATACAGCACTACATTGCTAGGTCGAGCCACGTTTAGTGAACGGATACCCTACCCGTAAGGGTAGGGTTCTTCATTTTTTATTTAGCTTGGCCCTTCATAACCTTCGTATTGGAAACCGCCGCCGCTGCAGCAATCGGTTGGCAATGCTTTGAGCTCATCGAATAGCAATATGTAGTTGTCCCCGTGGCTGACCTGGTATTTACTTGCAGACGAATATAGGTATTCAAACGTTCCCGTGCTTTCCTTCCATCCATATGTCTGCCAGAACGTTCCATAACCAGGGTGTTCTTCTATCCCGTTGATCGCTTTAATGTATTCTATGCCCGAAACATCCCCGACCGTAATATTGAACTGATAATTCGACGCGTTAGTGTCAATTATCGAAATCCAATTAGCCGGATTCCCCAGTTCATACTCCCTCAATTCGACATATTCTGCGTTAGTGAGGTTATGCACCGCGTCTAATATGGTCGCACCCGGCTTCAACTGTATCTTCTGGAACCAGTACACTATCCCATGTGTACTGTTGATCTGAATTTTGCCGTCTATCGCCAAGTTGACGTACATTACCTGTTCCCCGCTTGGCAGAGTGATAAAGACCACATCCGAATCCCTGCCCATCTCGTATTTTTCATAAGTATCAAGATTATCTAAGAAATCTTGTGAGAACGCAGCAAACCCGAGCCACCCTCCTAACGCTATCATGGTGATGAGTCCTGCCGCTGTGAGGAAGATGTATTTTGCTGGCCAAACCACATTCTCTGACATTTTTATCCGTTTTCATATTCAACCATCCCCTTAATATTCCTGATTGCAGGCTTGGATAAAATAAACATTTTATATTACATGTTTATTTTTTGAAGAAATGGACTTTCATTAAAGAAATGAATCTTTAAGAAAACAAGTTTATTTTATTAATACGATTGAAATTTTAAACTATTATTACTTAAAAACGCTATCATTATTTATAAACCTTTCATTTTTTCTTCGTAAGCTATATTAACCCCCAATGAAGTAAATTGAATTTAGAATACAATGGTGGGAATGCTTTGTTAGAACTATTCTTAACAAACGAATATGCAACATTGATCCTCATAGACTTTCTGCGCGGCATTAATAGCTGGGGGCTCCCAGCTGCATGGACAGGTTCGTTTGCTTTGATCTACATCGAGGAGTTCCTCTTCTGGTGGATCATTCCAGTGGTTTCGATGCTCTGGTGGCGCTCATGGGCCAATAAGCACCCTGAGCTGGTAGAGGAGATTTAGGAGGCATTGACATGGACTTAGCAACAGGAAAAATGATAGAAGCAGCAATCATGATAGCTTGGATCGCACTAATCATTGGCGTAGGCCTCTGGTCCAGAGCCAAGATCAAGGGTTCCGGCGATTTTATGGTCGGTGGAAGGGCAATCCCTGTCTGGATGCTCGGCATGTGGAGTGCCGGTGCATCAGTCAGCGCTTGGGCCTTCTTCGGGCTACCCGGTGGTATCTATGCATCAGGTGCATGGCAACACTGGGCTATTTGCACACCCATGATCATAGGCTTCCCGATAACAATCATCTTCCTCGGCAGGTGGATGAGAATCTCTGCCAAGAAGTACAACCTTATGACCATGCCCGACTTTCTGGGTGAGGTCTATGGCGGAAAATGGATCAGAATCTTCGCTGCGATAGGCATCTTGATAGCATGCGTCTTCTACTCAACTGCCCAATTCAAGGCTATCGGGGTCCTAATGGGTGCGCTCTTTAATCTTCCATACATACCCGCGGCTGCGCTCGGTATTGCAATCTCAATGGTCTATATCATGCTTGGAGGCTTCGTTGCTGGAGCAATCATCAACGCGTTGAACGTGTCGATGATGATCGTAGCTTCGATCCTTGCAGTAGCTTTAGGCTATATGTGGACCGGCGGATACTCGAACATGCTCTCTACTATCGCTGCTGCACCTGGCGGTATAGCTTGGCTAAACCAAGATGTCGCTTTAGGTGGTGGCGCTTGGGGCTTCTGGATCAGTTGGTGTGTCTTCCTCTCGTCCTTTGGACTTGTAGGTCAGGCGGCCATCGTACAGAAACTCTACGGTGTCAAGAAACCAAGCTCCCTGTGGGTCTGGGGTCTCCTGGGCGGCATAATCTTCG
This sequence comes from uncultured Nitrososphaerota archaeon, assembly GCA_964634735.1. GTDB lineage: Archaea > Thermoproteota > Methanomethylicia > Methanomethylicales > Methanomethylicaceae > Methanomethylicus. The sequence goes on from CAZWMA010000003.1 coordinate 3,531, forward strand.
GTTTAACCTGCCCTGCATACTGCTACCTTGGTGAAGTGACGAAGTACCTTGCAGTGCTTCCGGGCTCAACCGTGGCTGCTGAGATCACTGGCCTAGGCTTAGGCGCAGACGGTGTCATCGCTTGGCTTACGGTGAACAAGCTCGGCGTCGAGTCTCCAATCCTTGGAGGTCTACTCATCGCCGGTGTCTTGGGGGCAGCATGGAGCACCATCGACGGCTTCCTCATGATGGGCGGCGCAGCAATTGCGAGAGACATTGTCAACAAGTGCTTCAGGCCAAACTGGACCGACAAGCAACTCCTGAAGAACCTCAGGTTATCCATGATTGCGGTAGGCGTATTAATCGTCATTGAGACTATGTTCCCTGCAGACCTTATTACCTGGCTGGCAGCAATCGGCTGGGCTCAGTTTGCAGCAACATTGGCTCCGGCGCTACTATTGGCAACAACCTGGAAGGGCGTAACAAAGATGGGTGGCACCGCAGGTGTCTTAGTCGGCACAGTGGTAGCCGCTGGAATGACGCTCATCTGGCGTTTGCCTGCAAGCTCTACTCCATTCGGTCTCGGCACTGGCGGCTTCATGAAGACCTTCTTCCTCGATGCAGGTGCGTGGGGCATGATTCTTGGCTTCCTGACGATCATAATTGTATCGTTGGTGACCAAGAAGGAACGCGGCCCACTCTACTACGACATCCACAAGGACGTCGCGAAGCCACAATAAAACAACTTCCCTTTTTCTTTTTTTTTCCCCATTTTTCTCAATCTCAAAGTATAAATATTCAACAATAATATTGCTCATTCAAAACGGATAGTACAAACGATGACCAATCCAACGCAAAGCAACCAAGACGCGCATCCACGTTCGCTACCAGGCGAGGTCAAAATCGTCGCGATAATCGAAGCCTTTGCCGGAGTATCTTATCTGCTCTATATCCTGCAATACTTGGGCACATTCGATTTATTTATGGCAATCCCCGTCGTAATGGCCTTGCTCAGCTTTTGGATAGCATACGGCCTTTGGAAGATTAAGCGTCCTGCATACCTCCTATCGTTTGCATTCTCTGCATTCGGGGCAATATTTGGTACAGCGGCATTGATTATGATGCCTTTTACTACTGAAAACTTATTGATCAATCTTCCAAAGCCTATACTTGATGTCTTGACTATCGCTCTGCTATTGTCGAAGGATGTCCGGACCGAATTCGGTTTCCTTAAGAAAAAGTGAGCCAGTATCAAATGCTGAAATGTGCTATGATGGATATCGCGGTTGACCATAAACTTAAAATCAAGTTCTAAAATGGTTAGGATTGTGCCCAACGATGTTCGAGACTTCGTTTCTTTCAATAGGCGATCTTTCTTTGCTCCCGGCTCAAGTGCTCATCCTTACTGGGCAGATCTTTGCAATCCTGAATCCCATAAGTGTGCTGCCGACTTTTCTTTCGCTGACTGATGATATGAAATCCGACGAGCGCCACAAGATAGTCATCAACTCATCTCTGACGATACTGCTCATTATGGCGATATTAGCGATCGCAGGCAATTACATCCTTAGCTTCTTCAACGTCAGCATCTCCGGGCTGCAGGTCGGTGGTGGAATTATGCTAATGGCCATTGCCATTGAGATGCTTGGGGGGATGCCCCGAACAAAGGTGCTGGAAGCAAACAGTGAAGTGGCGGTAGTGCCCATTGCAACACCGCTGCTTGTAGGGCCGGGCACCATGACCACGGTGATAGTGCTATCCGCATCGTATTCCATCCTACCACTCCTGATTAGCATCGTCATAGTTACTGCTCTGTCCTACTTGCTTCTGAGGTACTGCGACCTTCTGATAGCCGTGATTGGCAGAAACGGGACCCGCGCTTTGGGGCGATTCATGACGATAATTATAGCCGCCTTTGCCGCGCAGCTGATCTACTCCGGCGTTTCCGGGTGGTTGAGGTCTTGGGCTTTCTTAGAGTAAATGCAGCTAACGCAAAATAGGTTTAACTCATTAAAACAAGAGTAGCCCGGAAGAGATTCGAACTCTTGTCGGCGGGTCCAGAGCCCGCTATGCTTGGCCGCTACACCACCGGGCTGATATTCCAGAAATATTATGCTGAATTTAAGCGTATCTGTCAATCGCATTTTCGATTGTTTTTTACAATAACCGTGTCATATTTTTCCTTCAGTTACGTGCATTTGACCATCAATTTGCGCCTTTTCGAAACTTTTAATAATTCGAAAACGACGCCTCTTAATAAAGAAATCTAAAAGCTTATATACTTGCGAAATATAGTTGACTACCCCTTAAATGTTTCGGTAAAAAAAGCAGGTGATCTGGTGTCTCAAGTAACCCCTAAGCGTGATTATAACAATGATCAAAAAGATAATGATGGAGAAGATGTAGGCGCTGAGACTAGCGGCATGAAGTGCCCCAGCTGTGGGGGCTCAAACTTCGTAAGGTCTTTTGAGAGGGGTGAGGTGACCTGCACGACTTGTGGCTTGGTGATTACCGAAAAGATAATCGATAGAGGTCCTGAATGGCGGGCATTCACCTCAGAAGAGCGCGACAAAAGGAGCCGCGTTGGCTCTCCTCTCTCCCCGACCGTTCACGACAGGGGCCTCTCGACGGTTATTGACTGGCGCGACAAGGATGCGATGGGGCGCAAACTTGAGCCCAGGAAACGCATCGAGATACTCAGGTGGCGCAAGTGGCAGATCCGCACGCGCGTCCACAGCTCGCTTGACCGGAATTTGGCGCAGGCCATGAGCGAGCTTGACCGGATAAGTTCCCAAATTGGGCTACCAAAAAGCGTGAAGGAAGAATCCGCAGTAATCTACAGGAGAGCAGTTGAGAAGGGTCTGGTACGAGGGCGTTCCATAGAATCCGTAATGGCTGCAGCCATATACGCCGCGTGCAGGACCCAGAAGGTGCCCCGCACTTTGGACGAGATCGCGAAGTACACTAAGGCAGGTCGGAAAGATGTCGCAAGGTGTTATCGGTTACTGCTAAGGGAGGTTGACGTAAACATCCCTATCGCTGACCCTATCGACTTCATAACCAGGATTGGAGGGGCGCTCGACCTTAGCGGCACAACGCAGCACAAGGCTGCTGAGATTATACGTGAGGCAAAGAAGATGGGCATAACCGCAGGGAAAGACCCTGCAGGTCTGGCAGCCGCCGCAATCTATGTCGCGTCACTGCTTGAAAATGAACGCAGGACACAAAAGGAGATCGCCCAAGCAGCACAGGTCACCGAAGTTACAGTCCGGAACCGGTACAAAGAGCTAATGAAAGAGTTGGGCATCGAAGTTCCTCTGCAATGAAAAAAGATGGGGCGTATCACCTCTTTTTGAATTTTTTTAGCGCAGTTGGCTACTCTTCTTCCTGCTCATGATTATCGTCTGCAATCTCTTTCTCTTGAAGCGCCATTCCATCCGTTTCGGGAATATCATTGCTAGAGGTGTCGAGCTCTGGGAAGAGCGTATTTTGGAATCCGCATTTATTGCATGTGTATGTAGGCTGCGTTATGTATCCGGTCATCGTGATTGCTGATATATCCGTGCTTCCGCAGACCGGGCATACTTTGATTCCAATGTCTCTCCTGCGCGCTGCAGCCATCGTATCCTTCAGGTTCTTCATACCCACAGGTAAGACCTACTCTACATCTATGTTATCCGTCGGGAAGCCCGCCTCAACCAAAATTTCAGCGGTTCTCTGGCGATGGTCACCCTGAAGCTCTATCCTTCCCTGTTTATCGGTGCCTCCGCAGGCCAGTTTACTTTTGAGCTTCCCTGCCAACTCTTTCAGGTTTATGCTCTTAGTGTCGATACCCTCGACAATGGTTACGTCTCTTCCCCATTTGCGTTTTTCCCTAAAAACCCTAATCCTTTGCTGCTCTTTAACGATTGATTCGCAAACGCAAAGGTCTTTTGGCAATCCGCATTTTGCACAAATTTCGCTCAAGTTTTTATATCACCTTAAGGCGTAATCGAAACTATGCTCATCTTAGATATTTATTTATTGTTAAATATCTAATGAACTATCGTCTCAATTCCAATCAACAATGGTGAACAAAATTGGAATACTCTATCAACCTCTGCAGAAAGTGCGGCTCGGTGTGCGCGGCAAGGTTTGGCGCCTCGACTTTCAGATGTACCGTGTGTGGCTCAAGAAATCCCGTTGATAAAGCCGTCCGATTGGTGGACAGGGTAAACTCCCGCGATGTCCCCTCAACAATCGCTTCATTGAAGATGGCCAGGGCAAAGAAGAGCGGGAAGCTGCAATAAGAATATTACCTAAAACCACGCACTAGAGCTTGATAAAAATGAAGAAATCCCTAGCAATCGTGATATTGGCCGTCGTGGTTGTTGCGGCGGTCGCCGGAGCGATGCTGTATAAAGCTCCAAACGCCAAGGTCAGGATAGGATACCTCCCTGCCGCTAGCTATGGCTTGATCTGGGTTGCCTATGAAAGCGATATGTTTGAGAAGGAAGGCTTGGATGTGACACTTGTCGAATATCAAAATGTCGGGCAGCTGGTTATGGCGCTTGCTAATGGCAGCATCGATGGCGCTCCTCTGACATCGGTCGCGATTGCAGGATTCATAAAGACCATTGACATGACTGTTGTTGCAGGGAATTCGTTTGATGGGACCGCATTGGTCTCAAAGAGGGATATCAACATCACGTCAATCAACGACCTATCTGGTTTGAAGATAGGGACCGTCGCACAAGTTCCGGGCGACTTCGTCTTCAAGCGAGCCATTTCTGATGCATCGATTAACGTTACCTACTACGACTATCTGACCCCCGCAGATGCCTTAACAGCGCTTGAAAGCGGTACTGTAAATGCCTCTATGCTCTGGGAACCGTATGCTTCGCTGTCCGAGTACAGGAACCTCACGGTCTCCATCTGGGACGAATCGATATATCCATCCGATTACCCGTGCTGCCTCCAAGTCTTCTCAAGCAATTATGTAAAAGCGAACCCTGATACCGTCATGAAGTTCATAAAGGCGCTAGTAAAAGCAGAATCTTACGCCGCCTCCAACCCAACCGATTCGCTATCATACGTCAGAAAATACATCCCCAGTGTGCCTTTGCAGATAATATACAACAGCATCTTCTACAACGACACTTCCTTGGGCCGCGCTCGAAATCCTCTGAGCGCATACTTCAACACGACCGACCTCCAGTTGTTCTACCAGCTATTGGTGCCGTCAGTCCTTACTCAGAATGAATTTGCGACCCTGCTGTCAAAACTCGACTCCACAAACTATTATAGTGCTATTAACTCCTTAAAGAGCGAAGGATTTACGCTCCCTCAAAGGTATCTTAACTGAGTGTGAAAAAAATGGTTGTAACTGCGCAGGTTTACTATCTCGTTAACGACCTCTTCCGAGCGACCGGAAAACGGATCACTATGAGAGATCTCGACCCAATAGGGAATAAATTAGGCATAAAGTACTATCTGCGGCTCGACAAGATGGGAACTCCTGGATTCATGTCGAGAGCGCTGTTGAAGAACCTTGGAGTTGATGGCATGCTTATAATGATCGAGGGCGAAACCGAGGAAGCAGTCAAGAACGGCATTCGTGAACTTTACCGCCTCTACGGGCCATACGAAACCGCCTTCGAAAGGGAGTATGCGTTGGCAAGGTCGATGAAGAAAGAGCTGCCTTAATTTTCGGCATACCGAAACTTTTATATTTTTCGGTGTGCCGAAATCTATGAGGCACGCCACATGTTTGATGAGGAACGTAAGAACCCCGATGATTATGTTGAGCTTATCTATTTGATTTCAGAGGAGCAAGGAAGAGGTCTTGCAAGGATAAAAGAGATATCTTCCGGTCTTGGCGTTTTCCCTTCAACCGCAACCGAGATGATGCAGAAGCTTTCCGATAAGGGATTCGTCATCCGTTCCAATTACGAAGGGGTTAAGCTGACTGATGAGGGCAAGCACTATGCCCGACAAGTTTTGGCAAGGCACAGGATACTGGAATGCTTCTTCCTTCAATATCTGGAGCTCGAGCCATCCGAAGTCAAAGACGAGATATGCGGGATAGAGCACCACCTCAGCCCGCGTACATTGAAGCGACTGCATGAGAAGCTCGGCAAGCCCAAGACCTGCCCTCACGGGAAACCGATACCCCTTCTTTGAGGTGCTGCCGTTGGTACAGGAAGCGCTTGAATCATACTGCTCGCTAAAGAAGACTCTTCAGAAGGTAACTCTTGAGAATCTGCTCGCCTCAGGTTTGGACCCTGTCACGTGCGAACGCCTGCTTGCGGATGGCTTGCTTCATGATGAAGATGGGTCGCTAGAGTTGACTTCAAAAGGTGAACGGCTGCTCCTCTCGCACCGCGAGGAGTATCTGCATGGGCATATACTCCACAGCGACAACTCCCCGCTCCCGGAGGGCGTCTTCCAACATTGGACCTCTTGCCACCACATCGATAAGGTAACCTTAAGGGAATTTTATGACCGGCTGAGGGCGATGCCTTACCATATCGAAGATCTTATCCCGCTGACCGAAGTGCAAATCGGAAAAGCCGTAGAAGTCGCGCTCATCGTAGGCGGAAGGAATGCCATCAACCGCCTATGCGAGATGGGCCTAACCCCTGAAACCCGGCTGACGGTCTCCAAGCGGGCGCCCGCAGGAGGGCCTTTAATCATTTCGGTTCGGTCGACCGACGTCGCCATAGGTCGGGGCATAGCATCAAAGATTCTCGTTAAGGTTATCGGATGAGTTTGTGATTTGTCATGGCTAAATATTCAGGCGCTTCGGGAAAATGCTTCAGAGTTGCTTTGGTAGGCAATCCCAATGTCGGCAAGAGCTCAATATTCAACCAGCTCACCGGCCTGAATCAGACTGTTGGCAACTGGCCGGGGAAGACCGTAGAGCTTGCGGAAGGCACGCTGGTCTTCAAAGGGGAGACCCTGAAGATCGCGGATTTGCCCGGGACCTACTCCCTCTCGTCCTACTCCGAGGAAGAGGTCGTAACCAGGGATTATCTGCTCAGCCGAGTCGCCGATGTAATAATCAACGTCGTTGATGCCGCCGCCCTAGAAAGGAATCTCTACTTAACGCTGCAGTTGCTTGAGATGGAGCTTCCTGTAATCTTGGCGGTCAACTTCATAGACGCCGCTTACCATAAGGGCATATCATATGATTATCAATCCCTCCAGAAGAGGCTGGGAATACCTATAGTCCCTGTCGATGCGTCTTCAGGGCTGGGTATGACAGAGCTTATGGGGACCGTCATGCGGCAACTCCGTGAACCCGGGCATAAACAGGTTCCCTCCCGGCTGAAATACGGGAAAGAGATGGAGCGCCTTATCGCCGACATCCACCGTGAGCTCGAATCTGCTGGCATACCCATGCCCGATGGCTATTCCAAAGGTTGGGTCAGCTTGAAGCTGATTGAAGGCGACGCAGAGATAAAGAAGCGTGTTGTATTACCCGCAGGCATGCAGGATTCAATAGCCGCAATTATCGCCCCTGTAGAATCGATGCACGGGGAACCTGCAAACGTCATCACCGCATCCGAACGCTATTCCCTCTCGCATCGGATTGTTGAAGGGTCCCAAAAGCCAGAAGTTGAACAAAGAAATGCCCTTTCAGAATGGGTAAGCGACCTCCTCACGCACCGCGTTTACGGTTACTTGATTTTGTTAGCTGTCTTAAGCATCATCTTCTTCGCGATATTTCAAGTCGGCGGCTTGATATCTGGATTGATAGACTCCGCATTCTCATCACTTATAATCGCCTTGAGGGAGGCATTGTCTTTCCTTCCTCCGTTAGCCCTGGACCTCCTCCTCGATGGAATACTCTTCGGGATAGGCGCTGCCACTTCGATTGCGCTGCCTTACATCGCGACCTTCTACCTAGCACTCTCGATACTCGAGGATACTGGTTACCTCCCGCGGGCGGCATTCCTCCTTGATTCGCTTATGCACAAAATAGGGCTCCACGGAAAGGCTTTCATCCCGATGCTCCTGGGGTACGGCTGCAGCGTGCCCGCCTGCATGGGGTGCCGGGTCATGGAGACGCGCCGTGAACGGTTGCTGCTCGGCTTCCTTGTGGTCCTCATACCATGCTCTGCGCGCACTGTAATCGTACTTGGGGTGCCGGGAGCTTACCTCGGGATGGGATATGCACTTCTGATTTACCTCATCGACTTGGCGTTGGTCTTAATGCTCGGCAGGATCCTCTTCAAGGCGCTTCCTGGGGAATCAGTGGGCTTGATAATGGAGATGCCTTCCGTCCGCATCTTCAAGCCTGCCCAAGTGCTCAAGCGGACCTGGCTCAAGACCAAGGACTTCGTCTTTACCGCATTGCCATTCATAGTGCTGGGCTCGGTCGCTGTGGAATTGGCTTCTACGTTTGGGGCAATAGGGTATATCGTTGGCTCGTTCTCCCCTATCACTGTGGGGATTCTGGGTCTGCCCGTCGCCACTGGCATAGCTTTTCTCTTCGGATTCCTGCGCAAGGAAATGGCATTGGTGATGCTCGCGTCGTATGCCGGAACAACGAACTTTGCGCTGATTATGTCTCCCGCTCAGATGCTCGTCTTTGCTTTAGTGATGGTCATTTACTTGCCGTGCGTGGCAACTCTCGCCGCGTTGGCGAAGGAGTACGGCGCATTAAAAGCAGCATCAATAACCCTTATGGACATATGCCTCGCGCTCGGGATAGGCGCAGTCGCGATGCAAGTGCTCAACGCTATTGGCTTTTGAGCCCGTCCCTAATCTTGGCAAAGGTCATTTCAAGGCTTTCAGGCATTACTTTAGTTTCAGCGATGACCGGCATGAAATTGGTATCCCCGTTCCATCTTGGGACGATATGCATATGCACGTGCTCGAAGCCGGCTCCTGAGGTCCTTCCAACGTTAAACCCAATATTGAAACCATCTGGCTTCATGCTCGCCTTCATCAACCTTATGCAACCGCTCATCAGGGATCGCATATCTTCCCATTCATCCGTGGTCAGTCCTTCAATATCCGTGATGTGCCGATATGGCGCAATCAAGATGTGTCCAGTATTGTATGGGAACCTGTTCATCATTCCAAAGACTGCCCTTCTCCGTGCAAAGATCAAGCACGCGTCGTCTTGTCCCAGTTTCGGATTCTCGCAGAATATGCAACCCTTGTCTATTTTCCCTGACACGAAAGCGGACCTCCAAGGCGCCCATAATCTCTTCATCTAAAGCACCGCCATTTCCTTTTAATCATATCATAAAAAAAGTGCCGTGTGACTCAGATGGGGCTTTATCCCAGCATGATGCGGTTCATGTACATCTTCAGCTCCCTGCTATCCGCATCAGATAATACCTTTATGCACTCGAATGCATCGTTCCTAGTCTTATAAGCAGCGGTCTGTTTGGCAGTTAATGCTAAAAGCAAACCATTCTTGCAAACTCCCGCAAAAGTCCCCCTTTTAACAGTTGATCCGTCAACGAAACCTCCCAGCTCCGCAAATTTAGTCATTGCTCCCATGTCGCACGAAGCGAGATATCCCATCCCGGGGTACCTCTTATCAGTGCATAGGTCCATCTCTACCCCAACGTCATCCATCAACTGCTCGTATTCCTCGTTGAGTTTCGCCGGATTCACCGCTCCAAGGCCCAGTCGCGGGTAAGGATTGACTCCTCCCTCCACAGTCTGGAATGCGCAGTTTATCCATCCCGATATCGACATGGTCAGCCTTGCCGCCTCAATCTTGATTTGAGGCTTACCTTCCAGGATGAACTGGATTGACGGGGTACCGCCGTTCCTTATGTTGAACTCGGAAGAGAATTCCCTCAACTCATTGACGGCAGCTTTGCTATAGAACTGAGTCATATATGACGATCGGCTTACGACCTTCACCGTCTGAGGCCGCACTTCATAAATGGAATAGCAGAGATCCGAAAAGATATTGTGAAGCACTGCATCCTTTCCATAAAACCTAACGCAATATTTGCCTTCGCTGCTGTATACAGACCCGCCTGCGACAACCGTTCCTAACAAAAGCCGCTTCAAATCCCTTTCATTGGCCCCTTTACCAACTATCTTTGCAATATAGCCCATAGAATAATTCGCAAGCCCCGCCACCAAAACTAAGTAGTTCAAGGGCATCAGGCTCAGCCAGATAGGCGTTCCACTGACCGTTTCTTCCCCGCAGAGACCCAATAATGTCGGCTCTATCGTAAGCGTCGTGTATATTATGCTGACGGACGATGCTGCCACCAATGCAAGGCTCAATACCATCAAAGCGTTACTGAAGCGTTTCATACTCTGAACCCCACGTCATCAAAGTATCCTGATAGGCACTACAATCCCTTTTCCATTGTAAGCCTTTATTACACTATCGTTGTAAGGATAACCTGCTATTATCATTATTCTCCCATAAAAATGGTTCATATCCTCATTAGAAGGCCTCACATCCCCGCTGGGGTGCGAGTGGGCAACCCCTATTACGCTCAAATCGAAGGGGATCATATACGAAGAAAATCCCGAAAATCCATCGCCATAGGTTGAGAATGGCGGGATGAGGAACTCCTCTATCGATGCAATCCCCTGCTTCACCTTGCCTCTGATAAGCATGATATTTTCGTTCGGGTAAATCTCCCTGCACAGCTCTAAAAACATCTCAAGGACTCCGCCACCTATCCTAATCTCGCTTACCAACGTAGATCACCCTATGCATCGACGAATCTCTTTGCTTCAGGATTATTGCCTTCGAGCGCTGCAACCACAATGTACACCAGCGACGATGCACCCAGCGTCCAGACATTAGAAGGAATCCCAAGCGGTGATAATTTTAACAGATACAGCGCCAGTGCAATGCCGAAACCTGCCGCAATAGTTGCCACAGCCGACCACTTGCCGCCGCGCCTCCACGCGAACATGCCTATCACGATTGGCACCTGCGGGAGCAGAAGAGATGATGAGAGAACTGCCAAATCGACGATGAATCCAGGCTTTGAGAGAGCGAATGCCGCACATGCGACTGCAAGCAGAACTATTGTCAGTCTCGCAACTGCAACCTCTGTCTTCTGCGTGGCCCCCTTCGCAAATTTCCTGAGGATATCGCTTACGGTCATCGAGCTCAGCGTCAGTATTATGCCATCAATGGTTGATACGGAGGCGGCTATCACTGCGACAAGTCCCATGATGCTGAGCCATGCCGGAAGCATGCTGAGGAGGGTCGGCGTTACCGTGTCCCTGTTGGCAATTGTTGGGAATGCGCCATCTATAGCCATGATCTTCAGCATCAGACCGAGCAGGACGACGAGTATTGTGAAAGAAAGACCGTAGACTCCAAACCAAGCTATCATTCCTCTCTGCGCTTTCTCAGTCTTAGGGGCGAAGAGCCGTTGGACGACTTGGGGATTTGTAATCGCAAAGAAGAGCCATGGGAGGGTCATATTAATGAAGTTCGCGAATGACCATGTGCTGCTTGGCACATATGAGAGGTTGCCCAGCGCTGCCAAGTCCAATGGGCGCTGCCCAAAGCCCTGCCAATACACAAAGACGACAATCACTATGCCCGTGCTAATCATCAGAAGCCCTTGGAATACGTCCGTCCATCCGACGCTCCAAATTCCGGCTATCAAAGCCCACAGGAGCGCCACCGCTATCGCTATCACTACTGCGGTTGAGAAAGAGATTGCTCCATTGCTAGCCCCCTCCGAAGCGACCGCGACCCCAATCACCTGCGACGCGGAATACGGTATTAGCGCAATAAGCGAGAGCAGTGTTACTGCGACGCCCACGTTATTGCTGCCATACCTAGCACTCAGGACCTCTGCAGGGGTCACGTATCCATGCTTGTTGTGCAGTGCCCAGTACTTTGGCGCCATGTAATAAAGCAGGAGCAGCGTGCATACGAAGTAAACGAGCTCGAACCCAAGCGTCCCGACTCCCGTCGAGTAAGCCATGCCCACAAGGCCGATGAACATGAATGAGCTGTAGGTCGTAGCTGCGTAGGAGAGCGATGCAAGGACCGAGCCGAATCTGCCGCTGGCCGTGTAGAAGTCCTTCGCATCCTTCCTGAGGTACTTCTTCGATACCCACGCAATCCCTGTCCCGATCAGTATGAAGATTGCTATGGCCGCATAAGTAAGAGTTGCATCCATCTGCCATTACCTCCCGCGAATGAATAAGAGCACAATTACGAGGTAAGCGATAGACGCGCCCGACCAGAATGCGAATGTAGCCCATCCTTGCACTCCAGATAAAAGCCCAAAGGGGACTGCGTACATGATGACGACAAAGAATGCCGACAACACAAAGAATGCTTTTCCGCCTTTCATGGGTTTAGATAGAAATGAAATGTTCAGATAAACGTTGTCCTAAGTGCAGCTGTCAATACAGTTGTTTGTTGCCGTGGCTCCGATCGGGTTAATAAGGATATATACTTTGATTTACGTTTGTAGTACACATGCACAATTACGGCGCCTCAAGGTCGCTCTTGGGCTCGCTAGCGATTGGCATAATCACTTCGTCGTTGCTCGTATCGCTTTTCATGCCCTCCACGACGATCGTCCTCATACTCCTGGCGACAATTGTGATAACCGTTACCGCCTATTACCGACCGGCCTTGAGCCCTTTTATCCTCGTCTTGTTTATGATGATCCCGGCCATTCAACTGGTATTTACTGGCGGATTCAGTGGCGAACAATCGAGCAACGTTGCAATGATCCTGGTATTTCTCTTCTTTGGCGCATCGCTCTTCTGCATATTCGACCGAATTGCCGCATTCGCAGGGCTCTGGCTCGGGTTGGCGCTGCCCCTCCCTTACTCTGCGGTCATCGTTCTGCCTGTTATCGCCACAATCGCTGCCTTCAGGGGTGTAAAGGCAGGCACAACTTGCGCCGGGATGTTCAGCCTGTTCGGGATATTCTTCATGTGGTCACTGAGCTTCGGTTTGTCGACACCTGTAGACTTCCTATCGTACTCCATCTTCTTCCCTGATACTGCCTACCTCGGTTCGTTGTTTTTCCCATCGACCCTCTTCAGCTCCCTGCTCGGACCTCAATGGGTGGACATACTTTCATCATCATCTGCCGACTTCCTATTCAAGTTAACACCGCTTTACTTTGCCTTCATTTCTGCGATTGTGATTGCGGTTTCTCATTATGGGCGGCGCCTTGTGTCGAAACTGCACCTCAACAGCGCCTTGTCAAGGACAGCCGCGGCTGCTCTTGGATGCTTGATTGCAGGCGCCCTGCTATTCGGGTCCACCCAGCTCTTGACTTACTCAGTGCTTGCGGCCATCGTCGTTACCATCTTCGTGACTATGACAAAGCCGCTCTTCGGGCGCGTTCCTCGGTTATCGTCATCAGGGATGATGGAATTGGTCTCCGGTTCAGCGGTTGTAAAAGGAATCAACTTCGAGAAGAACGAAGGCGTAATGATTGAACCCAAGCCATCCAAATCCTCTGCGATGAGCGATTGCTGGGAACAGACAAAGGGGGTTGACGAAGTCAAAGACGAACTTCTGAAGGCAGTGGCATTGCCGATGCGGCACAAGAAGGAGGCTCAGAAGTTTGGGGTCAAGCCAGCAAGGGGCATCCTTCTTTACGGGCCTCCTGGAACCGGGAAGACGACCCTGCTCAGGGGACTCGCTTCGCAGCTTGGCATCAAGTATATTGAGATAAACCCGAGCGAGGTTCTGTCGAAATGGTATGGCGAGAGTGAGCACAGGATGAGCGAGGTATTCAAAGAAGCCCGCGCAAGTGCACCCTGCATACTGGCGATAAATGACATTGACAGCCTCGGGAGGGAGAGGACGTCCTACAAGTCCGACGACGTAACTCCCCGGGTCCTCTCCGTGATGCTGAGCGAGCTCGACAACATCCTGCAAAGCGACTCTGACGTAATAGTCGTTGCCACCACAAACAAACCTCAGATGCTCGATAAAGCCCTTATCAGGCCCGGCAGGTTCGACAAAATCATATACATGGGCCCTCCGGATGCTGCCTCAAGGGAAGCAATCTTCAGGAGTTACCTGGAGGGAAAGAAGACACTCTCAAACGGCATCAACTATACTGAGCTTGCTGCCGCTTCAGAGCGATTTACCGGATCGGATATACGTGCGCTTGTAAACAACGTGCTAACAGGTGCCTTCTACAGCGAAGTCAACGAAAAGAAGGAGACGCCAATAACGCAACAGGCGCTCCTCGATGCAATTAAGACGACGCGCCCGTCTATCGATTTCTCAATGCTTGAGGAGTACGAGCGCTTCAGGGTGGTCTATCAGCGTGACCGGAGAGTCACTAAAGGCTGGGAATCCGAGATACCCAACGTCAATTTCGAAGACATCGGGGACCTCGATGAAATAAAGGCTGTGCTGCGCGAGTCATTCGAATTGCCACTGCGTCGGCCTGATCTTATGGAAAAGCTCAAAGTGAGGCCCGTCAAGGGTGTCCTTCTTTATGGCCCACCCGGCAACGGAAAGACGTTGCTTGCGAAGGCGATAGCCACCGAAGTCTCCGCAAACTTCTTCGTGATAAGTGGCGCAGAGCTGGCTAAGAGTGGAGCGAGTGATGCTGCCTCAAAAGTCAAAGACCTCTTCAATATAGCAAAAGAGAACGTCCCGGCAATTGTCTTCATCGATGAAATCGACCAGATCGCCCCAGACCGGTCCTTGGCGGAAGGGCGAGAATTCGTGCCGGTCACAACGCAGCTCCTCTCAGAGCTGGATGGGGTAAAAGAGCTGAAGGGAGTCATGATATTGGCCGCTACCAACCGGCCCGACTCTGTCGACCAAGCTCTGCTCAGATCCAACCGCATTGAAAAGCACGTCTTAGTGCCCCCTCCACAGGAGAAGGGGAGGGAAGAGATACTCACAATCCACCTCCGGGGTGTCAAGCTCTCTGATGAAGTGATCATCAAGGATCTGGCAAAGATGACCGAGGGGTATAGCGGCGCCGACCTGCAGGAGTTCGTAAACGAAGCCAAGAAATCCGTTATCAGGGCATCTCTGAAGGGTGACGCTAGGGACTGGCTTAATATGGGCGACTTCAAGACCGCGCTCGAAACAAAGAACGCTTCGTCGATTAGCAAGGGCTGATTTAGCCTTGCCCGCATCGGCCCTTCATGCAAGCCTTCCTTTGCACATTTTGAAGGTCTCGTCAGCAACCCTCATGAGTTCGGGATCATGCGTGGATAATACTACCGTCTTCCCCTCTTCTCTGAGTTGAGCGAGCGTCTTGTAAATTATGTTCGAGGTCTCTTCATCGACGAATACCGTAGGCTCATCCGCGAAGATGTATTTCGGATCTTTTATTAACGCCCTCACGAACGCGACCCGCTGCTGTTCCCCGCCAGAGAGCTGCTCCACCAAGTGATTTGCCCGGTCGCTGATGCCCAACCTGCCGAGCATATCCATCGCCCTCCCTTTATACTTGGAAGGATCCTCGTCCGCTGCATACAATGGCAGAAGTATATTCTCCAGCGATGTGTACTGGGAGAGCAGGTTGATGTGCTGGAAGATGAACCCGAAGTTGCCCCTCCTGAAGACCGTCTTCCAGTAGTCGGACGCTCTGAGTACATTATCACCATCGTAAAAGATCTCCCCGCTACTGGGCGTCAGAATAAGGCTGAGCATGCTCAGCATCGTTGTCTTCCCGCAGCCGCTCGGGCCGGTTAGGGCGACGATGCTCTTCTCCTTAATGCTTATGCTTACATCCTGAACAGCCATCGTTTCGTTGAACTTGCCTGGATTGTAAACCTTCGTCACTTTGCGAGCTTCTATCATGTCGCAGCCCTCCTCATCGCTAACTCGGGATCGGTAATTGCGTTCAGCCACGCCGGAACGACCGTCGTAATCAGCAACGGTATGATCGTGACCGCATAAATCGAAAATACAGACTCGAAGCTCACTACTACCGGTAGCCTGAACTCGCGGGGCAAGAATGCCCACCCGAGCAGTATGTCGACAAGCCCGGGAGCGTTGAATACCGCCGCGTAGGCGAACCCAAGCAGCATGCCCAACGAAGTGGCTAAGAAGCCCAGCGTCAGGCTCTCAATCAGCCTGACCTCGATTACGTCAAGGGTCGAGAAGCCGAAGGTCTTCAGCAATCCTACCTCGAACTTCGACTCGTGCCCGACGACTATCGCCTGGCTGAACGCTATCAGCGCGACCGCCACAAGGACAATCGTCCAGAGCGTGGTGAATATGCCGCCCTTAGCAGCATATGCTGCTTTATAGCCCCGTATCAGGAGGTCTTGGTCTAGAATCCTGGCATTGGGCAAAGCCGACATCTCTGCTGCCACATCCTGCGGATTGATCCCTTCATCAACATAAACGCACAGATCGGTCACCATGCCGTCTTCCATCCTGAAGAACTCATTGGCATCCGCAAGCGACATCACTATCATGTCGGCTGTGTAGATTGACGAATCGTCGGAGAAGACGCCCACGATGTGGAACCTCTTCGCTTCAACCGATTCGCTCAGCAGTATCATGTCGTCGCCCGCCTTCACATCGAGTATGCCTGCTATCAATTGCCCTATGACTACGTTACCCTGACCCGAATCCTCTGCAACGATGAATCTCCCGCTATCAAGGCTGCTGCTTGCAACATTTGAGTAGTTGAGACCATCCGGATCCAAGCCTATCACCGTATATGTGTTTGTCCCTATCCCCACATATCCCCAAGTCCTCAGTAGGACCCTGTCAACCCCTTCGACGATTGATATATTCTCCGCGTAGGCGATGGGTATCGGAGCGATGCGCCCTGCCTTGAGGTACTGGACTGTCAGGTCGGGCGCCACGGAGACACTGAACTCCGCCTCCCTTTCGAGGCCATCCTTTGTAAAGAGGACCGCAGAGATCATTGTTGTTGCGACGAGAAAGGCGATAATAATTGCGGCGCTTCTCATCCTGTATCTCTTCAGGCAATCGAACGAATATGAAAAAATATTCTTGTGCTTCGCCAGCATCTTCAACCCTTCATCATAGTCATATTAAATTCTGGAATTGTCTCGCGGTAATAATCCTGCCATATCGGAGTATCTATGAAGCTTGATGGGACGACATAATCATACCCGCCTGGTATGTCGTACAGCGACCTAACAAAGACCTCTATCATTGGGTTCCTCGTCCCCTCGTAGTTCGTCCCAATGGCAATGCTCGGGAGCCCGATCGTGCTGCGCAGGGACTGGTCAAAGGTCTTGGACTGCCAATCGGCTTCGCTCGCAAAAGTGAGCGCAACGAGCACTACAGTAAATGCAATTGCGCAGAGCGGTATCAGGCCAGTCCTTTTCATTACAAGCACCTCTTTTTAATGCACATTAGTTTGCATTGGGTATAATAACAAGATACCTGAAATTGCCCTCGTATCCCAGCGATTTTATCTCGACAACGTTGTCGACGCCGGCTTTGATGAGCGTCACAAAGCAGCAGGAAGCAACGGACGTATTAACTACAAAAGTGTTTTCAATCCTTGTCTGGCCAAGCGGGATCCCATTGAACTTTATGTCTATATCGCCGATTTTTTCAACAGAAAGCGGCTGAACCCCAAGTATCATCGTTGATGACCCTCCTGCACCGGCGTATCCAAAAATGTCCGTAGTGGTCATCCCCTCATTCACTGTCATGTTGTCCGATACGTAAGTGTTGGCATCAATCCATCCTTCGGGTAGTTGAGTATTCTGGAATGCCCCAAACTCCGGATGAGACGCAAAGAATATGCCGACGATCCCTACCAAACCCGCTAATGAGACTACCAGCACGATAAACATTATCCGGAAAGGGTGATTCATCTTGCTCATAATGCGCTCAGGGTATTTAGTGCCATATCCACAAATAAACTTTTTACTATAGCTATTATTTTAAGAATTCAATTCCAAAGCCCTTAATTTTGTGCAATCCGTATCTCTCTCCTTGAGGCTATCCTAAAATGCGCAATGCTGTTGTTTTCGGCGTATTCCTGGCGGTAGCGCTAGTCATACTGGGATCGTCGGGATACCTATACTACCAATATTATGGCCAACCGCGGTGCGAAGCCTGCGGGATGATAGTTACTGCTGAGATGGACGAAAATTACTACATAGTTGACACACATACGAACCAACGTGTCTACGCATGCTGCTCTGGATGCATGTTGCGATTGGCAGCAGCGCACCCTGATCTGCACCTCGAGGTTCTTGATAGCTGGTATGGAACCGCAGCACCTACTACTATAATTGAGATAAGGAACGGCACGGTGCTAAGCGTATCTGTTGATACTGCGAGAATAATGTTGGGCTCGAAACTTACCAACAGTTGCGTAAGCAACAGGTTTGCAATCAACTCTACCTCTGCTCAGTTGCTCCAGGAGAACGGCTATAACCCTTCAAACGTCCTCAGCCCTTTCAAGACAACCCTTCCAGCTAACACCCCGTTGCTGAACGCCTCCGCTGCACTGGTTCCGCTGAAGGCAAAGGGCATAGCATACGTTCCGCCATCTGCTGCATTCCTGATTGGGATTGCGATAGTAGGTGTTGCAGTGCTCGCAATCGGCGTAGTCGCATGGAAAAAATTGCCTGCCCCGAAAAAGCTATCTGCCCCTGCAACTCCTAAGACATAAATCCGAGGATGCAAAGATGATCTGGACACCGCTGACAACGATAATGACCGTGCTAGGCCTCTTCGGCCTAGCATTGATGCTCTTCTCTGCGACAAAGGCATATTCGATTTCGCGAAAATCCTCAAAAGCATCGCTTGAAGAAAAATACGCGCTAGAGAAAGAGTATTACCTGCTGTCAACCGTCGTCTGGATCATCATGGTTTCGAGAGTCGTGGCAAGTGGGCTCTTCTGGGCAACAAACGAGAGCCTAGTTGCGCTTATACCTGGAGCTATGTGCCAATTCGGGGTCAACCAAGCCGGCACCCCTTACTCCTGGATAGACAATGGGGTCAAGCTAATCGTCATTATGGTATATGGCATATGGCTGGCTTTAGACTTCATAAACCGGCGAACAAAAGGCTCCCCGCTGCTTGCGTCCCTCTCAAGACTCTTCATTTTCATGACTCCCCTGCTCCTTATTGATACTGTATTGGATCTCGTCTTCTACAGTTCACTCACTCCGGTAACCGTTCCATGCTGCAGGGTTGTCTTCGACGCAGCTTCAGCCGTACCGTGCCCATATTGCTTCGTCTTCCACGACGCCCCACTGTTCCTTGTTGTAGTCGTAAGTTATGGTTTATCTATAGCCGCAGTAATCTGGAGCTTGGCAATAAGGCACTACTCAAAATCAGGCAGTGAACTCGAGTCAATCGGGATGTCTGCCATAAAGCGCCTGGTGACCTTCTCGCTGATCTTCGCAGTTATTGGTACAATCGCTTTGGTACCTGCAATCCTGCAGGTAATCGGGTCTGGAGCCTTTATCCATTAATCTTTTCCTTTAAACTGGCGAGACAGTCTTCACAATTGAAGACGAGAGGCTTTCTATTCGCATCCTTTTCGTCTCTCTCTTGTTCATCTTACCGCCTATGATCTCCACCAGTTTGCCATCTTCTACAACGATGTAGATCTGGTCAGTCAGACAGGTGCCCACCTCTCTGCCATTCATTATCAGCCTGTCTCCCACGTTGGCGTAATGCACCTGCCTTATCTCCCTCCTCCCTTGGACTGTTATCGCCTTGGTCTCAAGGCTCGGTGATATCATGGGGATGCCCAGCTCGTCTGCTACCCTCCTTGCAAAACCTCTTGCAGCGTCGCTCCACTGTATGACCGTGGCATCAGGATTTCCAACCCTCTCAATCTGGATAAGAGGGAGCGAAACCATATTCTTGAGGATTTTTGTATTTGAGATTGCCTGAGCCCCAAATATTATGCCGCTCTGCGCGCTCCTCCCTGAGTTGAGTAGGATCAATACATCAACATCACGGAGTGCCGCCTCGTCTAGCATCCTACTTATGCTCTTGTTCAGCTGTAGCAGTGACGCTCTCGTACCAGTCTCCTTTGCTAGTGCAACCAGCGCATTCTCACCTAACGGCTTCAGCTCGACAATAAACCCCATCTTTTCGAGCGCTTCCTTAAGCGATGAATGTGCCCCTTCAATAATCGGATCGCTTCCATTGACCGCAACGGTTACTTTTAGCAGGCTGCTCTTTGCGGGCGAAACCTCGCTTATCGTCCTCGGGAGCCACTCTGTGATTTTTACAGAACCGCCGGCATTCCGGTACTCCTTAAGTATCTTGATCACGAAATCGTCCATTTCATCGAATACCCATGCCGACCTGTGAAGTTGGTATGCTCCCGCCTTCCTCAGCGCCCGTACCAGCCTTATCCTGATGCCGTGTGGGTCTTTCTTCGCTGCAATATCGTATAGCAAGAGGCGCATCAGAAATTCGCTCCATTGGGATACTTTAATGTAGCTTTACCGTCATCTTTAACTTTATGCCGCTTTCAATAAATGGTAAGTGATAGACGTGTCCGTCTTCCCAGTTACTACTATCGCCCGTCATCCGCCTGCAGTGATGCTTCAGCAGAATACGAGCGCAAGGTCGGCACTGCTCAGCATGGCTGAGAAGGGCGTCAGGCATGCTATCGTGTCAGACGATGGATGCAAGATGGTTGGCATCATCTCGGCCAAGGACATCCTCAATTACTTGGGAGGCGGCGACAAATTTGAGATGGTCAAGCACAACTTCGAGGGTAATACTCTCAAGGCTTTGCAGTCGCCAATTGGTCCGATAGTAAACCGCAAGCCCATAATTGGCAGTACTGTTGCATCCCTTCCAGAGATGATGTATCTGATGGCAAAGCACGACATCGGAATGCTGCCATTGCTCGATGAAAAGTCCGAGATATGGGGGTCACTTTCAGAGAGGCACCTCTTCAGGCTGTTCGAAGAGAACCAGATGTTCGTCAAGGTCTTCGAGATAATGTCCTCCCCGCTGATAACACTCGACGCAAAAAGCAGCTTGATTGATGCGATGCGGACAATGATCAAGTACGACATCCGGCGGATTCCCATTATGAGTGAAGGTAAACTTTGGGGAATAGTTACAGTAAAGGACATCATCCGTTTCTTGGCAAGCTCCTACGTGGCTCACATCATAGATGTTGGGCTCTCTGATTTTCTCTTCAACACGAGCATCGCGAAGATGTCCACGCTCAATCCTCAAACCGTCCGCCCCGACGTCGATTTATGCGACGCCGTAAAAACCATGAACATCGCGAACGTGGGGTCACTGATAGTCATGTCCGATGGCAAGCCCGTAGGGATCCTCACCGAGCGAGACTTCTTGCTCAAACTGCCAAAGCTCAGGGGTGTCGAGTTTATGACCGACCCTTGCAAGAGCAGAGTGCTCGTTGGTCGGATACACTTCTGAAGGTTATGGTCAGAAAATGGGTTTGAACGAAGAGCATAGCGCCGACTCGAAGACTGCTATAGGCTCACTTGGAAGCATAATCAACCGCGTCTATCCTTTGGTTTCCATACTATTCCTGCTGTCATATCTGGGCTCGATGATTATCGGCATCTATGCATTCTTCTTCACTTCCGAGGGCATCGACTTCAGCTCAAACCAGGTCTACCAGCTCGCACTGTACATCTTCTATTACTCCAGGCTAAACCTGCCCGGCCCTTTCAATTCTGGCCTGCTATTTCTACTGCTATCGCTTATCTTTGCCGCCGCATTCATAATCGCCGGATTCTCGAATACGCGATATTGCACTTCAGTCAAGACGGTTTTGAGGAGCAATGTCACCGAGGGCATCTTCTCCAACTTCCTTATGGCAATGCCTGTGATAACCTCCGCAACCTTCGTCTCGATATCTTTAGTTCAGCTCTTTGAAGAGAAGGTCGGCGTGCCTGTAGGCGAGATCGTATTTCCAAACCCCTTCCAAGAGATCCTCTTTACTTCGTATGCCGCTTTCATTGAGGAGATCAGTTTCCGGTTAATGCCAATCGCATTCCCGGTGGCGGTGTATCTGCTCTTCCAGTCTTCTGTCAGGATATCGAATATGAGCTACCGCAAGCGCCTTCTCCTAGTACCGCTCGCCCTCTTTAAACCAGAATCATTCAAGCAGCGTATGGGTCTGGGCGGCGACCGATCCCTTGACAAGCTGAAAGCCATGCTCATCGTCATCTCCGCAATCATGTTCTCATACGCGCATGTAGCAAGCGGCGCCTGGGAGTCAGGCAAACTAATCACAACATTCATGGGTGGTTTGGTGCTTGGTTACTGCTGTTTAAGGTACGGGTGGGAGAGTGCATTGTTGGTTCACTGGTTCTTCAATTCTTATTGGAGCGTGCTGTCTTATGCATCGGGGTTGGATCCACTCTTCGCCGTCTTCTATGACTCCTCTTTCTTCATGAACCTGTATCTGGGCTTCACATCGCTCATTGCCTTTGCTATTGCCCTCTTCCTGAAAATCAATGCCAGAAAAGGAAAGGTTCGCCTGCAGTAATTTCACAGGTCAAAGTCTTTTATGGAAAAGGCGCCAGTGTGTTACTGGTGTTATTATATTGCCTGGAACCGGTGACCTGCTGAGAGATATTGGGGAGCCGATAGTGCGTTCTGCCTTGGATGGGGCATTAAATGCAGAGATTCCATCTGCAACCGCAAAGGATGCGATCTTGAGCTTCTCTGAAAAATGGAAGGACTATTCCCGCGCAGCCCTGATGATCATGTCCTGCGAAGCGGTTGGCGGAAACCCTGAGGTCGTTCTGCCTGCAGCCAAAGCACTTGTCTTATCCGGCGGTGCATTCGACCTTCACGATGACATCGTTGATGCTTCTTTCATTAGGACTGACAAGGGGGTCCA
Organism: uncultured Nitrososphaerota archaeon; assembly: GCA_964634735.1. GTDB lineage: Archaea > Thermoproteota > Methanomethylicia > Methanomethylicales > Methanomethylicaceae > Methanomethylicus. The sequence continues at coordinate 26,264 of CAZWMA010000003.1, forward strand.
GACGACGCTCGGCAAGTATGGTCAGAACGTGACTCTGCTGATCGGCGACGCGCTTTTAATCGAAGGCATTTCGCAGCTATACCTGTTGGCTAGGCACATGCCTCTGGAACAGGTAACCGGCATCGTTGGCATAATTAAAAAAGGTCTTTATGAATTAGGCTCGGCCGAAGTGGAGGAACTAGAGCTGGTCAGAAATATCCATGCCACTCCTGAGATGTATTTGCGTATTGTCAGGATGAAGGCTGCTGATGTCGAGTCATACACACGCGTTGGAGCAATGGCTGGCGGTGGATCTCCGGCAGAGGTCGACGCATTAGGTTCTTTTGGGCGGATGCTCGGCATGGCTGTTATCCTTAGGGACGATATTGAAGACACCTTCAATGACAAACGCGAGCTCCTCTCCCGCATTACCAATGAGAGCTTGCCTTTGCCGATAGTCTACTCCTTGGGTGACCCTTTATGTTCGCAAAAGATTTCTGAATTGCAGAAGTCTCAAGACGTTGCTGAACTAGATAACCTGCTTCAGATAGTGGAACGTAATGGGGGGTTTGAGAAGACAAAACAGAAAATAGAAGAGCTTCTCAACGAAGCAAAGCTAGCTCTAAGAAACATAAAGGATCCGTCAAAGCTACTTCTACTGTTTGACGGCGGATCAAACTAACCAGGGAGCCAGAATCGAACAGGGGTTGGATTGTAGGTCTTCATGTTAATCACCAATTTCTTAAGACTAATTGTTTTTTAGTCAAACAATTATACACTTATCTCAAATAAATCTCTTTCGGTAAACACCATGGAGAAAAAAGGTTCTGTTGTTAAATTACCTTTAAATAAATGCTTCTATCAGGTCTTATCAATGCCAAAGTTAATCAATTTCGCCGCTTCCATTTCAGGTGGCTGGAAAGTATTCGCCTCTAATCTGGCTCTTTCAGGCTATGCTACGCTTAGCGTTGTTTACATATATCTCGTAATCTCGTACCACTCCATCATCTCCTCAAGCCTTGGCTCATCCCAAGGTCTCACCTTCCTATTCTTCCTGTTCGTCTGTACCTTGGTCTCCTTGGCAGCGGGGGCAATATACTCCGGAAAAATGAAGCGCAGAGACCATTATGCCTGGAACCTGATTGGCATTTTGTTTGGATTGGTTCTTTTATTCCCTATAGACGCGACCATAAAGCTGTTCATTCTAGCGATCCTTGGAGGCCTGTCGAGTAGCCTTGGAATTCCCGATCTCCTCAATTACATCCTTGGCCAGACGAACTTTCAGAATAGAGGAATCGCCTCTGGAATCTTCTGTTTCATGGTTTACATTCTATTATTCTTCTTAACATTGTTCGTCTCCAACGTCGAGTATCTTGCGGCTATCCTGATTGTTCTTAAAACGCTCTCTCTTGCCCTATCATACAAATCCACTTACAAACCGGTTAAAGCGGAAGATCTCCCAAGCGCCAGCTCGAAGGTCAACACGAAGTTATACTTCTTGCTAGTATGGTTCATATTCCTTTTAGTTGACGCTATAGCAACCAACGTGGCGCTGCAGATGGTTGAACGTTCTGAACTAATGGTCTTGAGCCTCTTCACTACCCTTGTTGGACTTGTGGCAATGATCCTTGGAGGCTATTTCATGGATGCTACCGGCAGAAAGAGGATCATGATCTTCGCTTACGCCTACCTTGGCGTCGAATACGCCATAATCACACTTTCCTATGGCACATTCATCGGTCTATCTTTCTTGGATGGGATAGCTTGGGGTATACTAACAACGATGTTCACGCTGGTAATCTGGGGCGATTTGGCTAATCCGAAAAGCAGACCAAAATATTTGGCGGCATCGCTTGGTATTGCCACCGCTCTGATTTTCATAAAAAATATACTTCAGGTCGCAAACATACCTCTGCCGCCTGAGCAGACATTCCCGCTTACGAGCATCTTCCTATTCATTGCAGTGATAATCACGCTCTTCCTTCCTGAAACACTGCCCGACAAGGTTGTTCAGGCAAGAGAATTGCAGGACTACATTGAGCAGGCAAAAAGGATTAAAGAAAAATACGATTAGCTGCCTTAGATGAGGTCTATCTTGGCAGCTATGACCCTTAGCGCTTCGGTGAACGGATGCTTCGGGTAATTGTAAGCAAAAATCGATGCTCTCTTCATCCTCCCAACTTCGCAGAAGCATGGGAGAAGCCCAATGACCGCCTCCTTGTATTTGGACTGGAGTTCATCGACAATCTTCGATTTGTCTATATCCATGAAGTCAGCTCCGCCAATGGCCTTGTTTATTATGACCACCGTCTTCTTCTGGAACACCTCATAGAGTTCGCCGATCATCTTCGCAGTTCCGTGTATATCTGAATCGTCTAGCGTCGATACTACTATTGCAACGTCTGCTGCCACAACCGCATTTATCGACGAATATTGGATCCCTGGGCTCGTATCCGCAATCACAATGTCAAATTTCAGACTCTCTAGCAGGTCCTTCCGCATGCTGAGTATCTTGTGCAGCGCCTCCGTCTCCCATTTCCTGCCTTTTGATATCATGTCTCTTATTGCTTCGGTCGAAAAGTCGGCAAAGCCCACGAAGAGCGTCCCTTTGTTCTCAACCTTTGATGAGCAATCGATAAGGCACTCCTCGACTCCAACAGTTCCATTGAGAACGTCGTTTACCCACCTCTTGACTCCCTTAGGCTCAAATACGATGTGCTGTGTAGGCGCCCTGAAGTCGAGATCTAGCAAGCAGACCTTCTTCCCCTGCAACGCGTAAATTACAGCGAGGTTAGCCGAGAGATAGCTTTTACCGGTACCACCCTTGAACGAGTGTATTGTTACAAATTTCCCCATAGGTCATTCCCCATTGCTAAGTATGAAAAATATCTGATGCTTTCTCCGTAATTTCTTCACATATCCCAACCTCACAAGCTGGTTGAGGTATCCGCTCTCAATTGCGCGTGCCCTTCCTGTAAGGTGCGAGACCTCATCTGCCCTGCCCTCGATCAGCTTGGCCAATGCAAGAACCGTCTTCCTTAGATGATCTGGAAGCTTGAGCAGCATGCCGACGTCCAAGCTATCGTTAGTTATCTCGTCGTCAATTACCTGCTTCTGCCCGGTTTGAGGTTTGCCGGCCATGCTTATGAGCTTCTGCTGGTCAACCATTATCTGCTCAAGATAGCTCTTCAGAGTAAGTACTTCTCGCTCAAGCCTTTCGATTGCCAACATAAGCTCTTCCTCCTGAACCCCCATGATAAACAGCTCTTAGTATCTCTGTTCAACAGTTATTTTTTTCTATTATATACTTTTCGTATATCTGTTTTACAGTAATACAACTGTTATACAAACACTTCCACCATCAAAGTAACGTCCGCCAGCAATCACTTTTAATAACCTTCTGCCAATTAATCTCTCCAAGGTGCATTCTGATGGGTAAAATCAAGACTGCCGTCATCGGTGTTGGAAATTGCTGTTCCGCACTTGTTCAAAGCGTCGAATATTATAAGAAGAACAACTCCGGGCTGATTCATCCCCAGGTTGGCGCTTACTCTCCTTCTGAGGTCGAGATAGTCGCTGCGATAGATATAGATTCAAGAAAGGTAGGGCGAGACCTCTCCGAAGCCATCTTTGCTGCACCAAACGTTGCGCAAAAATTCTGCGATCTCCCAAAGACCCGGGTTACTGTCGCAAAGGGTCCTGTGCTTGATGGCGCAGATGGCGTGCTAAAGGATCTAATCATGGTTGATGCCTCGAAAGAGGCAGACGTCGTCAGCCTTCTGTCTAAATCAGGTTCTGAAATAGTGGTCTGCCTGTTGCCGACTGGCTGCCAGAAAGCTACTGAATATTACGCCTCGTGCGCGGCCAAAGCAGGCTGCGCACTCATAAACTGCACTCCTGCAAAGATCGCTGCTGACAAGCATTGGGCAAAGACCTTCGAAGGTAAAGCGCTTCCCCTTGTTGGGGACGACCTCATGAGCCAAATCGGGGGGACCGCATTCCATATGGGGTTGCTCGACCTTCTGAAAAGGAGAGGCGTCTCGATCGACAAGACCTATCAGCTTGATATTGGCGGCTCTATGGAAGCCTTTGGTGTCCTTGAGGACTACCGGAGGGAATCTAAACGGAAAGTCAAGTCCGACGCCATCAAGCAATTCCTGCCAGCTGAATCCGAGGTGGCAACCGGCACTTCCGACTATGTGGAGTTCATGAGAGACCGGAGGACGAGCTACTTCTATGTGGAAGGCAAGGCTGCGCTTGGTAGCGACGTTGTAATTGACATATACTTCCGCACAATTGACAGCTCCAACGGAGCTGGGGCGCTACTCGATGCCATTAGGGGCGTGAAGGTTGCATTGGACCGGAAAATTGGCGGTCCGCTGACCAGCGTATCCGCCTTTGGCTTCAAGAATCCGCCAGTGCACGCGCCACTAGCCGAAGCTCAAGCTTGGTTCGACGAATTCGTTTCAGGCTCCAAAGCTCGTTAGGAAAGCTTATCTATTCCTTTTTTTTATCCTTTCGTGCGGACTCTGGTTTTACCGAGTCAGACAAGTTGAAAAGTTGGATAAATAATGTCAGAATCAAAAAAGATAGAAGAATTGAATCCAGGCTCTAGAAGTGTTGACGTTTTAGTAAAAGTCCTTGAGATCTCCCCCGCACGGGAAGTCTCGACAAAGGATGGCTCAACCCACAATGTTGCTGACGCTCTGGTCGCAGACGAGACCGCGAGCATCATACTCAGCCTTTGGGACGGGGACATATCCAAGGTCAAGCCTGAGCAGACCGTGATGGTTAAGAATGGCTATGTGTCCTTGTTCAGAGGAAACATGCGCCTCAATGTCGGCAAATACGGGACGCTTGAAGACACTACCGAAACTCTCGCTTCATTTAATACCGAAAATAATGTCTCAAACAGGTCATATGACCAACAAATCCCCAAGTTCAGGCCCCTTTACCACGATGATACCGGATTCCGGGGTCGGGGAAGAAGGCGCTAGATAAACGCGCCCCGTTTTTTCTTTTTTTGCACGGTGAAGAGTCTACATGCCCATCTCATATCATCGGGCACAGGACATCCAGCTATTGATGGCTGATCTTGTGAAGACTATACCTCTTACCTACATCGACCCCGACCGCGTCATATGCTACCGGAGCAGGGGTTCCCGCTCGAAGAGAGGGCTCGCAAGGTGCTACTCCCTGTTCAAGATATGGCAGCAGGCATTGGACCTCCCGCCATACTACATAATTGAAGTCATCTCGGAGAGGTATGACCGACTTCCGCGCGATGACCAGGTAAAGGTCATGATCCACGAACTCCTTCACATCCCAAAGACCTTTGGTGGCGGATTAAGGCCGCACGCGGGGTACGTCACGCGCAAGGCTATCGATCATTTGTATTACAGATACCTTTCAAACAAACGATAATCTTCCCAATTCGCCCATCTTTTTCGTATTTTCAGTGCGTGGCTTTTTGAAAAAATCGATTCCTTCCCTGTCAGAAATATTTTTGATAGAAACCATTATAAAGTTACACAATGGAAGTTGATAATGAGGTTCTAAAAAATGGCTGCCGCGAAGAAGAAAGAATACAAGAAACCGGAGGAGAAAGCAATGAAACAAACAAAAGCCGCAAAGAAAGTTGAAAAGCCAAAGAAGAAGAAGTAAGCGGCTTACCTATTTTTTAGCCAAGCGATTAGTTGAATTTTCGATGGCTAAAAATTGAGGAACGAACGGCTTACCCCTCCAAAAATCTAGTTTTTTTATCTCTGAAATCTCAATGGGCATGCAGACCCTGCTTACCATGCCGTTGAGTGTGAATGGGAGCCGCGCAAGCCTGGCTTCTCCTTCAGTAACCCACGGGTCTATTGCAAAACCCTCGTCCTTGAGCCTGCCAGCCAATTCTCGCCTGCTGTTGAAGTCCATCAGTATTGCCGAACGGTCTTCCACATACACATGGAACCCTCTTCCTGAGTAAACCGTTTGGAGAGAATTGAAGCCGTTTTTCCTGAGCCGCTCGTGAAGCGATATTGTCTGCTCGATTGCCTTCCCAAAGCATATGTAGCAGAATTTGAACATCGATGATCCGTTTACCCTGTCTTCCAGGGTGCCGCAGTTTGGGCAGTCGATATTCTCAGGATCGATGTCCATCATCAATTCCTGTCCAATTAGGCTCTCGCAGGCTGCGCACCCCTCGCCTCTTCTCTCGCATTCCGCGCACTCCTCCGGATGCCTGTAGACGTTCCTGTCGTAGTACACATCCTCCGGGAGGTATTCGAGAACCATTTCCCTGAGTTCAGCAGCGTCAGAGGCTGAAAAGCTAAGGAGCTTTCCCCTCTTTTGCATGTACGCCTTTCTTATGTACCCTGTCTCATTTCCCGGATCCAGGCTATAAAGCGGCTTCCTCAACCCGTCTGGTTTGGCATTAAGCCATCTCTCAACCCTGCCGAAGTCAAGGGAAGAATAGTACTGCCTCCTGTCATTCAGCCTGGCTGGCCTGTGGTGAACCGGATAGCAGTGCTTTAGCTTCAACGCATCACAACCTAAAGCAGCGACCCAACGAGTATGGGGAGCGTGATAGTGACGTCCCCGAAGACCGCTACCTGCTTCGCAACCGGCTTCAACTTGCCCCAGGATATTGCCTCCCTCGGCAGGGCACCGGACAGGCTCCCGTCAAACTCCTGAGCAGTTGTCAGGTAGACGCAGTAATCAAGCCCTTCTTTGAACTGGTTCCACCATATCACGTGGTGTTTGCTGATGCCCCCTCCAATGATCACGGCACCTGTCTTCTTCGAGTCACAGACCATGTTGAGTATCATGCTCATATCTCTGAACATGTCAAGCCTTAGCTTGTTGGTCTGCGAGTAGAAGAAGAGGTTGGTGCCGAAAGAACCGTCTATTACGCCGGGGACGAAGACCGGCACTTTCTTCTCATAGGCTGCCTTCAGGAATGAGCCGTCATCCTTGATCCTCTTACCGAACTCCGCGAGCAGCTCGCTCGGCGTTATTGACTCTCTGCCATCAAGAATCGAAGGCAGTTCCGCTCTCGTGACCTTTTCGACCAACGGGCCATAGTCCTCGAGTGGTATTACGACGTTGCCCAGCCTGTGTATCTCGAGCTCGTTAAGCATTACGTCGTCAAGCTCGAACTCCCCCGAGCAGTACCGCGCACCATAGCTCCGGGCTATGTCGTGGTCTATCGCGCCGCAGGTAGTGACGATGGCGCTGACCCAGCCCTTCTTTATCATCTGGGTTATCGTCCCCCTCAGCCCGGTCGAGATGAGGTTCCCCGTAAATGAGAGGAAGTTTGTGCACCCTCCGGCATTCATGTTGTGCATTATCTCTGCTGCCTGAGCCATCCGGGGCGCCATGAACCCCCCCATCCTACCGAACTGGCGCACCAGGTCTTTCATCCCCATCTTACCGTCTACTGTGATATCTTCAACTTTCTTCGAGACTAGTGATTCCCTGAACGCCTTCTTCTTGGCATTTTTACGGTATGATATACAAAACCCTCCATATTCATGGATAATCTCTGCACTCAGATATCTAGGGCCTCCCCTTCTTTAATTATTACCACTTCGCACCTCGTCCTCCTATGCACAAGTTCCATAAACTCCATGGGGTCTTGGATTATCGTGCTGAATGTATTATAGTGCATGGGCATCACCACGTTTGGACGGATGAGCTCCGCCGCTTTGGCTGCCTCGTATGGTCCCATCGTATACTTTCCACCAATTGGCAGCAGAGCTATCTTTGGCTTGTAGAGCTCACCTATCAGAGACATGTCCCCGAAGAGCCCCGTATCGCCCGCGTGGTAAACGTCCCCATCGTTCCCTGAGAAGACGAATCCGCAGGGGGACCCGCTGTGCAACGCGTTCGTGCAGTGGATATCGATGCCCTTTACCCGCACGGTCCCCCCAATATTCACTGATATGACCTCCTCGACTCCTGCCATAACCGCCGCCTTCTTGTTGTCGCTGACGCATATGAGTGGCGCCCCGTCCCTCTTGGCTACCTTAAGCGCGTCCGGCCAGTGGTCAAAATGGGAGTGAGTGGCCGCAACGATATCTGCATGCCCAATATCATCAAGGGTGATTCCGCTCGGATTGCTTTCATAAATGAAAGGATCAACAACGACGTTCATCCCGTCGATATGCAGTTCAAAGCCGGCGTGGCCTAGCCATCTTAATCTCATGCTATTGTGCCCCTATTAAAATAAATCGAGCCGTATTATATAATATAATGGTGTCGTCAATGACTTTTGAAATAACGTCAGACGCAATTAAGATGATTTTGGATGGTGGCGATTACGCTTTGCTCAAGTATCACATCGAGGATACCCGCATCTTCTTGGACTCCACTTATACGCCGGACCGATATCGCGGGATGGGTATCGGCGGAAAACTGATGAGCGCCGCAATCGACTTCGCCCAGTCGAAGCGCTTATCCATAGTCCCTGTCTGCCCGTTCGCGATAGGATATTTTAAGAAGCACTCGGAATATGATGGGTTGTTATACAAGGGCGACTGAGATGGTCTTACTCTCCGAGAACCTGAGGTACATTTCTATCGCTGCCATATTGATGCTCATAGGGATTACCTTGGGCATTTCTATGCCTTTGGGCGAGGGTGAACTAACCGATAATCCGCTACTCGAGGGGCTCGAGTCGATTGTGGGCTACTATACGCCCTACGCGCCCCTCTCAGTTGCATTCCTCTTCTTAAAGAACGCTCTCACCGTATCGATGGCATTCCTTTTGGGGCCACTTCTGCTGATTGTGCCAGTAATGGTATTGGTGCTCAACGGTTTCGTGCTCGGGATGGTGGCAAACGTGGTCGCCTCCCAGGTCTCCCTAGCTGTCGCCTTAGCTTCGCTGCTGCCCCACGGCGTGGTCGAGCTGCCCGCGCTAGTGATCGCGTCGGCCGCTGGGATTAGGTTTGGCGTGGCATCGATGAAAAAGCTGAAATCCATCATTTCGCACACCGATTACAACCTAGCCGCTGATTTCAAAAAGGCATCCCGGCTTTTCATCATCGCCCTCGTCCTACTGCTCATAGCCGCAGTCCTCGAGACGTACCTAACGCCATACGTCCTGGAGCTAGTTATGACACCTCAATAATCGTGCCGATATTCTTCGCCGGCTTTATCCCCGTCGTCCTCTTCACCAATTCATCTCTGAACTGCTGTGAACCGAGGGTTTGTATGAGTGCCTTTACTGAAGGCTTGTTCAGCCTTCTCTTCTCGCATACAAAGTCGTACTGCTCATCACAGACCTTTATGAAGCCAAGGCCATACGCATCCGCGACGGATCTCAGCGCTACCCCCATGTCTGCCCCGCCCTCCTCGATAGCCCTTGCGACCTCCTCATGGGTCCTCACTTCGTGGTCGTAGCCCTTTACCTCGGCAATGCCTATCGCGTTCTCCTCCATCAGCCTGTCTATCATCTCCCTGGTGCCTGATCCGAGGTTACGGTTTATGAGCCTCAAACGCCCCTTCTTAAGTTCCGCGAAGTTCTTGATGCCCTTCGGGTTATTCCTCTTCACTACCAGCCCCTGTTCTCGCGTGTAGCCCCTTATGATTACTGCCATGCCTGAAGGCCATCTGTGCCTGACCGCTGGGATATTATAAGCTATTTTGCTCGCATCGTAGAGATGGATGCCTGCCAAGTCCGCCTCGCCCAGCATAACCGCCGTCAATCCAGCGGATGACCCCACTTCCACGACCTCGACATCGAAACCCTTTATCATGTCGGCAAGTATCTTCACTCCCGGGCAACTGCTGCCTATGATCGAGAGGTCGGGCTTTGCTGCTTCCACGAAGATATGCTTCTTGCTCTCGCCAAGGAACCTCCCAACCCTGCCTTCGAGCTCTTCGTATTCCTTGAGGACCTTCTCCCCGTCCTCGGTCAATGCGGTCCCGCCACCGCTCCCACCTCCCCTGAATGCGCTTACGACAGGCTTGCCCGCCCTCTTCGAGAGTCCCTCAACGACGTTCCAGACATGGGCATAAGTGACCCCCAAAGACTTGGCTGTCGCCATCAGGGACCCGAACTTCTTCACACCCTGCAGAATCTCTCCCTCTCTCTCGCCAATGAGGTACCGCCCGTCTTCCTCAAGCCATACTGAAAAACCGGGCTTCATAGTTTAGCATGATTTCGCAACATATTTAAAGATGGTCGTTATATTCAATAAAATATAACGAGTTGATTGTATGGCAAAGCAAACTAATTTAATGATAATCGCGGCGATAGCCGTCGTTGTTGTTGCTTGCGGACTATACTACTACTATACGCTGCCAGCAGCAACGGTCGCACCAACGCGTTTCATACTATCCACAACAACAAGCACGGTCGACACCGGGCTGTTGAGCTACCTGAAGCCGTACTTCGACGCTAAATTCAACGCTAACCTGACCTGGCTCTCGTTAGGAACCGGCGCAGCTATTACAACAGCGGCGAGGGGTGATGCCGACGCTCTCCTGGTGCACGACCGCGTCAGGGAGGACGCTTTCGTCGCGGCCGGGAACGGCACCCTCAGAGTAACAATGATGTACAACGACTTCATATTGATCGGTCCTGCATCCGATCCGGCTGGTGCAGCTGGCGAAAACGCAACATTGGCGCTAATCAATATTGCTGCGTCTGGGATTACCACTTCTGGCACCGCAGACCCAACCGAATTCGTCTCTAGGAGCGATGGTTCCGGGACTAACGCACTGGAGTTGAGGCTGTGGAACAGCTCAAACATCATGATAACCGGAAACGACTCCTGGTACGTGAAGGCGAACTCCGGCATGGCTGCGACCATTCGGGTCGCCAACGAGAAGGGCGCATACACAATCTCCGACCGTGCTACATACCTCAAGCTCAAGTCTGAGATGAACGAAACCTTGAGCTTGGTAATACTCTGCGAGAACGACACTGCTTTTCTTAACCCCTATGGCATGATCCTGCTGAACTCCACAAAATACCCTAATATCCAATCTGACCTGGCTCAGAAATTCCTGCTCTTCATGATAAGCCCTCAAGGCCAGGCGCTCATTGCTAACTACACCGTCAACGGCCAGCAGCTCTTCTTCCCATGCTACGGGAACCCCGAGTCCATAGGTCTGCCATCAGAGAACTCTACTGTAACATATCTGAACGGGCTTCTGACCGCGGCTGGGATGAAATAATAATATAGCAGGAGCAGCGTAGCGTCAGAAGGCGGCTGTCATGGGCGGCTTCGAGTTCCTGATAGACGGGTTGGTCGAAGCCCTCCGGATAATCGCCTCTGGCGACCCGCAGATCGCAACAATCACGCTGCTATCGCTGCGCGTCTCCGTCACGGCCACCCTTCTAGGGGCTCTCTTCGGGATACCGTTCGGTTTCTTAATCGCACGCAAGGACTTCTTCGGCAAATCAGTGATAACGACTGCGATCAACACCGCAATGGGGCTGCCTCCAGTGGTAGTTGGACTCGTCATCTACCTGACGCTCTCGTCATTTGGACCACTGGGATTTCTGAGGCTCCTATACACCCCTGAGGCGATGATCATAGCGCAGACCGTGCTCACATTCCCGATTTCTTGCGGCATCACGATATCCTCCGTTATGAGCCTTAACCCTAAACTAAAGGAAACCCTGGTCTCACTTGGGGCTCCCGCCGCTTGGGAAGCTCTTGTCCTCCTTAACGAAAGCCGTCTCGGACTGATAACGGCGATAATAACCGCCTTCGGTGGGGCAATATCCGAGGTAGGTGCTATAATGATGGTAGGCGGAAACCTGGGCGGGTTCACACAAGCGCTGACGACATCCATAATGCTTTACACGAATATGGGCGAGTTCAACACCGCGATAGCCCTCGGGATAATCCTCCTCATGATAGCATTCGGAGTCAACCTCTTCCTTACCCTGCTCCAGTCCCATTCAAAGATAAAGAGGACGGTGTGATTTGACAAATGGCGCCTTATCTCGAGCTGCGCAACATTTCGAAGAATTACGGCAATAAGACGATTTTGCGCGGGCTGAACGCCTCCTTCGATGAAGGCGATTTGGTTGCGATTGTCGGTCCGAGCGGCATCGGAAAAACAACGACACTCCGCATTATCGACCGGCTCGAGAAGTCCGATTCAGGCGAAATCTACATGAGAGGAAAGCCGTATTCTGATCTCTCCACGAAGGCGATCCAGAAGCGCATAGGCATGGTCTTCCAGAACCCTGTTGTCTTCAACGCATCCGTCTTCAACAACGTCGCGTACAGCTTGAGGTTCAGGGGGGTCGATGAAAAAGAAATCAAGACAAGAGTTGTATCCATTCTGGAAAAGCTCAAATTGGATGCCCTGAGCGACCGAAGCGCCCTGACCCTCTCCGGCGGCGAGGCGCAAAGGGTCTCCCTTGCTAGGTCGATGGTCTATTCCCCCGAACTGTTGCTTCTCGATGAGCCGACGGCTAATCTCGACCCGCACAACGTATCAATAATTGAACATGCCCTTGCGAAGAGCAACAACGAGGACAAAACCACAATGGTAATTGTGACCCACAACATCTTCCAGGCTAAACGGATAGCGAAGAAGGTCGCATTCCTTCTGGATGGCGAATTGATTGAATTTTCGAGCGTCGATGATTTCTTCAACTCGCCAAAAGACCCGCGAACCGCCTCGTTCGTGAAGGGCGAAATGGTCTATTGACGCTTATTCATATTGAGCGCTAGCGTTTCTATTTTTATAGAATATTTTTCTAAAAAACTATATAAAAAGCATGCGTTAAGGAGGGTTTAGTGATTTTAATCGGCATAACTAGACAGTAAAAAGGCAGCGATAGCCATCGCGCTCCTCTGCGCCATCGCAGCCGGCGCGCTGCTCCAATCCACGAACGCATTGGTCGGTGCGAAGGTCAGCGTCCGCGTCCTCTCAGGCTACACGGGCACGCATAAGGTCATCGCCAAGTGCAGCGGCCCCGAGTACCAGGGATTGTTCAACGTCCTCAACGCCAGGCCGATGGACGAGAGGCTCGTCAACATCCTCAACTCGATATACGTCAGCCTGACGACGCAGATAGACAACTACTTCAACCTCACCAGCGGGACATTCTACACCTTCGTGGACGACTGGTTCACGTGGATCTACGGGAACCTGACCGTGATGAACGACACCCTCAACCAGGTCGACGCCACGGTCAACTACATCAACGGAAACGTGACCCAGATAGGCGCGACCGTTAACCAGGTCAACAACACCGCCAACTGCATAATGGGCAACCTGACGCAGATGAACGGCACGCTCGTGCTCATGAATGGCACGATAGCGCACATAATGGGCAACGTGACCTTCATCAACGGCACGGTCAGCGTGATCAACGGCACCGTGAATACAATCAACACGACGGTCAACCAGATCAGCGGTAACGTCAGCCAGATTCTCACAATAGTAAACTACATCAACGGTAACGTAACCTCAATCAACGTCACGGTAAAAGACATACAGAACACAACCAACTATATCTGGAACGAAGTCCAGAACATCGAAGCCAAGCTCGACTTTGGCGGATTATTCTACGCGTTTGTGGGTCATTGGTTTACTTACATTCTTGGCAATATGACTCAAGTGCAGAATGCCATCGGCACTTACTTACAAGGCAACACAACTTTAATCAGGAATGCCATCGCAAATGCGAATGAAACTATTTTGAATGCAATTGCTAATATTGGCAGCACTTCAGGCAGTAGTGGTATTAACATAACCTCAATGCAATATACGCTCAATTGTTCATCAAGTGGATACCAATTCGTTTACCAAAGAGCTGACCAAAAGTCATTCAATGTAAAAATTAGTATTGCAAACGCAGATAGTTTTAACAATACAAAAATCAGCGGCTCCCCTGAAAGATTTGAAATTAGATACTATGTTGGCAACTTCTCGACGAACCCTGTAGTTCAAAGCATATATATTGACAGCCCTGCTGATTCAGGTTACTATGAATTTGTTTGCAATTGGATAGAGTTTGACTGGACTGTAAGCGATGGATTCATAGCAGGATATTCTATTGTAATCGAACAATCACCTACATAACTCTCCTTTTTTTCTTTTTTCCCCCTTCTATAACTGCTCTTTATGCGACGCTCCTCTCAAAACAGTAATGCGATTCTATCAAGTCAAGATTCGAATGTAATGATATTCGCATCGTTTTATCATTACGTCTTTTTGAGTAGATACTCTTAAATGCCCGTTTGAACGACTGCTAAGGTGTGAGATTTGATGTTCCGAGTGAGCTCAAAATCGTACAGGATCTCTCTAGTCGCTTTGATGATTGCCCTCTGCGCGGTCTTTGAATTCATCAATCGCATGCTTCCGCTCCGCGTTCCGTGGGGGATGTCCATAGACTTCGTCGCATTGCCCGTGCTGATTGCATTCCTGATCCTGGGCACAAGGTATTCCATCATCACCGGGATTGGAATGTACGCCATACTCCTCGTCTTCGGATACGCCGGATTCGTGGGCGCCACCATGAAGTTCTTTGCGACAATCCCGATGGTGCTCGTCCTCGGTGCAATCATGGCTACGCCCCTGAAGAACCGGGAGTACCCGTCGATGACCTACCGGTCAATACCGAAGTACGTGCTGGCCGCAGCCCTTGCGATAATCGCCCGATGCGCGGTCGCGTCGGCCGTCAACTACTTCTGGGCAATACCCATCTTCTTCTCGATGTCCATAGACCAGGTGATCCAGTCCATCTTCTTCGGTTCAATCTGGGGATTTATAGCCTTCGTCTCGGGCATGAACATCACGCAGGGAATCCTCGATCTGGCGGTCTCGTGGATAATTGTCTTTGGCTTCGGGCTAGGGAAACGGTTGGCATCGAGGGCATAGCGACGACATTCAAGAGCCAATAAAGCACAAGCACGCCATCAAGATTTATAGCGGTTGTCTGATACTATCTAAATCGTTTGGTGCTTGCGTTGATATCCGGCGTCCTCTTCGACCTCGATGGAACTCTGGTCGATTGCATAAGGCCGATGGAAAAGGCTTTTGTCGAGATAGTGGAAGGGCTGGGCGTGAAGATCACTGAGCAAGGCCGCGTCAACGTCGCCGACAACCTCCGCTCCATATTAATCCAAAAGTCATCGCCCTTTGCAGGAGCGGGCTTCCTGTGGCGCATCGGCAAATATGTTGGACTGTCAAACTCGAAGACCGTCTTGATGCTCTTCTTGACATTCAGGCGCCTCAAGTATCTGGCAGACCACTCCCCGCTGTTCCCGGGCACATTGGACCTATTGGTTCAGCTGCAGCGCAAGAACGTCAAGATGGGGATCGTTACCACACGTAGCATGGGTGAAGCTGCCCTCATCCTTGAGCAATTTTCCCTAATCCCTTTCTTCGGCGCCATCGTCACAAGGGACGACGCTACGAGGGGAAAGCCGTATCCAGATCCAGTATTGTTAGCGCTAAAGCGGTTATCGTTGAAACCAGAAGAGACCGTAATGATAGGCGACATGCCGACCGATATCGAGTCAGGGAAGGGCGCGGGCGTCAAGACGATAGGCCTCCTCATAGGGATATTCAACAAGGAGCTGGCTGAGATAAACCCTGATGCCCTCGCGGGCTCGCTCGCCGAGATACCTGCTATACTAGACCGACTCTGAGGCGTGCACCTGCCTTCTACACCCCCATCCACGAATCCAGCTTGGGGCCAGCCTCGGCTGTCAAAACCCGCCCCCTGCGCCTGACCGCTGCCGCTTGGCAAAGCGGGTTCTCGATCCCCATGCCGCTGTAGACCGTGTTCGCCGCCTCCATAATCATAGCTGCATACGCCGCCCTGTCGTAGTTGCCCCTGAATAGCTCCGGCGCCGCGACCCTGCACATCGGATTAGGATGGCGGGAATTGACGTATACGAACTCCACCTCGCTTCCCTCCTCAACCTCGCCCCCGCTGTGCATCCTCTGCACCGCTGCCGACCTCTGCGCCACGCTTGCCGAGTACTCGCCGACCGCCTTCCTGAGCCTCCTCCTGACAACCAGCTCCTCCATGGGCACCCTGCCTCCCCTCAGTTCCGCAATCGCCTCCGCAGTCAGCCTGCCGCCCGCCCCCCTCCCGGCCGAGACCGCCTCGGCTGCCGAGCCCCGCCCCATCAGCTCGCCGATGAGTCTCCTCTGGAACGCCTTCACATACTCCGGCGTGTCAGATCTCCTCAGCTCTATCCCCCTAGCCTCGACCCTCCCCTCGCAGGTCACGCCGAAGTACCTCTTCAGCGCCGCCCCCCCTCCGCCCTTGAGCGGCAGGAATGCCAGGAGCCTGAAGTGCTTGTCGACCGACATGGGCAGGTCCGTTGTTTTGGCTATCCGCGAGGCGAGCCCGGCGTAGTCCTCGGGCGAGGCGCCCTGCCTGGTTACGAAGAGCGAGTCTATGTCGCAGTAGACCACCTTGAACCCATCCCCCTCCACAACAGCCTTGGCCTTCAGCATGGCCTCCCTGGACCTCCTGTTGATCTCCTCGAAGGTAACGACGTTCCCGAACCTGTTCCGGCAGCACCCCGCGATGCCGTACTGCGTGACGAGTATCATCTTGAGCGCGTCCACCCTCTCCTCACAGTACCTCCTCATTGGCGTGCCCTCCCCCAGGCGCTTCTTGAGTGCCTTGAGCTCGAGCCTCCTCCTGAGCCACGGCTCTATTACCGCCGGCATGAGCCTGAAGACCTCTTTCTCCGCCTCCGCCTCGGCGCAGCTGCCGCCCTCCGGCGCCTCGTAGCTCAGCCCCTCCTTCAGCATTATGCTGGGGTACTGCGAGTCGAAGTCGAGCGCGGCGACGTTCTCGTGAACCATCCCCGCCTCCGGCGTAATCGTTATGCCGCCCCTATCCCTCTCAACCAGCTCCTGCAGCGCCCTTGCGCCCTCGAAGCAGCCCTCCTCCGGTATGGCGTACCCCCTCTGCATCAGCTCGAAGCAGTTCCGCGAGTCTATGCTCCGATTGCTCAGCCTGCGCGTCGCAAGCCCCATCGGCATGAACGAGAACCTCGCCCTCTCGACGAGCCCCGCCACCCCCCACTCGTCGGGGTCGAACCCGTAGAAGATGTCGCCCAGGAAGACCCTGCCCGAGAACGACCCCTGCGCCCTGACCTGCTGAGCGTCCCTCTCCCCCCGCATGCCCGCCCTCCCGAGAGTCGACGGGTCGATACCGTGCTCCGCGCACGCCTCCATGATGAGCGGGAAGTCCGCCCTGTCGCAGGAGGGGCTCACCAGCAGATCCGGATCAGCCCTCCCGACGAACCCGAGGAACCCCTCCACCGCCTCGCGCTCGCTGCCGCAGAAGTCGAACCCCTCCCCGCCGGCCTCCGCCTTTATCGACCTTATCCTCTGTCCGCCGCCCGCCGCCCCATCCCCCTCAGCCTTCACCCTGAACTTCAGCATTCTGAATGGCGGCGGGACTATCTCGCCCCTGTCGTCCTCCCTCTCTGCCATGGCAAGCGAATCCCCGTCGCAGGTCAACTTGGCCCTGCTCGTGGGCTCCAGCTTCAGCCTCGTGAAGAGGTACCTTTGCACATGCAGGAGGTCGGCATTGTAGACGCCCGCAACCGAGGGCTGGGCGGCGACCCGCCTCACGATCTCCCTGAACCCCTCCGTCCCGAAGGTCTCTACCCTGATCAGCCTCGCCCTCTTCTTGGAGCCGAGCTCCGTCCGCATCTCCTCGAACCTGACGCCCTTGACGTCCGGGCACTCTGTCAGCCTGTAAGCGACGCCGTCCTCCTCCTCGGCCGATGCCGGCTCGACATGGAAGAACGGCGAATATCTGTCTGTAATCCTTCGACACCCGCCGTCTGCGCACTTTACCCATATGACCGCCTCCCCCTTGCGGACATAGGTGTCCAAGACCCAGCCTGAAAACTCCTCCACGCTGCATCCCTCCACCCGGCGGCTCAGGTCCCGGTTCCGCCGCTTCCCTTGGCCCGCCCCTCCAGCCTGCTTATCCGCCCCTCAAGGGCAGCTATCGCGAGGTCCCTCCTCTCCAGCTCCCTCCTCATCTCCTCTATCCTTCCCCTGTTGTAGACATTCGCTGTAAGGTTCAGCGCGTCGAGGACAAGCGGCACCTCCGCGTTGCCCATGGCCGCGTGCTCCCTGTCCCAAGCCTCCCTTAGGAGCAGCTCGAAGGCCTCCCTGTTCCGGGCATCCCTAAGGAGCCCAACGTAATTCTTCCTGAGCCTCTCCAGCAGTTCTTGGTAATTCTGCCTGAAAGGCGGTGTTATCCTCCCCATGTTTTGTATCCCTCCATTTCTCAATGACGTTCCTGCGGCAACCTCGGCCCTGGCTGGCACCTTCCTTCCGGGGTGCTTCAGGAGCAACGCCTGTAGCGGATTTCCGCCCCGAATGGATACCGCCACATTAGCCAGCCCCAGCGCCAGCGGCGGCGCCGAATCCATGCCCCCGTCCAGGGAAGCCGCAGTAACAACCATTATCGCCCCCATCCTCGCCGACGCGCGCCAAAGCCTCGAGAGCAGCGCCCCCAGGCCGGCGCAGGCCGCCCTCCTGCTCTCGCCTTCTGCACCCCTCATGAACACCGTCAGCCCGTGCACGATGACCATCGCCGTCTCCCGGTCGCGCAGCATCGCGCCCTCAAGCGCCTCTGCCGCCTTCGGCTGCCTCTCATCGCTGCACGCCGCTGCGAAGTAGACTCTCTCGAAGACCGACGCCGGGTCGATCCCCTCTGCCTTTGCGTGGAATGCGAGCCGGTCCGCCCTCAGGAGTGTCTTCTCCGAGTAGTAATTCGTGTTGTTCATGTAAGCGACCTTCCCGAGCGTGCACCCCCTGACAACCGCCCTGTGCGCAAGCTCGTCAAGAAACCGCTCCGCCCCGTCCCCGCATCCGAGGAAGAGGTGGCACTGCCCGCCCTCCATGGGTCCGATCAGCCCGTCCAGGTCGGCGTACCCCGTCGCCAGCGCCCTCGCTGCCTTGAGCGAGGATGCCGTTATGAATGACGCCCCAGTCGCCGGGGCAGGCCTGATATTGACGGTCAGCGCTGTGGACAATTGGTCTCTCCTGGCGCGCGGTCGTCGCCTCAAGGCATATGGTCATTTTCGGTCGGAAAATACTGGCGGAATCGTCTCTCCCGCATGCCTGATGGGCGCAAGCGGCGCCAATTACTTTCAGCCGCCATACTCTCTGAAAGGCTGGCTCTGCCCGGTCAAGGCAGCCCTAGCTCCTTGAGCTTCTCTGCGGTCGGGACGCCTTTGGTGTCCCATCCCCTCAGCCTGTAATAATCCGGTAGCATCCTCTCTAGTTCGACGACCATTCCCCTGCTCCCGCCGTCCTGAAGCGGCTCGGTCAGAATCCTCTTCGGAAGCGTGTCGTCTCTCTGCGTCATCCCGTACCTTGCGTTGATGAGCCTCTTCAGGTTGTACGCCCTCTCGCCTGCCCGTATCACCTCTGGGAGCTTGATGTCCCAGCCAGTCACCATCGACAGCATCGCCACAACAGAAGCCGGGGGCACTATCGCGAACTTGCACATTATCAGCGAGTCGAGGACGTCGTGCCAGTTCTGCATCGCTATAACCGGCGCCGCCTTGTCGTCAACCGTGAACCTCTCGTACCGCTTGTGGATGCCGAGGTCAGGTATCCTCTCGCCCTGCTCTATGTGGTAGAACATCCCCCTCAGGTGGCATGCCCCCCTGTGTGATGTGGCATACTGCAGCCCCATGCCCTTGAACGCCCGGGGGTCGTGCATCGGCATCTCGAGCCCCTTCACGTGGATGGCAAAGTCCTCCGCTCCCTTGCCTATCTTCTCCGCGGCTCTTTTCACGCCCTCCCCGAGCAATGCCCCGAAGCCCCTCCTCTCTCCCATCATCCGGACAATCTCGAGCATGGCGTCCGCGTTTCCCCAGCGCAGGTCGACACCCACCTCCTCCCTTGTAATCAGCCTTTTCTCAAAGCACTCCATCGCAAAAGCGATTGTGTTCCCCGTTGATATCGTGTCCAAGCCGTACCTGTTGCAGAGGTCGTTCGCCTTGGATACCGCCTCGAGGTCGCTGTTCATGAGCATCATGCCGAAGGCGGACGCCGTCTCGTACTCCGGCCCGGCGCCCCTGAGACTGCCATACTTCCCGCCGTCGATTTTGATCTCCCTCCCGCAGGCGATGATGCACCTGTAGCAGGCGTACTGCTTCTCCAGTATGGTCTTCGACATGGTCTCGCCGCAGAGGCTCTTGACCCCGTCCGCCCACTCGCCCCTCGTGAAGTTCTTGATCGGGACATCACCGTACTCGTGCATCATGCTCATTATGCCGTCTGTTCCGTAGGACGCGTAGATCTGGACCGTCGGATGGGACCTTATGGTGACGTAGAGCTTCCTCAGGTAATCCTTGAGCATTGCCTCCTTGGCAACCGGGTAGACTATCATCTTTGTGCCACGAACAGCCACCGCCTTGAGGTTCTTCGAGCCCATCACAGCCCCTACGCCGCACCTCCCCGCCGCCCTGCCCTTGTCGTTCATTATCGCCGATATCCTCGAGAGCCTCTCCCCAGCCTGACCGATGCATGCGACCCTTGTCTTCGGGTCCTGAAGCTCCTGCCTCAGCGCGTCCTCAGTCTCATACGTGTCCATGCCCCAGATGCGCGAGGCATCCCTCAGCTCGCAGGCACCGTCCCTGATCCAGAGATAAGTCGGACGCTGCGCCCTGCCCTTGATTATTATTCCATCGAAACCGGCGAACTTCAGTTCCGGTCCCCAATACCCTGCAGAGTGCGCCTCAGCCCATATCCCCGTCAGTGGCGATCTCGTGCAGACGCAATACCTGCCGCAGGACGGGCACATTGTGCCGGTCAGCGGGCCGTTCATGAAGACGAGAATATTGTCTGGTTCGAGCGCCCCGACCGACGGGTCGAGCTCGTCATAAAGCATCTTTGCGCCGAGCGAGCTGCCGCCAATCCACTTCCGGAGGTAATCATCCTTCAGGGTCTCCTCCTTCACCCCTCCCGTTGAAAGGTCGACCCTCAAGACTCGTCCGGTGTATCCTCCTTGGTGGCTCAATTGCAGGCCTCTTGAAAAATGGTAAAACCCTCTAAGATCTTATTCCTTGGCGGTACCGCCCTTCTGAGTGATCTCGGTCTGCCCCATCATGTATGGCACCAGCACGTCAGGTATCCCGATGCTGCCGTCCTCCCGTTGGTAGTTCTCCAATATCGCAACCAGTGTCCTCTCCGTCGCAACAAGCGTGGAGTTGAGCGTGTGGACGTACCGCGTCGGGTCGTTTGTCCTGTCCCTGTAGCGCACGTTTGACCTGACCGCCTGGTACGCTGTGCAGTTGCTGCACGAAACCTCCTCGCGGTACTTCTCCTGCCCCGGCAGCCACGCCTCGAGGTCGTACTTCTTCGCTGCCACAGTGCCCAAATCGCCTGTGCAGACGTTGACTATTTGGTACGGTATGCCCAGGCTCTGGAAGAAATCCTCTGCATTCCTGATGAGCAGTTCGTGCTCCTTAGGGGAATCTTCGGGCTTGCAGAATGTGA
Source organism: uncultured Nitrososphaerota archaeon (assembly GCA_964634735.1). Lineage (GTDB taxonomy): Archaea > Thermoproteota > Methanomethylicia > Methanomethylicales > Methanomethylicaceae > Methanomethylicus. Next base: position 47,711 of record CAZWMA010000003.1, read on the forward strand.
ACTGCTCTACCTTCTCGAACTGGTGGACTCTGAATATGCCCTTAGTATCCCTGCCATGCGCCCCGGCCTCTTTCCTGAAGCATGGGCTTATCCCGCAATACCTGAGCGGCAAGCTCTTACCTTCCAGTATCTCGCCGGCATGAAGCCCTAACAAGGCGTGCTCCGACGTGGCGAGAAGGTATAGGTCTTCGCCTTCGATCTTGTATATCGTCTCCTCAAAGTCGGAGAGTGCGACCGCACCGCCGATCACATCCTTCTTCATCATATACGGTGGCTGGAACGGTGTGAATCCCCTCTTCACCATGAAGTCCAGGCCGTACCTTATCAGAGCATAATTGAGCCTGACCAGGTCATTCTTGAGGTAGTAGAACCGAGATCCAGAGGTCTTGGCCGCCCTCTCTATGTCAACAAGGTCGAGCCTCTCCGCAAGGTCTATGTGGTCCTTCGGCTTAAACTTGAAATCCGTAGGCTTGCCCCAGGTCCTGACGACCACGTTCTCGGTGTCGTCCTTCCCGTATGGGACCGTTTCATCCATCGTGTTCGGGAGCCTCTTCAATATGCCGTCCATCTTCTCCCTGTAAACGGCCATCTCATCCTCGACTGCCTTTATCTTGGCGGGGATCTCTTCCGCCTCCCTGATCTTCTGGGACGCATCGAGCCCCTGCTTCTTCAGTTTTGCAATCTCCTCTGTTATCCTGTTCCTGCTGCCCCGGATGTTTCCTGCCTGGGTAAACCTCTTCCGCCACTCTTGGTCACACAGGATGAGTTCATCGAACATCTCGAGTATTTTCGCATCATTCCTCTTGGCGAGGTTATCCCTGACTGCCTGAGTGTTCTCCCTTATCACTTTCATGTCAAGCATTGGTCTGACACCTTCAGATCTTGTAAAGCTTCTTGATCAACTCTATCTGGTCTGGCGGTATAAGTCTAGCCCCTCCAAAATGGGAGGCGATATACGTCATCTTCGAGATCTCTTCAAGGACCTCGATTGTAGTTATGGCTTCTATAAGGTCATACCCGACCGTGATTACGCCGTGGTTCTGGAGTATTGCCGCCCTGTGCCCCATCATAGCGTTGCCGACCAGATCCCCCAGCTCCTTCGTACCTGGGTATCTGAATTCGAGGATCGGGACATCTGCCAGCATGACTGCCGCCTCGTACGTGACCGGCTCTATCTTCTTCCCGGCGAGCGCAAGCCCCGTGGTGTACGGTGAATGAGTATGGAGCACCGCATTGACGTCCATCCTCTTGCGGTAGATCGCGGTATGGAAATACCACTCGATCGATGGCTTGAATACCCCCTCCAGCGTGTTGCCGTCGAGGTCTATCTTCACTATGTCGTCCGGTTTGAGGTCTGGCTTGTAGAGCCCGCTGGGCGTTATGAGCACTTCCTCCGTGCCCTCAATGCGAACGCTCGCGTTCCCTCCGATTCCAGTCATCAAGCCCCTTGCGTGAAGCGATACCATGCACTTTATCAACTGCTCCTTAAGCGCGGTCTCCTCTGATGACACTTTTCAAGCCTCCCCCACCATTCTCTTTTACCGTCTTGATATCGGTTTCCTTTCATGGAAATGTAGGTGCTGGATTAGTTAAGTTTTTATCCCCACACACACTGTCACTGGTTAGTGTCACTGCCGCAAATTTTTCTCTCTCCTGGCGCGGTGGCTAGCGAGAAAAGTTCTCCACTTAAAATTTACCCTTTTTTTTTGAAACTACGACGACTACTACTGAGGCTGCGCTGTGCAGGACTGCAAGATGTACTGGTCGAGCAGTTTTGCCCCCCACTTTGCTGCATTCTTTTTTATTCGCTTAACGGAAAATTCGCATCGCGCATCATTTTAGCAAAAAGCATAATATCTTTATTGAATCTATGTTATTTTGGCGCTATAAGGATGAAAATTAGTGCACATGATTTCCTTATACATTATTTCAACCATGCTATGAATGCATTATATGGCAAAATTCATGATGCGCCATACTCCGGCACTCACATCATAGAGGGAAGGGTGATTCATTACAGATCTCGGTCAACACGCTATGAGGCGTGCCTTGAAGAATTTAGGCGATACCTTGCTTCGAAGTATAGCACAGCGCCATTAACGGACAGTGATCTTGACGACGAATTGGAATATTTGTATAGCCTGATTACAAAGAGCTTTCCATGGGATTCTTCAATCATTAAGGCATCAATAGACGAAATTGTTTCAGAGATGCAAATGGCTGAAGGCTACTCGCAAACTCGCATGCTTGATTTGCCGGACCGAACGCCGATATATGCTGAGGAAAAGAAAGTAAGCCAAGGGAAAGTAAAACAACATTCAGTCAAGCAGGACAATGTTCCCATTGTTGATGTCCCTGAAACATCAAACCCATTTCAAGCGAAGGGCACAAACTCCTGCACAGTATGTGGAAACGCATTCCAAGGCATAGGCGAATATTGCCCATCCTGCCAACACGATCGCCTTGAGCGCTTAGCGCGTGGCGAGCCCGAAAAAGAGAAGGCGAACGTTTCCTATGCCCCTACCCCCATTGAGCGTGGTTATCGCGATGTGCCAACAATGAATGAAGACCACAAATCGCACTCTAAAATCGTAATCATCTCGATATGCTTGATTGTTTCAGTCATTGCGGTTGCACTATTTGCCAATTCGGCTTTTAATGGCAACTTCTTCCAGATAAATCCCACTATACGCGAGATCAATGCTAATAAAAGCCATTACTGCGGCAATTGCATAGGCTCACCATATTACAATAGAACAATTACATTGACTGCAGATGTCGAATATGTAGGCTCAACCCCCCTACGTTCTCAGTGGGGGTTGGTTCAGGGTCCGTATAATACCCCACTGCCAGATACGCTGTATATCTATTTACCAACTTTAAGGCAGGCAACAGCAGATTATTTGGAGCAAAAATATTTTGATAGTCAACCCATTCTGATCGGAGGACTGGGTCAAAGCCCGAGCGTGACGGTCACGGGAATGCTGATACATGTCATGTCTGCAGGGTCGACTAATGGCGATTATTATTTTATGATAGTGAACATCCGATAGAGTGGACATTTTTTTAACTAATACAAAGACTGCGATGGGGGCGACGCTGTGCAAGAATGTAGCATGTATTGGTCGAGGGTTATTTTTCCCTCAGGAAATTCGCAAATCGGAAGTCAAAAAAAAGAGGACTAACCCCTCTTGGTCTTTGCGTAAATCGAGTACCGCTTCATGGAATTCAGTTCTCTGCGCCACTTTACCGACTGCTTTCCTACCTTCTCTTTGCCTCTCACTTCCGTTCGCCCCCCTTGTTCTGCAGCACGGCGGAGAGCGAGACGCTCTCCGGCTTCTGCGTAAGCTTCAGCAGGTCGGCGATGCACTGCGGCACGGTTGGCTGCGGCAACTCTGCGGCTGGCTGGTCGGGTACTGGCGGCGGCTTGTACTGCTCGCAATTGTCGGAATAGTGCGCATCTGCTTTGTCCCCAGCATCATGCGCGATGTCTGCCTGCTGCACTCTCTTCCTGAAGCCATCGTACTGGCAAACCCGCTGCGCGGCTATCAGCTGCTGCGTCCCGCAGTGCCTGAAGTAGCGCTGCCCTCTGTGCAGCATAACCCTTACACGCTGCTGGCAGAGAAGGCATTTGTCCTATTCTATGCGACCTGGTGTCCATTCTCACAGCGCTTCTTGCCCATCTTCGATGAGTACTCAAGGGGTAGACCGGACGAATTCCTTAAGGTCATCGTCGATGATGAGCCTGAGGAATGCGATGAGTACGGTATCGAGTACTACCCTACAGTGATTATGTTCAATAAAGGAGGCGTGGAGAGGCGCTTGGACTCACGACCCGGCATTGGGTTGGATCGGAAACAGCTCAAGAACTTCGCCGAAGGCTAATCCCAGAATCGCTCTTTTTCTTTACCCGCAACCAATCATCGTCACTCCAGTGACTCATCTCCGTCATTGAAACCTACTTCTATGTGCGTGCCGTCGCAGAATGGCTTATTGTTGGACCGGCCGCAGCGGCATAGTGTCTGGCGATTGCGGGTCTCGTACACGGTCCCGTCTGCCGCCTCGACAGGGATTCCGCCCTTGAGCCAAATTGGCCCGCTTACATTGTTCTGCGGATCCTCCACAAGGCTGATGGATTGCTTAAACTCCGGCTCCATAACTTTCCCAGTCTTCTTGTCACATTGTGTGAGCCTCCCGGAAGGGCATTGGCATGCCTCCTCGATCGCCAATTTCCTTGACTTTGGGTCGTTTGAATGGCGCGTAAGCTCCCACGCTCCACCCCCCCGATGGCAGAACCTTGCGGCGGCACATAGGGAGGTAGCGTCCTTAAGCATCAAAGTAGGGCCGTCGTTAATCTGCGCTTGTGCATCGTAGGGCTTTTTGCTCGCCCTCTCGGTTCCCTTGAACCCGACTTTTGCATGCGTACCGTCGCAGAAGGGTTTGCTCTTTGACTCCCCGCAGCGGCAGAGAGCGCAGGTCTCGCCGGCAGGGACGCTCTTGCTCTTGCTCCACTGATTGGGCTCGTTCTCATTTCCGATTTTGATTATCTGCTTATCGATTGGTAAGCCACCGCTTACACGGTAAGGGCCATCTTTGGTGACCATCACTTTAGCTTTCGATGTCTTTGACATAAGTGAAGATTGGTTTGCTGAGTATTTATTGCCTCTGCGGAATTGGAGTCAACCCATAGTACGGTTGGGAAGATGCATGCCACTTAGATCTGTCAAAACAAGCCTTTGCGAGAGTTCCGAAGGGCGGCGTTAAGGTGCTGGCATCTTTCCAATTAATCTAGATAAAAAATTAAATTTTAAGAGAAGAACTTTTGCCCTGCGGACAAATCCCGCCCTACTGCAACTTACAATACATCTGGCTCGAATTTCAGAGGGGGAATTTTTGCTCCGACAGTCACGCTGGGAGATGGGTGGAGAAATTTTTGCGGCAGTGCCACAAGCCAGTGACGAAGTGTGTGGGTGGGGGTTAAGTTTTTATCTCATCGTCGCCCCTGCTATACTTCACAGAGCGTGGTTTTTTGAAAGCAATGATTGACAACTCCGCCATCGAGCATTACTGGGAGTTGGAGGTTCTCTTCAGGACAGCTGGGGACCTGCCAAAGAGGTTGGGCAGCATCTCAACAGCGTTGAAGGGTCAGCGCCTCCTCCACGCAAAGATGTACCCGCTCTACGAGAAATGCGATGCGTTTTACTGCGCCTTCACTCTCGGGCTACACGGAATGTCGATGGAAGGGATCAGCCACTCCGTCAAGGATGCATTGGGGAAGGACGTGATCTCGATCAAGCACAAGCTGGTCAGCAACGCCTCTCTTGCAGCTCACAGCGGTTCGCCGCGCTGCGGTTCGCTCGATGAGAATGGATGGAGCGTGCTGCTCCATTCTCTTGCCGACAACTTCGGCACCGGTGCCCTCTCCGCAATACACTCTACAGGCGTCGAGATGGGCGCATCGAAGGCAAAGGAGCTGGCCCAGCAGCGCCCTCAGGAGGATAGATTCATGCTTCTCATGAAGGGCTTGGACGCGCTGCAGAGCAATGGGTGGGGAAAGTATCAGCTGCTTAAGACAGGCCCGCTCCCGCATAGTCTAGAGATCAGGGTCTTTGACAACCTCGAATGCAAGGCTGCGATGTCTGTGAACCAGTTTGAAAACTCTTTCATGCGGGGCTACTTTACCGGTCTGCTCCGGTCCCTCTTCAGTGACAACATCATGGTCAGAGAAGAGCGCTGCATAAGGAAGGGCGATGAATATTGCAGTTTTATCATAGAATGAGCCGCTCAGTGATCGGATAAGAGGTTTGCTGGTCGATCATTATGGAAGAGACCGTCATTGTAAGGAGCGGCGGGGAGATTGGCATAAAGAGCAAGCCAGTGCGCCGCGAATACGAGACCATCCTCCTGAAGCTTATACGGGGCGTTCTCCGAGATGAGGCGATCGAGGTCCGAAAGATATGGCGTGATGCGGGCAGGGTCTTCATAATAACCTCTGAAGCGGAAAAGTCGGCGCGCCTCGCATCTATGGTCTTCGGCGTCGCCTCGACCTCCCCCGGTTTTGCCGTGGATGCTTCCATGGATTCCATTCTGGCTGCAGGGACGAGCCTTGCAGAGAGCATGAAGCCGGGGACATTCGCAGTCAGGTGCAGGCGGACAGGCGTTCACCCTTATACAAGCCAGGAGGTGGCCGGGCGATTGGGTGAAGCGATACTCGGGATGGGGAAACCCCTTAAGGTGAACCTGAAAGCCCCCGATCAGTCTGTTGATATAGAGATTAGGAACGATCTTGCCATACTCTACTCAAAGCGCTTCATCGGCCCTGATGGCTACCCAATTGGGACGCAGGACCCTGCAGTCGGGGTCATCGATGAAACATCAGACTCAACCATAGCATCTTGGTGCGTAATGAAACGTGGATCGCCAGTCACAGCCTTAGTGGTCGAGCAGGCAGGGCAAGACATGGGTGCCACAATGAAAAACTTGGCAACCCTCTCAATGTGGCTGCCAAGCCGAGGGCTAAATTGTCTTTACGCCCGAGCTCCAGATGTGCTTTCCGAGCGCGAATATCGGGCATTCAGCTTCAGGGTTGCTCACGAAGCCGCCTCGATCTTCAAGATTGGAACTACCGTCTCAGGGATGGTGCCGGCAAGCCTTCAGGACTTGGGCTCCCTGTCGAAGGTCGCAAAAACGCCGGTCATCTTCCCCCTCATCGCAATGGACAAAACCCTCTTTGAGAAGTGGGGAAGCATTATCGGCCTGAACCTCGACGCCTCGAATAGGTATGGTACAAAGCTGAACGATCTTCAGATGAATGACGAACTGGTAAGACAATGCCTTGAAGGGCTAAAGCGTTTTACCGTATCCCGCGGCAGAGTCAATCTAAGCCCCTGAGTGCATCCTCGATTAGCCTCTCAATAGGCATCTTCGCCTCTTCCTTGGAGAGCTCTTCCGGGCGCGCCTTGGTCCTTGCTTTAATGGCTTGTGCTGAGCATCCCTGCGCCTTCGACGTGGAGATCTCAAAAGTCTTGATCCTCTTTGCAATGACCTCGACTTCCCTCTTGTTCATGCCGATCAATGGTCTGACAAGAGGCATTTCAACAACCGTATTGTCAACGGCGAGGTTATGCATTGTCTGACTGGCTTGCTCCCCCAGTATCTCCCCTGAGACTATTGCGCTACAGCTATACCTCTGGGCTATCTTCTCCGCTTTTCTATACATCATTCTTTTGCAGAGCAGACAAGACAGGTTTCTGCGGCACTTTATTATCGTCTCAAGATCTTTCCCGTGCGGGATTACCATTGTTCTTCCCTTTACTCCGCACTCATCCTCCACGCGCACGATGGTTTTCAATGCCCTCGCCATCGTATCCTCACCTGCAAAGGGGCGATTGTCGAAGTATACAAAAACCGGATCCCACCCTGCTGAGATTCCAAGATATGCCGCAACAGGCGAATCGATCCCTCCTGACATAAGGAAGACAGCCTTCTCCACAATCAATCACATCTAGTCGATTCTCCGCATCGGGTTATATCTGTAGCCCTCCCGATAGCAATTGAAAAATATAAGCTGCGCTTGAATTGTTTCAAGTGAACACAGATGTCTTCTGATCGCACCTGCCTCATTAAAGGTGGATTCAAGCAAGGCTTTGGAAAGGCAACCTCCCCATACAAGCGCGTGCTTGTAGCGATTGACAATTCATTCGCTTCCGCGAAGGTGTTCGAAAGAGCGCTCCTCATATCGCGGGGGGGATGCCTATTGCTTTATGCCGTCAATGTAATCCAGACAAACTTGCCTTACTCAAAGAAGAGCTCGATCGCGATTGACGAGAACTATCGCGAGCTCTTGCACAAGACCTCAAACGACCTCTTTGAGACAGCGGTGAAGAAGGGAGAAGAGGTTGGTGTGAATGTCGAACCCGTGCAGCTGGAAGGAGATCCCGCCGAAGAGATATTGAAGTTTGCTCTTGATAACGATGTTGAATTAATCATCGTGGGGAGTAAAGAGAAGGTCGGCTCAACCAAGAATCTCGGCAGCGTTAGCGCAAGGATTGCGACTGAGGCAAAATGCGCTGTTCTGATAGAGCGGTAATCCCCTTTCTTTGTATTCTGCATAAAATGTCTTCTCGAAACTTTTTTTAACTACTTGAATTAAGTGTCTAACCGTAGGTGTATAGGTTAATGAGCAACTTCGCCAAAAACTGGGAAACCCCCCAAAAGAAAGGAACTGTTCCCAGTGGCCCGCTGAAGCCACAAATTGAAGACACGATTAAGCTGATAGGCGCCCAAGTTCAAAGGTTGGACTTTGCCAACAATCGGCTTGTTGATAAAGACCGTCAAATATTCAACAAAGTTGTTGATAGTTACGCAAAGCATGACAGGACAAAGGCAATGATGTATGCCAACGAACTCTCCGAAGTAAGGAAACTGGAAAAACGCGTCACCCAGATCAAGCTTGCGCTTGAAAACATCTCTCTCCGCCTTACAACAGTCAAGGATTACGGGGACTTCTTAGGCACAGTGACTCCTGCCATATCCATTATCAAGGGCGTTCAGGGCAGCGTTATGCAGGTAATTCCTGAAGCGGAGAAAGGCTTCTCTAGCTTAAGCGAATCTCTCTCCACCATAGTGACCGAGGCAGGCACTTCTTCGAGCTTGAACGTTTCGTTTGGTACCGCTAACGAAGAGGCAGAGAAGATTCTCAGTGAGGCGTCAACGGTCGCTGAGCAGAAGATCAAGGATAAGCTGCCTGAATTGCCCGCCGACGTCTCGAGAGAAGGCATATCGCTTTAGTATACGCATGGGCATCAACGATGCTCACGCCTTACCTTTTTTTAAACTCCCCATAATAAGGCAGTTTTCGTATTGGATTATATCCCAATTATTGTGTGCTTAAGCTCCTTTACGCCGCGGCATGCAATCAGGCTATCAATCAAAAGTTTGAGATTCTGCACTCCGCCTCTGACCGCAATTATCTCTAAGCAATTTCTGTCATCAATGTGGATATGCAGCACGGAGTTTATGATCTCCCTGTTGGAGTGCTGTATGTCCGTCAGCGCCTCACCCACATCATGCACATCGTGGTCGTAAATCAGAACAATGGCGCCTGCGCATTCTCCCGCTCCCTTGGCCCAGTTATGCTCGAATAGGAAGAGCCTCATTGCCTGCTGGATCGCCTTTGATCTGTCCTGCTTGAGGGTCTCGATCGTGCTATCGAACTCCTTGACTAGATCTGGCGGCGCCGATATGCTGAATCTTTCAACGCCCGTTTTCCGGCTCATGTTAATCAATTATCCTCTGTGCATCTGTTTTTATAACGTTTCTTGACGCATTGAATCTTCAACGCACGTTCCGATAGATTTAAAATTGTTTTGCTGATAGTGAAACGAAGTCTGGTGTTTGTCAATGGGAATGACGCTAGCTGAAAAGATCATATTCAGGAAGACTGGAAAGCAGCCTTCTCCTGGTGATATTGTAGTCATGTCAATCGACGCTGCAATGGCCCACGATGGCACAGCGCCTCTTATGATAAAGAGTTTCGAGGCAATGGGCGCAAAGAAGGTATGGGACAAAGAAAAAGCTGCGTTTGTTATCGATCATATCTCGCCGAGTTCGAATGAAGGCACTTCAGCATTGCACAAAATGATGAGGGATTTTGCTAATACCTATGGGGTCTCCCTTTATGATGTCGGCGAAGGGATCTGCCACCAGATACTGCCCGAGAAGGGATATGTCTTCCCGGGTGGGGTCGTTGTCGGTGCCGACTCTCATACTTGCACGCATGGTGCATTTGCAGCGTTCTCGACTGGCATTGGCTCGACCGACATGGCCGCGGTCTTCTCGTCGGGAAAGCTTTGGTTTAAAGTCCCGGAGAGCCTGAAGGTCAGCATCACCGGGAGCCTGCCTTCCAACGTCATGTCGAAAGACGCGGTCATTTATGCGATAGGCAAGGTCGGTGCGGACGGTGCCACGTACAAAGCCGTTGAGTTTACTGGGGACGCAGTAAGAAAGATGACCATGGATAGCAGGATGACGATGTGCAACATGGCAATCGAGATGGGTGGTAAGACCGGTCTCATCGCTTCAGACTCTGTGACGCGCCAATTCCTGGAAGGCAGGATAAGGGTTCCCTTCGTAGAGTTGGCTGCAGACCGCAATGCCGACTACTCCGAAGAATTGAACATCGAAGCTGAAAAGCTTGAACCGCAACTCTCCTGTCCGCACCAGGTTGACAACGTGAAGCCTGTATCGTCCCTTGAAGGCATGCGCGTGGACCAGGTCTTCATAGGATCATGCACCAACGGCAGGATGGAAGACCTCAGGGTGGCCGTGAAAGTCCTCCGTGGCAAAAAAGTCAAGGCAAGGACCATCATTATGCCTGCATCTAGGGAGATAATGCTTGGCGCAATACGCGAAGGATTGATAGAAGAGCTGGTAAAGGCAGGCTGCGCCGTCGGGGTGCCCGGCTGCGGTCCGTGCGTCGGTGGTCACCACGGCGTCCCATCGCAGGGCGAAATCGTCATATCGACTACCAACAGGAACTTCAAAGGGAGGATGGGATGTGCAGACGCCGATATTTACCTAGCTTCCCCGCTTACCGCTGCTTACGCCGCATTGAACGGCAAGCTCGTTATCCCAATGGGGGTCTAAACATGGCAACAATCAAAGGAAAGATTTGGAAATTTGGCGACGATATATCCACTGATCTGATAATCCCTGGCAAGTACAAGTTCAAGACAATCGATTTCAATGAGCTTTCAAAGCATGCAATGGAAGGGGCAGACCCGCAGTTCTCCTCAAAGGTTGGAAAGGGTGACATCATAGTAGCTGGAAACAACTTCGGTTGCGGATCCAGCAGGGAGCAGGCTCCGGTTGTGATCAAGCATGCTGGAGTTAGCGCTGTTGTCGCCAAGTCATTCGCTAGGATCTTCTACCGGAACGCCTTCAATATCGGCCTGCCTGTTGTCGAATGCCCTGATCTGGCGGACAACATTAGTGAAGGTGATATCGTCGAGCTGAAACTGACCGAAGGGAAGGTCTTGGCAGGAAAGAAAACATATTCGTTCAAGCCGATACCTCCTTTTCTCATGACCATACTCCAGGACGGCGGTCTCGTGGAGCATTTCAAGAAACGGGGCGGCTTCATCTGGGAGCAGAGCTGAAAGCTCCCCTCCTTCATTTTTATCCTCGCCTACAATGCAAAGCATATCCATTCTGAAGATTGCTTCCGTCAGCCCGGATGATGATACTCATTGAATTCTGAGCTGCTGAACGACGCAATCTCAAAGTTGGGCGTTACGTCTACTTCCACGGTTCCAGCACTGATTATGAATTCCAGCAAGTGCCCTCCGTGCTCTTTGTCAATGCTCAGGAAATGTAAATGGTATCCTGGGAATACCGCTGAACCTGCATAGCTGGGGCACCTGAAACCCATCGCAACGCCGTTAATATTCTCGTAATTGAAGACAGTCTGGTTCTTGACGACTTCGGACAGAGGTGGATAGGGGGGCAGTTGCTTCGGGACGCTCCTCGTGTTAACTAAATCATAATTGCCTGTGATCTTTATGGCATAAAACATGTTCTCCGTCGGAAGCAATTGGTCGATGCTTTCGATTACCTGCGAATAATTCATGGGCACATGGATATCGATGACCACGTCTGCCTCAAAATAGGTCACTTGCGCATAAGGGGTTTTTGAGGTATCTGCTGCCTGATATACCGCCCCATCAACCTTAATCTGGTAAAATTTCCCATCCAGCTCCACCATCTCGCCGTCCATATCATTATATGCCCCAATACCGAAGTTGCCGTGCTTCCTTAGTTCACTTAGAGTAGTATTTCCTGAATAGATTCCTGATGCCATTGCGCCATAGGGCATGATCTGATAAAGCGTTTCCCCATCATCTGTGCCTGCATTGATGAGCGTAATGCCTGAATATACTGCAGCTCCAGCGATAAAAGCCGCGATTATGATTAATGCGAGATATACCTTCTTCAAGTTCATTTTTCACATCATCTTCTGTTGTATCTCATAGCATATGCTTTACCATTTTATAGTTGGATGCGTCGCCACATGCATTCATGTTACCTTTCCTGTGAAACCATAAACTTATAGCATTGCTGGGTTATTTTTGTCGTTGGAAAAACAACCAAGTAATGATGGGGTATATGGCTTGGCAAAAAAATACCGCATAGCAGTAATCACTGGGGATGGAATCGGTCCCGAGATAACCGAAGCTGCGATCTCCGTTCTAAGCAATACGGGGCTCAACCTCGAATTTACAAAAGTTGCTGCTGGTTTGAACGCCTGGGAGACATACGGCAACCAGCTGCCTGATGAAACCATAACGATCATAAAAGAATCCGATGCCACTCTGAAAGGTCCAACACAGACGCCGCCAGGTCCGGGCTCATTCAAGAGCGCAACCGTGACGCTGAGGCAGATCCTTGACCTCTATGCAAACGTCAGGCCGGTCAAGAACCACCCCGGCGTGCCTTCGGTACATAAAGGCGTCGACCTGATTATTGTCAGGGAAAATACTGAAGGCCTCTATAGGGGGCTCGAGTACAACCTAGGCGACTCCGCGATTGGCATCCGAACGATATCGCGCAGAGGGTCAGAACGGATAGCAAAGTTCGCCTTCGATCTTGCCCGCCGCGAAAAACGGAGGCGCGTGACCGCAGTCCACAAGGCAAACGTTCTCAAGGAAACATGCGGGATCTTCCGCAATGTATGCGCTGAAACCGCGAAGGATTATCCCGACATCACATTCGACGATATGCACGTTGACGCCGCTGCCATGAGGATAGCCATGAAACCGCAGGACATCGACGTGATTGTAACCACCAACCTCTTCGGAGACGTGCTCTCTGACGAGGCAGCTGGCGTGGTTGGAGGGCTGGGCTTCGCCCCAAGCGCAAATGTCGGCGACCGGTACGCCTTCTTCGAAGCCATACACGGTACTGCACCGAAGCACGCTGGAAAATGGGACGCCAACCCTGCAGCTTTGATCTTCTCCGGAGCGATGATGCTCAAGCACCTCGGTGAGCTCGATGCCGGGCTCAGAGTGGAAGCTGCCATCGATTCAGTGCTGGAAGACGGCAAGACAGTCACAAGGGATGTTGGCGGCAGCGCAAGCACAATGGACTTTGCAAAGGCAGTGGCTGAAAAACTCGCCCGTTAGCCTTCTTCTTGGCCCCTTTTTTTGGGGGCAACATATTATTCGCCACTTTCCTCAAAACCGAAAAATCCCAATCCTAATATACACCCAAACCCTTAGCTTGAAAAGGGTTCATCTTGAAAAACTTTCAAAATGTGAAAGTTGTCAGTCATCCTTTGGCGCAAGAAATTCTTACGACGCTCAGGGATAAAAACACAGGCCAAATTGCATTCCGGAAGGGTCTAGTCAAATTAGGGCGCTTCATGGGATATGAGATCGTAGGCACAATGAATCACCGGACCATAGACGTCGAAACGCCCACAGGCTCCATCGCTAAGGGGGTCCAGATCACAGATTCTCAGAATGTGATGATAGTGAACGTGCTGAGGGCAGCCGTGCCTTTCGTTGAGGGGTTGCTGAAGATCTTCCCTGCCGCAAGGCAGAGCGTGATGAGCGCAAAGCGGATTGAAGAGGGCATCGCTGCGCCTAACTACAACTTCAGGATCGAGCGCAACTACAGCAAGATCTCAAAGATATACCCTAATGATACTCTTATCATTGCCGATCCGATGCTCGCCTCTGGAAGCACTTTGGTCTCCGTCATAGATGACCTGCTTGAGGTAAGCAATCCGAAGCGTATTATCGTCGCTTCCGTAATATCCGCGCCGCTCGGGATCCAGCGCATCTTGGACAAGTTCCCCAACATTGAAATCTTCACCGCATCGATAGATGAAGGTTTGAACGAACATGGGTACATCTTGCCTGGATTAGGCGATGCTGGCGACAGGGCTTTCGGCTGAACCTGCCCATTCTATATTTTTTCATTTTTCCCTTTTAAACGTATTTTTATTATGGGCATGCGCCCCTTACGTGTTATCTTCGTGATTATTCCCGCCTTCGCTTCCAGTCATTCTTCCCTGTGAATAGCTCTCCTTCACTAAGATCTCAAAGCCGCGGGGTTCAAACTCCTCTCTGATGGACTCAAGCGTCAAATGCTCGATAATATCCGAGTTCAGCCCTACAATTATGGAGTTCACTGTCAGCACGGCGCTGTTCAATGGGCGGTCAATCGTTCCTGAAACATGGGTGCCGTATTTTTCGCCAATCGTATCGGCGTTGACAAACTGTCCATTCGCCTTGAGGATGACCTTAATGTGGCCTATTGTCAGCGCCCCCACTGAAATGCTCCGCGCCGCAATCCGGGACACCACCGCGGCAACCACCTCCTGAACCTCCCTTGGATGTAACGCACGCGCCGCTGCTAGGCTGACGCTCAGACCGCAACCTTGGATATTCAACTCCCCGTGCCTATGCGGAACATTGTAGCCCAATCAGATCACCCGTCATCCTATAATTATGCTGATGAGTTCATTTACACCCAAGCCAGTTGATGCCGATATCCTAAATACAGGCACGCCTGGAACCATCTGCTTAAGCCTCTTCTCGCAATAGTCTGCCTGATCGATTGACACAGCGTCAATTTTGTTGATCGCTATAACATCCGCATCCCCAATTTGCCTCATGACAAAGTCCTTCAGCTCATCGTAGCCGAGCAGCTCCTCCCCCCTCAGCGCATCGAAAAGGACGATGGTCTTGCCAACCTCCACAGCGGTTAGCTGACCTCCCAGTGCAACTGCATCCTTAACCTGCCTTGGCAAGGCAACTCCTGTCGGTTCGATGATCACGATTTCAGGTTTGAATCCTTCCCCCAATTCCTTGAGGGTATATGCCATGGTGGCTGCTACCTCGCAGCAGATGCAGCCCTCGCCAATCCCCATAACCTTCAGCCCATACTCGTTGACGACCTGTGTATCGACCGGCACCTTCCCGATTTCGTTGACGATGACTGCCACCTTCTTCTTGAGTTGGCTACTTAACCCCTTGGAGATTGCGATTATCGTAGTCGTCTTACCGCTGCCGAGGAACCCTGCGATCTGCACTACCCTCATATCCATCACTTTAAAAAGAAGAGTTCCAGCCTATGCCTTGTTGAGGCTAAAGGCTGTATGGACCGCCGTGACTACCCTTTTTACGTCCTCCTCCTGCACCGCGAAAGATATATTCAACTCAGATGAGCCCTGCGATATCGCGAGGATGTTCACGCTCGACTCGGCCACCGCGGAAAAGAGCTTTGCTGCCACACCCCTCATGCCGCGCATACCCTCACCAACTATAGCCACAACCGCGACTTTGGGTATGGTGTGGATGTCGCGAATAAGGTCACCGTTCCTGAACTCGACCTTGAGCGCTTTCAAGCCTCTCTCAAGATCCGATGTCTTTATGAGCATCGAAATATTGGCCTGCGACGAGCTCTGGGAGATCATCACGACGTTAACGTTGTGCGCGGCGAGCGTCGAGAATACCCTTGAAACGACACTGGGTATTCCTATCATCCCTGCCCCGCCCGTTGTAATGATGCTCAGATCCTTGATCGCGGTAACCGCTTTAACGGGGATGCTCTCGTCGCCCTTCTCCTTAATTATCGTGCCCTGGCTATCCCTGTTATACGCATTCCGTATCCTTATGGGAATTCTCCTCTCCTGAACCGGGGTCACCGTTAGCGGATGCAGCACCTTTGCCCCAAAATACGCCATCTCCATTACTTCGGCATACGAGAGGACTGGAATTGTCTTTGCATTCTCGACTATCTTCGGATCGGCTGTCATTATGCCGTCCACATCTTTCCATATCCAGACCTCGTCCACTTCCAATGACGATGCCAAGATTGTCGCGGTATAGTCCGAACCTCCCCTTCCAAGAGTGGTAATCACGCCGTTTTCATCCTGTCCAATGAAACCTGTGACTACCGGGACGACGCC
This sequence comes from uncultured Nitrososphaerota archaeon, assembly GCA_964634735.1. Classification (GTDB taxonomy): domain Archaea; phylum Thermoproteota; class Methanomethylicia; order Methanomethylicales; family Methanomethylicaceae; genus Methanomethylicus. The sequence goes on from CAZWMA010000003.1 coordinate 63,687, forward strand.
TCCCTTGAGGACCGGCAGGAGCCTATCCTTTACCATGACCTCTGTTATATTGAGCAGCGGTTTGGCATTGCCATAGTTGCTGTCTGTTATTATGCCGACCTCACCGCCGGTCAGCGCTATCGATTTTACCCCTTTTGAAACGAGCGCCCCCCTCATGAGTGGCGTTGAGAGCCTCTCCCCGAATGAGACTATCAGGTCTCTGGAGCGCGGCGTAAGCTCCCTCAGCAGGAAGACCCCTGTAAGGCATTGGCTAAGTGTCTCGATTAATTTCTTGATGGCAACCGTGGTCTCGCCAAGTATCTTCTCGTCACAGAGCTTCTCAGCAGCATCTAGGTGCCTCTTTTCGAGCTTTGCGAGCACCGTCCTGACGCGATCCATGTCGCCTACCCTGGCGCTCTCTCCCATCGTTATGAGCTCGTCCGTCACATTAGACATTGCCGAGACGGTTACGACCACTTCATCGTCTTTTTTTGCCCTCTCCGCAACTAGCGCTGCCGAGTTTGCAATCTGCTCTGGATCTTCCATCAAGACTCCGCCGAACTTCATCACGATTCTCATTATCCACGCCTCTTTTTCTTCCGCAATTATTGCCGAATTAAATCATGTCCTTTGCTTTCAATAGCTCCGCTATTAGTATTGCGTTGCCCGCGGCTCCCCTTATCGTGTTGTGGCTGAGCACGATGTACTTCATACCATTGTCCAATGCTTCTTCTCTCCTAATTCTCCCCACAACTGTTGCCATTCCTTTTGCCCTCTCCGGGGACCCCGACATCCTATCGAGCCTTGGCTGCGGTCTATCCGGCTCTTTTCGGACGATTATGGGCGGGATGGGTGCAGATGGCAACTTGAGCTTCTGCGGTTCACCCTCGAATTTCTTCATGCATGAAGCAATCTCCTCGGGAGTCGCAGCCTTCTCAGTGACCATGAACACTGCCTCCGTATGCCCGTCAAGGACGCATACCCTCTGGCAGCTTGCGCCGACCCTTATCTTAGCATAATTGAACCCATTCTTGTAGTCACCAAGGATCTTGAGTACCTCGAGCTGGACCTTCTCCTCCTCATTCTTAATGTAAGGAATGAGGTTGTCTACTATTGCCATAGATGGGACTCCAAAGAATCCTGCGCCCGAGAGCGCTTGCATGGTCGAGACGAGCACTGTCTTCAAGCCATACGCTATCTGAACGGGCTTCAGCGTCGATGCGAGACCAATCGTTGTGCAGTTAGGTCCGGTTACTATCAGCCCTTTCCTGCCTTTCTTCTTTTGATCCTTGATTGCGTCGAGGTGCTGTACGTTTACCTCTGGTATAATTACAGGCACATCAGTGTCCATTCGGTGGGCACTCGTGTCAGCAACGACTGCGAAACCGGCATCGACCATATCCCCTTCAACCGTCTTCGCGACATCTGATGGGAGAGCGGAGAAGACAAGTTCGACACCAGCCTTCTTGAACTCTTTGGGGTCAGTTGAGCACACTGCCATCTCGGCAGCTTCTGCCGGCATGCCTGTATCAAGCACCCATTTTGACGCGTCTCCGTACTTCTTGCCAACTGATGACGCGGAAGCCGATAGGGCCGCCATCTCAAACCATGGGTGATCCCTTAGCATGTTTACGTATCTCTGACCAACTGAACCTGTGGACCCAAGAATTCCAACTTTCACCTTATCCATAAAATAACACTCTCGCCGTGCTCATCGGAGGCATCTGAAATCGGGGACTCCTGCTCAACAAGACTCATTCTGTTTGGCAGGCGGTCACCTGGAATTTCCTCCATCGAGCATCATTGAATTGCATAATTACTCATTCCACGCAAAATTTAAACTTTATCGCGTTTTCTCCCACAACACTTTCGGTCAACACAGTCCCCTTTCCGGAGGGTTCTCCTGAGCATACTATCCGCTAATATCAAGCCTATACTCAGGCAAATGATGATTGAAAGGTTTAAATCCACCTTCAATAGCCTCTTAATTTTAGAGGGGAATGAGTATCTTTGGCAGTAAAACACGAACTAGAAGATGTTGAAGGCGTAGGTCCAGCGACAATCGAGAAGCTAAAAGGCGCAGGGATAATGTCAGTCGAAGCGCTGGCAGTTTGCCCGACAAGGCTATTGATCGAGATTGCTGATTTAACCGAAGAGAAAGCAGGCTCAATCACAAGAAACGCAAGATCACTGCTCAATATCCGTTTCACGACCGCCAAAGACGTCCTCGCTAAGAGGCAAAATATCGGTTTTATCACCACCGGGTCGAAAGCTATCGACTCCCTTTTGGGCAAGGGTATTGAGACCCAAGCCCTCACTGAGCTGATAGGCGAGTTCGGGTCCGGAAAGACACAGCTCTGCCACCAGCTCTGCGTCAGTGTCCAGCTGCCGCCCGAGCGGGGAGGTCTGGGCTCAAGGGCGCTCTTCATAGACACCGAGGGGACGTTCAGGCCTGAGAGGGTGATATCTGTTGCTCAGGGGCTAGGCATGAACCCGGACGAGGTACTTGGTAACATAATCTACGCGAGGGCGTTCAATTCCGATCACCAGATGCTCCTAGCCGACGAGGCATTCTCCCTTGTAGCTCAGAACAATGTGCGGCTTGTCATCGTCGATTCGGTCATTACGCACTTCCGGTCCGAATATCCTGGCAGAGAGGCTTTGGCGCCAAGACAGCAGAAACTGAACCGCCACATACACCAGCTTCTCAGGATGGCGGACATATACAACCTCTCAGTCATACTCACAAACCAGATCCAATCCACGCCCGATACGTTCTTTGGAAACCCCAACAAGCCTGCGGGCGGGAATATCTTAGCTCACGGTTCGACCTACCGGATCTGGCTGAGGAAGTCCAAGGAGAGCAGAAGGGTCGCAAAAATAATCGATTCGCCGCTGCACCCTGAGAGCGAATGCATATTCTCCATTACGACAAACGGAATAATCGATGTTGATGAGTCTAAGACCTAGTCAACATCTGCCTTTTTTTACTTTTTTGGAAAAAAGAGGATTGCCTCAGCTGTTGCTGAGGATCTTCTTCGCTATCTCGGCCGCCATCTCCTTCGTCCCCGATGAGCCGCCGATATCGTGGGTCAACACTTTCTTCTCCTTCAGCGTTGACATAACCGCCTTCTCTATCCTGTTCGCAGCGTCGGCTTCACCGAGCCAATCAAGCATCATCTTCGCCGCAAGGATCATAGATGTTGGGTTCGCATCATTCTTGCCCGCATGCTTCGGCGCTGAACCGTGGATTGGTTCGAATAGCCCGTATTTATCGCCCACATTGGCTCCCGCCGCCATCCCGAGCCCTCCGCCTATCTGGGCTGCTTCATCGGATAGTATGTCGCCAAACATGTTAGTGGTCACTATCACATCGAACTCTTGAGGTCTCTTGATGAGCTGCATCGATGCATTGTCGACATACAGCTCGTCAAACGCGATATCTGGGTACTTTGAAGCTACCGACCTGCACACATCCCTGAACAAGCCGTCGGTTATACGGAGGACGTTCGCCTTGTGAACGGCTGTGACCCTCTTTCTCCGCTTCATCGCTAGCTTGAATGCTGACTCTGCAATCCTCTGGCATCCTTTCTTAGTTATTACCCTCAAGCCTACAGTGTCCTCTCCTATCTTGAACTCGTACCCTTTGTAGAGGTCTTCTGTATTCTCCCTCACAAAGAGCATGTCAATATCATCCCTCATCGCCATTGCGCCGGGATACGACTTCACCGGTCTGAGGTTTGCGTAAAGGTCGAATAGCACCCTCAGCTTGACTATCACGTCCGCCGCACTCTCGCCGACAGGCGCTTTAAGGCACGCGTCAGTGGTCCTGAGCGTCTGTATTGTGTTTGCCGGAAGCGCTTCGCCGTGCTTAATGAGACAATCGTCGCCTGCCGGTGCCTCTATGAACTGCACCTTCAAAGCAGTGGTTCGCTCAACAGCTGCCAGCACTTCCAGCGTTGCATTTGTCTGTTCAGGGCCTATGCCGTCTCCTGACATCAGAGCTATCTTGTATGTCTTTGTCACTTCTTCTCCACCTTGCCAAATTTCTTCTTCAAATTCAGTAACAGTCCGCCGTCCTTGAGCATCTCAAGCAGGAATTCCGGGTACCCTTCGGTCGAGATCTTCTCGCCGTTGCCCTTTACGAGCGCTCCCTGCTCGAGATCGATGCTTACTGTCTCACCTTCGCTGATTCGTTCCCTCGCATCCTTGGATATGACAACGGGCAAGCCAATATTGATCGCGTTCCTGAAGAATATCCTCGAGAATGACTTCGCCACGATGGCCCCCACTCCTGCATACTTCAAAGCCAGAGGCGCATGTTCCCTGCTGGATCCGCAACCGAAGTTCTTCCCGGCCACTATTATGTCGCCAGCCTTAATCCTATCCGCAAAACCGGGGACCAGCCCCTCGAGCGCGTGCTTCGCGAGGTCCTTCGACTCAGTAAGCACCAGGTACTTGCCTGGCAGTATGACATCCGTATCGATATCGTTTCCGAACAACCATACTTTGCCTTTGATTTCCTTCATATTCGTCCCCTCATATACTTCCTCGGGTCTGCAAGCTTTCCCTCTATCGCAGTAGCTGCAGCCGTCTGCGGCGATGTCAGATATACCTTTGCTGCCGCGCTTCCCATCCTGCCGATGAAATTCCTATTAGACGTGCTTATGCAGGTCTCCCCGTCTGCGAGGATTCCCATGTGCCCGCCAAGGCAGGGTCCGCAATTGGGATTGCAGACGACTCCACCCGCCTGAATGAACGTCCTGAGGTATCCCCTCTCCTCTGCCTCGAGGTATATCGCTTGAGAGGCCGGTATGACTATCAATCTTGTGCCCGGGCTAACCTTCTTCCCGGAGAGCATCTTCGCCGCCGCCTCCAAGTCCTCGAGACGCCCGTTCGTGCAGGACCCAATAAAGACCTGGTCAGCTATGATATTGCCCGCCTCGCTCACCGGCTTTACGTTATCCACCGAATGTGGCATTGCCACCTGGGGTTCCAGGTTCGCAAGGTCCACCTCTATCATCTTGTGATACTGAGCGTCGGGGTCGCTCTTGAGTGGCGTCTCTTTTACGCCAGTATACTCGAGCGTCTTCCTGTCCGGGTTGATTATGCCCGTCTTACCACCCATCTCGATTGCCATGTTGCACATTGTGAGTCTGCTATCAACGCTGAGCGATCTGACCCCTTCGCCAGTGAACTCAGCTGCGCAGTAGAGCCCGCCATCCACGCCGAGCCTTCCAATGATATTGAGAATTATGTCTTTTGAGGAGACCCCTTCGCTGAGCTTGTTCTTCAGCTCGCACTTTATCGTCTCAGGGACCCTGAACCACATCTCTCCAGTCAGGAAGACCGACGCCATCTCCGTTGAACCTATGCCCGTCGCGAATGCCCCGAGTGCGCCGAGCGTGCAAGTATGCGAGTCCGCACCCACGACCAGCATGCCCGGTTTTACATACTGCTCTGCGAGCACTTGATGGCAGACGCCCTGCCTGCCTACATCATGATAATTCTTTATTGCATACTTCTTCGCATATTCCCTCAAATCCTTGTGAAGCTGGGCAGCGACTGTCGAATTAGCCGGGACTTGGTGATCGAGTATGATGACTATCTTGTCATTATCCCACGGCCTGTCATAGCCCACCTCCTTCAGCACCTTGAGCGTGAGGGGACCGGTGAGGTCGTGAATCATCGCAAGGTCGATTTTGCCTACGACATATTCTCCGGGATGAACTGCTTTTTTGCCAGAAGCTCTTGCTAAAATCTTCTCAGAAATGGTCATTCCCATTTTGGGTCCTCCATTGCACATCGATAATCGGACCTTCCTTTAAAAATTACCCTTTTTTTTGACTTTTAAACTAGCAACTTCAAAATATAATAAATTCCGCCAGCAAGAAGTATGTTGGCAGGCACTGTGATGAGCCAGTATGAAACAAGGGTTAACGAGACGCCTTTGTTTACGGACCTCCGATTTTTAGCGAAACTAGCCCCGATAATAGCACCGACCGCCGCATATGATGTAGAGATTGGCAAGCCATACCCCCAAAAAACGTACGGCAATGTTGTAAAGAGATAGACAACGAGTGCATTCGCGAGACTTGACGCTAGCCCCGTGGTCAAATCAAGGCGGGTTACCCTGAATGCAAGAGTATTGATTACTTTTGGTCCGAAGACCAAACCTCCAATTATTATGCCTACGCTGCCAAGAATGGCGAGCAGAAACATCGCTGATGAATCAGGCATTTGACCCAGTTGCGAGGCGACGGTGACGTAGATGCCCGTAGCGTTCGCGACATCGTTAGCTCCAAAAGAGTATGCCGATACGCAGAGCGAAATAATTAGTAAGATTTTGAAGAACTTCTCAACGGACGGTTTCCCTTGATTATTTCTTGCGTATCTTGAAATCAACGTATACATGCCAATGGCTAAAATTAGGCTGCACATAGGCGATACTATCCAGCTAGTCACGATTGTCCCAAGAGTGCTCAAATTGAACCCTGCAATCCCATATCTCACGAGCCCGTAACCAATGACAGAGCATATTACTGAATGGGTGGTCGATATCGCCATCCCCCTTAAAGTTGCGAAGAAGATCCATACATTTGCCGCCAAGATAATTGCAAACGCCCCCAAAACGTCGATTTCAGGGACAATTCCTTTTCCGATAGTCTTCATGACCATAAACCCCTGCAGAAGCGCTCCTATAAGGGCTAGCGCACTGAACAAGAGGAGAGCCTTACGTATCGTCAAAACGCCTGCGCCCACAGCTGAGCTTGTGGGATTTGCAGCGTCGTTACCACCCAAATTCACAGCCATAATGAACGCGAGGATGAGGCCTATTACAAGCAGGATAGTATTGATGTCCATCTTCTCACCAAGCGTTACCCCTCATTATTTCTAATGATATTTTTTAACCTGACTGCCAAGATGCCGATTATGGGAAGAACCTTGGCATACCCCCCCCTTCTCATGATTTTGCATTAGCATCAATAATATGGTTGAGCAACGATTCTATGGATATTCCTTGTCCTTATACCGTATATATATATTCATTATCGATATATACAATATATATTTTTTTAAAACAAGAGATAAAAAAGGGCGAGCCTTTCAGGATAAGGCTTTTGCGAAGGCTCCCTTAATCTTCCGAGAGAACTTCACTACTAAGACGACCGCTATCACTGCCGGGAATGAAATAAGGCAAGCGCCCCCCATAGGGCATGCACCACAAGCTGCGCCACAGGGTGCGCTGAGGATATATGCAAATGGCGCCGCTGAGGCAGCCAGTGCATACGTCCATAATCCCTTAAGTTTGCTGACTAACGCCTGCATTCCTCTTCCCCCATCTCATCGAATATGCCCCCTTGGGGCACATGTTGACGCATTCCTTGCAGTTGATGCAAAGTGTCGTTTCGATAGTCTTATCATCCTTTATCGCCCACATTGGACAGCGATCCTTGCAGCTATTGCAGCTATTGCACTTGGTCTTGTCATATTCTGTCCGGACCATTCCGAACTTTCTTCCTGCCCTGTGCGCCAGGTTTGACACTGCGCCAAGAGGACAGAAGAAGAGGCACCATCCTCTACCTCCAGACATGAAGATTCCGCCTATGATTAGCCATGCGAAGATGCTGATTATCGAGCCCGTTGACCAGTACTCCAGTGAAGTTGCGTTCCCGAAGAGCCCGTTGACCAGGTTCTGGAGGACAGAAGAGCTGCAGTATCTGCAGCAAATCGTCGATATCTGGTCTCCGGCTAGATCAAACCCTGCAATCAGTGATATTGCAATGAAACCAGCGAGGAATCCATACCTGAGCCCCCTGGTGACGCTGGTGTCTTTTATCATGAGCCGGAATTTCGAGGGCAGCGGTATCGCTCTGCTAAGCCCTTCGCTCACCGCACCAACTGGACAGAGCCATCCACAAAAGACAGGGCCAAGGAAGAATGAAAGTATGATGACCCCTATCACGAATGCAGCCATGACCGAGCCAATCAGCATGTAGAATCTCCCGCTGAACAGCCAGTCGAGCGGCATCCTGAGGCAGATCGTGTGGAGCGTGGGATCCGCCACATTGCCGATGACAAAGTATACCAGCCGACTGAAGAGAGCGAAGGGCGCAACGAAGAGGAAGAAACCTGCTACGAGTGAAATGTACCGCATCTTGTTCTTTATCAGCGTGTTCTTGGAGTTCTTGAAGCTCAACTGCAACAGTCAGCCACCCCTCCAACTATCTCCTGGCCACGACCGATGATTATCGGTATGAACGTCAAAACCTGCTTTGTGTCCGCATCGATGATTCTCAGCCCGCCTTGGTAGATTATCTGCTCATCCATGTAGTAGTCTGGAATTCTAAAGTACCAGTCAATTCCCAGGTTCTTGATCGACTGCCCTGGGTACAGCAGCCCCGTGAACGTGTGGGTTGTTTCGTTGTAAGGCAAGTTTGAGTTCACAGACCACTCTACTGGGAAGGTCGTGTTCGCAAGCTCCAGCTGCACCCTGACCGGCTTCTTCCCTAGGTTATATATCCAATGCGTAGAGAATGCTTCAATCTTCGGATTAAGCGTGTTCTTTAAGACCCCCCTCTCGTCGAGGTCTATTATTATTGGAGCCATTGATATCGGGGGGCCTGCTCCCCTCAATGTCATGGGCTCTGTCACGTTCCCTGCTGGAAACGCGACCCAGAAATGTACCATCTCCGATTTTCCAAACGCCGCAGCGTACACCCCAGCAGAGAGTGTAATAATAAACATCGCAACAAACGCGATTAATACTGTTTTCCTCATGTTGTCCACCATAACGTTGTAAATAGACGTCTTTCAGGGTATTTCTACTTGATGGAATTGAATTCTCAGCATAAGGTTCATATATTGGACACAAATATATCTAAGCTAGTGGATGCAGATGGTCAACGACCCGGTCTCTAAGAGCCTCGAATGGAGCAAGAAAGGGTACATGGGCATGGCATTGCTCCTCATGATAAACGATAAGCCAATCACCGGATACGACATCATGCGCTCCATCAAGGAGACCACTGACGGGTCGTGGAACCCGACACCAGGCGGTGTATACCCCGTCTTGAAGAAGCTCGAGACCGAGGGGCTTGTCCATGGTGAGTGGTTCATCCACAATGGCAGGAAGAGTAAGACTTACGTCATAACCAATGATGGAAAGAGGACGCTTGAGACCGTGCTCTTAAAACAGAGCCAAATCGCTGTTGGCATCAACCGGCTGTTTGAGAGCTTCGTAAAAGACGCCTTCTCTGAAGATTTCTTCATAATGCGCCCTAGCATCTTCGCACTGCTGGAAACCGACTCTGTACTGCAGGAACTGGAAGAGCTGGAAGATAAGAAAAAAACAGCTCTCGATTTGATTGATTCGCTCCAGCGCTACATCGATGATATCGAGATAAAGATCGTAGAATTGAAGAAAGCCTCTACCTTTTAGCCAGGCTTAGGGCATACTCGATTATCTTGCCCGGGATGTCGATCTCCGATGCCGACATTGCCCCCTTGAACTCCACCGTGCTGTTAACTTCGTGGATCACGAATCCGTTCTCCGTCTCCATCGCGTCCACGCCGACCACTCCTCCGCCGACGACCTCTGCTGCCTTCAGGATCATCTCCTTCAGTTCGCCGGTTAAAGAGAAAGACTCCGCGTGCCCACCCCTCGCGATGTTTGTCCTCCAATCATCAGGTGCAGAGTACCTGAATATTGAAGCCGCTATCGTGTCCCCAACAACAACCGTCCGTATGTCCCTCGGGGGCCTCTTGATCATCTCTTGAATGTAATAGGTCTGGTAGAGCGGATTGCCCATCTCTTCCCGGTCCTCGAGTAATGCCTGCGTCGTCTCCGGGTCCTTCAAAGGCGCAATGAGCCTTCCCCAACTCCCAAATACGGGCTTGATTACCGCCGGGTATCCGATCTCCTCAACTGCATGCATCGCCTCTTCCTTGGTAAACGCTACGATCGTCCTTGGCGTCGGGATGCCTGCCTTTGCCAAAGCCATGCTGCAGTATAGCTTATTTCCGCACACCTCTGCAACATTGAGCGAGTTGATTACTCTTATTCCCTTGCTCTCCAAAATTGCAGTGAGGTGGAGCCCCCTGAAGTGGCTGACGCACCGTTCCAATGTTACGTCTCCGAAGAGTTCGCGATCCTTGTCAGGATCAGTTATGGTCAGGTGTAGCTCCTTCGCATCGACTGCCTTTAAATCCACCCCCCTCTTCTCCGCTGCATTGATGAGTTCTTTCTCTTCTACTCTGATCCGGTCATAAAGGAGCGATAGGGGGGGAGACAACGTCTACTCTCCCCAGTCTTCGCCTTCGGACTCTGCGACCTTAAGTTCGAAATCTCCTTTCTTATTCTTGGAAACTTCGAGCTCAGCTCCACAGTCGCCACAGCTAATGATCTCGCCTTCGATTACTTCTTTAGTTTCAATGTCTCCATCGCATTCAGGACATTTGAATTGCATTTTCTTCTTCCTCCAAATTATTGCTTCGCAACTAACAATAAATTACATTAATAAACATTTCTATAACGTTCTGTTAGGCTAGTGTTGGAGTCAAATTCAATAAACCATATTTAACTTGCCTTGTTTTTCAGCGATCGCTTCGTTCATAATCCTTAAAAACTGATCAAATTTAGCTATCGGTATCTTTGCTCCTCCGGCCTTCGGATGGCCCCCTCCAGTCCCGCCTAACTGCTCTGCTATCTGTGGAAGCACTTTGCTCATGTCAAAAGCTTCGGAATGCGTCCTCAGGCTCATCTCGATGAACTCCCTCCTCGTTTCAGCGCCGATGCCCAGAACAGTATCTGTTACACCTTTAGCATACACTGCCGTCTTCCCAAGCGACCAGTCGAGATCGAGAACATACGCAATCTCTCCCACTTTCTTTACGACTTCCTTAATCCTCTTGCGCATCTCCTCCTCCCTCAACGCCTCTTCGATCGCCCTGTCTACTATCCACTCGTCAGAGCTGGGTGCCTTGTTTGCTGCCAAAAACTGCGCTATCTTCCGTTTGCTGTCGTAATTCCTGCCGAGCCCCTCGATTGCCTGTATTATCAGGCCACACTCCAGGTAAAGCCCCCTCTTCTCCCATCTGTTGAGGAGTTTGTTTATCGTGTAGGTGTTATCAAGGTAATCTCCAATCGCGCCAAATATCGCCACCCTGCTCATATCCTCTGGCAGCGATTTCGGAAACTCCTCCATCAAACGCTTGAACGTGAGCTCTGCGCCGCTGGAAGTCCTTGAATGCACGTGTTCGGCCGGGAATTCATTCACATCAAATGCATCCGGCAGTGGGTGGTGATCGATGTACAATGCGCGGTAACCGCCCTGCCTAATCCTCCTCAGTTCCTTCGTTACTTGCCTATATTGGGTGCTTGAGAGAGCAATATCGCAAATTATCACGTCACCTTCAACATGGGCAAGGTCCTCTGCCAAGCCCACAGGGTGCGAGAAGTACAGCTTTGCGTCCCTGAACGCCGAAAGTGCGATTGCGGCGGAGCATATTCCGTCGGTATCCCCGTGAGAGACTATCCACTTCATGGCAGATACTAAGCGATGGTATTAAAAAAAGATTGGGTTTGCCCAATCACTCTGCTTTGAACATGTTCTCGTACTTCGTGTAGATCTCAAGCGACTCCGCCTGAACGCTGGGTCTTCTCTTATTGAGGACATCCAGGAAATCGCTCATCGTTATTGCCCTCGGCTTTGCGGTCTTGTCCATTGCTTTACCCGCCTCAAAGAACTCGCTGACGACCTTCAGCTGCGCCGCCTGTGCAATGTCCCTTATGTCGCTCCCGGAGTATCCCTCGGTCTTCTCCGTAACTGCGCCCAGATCAACCCCGTCCATGTTCAATTCCTTTGTATAGATCTGGAACATGCGGTTCCTCGCTTCGTAATCCGGAATGGGGACGTAGATCCTCTTCTGGAAGCGGCGTATGAATGCCTTGTCAAGCGACCACGGCTTGTTGGTGGCCCCTATCACGTAGAGAGGAAGGTTCTTGTTCTTGTCCTTGTCTGTGAGCCCATCCATCTCCTTCAGAATCTGGTTCCTCATCCTTATCTCGCCGCCGACCTCTTGGGATCTGGTCCCGAGGAGCGAGTCTATTTCATCAATAAATACAACAGACGGCTGGCCGTTTACGGTCTTCTCCCTAGCGGCCCTGAAGAGCTTGGCAACGTTCTTCTCCGCTTCCCCGAGCCACTTGGACATTATGGACGCTGCGTCCACGGAGTAAAACGCTGCATTGATCTCAGTTGCGACCGCAGCAGCTATCAGCGTCTTGCCGCACCCGGGTGGGCCATAAAGCAGGATTCCCCTTGGCCATCCGAGCGGGAAGAGGTCCGAGCGCATTGTTGGGTAGATAATCGCTTCCCTGAGCGCCTTCTTCGTGACCTCCAAACCGGAGACGTCTTCCCACCTGACATTTGGCTTCTCCGTTATCAGCAATTGATCGTAAACGCCGGTCCTCTGCTGCGTCGGAGCCTCACCCTGCTTCGGGGGCGATGTCGAGCTCTCTACAGTCGGCCTGCTTGGGAAGACCTCTGGCTCGCTATCTTCAGACTCGGCAACATGCCCCACCTGGAGAAGCTTAACCCTCTCCTGGTACTGCATAGCCGTCTGGATGTAAATGCGATTGAGTTCATAGTTGGGATCGAGCTTTACTAGTCTCATGAACGACTCTATTGCCTTCTGGTAGTACGTTATCGCCATGCCTTTCGAGCCTTGCCTATCAAGGCGTATTGCCTCGCTGGCGTACCTCTTTCCATCAGATTCGAGTATAGACGCTGCTGTTGTGTTCATGGTCACGCACTACCGTCTCCTCGATTGTCTGTATTCTGATCAGCCCTTTCTTCGAAAGCCCTTCAATGGCTTTAGGCAGATCGCTCTCTGAAATTCTACATCGATTGCTGCATTCGCTGAACTCAAACGTATTGCCTTTCTCTTTGATATACGATAGCAGCGCCTCTTCCCTTGAAGCCTTGAAATCGTTAAGCGTTCTCATCTTCATCTGGATTGGTGCAAGATCGAATTCGTCTTCTTCAGATTCGTCTTCATCCCCGCCAATAGCAATCGCTTTTTGAATTATGACGTCGTTGGGGACTGCAGGCAATCCCTCATCAAACTTATTCTTGAGGACTTCAAAAGCTTGGTTCAAGATTTCATTGTTCATTGTGCTTTCAGGTATCTGCACGATCGATTCCTGCCCAACACCGATGTTCATGCTTATCATCGCGTCATCGAGCGTACTGCCAATATTAGACAACTCGCTGGATACCTCGGGCATTACCTCTGAAAGCTGACCTGAAATATTCTTCACGACTTCTAGTGTTGGCTGGAGCTGAGCGAAGGTCGACCCGATCTCCTTAAGGGTCTCCATCCTTAGCACTAGCTGCTCCAGCAAGAGAAGGCCGTTTGATACCGTCTTCCTGACCTTCTTCATCTCTGTGAGCTCAGTAGCGTAAATTTTCGCCCTGTCTACATCCTTCCTATTCATCGCCAAGGAGCAGGAATCGAAAAGAGTCGCAGTCCTGCCCTTCAATCTGCTGTCAAGCAGCTCAAGTTTCCTCTGTTGCTGCTTCAGCCTTATGATCGTCTCTTCTAAAGCGTCCTTTAGAGGTGGAGCACGCCTAAAGAAATTCAATTTCAATTTTCTCCACCTCTAAGGACTAAGCTTTTTGGGGATATGGGTTTTCGTGTAAGTGTGAACTTCGACTGATTTTTCCAGCGTACTCTCTTGAGAAAAAAATGGGGGAAAAAGGAGAAGCAATTATTCGCTCTCCTAGAACCCTGTCTTTTCTCCAGTTCCGATGCCTGCTGGGAGCTCTGGGAATTTCTCCTTCACTCTCTGCTCGGCTACGACCGCAGCCTCTCCGAGTATCTTCTGCGCGTCCTCGTTTGCGCTCTCGAAGTTGAGGTTGAAGCCACCGCTCTGTCCAGCGTCGACGAGTATTCCGCTGAGAACCGTGCTGATATCTCCGAATTCCCTCTCGGCCTCTGGCAGGAGTGATGAGATTCCCGTCCTTACATTCTTGATTACGCCCATGGCAGGTGCAAGGGTCATTACGATGTCCCCAATCTCGGTTACTGTGCTGAGCCTCATGACGATCTGTTCGAGCGCCATCTTGGATTGTATCAGCATCTTGGACATCTTTCTGATCTCTGCAAGCTCATTTGCGTAGATCTTTGCATGGTCGATATCATGCTTCGAGTAAGCATCAACTACTTTATTGAACATCATGCGGTCCCTTTCTTGGAACCTCTGGTTCGCCATTTCTAGTTTTTGCGACTGAAGCTGGATCGACCTAACAGCTTGTTCAAGCCTTGGTTTCAGAGGGCCCGGTGGATTTACTGAACCCTTGATCCTTGTGCCCAAACCAGTTTGCTCTTTCTTCTCCCAATTCTTAGAGAAATTGCTCACTTTCGGTCACCACTCTATGGTTGAATGTAAAAAATTTATAAGGCTAGTGTGACTAAAGAGTAGTGTAACCGCAGTATCTGTCGCTTCGGTGACACATCTTGGAGTCACAAATTAAGCCGCTCGCCCAATCGCTCTCCAAATTTGGGCTTACAAATTATGAGTCCATGGTATATTTAACGCTTATTTGCAATGGGCCAAGCGGGATTAAGGACATCGAAGCGAAGTCAAACGTCCCGAGAACCAAGATTTACCCTGTATTAAAGAACCTCGAGAAGAAGAAACTTGTTAGCTTGATGCCCGGCAAGCCCGTAAAGGCTAAAGGGCACCCTCCAGACAGCTCTCTGCTAAATCCGATACGCGATATGGAGCAAGACTTAAAGTCGATGAAGAAGACCATCCAGGAGCTGCGCAAGCTGCATGAGACTTCTTCAACTACTGACCAATTCGAGAAGAAAGAGTATTGGTTCACTCGGAAGCAGGATGATGCCATAAAGAGCATAACCGAAACTATTAACAATAGCTCAGAAGGGGTTATCCTGTTCCTCAACCATGAAGGGCTTGAGATAATCTCGTCCAACTGCTATGAGCTGTTGAACCACGTTGCGTTGAACGACGTCCCCGTGAAAGTGATGATCAACGCCAGCAAGAACGACCTCTCTATCCTAAGAAGGTTTAACGACCTTATCACGATTAAATACATCTCGTTTGCCCCGCAAGTGAATGTGCTCTTTTCGGACGGGAAGGAGCTCCTCATCTTCAAGCGGATTATCCTGATTGACAACAAACCGTCCTCAATCTCCGTTGAGCACTACTCCGGCGGGAGCATATGCGAAATGATGAAGAACGCGCTGACTGGCATTGAGCTGAGCTCTGGGAATGACTTTGGCACCTTGCTTCCTGTGATTGAAAATTCGTGGATGCCGGAAAATACACTCGCCAATCCAAAGCAGAACCCCGCATCTCCACTCCTGTACTTGTACTTTATGGACTTGATCTCAACTAATTTCGGCTCAAAGAGAGATGCAGCGTTCGCAGATCTTGGAAAGAAGATGCTTGAATCGGTTATGAAAAAGTCAACGAATTACGTGCAGTCGTCCCTTGCCGACTCATTGCGCGTCCTCAGCTCTCTTTACCTTCTGTACGAAGGCATCGAAGCCAAGTATTCCTATGACGACCCTGTCAACCTAATAACCTGCGAATTGCACGGAAACCTCACTCCTGCTTATCAGGCTGCCGCAGACCGGGGATTTCCGATACCCCCGTCCGTCTGGGGCTTCTTCTTCCTCGGTCTTTTGGATGTCTTTGGTTTTGACTGCAAAATCATCGAATCAGTATACAACTCGAGCGAAAACTATTGGCTTATCCTTTACCGGCTTGTTGGAAGGTCCCCTGCGACTCCTGATAAGGGCGCCCTAAAAGAGGATGTCTTGTTGCCCAAGCTATCTTGAAAAACGTTGTCTGAGCGATCTGAAAATAAGATTTGAGGCCAAAAAAAAGGCCTTTCTCTTAGAATTGCCTTCTTACTAACTCTTTGTCGAATACGACCAGATGATAACGAGAATTACCGAGAATATCGCTCCGACGAGACCTGAGATTAGCCATTCTGCCTGGATCAAATTCGGTA
Source organism: uncultured Nitrososphaerota archaeon (assembly GCA_964634735.1). Lineage (GTDB taxonomy): Archaea > Thermoproteota > Methanomethylicia > Methanomethylicales > Methanomethylicaceae > Methanomethylicus. Next base: position 79,715 of record CAZWMA010000003.1, read on the forward strand.
ACACGCTCATTATCCAAGGCTCAAGATTCTTGAATAGATAATACGCGGCAACTCCGAGGAAATATCCTATCACTGCGATTGCGACAAGTATTCCTGTTCTTCCCATTGCTTTCCCTCCATAACGCTTTACTTTTTATTATCATGAGGATATAAATGTTACTAAAACCAACTTATCTTCATAAACGATGATTAATAATCCATCAAACCGGTGCCAAACTGAGTTTAAATAGCAATGCCGATAAAAAAGGTTATGCCGTCCGTTTCGCGTCCTGAGGTATTGACATGTCAGATATAGCATCTCTACGGAAGGATTTTCCATTCCTGAAAGAGGGCAGGGTTTACCTCGATTCATCCGCAAGCAGCCTTACTCCCGAGCCAGTGATCCAGAAGATGCTCGAGTATTACCATGATTACCGCTCCAACGTGGGTCGCGGAATCTACAGGTCATCCCAACGCGCAACAGAGGAGTTTGAGGCTGCGCGCGAGAAGGTAGCGAAGTTCATTGGTGCGGGGAGGAACGAGCTCATATTCCTCAGAAATTCATCAGAGGCGCTGAACCTGGTAGCCAACGGGCTGCAATTGAAGAAGGGTGACCGTGTTGTAACCACTATCCAGGAGCACCATTCAAATTATGTTGTTTGGCAGAGGGCGAAGGAACGCTATGGCATCGACCTTCAGGTTGTGAAGTCCGACAAGCAGGGATATTTTGACATCTCTGATTTTGAGGAGTCAATAGACCGGAGGACTAGGCTGGTCTCAATCACCCACATATCCAACGTCCTAGGCGTCAAGACCCCTGTGAAGGACGTCGCAAGAATTGCGCACGACCATGGAGCGCTCATGGCAGTCGACGGGGCTCAGTCCGTCCCTCATATGAAAGTCGATGTCCGTGATTTGGGCTGTGACTTTCTTGCATTCTCTGGACACAAGATGTGCGGACCGACCGGCGCAGGTGGTCTCTATATCAGGGAAGCTCTCCAAGACCAGGTCGAACCCCTTTGCGTTGGCGGCGGAACAATCGAGGACGTAGGCATCGATTATTACCGGCTCAGGAAGGGCCCTTACAAGTACGAGGCTGGTACCCCGGCGATAGCCGAATCAATCGGGCTAGGGGCGGCGGTTGACTATCTGAATTCTATTGGGATGCAGAATATCAGCGAGCACGAGCACGCGCTAACGGAGATGCTTATGAAGCGTATGCTCGAAATATCGGGTCTGACGCTGTATGGGCCTCAAACCGCCCGCAACAAAACTGGGATCTTCTCGTTTAATATTGGCGGAATGCATTCCCACGATGTCGCCTCGGCGCTAGACTCAACAGCCGGAATAATGGTGCGGTCGGGGCACCACTGTGCACTACCTCTAATGAAACAGCTGCTGGGAATGACCGAGGGTTCCGTAAGGGCGTCATTCTACATCTACAACACGACATCTGAGGTTGACCTATTAGCTAATACGTTGGAAGAGATTTCAAGAACAATAGCTTGAGTTGGTTGCATGAATTCGATATTTGATGCCTACTTGAAATTCCCAAGGACAGATTGCGGATTTTGTGGCAACACCTCCTGTATCGCCGCGCTAAGGAAGTATTGCAATGGTCAAATGCCGCTTGAAGAGTGCCTGTTCTTCAAGACCGGGGCATACGCGCCCGATTCGATTCAGTGCCCGCCATCTAAAAAATACGATCACGCACCCGGCATCTCTTACGTTAACCCGTGCCCCAGCGATGCAAGCAGGGTAACGGTAGAGGTCTCAATGGCTTCTGGCGAGCACATAAAATATGGCTATTATGATATGGTGACTCTGGATGGCATCTTCGGTAAATCCATTCCATCCTTGAAGGTCTCCCCGTCCTTAGGGATAGCGCGCATCGAGGACGATGGGCGAGCGATTATGGCATTCAGCGAGGGGCGCATGCTGATAAGGAGGGCGGCCAGTCAAGACGATGCCTTCTGGCAGCTGAGCAAGTCGTTGCGTCAGCTCTGGGCAGCGGTTAACTGAGCCTTCGCTCAGGCCGATTCTGCCCCAGAACCGCCTCTCCTGCAATCGAGAGCGTCTCCGCCTGCAATTTGGAAGGATGCATATGCTGTAGTATGCCCGACTCACTTCTGTCGGGGCGCTTCGCACCCGCCGCAGCCACTAGCTCAAGCCATCCGCTCGCTTGCAAACTGCTGCGATATGAAGAAGCCGCGACATTCGACTTTAGGTCGCAAATGCGATCTCTCCTCATCGGCATGTCCCCGGCGGATACCGGCAACGACTTGCTTACAAAGCTCAAATTGGCATCAGCCATGCTCTTCCTCGAGCGCGCCGTTCAGGGCATAACCGCGAGCCGCTCAGCGGAACTAAGTCCGTACCTTTCAGCAGTATTGGAACGAAGGGGGGACGAAGTTCTTCCCGCAATCAAAAATGAGTATGACGCGCTTAGAACGTCCCGCATTGAACCCGGAGAAGAATCGTTGACTAGCCAGCGATCAAAGGTTCTCTTCAGTCTAATGCACGCCATAAACGTACTATCTTGCACCTAGCGAAACCTTTTTTTACATATATGCGCCAAATGCTAGCGAGGTAATTACAATGGGGTATTTACTTTGCGAAACCTCTGCCTGATACGGTAACGAGAGTTTTTGACGTAATCCAGAATGAAGATTTTGCAACGCAGCGCATGATTTTCGAAAGGACCGACATCCCTCCTCGGACAATAAAGTATGCCATCAAAATGCTCAAAGAGCATGACCTGATCAAGGAGGCTCCGAACTGGAGAGATATGCGCGAAAAATTCTACCTTCGGAAGGCTGTGGTTCATACGAACTAACCCTTCCGATTCCTTTTTATTTGGCTCCACTTGTCTTAGGTTGGTATGCCTTACAAAGTCGCAGTCGTCAATGCGCCCGATGCTGCTTCAATAGCGCCAGCGCTTCTTCGAGGCATAGACCTTATCGGCTGGTCTCCCGCATCTGGCAAGACGTATCTCCTAAAGCCCAATATGCTGAACTCGAAGACTTCTGATGACGGGGTCACCACAGATCCGCGTCTCGTGCAGGCTGCGATATCGCTTATACAAAAAACAGGTCCCCCTCCATTTGTCGGGGACTCTCCGGGCAACGCTTACCCGGGCAAAGCCAAGATCGTTTTCAAGAAGACCGGAATGATGAATGCCATAACATCCCAAGGTGCGCAATATCTGGATTTTGAAGACATGCCGCCCGAGGTTGTAAATCTGAACGGCGAGCTTGTCAAGTCTATCGGGATTGCGAAACCCATCCTGGATTACCGGGTCATTAATATGCCCAAACTGAAGACGCACGTACAGGCGTTAATGACCGGATCGGTCAAGAACATCGTCATGGGCAGCATACAGGGCTCCGGCAAAGGTGCTATCCATAAGATTGGGCGCACTCCGGAGAAATTCGGGAAAGCTTTGATTGATGTCTACTCTGCGCTGAAACCGGTAATAGACCTCAACATCATGGATGCGATTGTTTGCATGGAAGGGAACGGACCTTCTAACGGATTGCCCAAGAAAGTGAACCGCTTGATAATCGGGGCGGACGCCGTGGCCGTCGATATGGTCGCATTCATGATGGCAGGTGTGGACCCGGTGCGGGTCCCGCACATACGCGAAGCCGTTTCACGTTCTCTGGGTCCAAGATCACTCGACGAGATAGATGTCCTTGGAGACAGTCCAACTACCGTCAAGTTCAAACTGCCGTCCAGCATACTGAGCAGCATAACGCTTTATGGGCATGCTATTATCGACCGCTTTGGGGCATCAATCTCATTTAATCATTCCCAGTGCATAAAATGCGGCGAATGCAGGGGAATATGCCCTACTAAGGCGATCAGCCTCTCGCCTTACCCCGAGGTGGACGACTCCAAGTGCATCACTTGCTATTCGTGCCATGAGGTATGCGAACACGATGCCGTGAGAATAAAAAAAGGGATTATCATAGGGTAATCCTGCAAACCCATCAGATACCAAGCTTATCGAAGGTCTTCGCGACATCAACCATGATTGGCTCTTCGCCTTCAACTATCCTCTGAGCTGCAGGTGGATCCTTCCACTCATACCCTTTGGACTCGAGTAGCCTCTCGGAAAAAGGCTTTTTGTAGCTTGCTTGGAGTATTACCCCCAGCGCCTTCTTGGGTCCTGACTCCAGCCGTATTATCTCCTGCATCTTTGCGCTCATCATCTCCTCAGATGCTACTTTCGGATCCCATCCGTCAAGATAACGCGTATTCTCTGCTACCCACTCCGAGTTGACTATGTTGTTCCAGGTGGGGCAAGGCTGTATGACCTCGAGGATGCCTGCCCCCTTGTGGGAAAGCCCCGCCTTGATCATCTCCTTGAGGTGCGATATGTTGTATGCATAGCCCCTTGCAAGAAATGTGTAACCCGCCGCCATGCACACCTGAATGGGGTTGACCGCGTCGTTTATGTTAGGGAAGGCAAGCGACTTGGTCTTGGTCCCCCTCCTGAGCGTGGGCGATGCCTGCCCCTTAGTAAGGCCATAGACGCCGTTGTTGTGCACTATCACCAAAAGCTCAACGTTGCGCCTCCCGAGTGCAATAAGGTGCCCCATGCCAATCCCAAGAAGGTCGCCATCCCCTCCATGCACGAACACCTTCAGAGAGGGGTTAGCCGTCTTTATCCCGGATGCAAATGGTATTGCCCTGCCGTGCAGCGTATGGACTCCCGAGACGTTAACGAAATGGGCGATCTTACCGCTGCACCCTATTCCTGAGACCAGCACGTACTTCTCCTTCTCGATTCCCATCTCAGAGAGTGCGCTCTTCAGGGCTGTTAATATGCCGAAGTTGCCACATCCTGGGCACCAGTCCGGCCACATATTCGAGGTGTATTCCAACGCCATTCTATTCGCCTCCTGAAAGAACGACTCTGTTATGCCCCTCGTCGATCTTGCGGAACGCAAGCGCCACCTCGTCCTCTGATATCAGCCTGCCCGTATCCTTAAGCGCCCTTGCGCTGACCTTGATTCCACACCTTCCCTCTACAATATTGCACAGTATACCGCTGTAGTTGGCCTCGATTCCGACAAGCCTCTTTGCTGCCTTCGCGTATCCCATCACATAATCGCTTGGGAACGGCTCCATCATGCGGACCTGTAGGACCGCTGCATTATGCCCTGACTTGTTGAGCGAGTCAAGTGCGTCTATGCACGCACCTTTTGTTATGCCCCATGTTATGATGAGATCGTCGTAATTCTGGGGTCCGAAGAGCCGCGCCTTGTCATCATCAGGCGCCTCCGATAGTATCTTCGCTGCCTTGCCCAGCCTCTTCTCCTGCATTTCGATGCGGTTTATCGAATCTTCCGATATATGCCCGATCACGTCATGCTCGTCGCCGGCATACCACTGGAGAGCTTCACCGAGATAAGCTCGGGGGGATATGCCGCCAGGGGTAAACCTAAACCTTTGGTATGGTTCAGCCGATTTTGGATTGAAGCGCTTGCCCCTCTTTATGGCATACTTGAAATCAGCCTCTATTGCAGTTAAGCAGTTGGCGACGCCCTTGTCCAGAAGATGAATGACGGGGAGTTGGAACTCCTCCGCATAGTTCATGCATTTGACGGCGTCCTCTGTCGCCTCGACATGGTCACCTGATGCCAGCACAACCCGCGGGAACTCGCCGTGTCCGGCGTAGATGGCAAAATTGAGGTCAGATTGGCCGTTCCTGGTGGGCAATCCCGTCGATGGACCTCCCCTCTGATACAGCGTGACCACTACTGGCGTCTCGTTTATCCCTGCCCAGCCGAGCGCCTCTGCCATCAGCGAAAAGCCAGGACCGCTTGTCGATGTTGCGGACCGCACCCCCGCCAAGCCGCCGCCTATCGCCATCGCTATCGCGGCTATCTCGTCCTCTGCCTGGACAACCGTCTGGCTCCCAATCCTGCTGCCGTCGATGCCGACGATTGAAGAGTTCTGCTCAAGCGAGAAAGACTCATCCGCCGCAGGAGTTATGGGATAATAAGTCTGCAGCCGCAGCCCGCCAATGACCTTGCCAATTGCCACCGAGTCATTGCCTGCTACCATCAATCTGCGTTTCTTCGAAGTCCGGCTGATCGCATTTTCAGAAAACTTCGCCACCTCGCCGCCGACGGCATCAACAACCTTCAAATTAATCTCCTGCAAATCCTTCTTTCCGATGAACGTCATATCGACCGCAGACTTGATGGCTTCAGCGCTTATGCCCGACATCCTGAGAAGCACAGTGGCCAACGCAGTGTTCATAACCTTCTCGATTAAGGTATATTTTCCATCCAGCGCCTTTCCAATAACCTCTGAGAGCGCAACTTGGCGGACCTTGACCCCCTTCGATATGAGCCATGAATCAAGTTCCTGCACAGTCTCTCCGGCGCCATTCTCGTCAAGAACCTTCTTCATCCGCTCTGACTTCTCCCTCTCCATGGATGGTATCTTCAGGAGGCTTTTCTTGGAGATGGCAGAATCGTGAACTATCGACCCCCCTATCTTGACTTCATGGAAATGCGTCGCAAGGCTCTCTACATCGAGCGCCCCAAGGGCATCCAGAGGATACTTTATGCTTCCGATCCTCTTTTCAGCGAACCGTATGTGCGAATAACTGTGCTTGCCCTTGATGTTCGAATGATACTCCCTGTCCGCAAACACTTCATAACCATCAATCGCAACAGCCCTTACAGCAAGAATGCCTGCGGTCTCGACACCCCCGCCTTGGGGACCCCCTATCATTATGTTCTTATCCATATCAGTCACCCGTTCTGGTCAGCTCGTGCGCGTCATAATCGATATGGAAACTTGAGAACAATTCGTGCCCCCTGTGCCTTCCCTTCTCTGCCCTGTAGATGGTCATTCTGCAGTCCCTGCACCAAAGGAATTCTTCGGTGTTTTCCTTTAGCTTGAATTCTTTGCAGGGACCTTCCCCATCTCCTATTGCAACCTTCCTCTCGCTGCAGTTACCCATGTAAGAAAAGAAGATGTCCGGCTTCCAATGCTTGCAGTCCTTGCACCTTGGCATACAATCCCACTATTCTTTCTTACTGATTTATCCGAATTTAACCGTATTCTTTCCGTGCCAAATTTATCGTCTTTGGGAAAGCATTATTACACCTCTGGCACGAAGTCACATTTGTAGTGGTTATGCGATGCCTTCGAAAATAGGCTTCATCGGTCTCGGCATAATGGGGCTTCCCATGTCGAGGAACTTGATCAAGACAGGTTATACGCTGAACGTCTTCAACCGGAGCAAAAAATCGATGGGCGAACTTGTATCGCTGGGTGCCAACGCCTGCTCCTCGCCAAAAGAGGTCGCGTCAATGAGCGATATCATAATTACAATGCTTCCCGACTCTCCCGAGGTCCAAGAGGTGGTGCTGGGGAAAGACGGTGTAATCGAGGGCATGCATGCCGGCTCAACGCTGATAGACATGAGCACAATCGCCCCAAGCGTCAGCATCTCGATTGCCAAGCGCATCGAAGCGAAGAGCGCATCCATGCTGGATGCCCCGGTCAGCGGAGGTCAAAAAGGCGCAATAGATGGCACTTTGTCAATCATGGTTGGGGGCAAGAAGGAAGTCTTCGATAGCTGTATGCCTGTCCTCAAGGCGATGGGCAAAGTGATCGTGCTGGTAGGCAACAACGGCGCAGGCTCAACGGTAAAGCTTTGCAACCAAGTTATCTGCGCAATAAACATCATCTCTATGTGCGAAGGGATAACATTATGCAGGAAGTCCGGGGTCGATGTGACAAAGATGATCGAAGCGGTCAGCGCTGGATTGGGTGCCTCAAACATACTCAGCAACCTTGCGCCAAAGATACTGAAGGGGGATATGGAGCCCGGATTCAAGATAAAGCTACAGCAGAAGGATATCCGGCTCGCGCTCCAACTAGCCGACGAACTCAAAGCGCCTCTGCCCGTTTCTGGACTAACGCACCAAATCTTCCGGATAGCAGAGTCAAAAGGCTTAGGCGACAAGGGCACTCAGGCAATAATCGAAGCCTATAACCTGATTAACTGAGATGGTGCCCTTGAGCATCAAGAGCATTAAGGACGGCGTTGTCATAACAGTCTACGTAAAGCCCTTATCCCCCAGGGACCGGCTTGTTCTGCTCGCAGACGAAATAATTGTGGAGACCAAATCGCCCCCTAACCAAAACCGCGCGAACATCAGCGTGATCAAGCTGATCTCTAAAGCACTGCTCATGCCGCCCAACTCAATCTCATTGCTCAGAGGGGCAACGGACCGCGTTAAAGTTCTTTACGCCCCTGGCATATCGCTCGACGAGGCTTCGAACCGACTAAAGATAGCTGGCATTCGCAAAGAAGACCCTTCCAAGCGAAATGTCTGATTTAATTACTTAATATTTTTTTAGACATATATCTTTTAATTAATGAATATTTTCAGTTGTTTTTATATTAATTTTAACAAAACACTTTACAATCTGCGAAAGTCTTATAATCATTGGACAAGGGATATAGAGACGGAGAACACCAGCATGAAGACTAGTTATTTAATTGGAGCTGTTGTTGTCGTACTTGTCGTCATTGCCGGAGCATACATGCTTTGGCCGCGGCCGGCTATTGACGTTACATATATGACAACCACTACCAACTTTGCAAGAGCAAACGAACAATTCAACGTGACATTGCTCGTCAAGAACTCGGGCTCAGCTGTCGGTACTTATACGCTGGATCTGAAACTCGACAACGTAGTCAAAAACACGACAACGGTGAACATTGCTGCTGGCGAAACGATTAACCGCACTTATGTTGTGTCATTCAACTCGACTGGCCAACATTCAATAAATGCGGGCTCACAGACCAAGACCGTGAAGATCATAAACCCGATCTTTGCGGATGTGAGAGCTAGACAAGCAATCGCGTATGCCTTCGATGCCGACACGTACATCGCAGAGATTCTGAAAGGTGCAGGGCAGCAGCCGAATAGCGCCATTCCAGAAGGTCTCTTCGGGTACAATGCAGAAATCCCACGCTACACATATAACCTTACAAAAGCCAGTCAATTGCTCACAGCTGTTGCAGCTGACTACGGTTTCAGCACAGCTAACCCTCTTAAGCTGACACTATACTACAACACTGGCAATAGCATCAGAGAGAAGTTCTGTTTGCTGATTTCAAGCGCAGTCAACAGCCTTAACACCGGTCTTGTGATCGATGTTCAGTCTGTGGCTTGGCCACAATTCCTGTACCTCCGGGACAACGGTCTGCTTCCAATCTTTAACTTGGGTTGGATGCCTGACTATGTGGATCCGGATGACTACCTTGTACCATTCTACCATAGCCAAAAGGGCACATTCCCAATGAGGACTGGCTGGTCCAATCCGACTGTAGATTCACTTGTCGACCAACAGGCAACTATTCTCAACGAGACTGAAAGGTTAGCGATGATCGACCAGATTAACATGCTTGTCTACCAGGACTGTCCGTATGTCTGGCTTGCACAACCAACAGGAATCCACTTCGAAAGAACCTGGATGGAAGGGTGGTATTATAACCCTGCATATTCCGGATTCTATTATGCACCGATGTCAAAGGCAGCAGGTGCTGATAACCCTAACGTGATCTATGTGGCGACCACTGGAGAGCCACAATATGTTGATCCTTCGGTAGACTATGAATCCGCAGGCGGAGAGATCATAGAGCAAGTCTACGAGAGGCTATTCTGGTTCCCACTTCCGACTGAAGAGGACCCGTTGAATAGCGACGCCACAACGGTCATTCCGTGGCTGGCATCTGGTTATGATGTCACCCCAGACGGTTTGACCTACACAATATACCTGAGAGAAGGCATATTCTTCTCTGATGGCACTCCTTTCAATGCAACCGCTGTAAAATACTCGCTTGAGCGCGTGGTCATAATGAGCGACCCGAACGGCCCAGGTTGGTGCATTGACCCGATTATGGGTGCAGCCGACCTCAGAAACGCTGTTTGGGAAGGCACAGCGACACAGGATGACGTCGACGCATGGTCTGCATCCGGCGCAATAACCATCGTTGATGACTACACCGTCAACATAACCTTGGATTACGCATACTCGCCATTCCTCAAGGTGCTCGCATACTCAGTCTGCGCGATTGTCTCACCAACAACTGTGGAAGCAAATGGTGGGGTAGTTATCGGAGCGCAAAATGAGTGGATGAACAGGCACGCAGAGGCTGGCACAGGACCATACATTCTCGAAACATGGGACACCGGAGTACTGAGCCTTATAAGGAACGAGAATTATTGGGGCGGACCTTACAACATCACTGCCAACATTGAGCGCGTAATCATCCAGGATATATCTGACGGCAACACACGGCTAACTAAACTCATATCCGGCGAAACCGACTTCGCGGCTATCGACAGGGCAACCTGGTTCAGTCTGATTAACCAGACTCTCTGGGAAGGATCCCAAACCGTCGTATCCATTGACCCCAACGTAAGGGCCATAGGACCAACGCCATCGCTGAATATAGACTTCCTAGGCATCAGCCTTAGATTCTAAAACAATAAGCCCCCCATCTGGGGGGTCAAAATCTTTTTATCTTAGTAAAATCTTGCAATACTGTCATTTAGGAAAGTAGATGCTATTTGATGGCAAAATTAAGCTGGTGTTGGCTTGAAGCTTTATGAATACGCAGTAAGGCGAATATTCCTCTTGATTTTCGTCGTCATAGGAGTTACCGTTCTCACTTTTATATTCACTAGAGTTTTACTGGACCCGCTTGCTGCTTATGTTAATGATAAGACAACACCAAGTGCAATTATCGCTATAATAAGGGCTCACGGTTTTGACAGGCCAATATACGAACAATATTTCATTTATCTTAAGGACCTTGTTACTCTCGATTGGGGATGGTCTAATGTTGGTCATATGCCTCTTACTGAAGCCATCCGCTCATTCTTCCCTGCTACCGTTGAATTGACTATCTTGGCCATGTTCCTTACCGTGGCAATAGGTGTACCCCTTGGGATAGTGAGCGCTTTAAAGAACAATAAGTGGCAAGATCACGCCTCGAGGATCTTTTCACTCGTGGGGATATCCATACCTGTATTCTGGCTTGGGCTTTCTTTGCAGTATGCTTTTACATATTGGACAAGGTCTATAGGCCTAGCTTATCTGCCAAGCACAGGCCGGGTCGACCCGTTACTCCTGATACACAACCCTGTGCAGGAATGGACTGGTATGCTCATGTTCGACTCCCTGCTGCAAGGCAACTTCGTCATTACATGGAGTGTCTTTACTCACCTGATACTTCCTGCCATTACTCTTGCCTTTCTAAATGTGGGCGTCTTGACGCGCTTGACTCGATCGTCGATGCTAGAGGTAATACGCCAAGACTATATTACTATGGCTAAAGCCTACGGTTTGCCAAAAAAGATCATAACTTACAAATACGCCCTCAAGAACGCAATGGTGCCTGTGATCACATCTATCGGCTTATCTTTCGGCGGCATGCTTGGCGGCGCTATTATTACCGAATCAATCTTCGCCTATCCTGGCATGGGGTGGCTAAGTTATCGAGCTATAGTATTCAACGACTCGAATACAATATTGGCGTATGTTGTTGTCGTCGCGATAATCTTCGTTAGCGTTAACCTCATCGTTGATATTGTCTACGCGTGGCTGGACCCACGCATTAAATACTGAGGCGATTATGATGTCTTCAACTGTCGATAAAACGTCGCGTGCAAAGTCGCTTCGACGTAAGGAAATACGCTACTCTTTTCAACTATTGTTTACCAATAAATTGGTCGTCTTCGGTTTATGCATAGTGCTCTTCTTCAGCATCTTGGCAATCTTTGGCCCTCTGATAGTTGACCCTAATGAGCCTCAAAATGTGGATTTCAAAAACGACCTCCTTCCGATGAGCTGGGAACACCCATTCGGAACTGATGACTTGGGGAGGGACGTCTTCAAATTAGTCATTCTCGGCGCAAGGTATGACCTAGCCATCTCTTTGCTGGTCGTAGCCATAGCTGCAGGCGTCGGCATAATGATTGGTTCAGTTTCCGGTTATGTTGGCGGGAAAGTAGACGAGCTATTTATGAGAATTGTCGACATCCTATTCGCATTTCCTGGCTTAATCCTCGCCATGGCTATTTCTATGATTTTGGGGAGGTCATTTCTCAACCTGTTCTTGTCGTTAGTCCTAGTGTGGTGGACTTCATACGCGAGATTCATGCGAGGGCAGGTCCTTGCTGAAAAAGAGAAACTCTATGTAAAAGCCTGTAAATCCTTAGGGCTTTCAAACTTTACAACGCTATTCAAACACGTGCTTCCGAATGCAGTATTCCCGATGATAATACTTGCGACAATGGACATCGGCAGCGTGATGCTCTCTGCAGCCGGCCTCAGCTTCATCGGATTGGGGCCTTCACCTTTTGAACCGGAGTGGGGCTCGCTTGTCAATAGGGGAGCGCCATATCTGTTCGTTGCACCATGGCTGATAAGCATGCCCGGCTTGACAATCCTCCTTGCGAGTTTAGGATTCAACTTGGTTGGAGACGGTGTTAGGGACGTACTCGACCCTAGGTTAAGGAGGTAAACTCAATGGAGCGCGTACTCGAAGTTAAAGACCTGGTCGTCCAATTCAAGACCTATCGTGGCATCGTGAAGGCATTAAACGGCATCTCCTTCGACGTAGTCAAGGGCGAGATGCTGGGGTTAGCAGGAGAAACCGGCTCGGGGAAGTCCGTTACAAGTCAAGCAATCATGAGGACTCTCCCAGGGAACGGCAAAATAGCTGGTGGCAAAATTATCTTCGAGGGAAAGGACCTGCTTCAACTGCCAGAGAAAGAAATGGAAAAAGTAAGGGGCCGATCAATAACCGCGGTCTTTCAGGATCCTCATACTTACCTCAATCCTGTCTTCCGAATAGGTCAGCAATTCAAAGACATCCTACTCAATGACAAATCTATCCAGTCGATTAAAGACAAAAAGCAGCGTGGAGATGCAATTAACGATAAGATGTTACAGGCGATGAAAGAGGTAAAGATGCCGTCGCCAGAACGTATCATCAAATCATATCCGCATGAACTTAGCGGAGGCATGAAGCAACGCGTTTTGATCGCGATGGCATTCTCTTTGAAGCCTAGCATGATAATTGCTGATGAGCCTACAACCGCGCTTGACGTAACTATACAGGCTCAAGTTCTGAGGCTCATGCGTGAACTGCAAAAGAAGTACACAACGTCTGTTGTGCTAATAACGCACGATCTAGGTGTCATTGCAGAGAACTGTGATAGAGTTGCTATCATGTATGCAGGAAGAATCGTGGAATTCGGCGACGTCAAGACCGTATACGCAAAGCCGCTTCACCCGTATACCCAAGGCTTGATGCGCGCTCTCCCGAGAGCCGATAAGGACGTCAAAATCGAAACAATCGGGGGAACGGTGCCGGACCTCGTCGAACCGCCAAAAGGGTGCACATTCCACGAACGCTGCAGACACGCGATGGATATCTGTAAGGTAACCGTCCCATCGCCAATAGAATGCGAGGGCCGTATCGTCGAATGCCACTTGTATAATGAACCGCTAAAAAGAAGTGAGAAGCCATGACTGATAACGAAATCGCGCTAAAGCTCGAGGGTATTCAGAAGTGGTTCCCTATAACTGGGGGCATACTGCAAAAGACAGTCGGCTACGTTTACGCGGTTGATGATGCAACATTCGATATAAAGAAAGGCGAGACAGTCGCTCTTGTTGGCGAAAGCGGGAGCGGAAAATCCACCGTTGGTCTAGTTATTAATCAGCTTGAGCGATCCACTGGTGGAAAAATCTACTATCATGGGAGCGAGATAACCAATCTTAAAGGCAAGGATCTCAAATCGTACCGTTCAAAGATACAGATGGTTTTCCAGGACCCGCAAGCATCCATGGATCCAAGGATGCTCCTGAAAGATGCAATTATTGAGGTAATGAAAGCCCATAATATTGAAGGCGACATCTATCTCAAAGCAGTCGAGATGATGGAACGCGTCGGTCTAAGCGAAGAGCACCTCTTCCGGTACCCTCACGAACTTTCTGGAGGGCAACGCCAAAGGGCGGTCATCGCGCGGGCACTGAGCCTTAATCCGGAGTTCATCATTCTCGATGAGCCTACCGCCTCATTGGACGTATCCGTTCAAGCTCAAGTACTGGAACTGCTGCGCGAACTGCAGAAGAAGTATGGTTATACATACCTGCTCATAACGCATAACCTTGCGGTCGTGAGGTATATCAGCTCAAGGACAATTGTCATGTACCGCGGTTTTTGGGTAGAGAAAGCGTCAACAAAAGACCTCTTTGATAAGGCTGCGCACCCGTATACTCTGGCGCTGCTTTCGAGCGTACCCGTGCCCGATCCGAACGCGACAAAGCGGAATATAATTCTGCAGGGTGAGCCATCAAATCCTACGCAGCGCGCGACAAACTGTCCCTTCGTAGAGCGATGTCCTTTCCTGATGCCTATATGCAAGGAGAAGATGCCGCCGATCAAGGAGCTCAGTCCCGATCACTTTGTGAGATGCTGGCTCGAGCATTGATCCGAGGTCATTTGCATGAGTGGGTCTGCAAAAGCAGGCTGGAAAGACTATCTTGCACTATTGATTGCATTGCTCCGGACAGTGCTCCTGCCGCTAGTAATCCTTGGGGCGGTCCTCTTTATTCTCTCAATACTGGTCACCCAACTTCTGAAGTGAACAACAGTGGACGAAACCGTTCCTTTTTCTTATCGTGATTCTCAATGCGCAGGGCTTATTTAGAAGCTCATAAGATTGTTATTGGTTTATTCAAGCTCGTGGTTTCAATGCCCTCAAGAAAGGACTCAAAATCCTCTATGAAATTAAAGCTGGTCGTAATTTTCATAGTCGTTATACTCACCGCAACATATGGTTTTTCATTGATCAGCATACTCCTCAACAAACCCTCTCTTCCGTCAGCAACATCGTTCGTGGCAGAAGAGTGGATGGACTTGGTTCCAGAAGATGTATCATACAGTCGTTACCTTAACTATAGCGACTTCGAAGACCTCACCACCCTGCTTACAGACACCGTTGCCCTCAATCTGCCGGACATCGATTATAACCTAAGCATATTCGATGTCAACTACGAATTATATATGACAATCAACGATACGGACGTATTGGCACTCAACATTAATTCCACAGTGGCTGATTATATCAGGGTCGCCTACTATTTTTCTGATCAATCCGCTATACCCTTCAACGGCATACCAATCTTCCTTATCAACGCTTCGAGGTCTGCGGGCGTTGCTTGGTTGGCCGTTTACAATGACACGGTGATATACTCCGAAGGCAACGCAACCGCCTGGTTGGGGATTTCAAAGGTCATAGGGGCAGTCGATACGCCCTTGTTCGATAACGATGAGCATAAAATCGGATATCTTATCGCATCAAATCAGAAGGAGTACTTTGCGATGTATTACTTCAACGATGCAGACGCATCGCTTCAGATCGACTGGGCTATGATCGGATTAACCGACACGATGTCTCCAGTGCAGCGCCAAGTCTTCCATTTCGCAACGAGCTCTATCGCCAGCTCCGAATACAACGATGTAGTTGCCACATATTTCAGCAATTCCACAAGCATCTCAATCGTATCTAATTACATCTTTGGCAATGTCTGAATCTCGCCAACCTCAACTGTGAGAAGCGCACCCCCTGCTTGATTGCCAAGTTGAGCTCGTTTGATGCCGATACATCGAAACACTAATATCTTTCATGCTCTCTTTCACAAATCCGGTGCCGGAATATGAGGAAACGCCCCAGTCTAATTATGGTTATGGCAGGGCTCCAAGTTATCTTGCTAGCCTTCGATTTGCTTATGCCGTTCCTTACGGGATCATATGTAAACTACGGCACGACCGATTTCCTGATGGCATATTTCTTTGCCCTGCTCGATTTCTTCCTCATGCTTGGATTCCTGCGCGGGGCTAAATGGGCATTCATATTCGGTTTATTGTTCTCGGGCATCAACGTTACCACGAATCTGTACTATTACCTGAACAATCCAGTCCTTCTCTTCGTATTGTTGATTGTCCTCAGGGCGGCAGTGCTGGTCTGCCTGCGGGACAGCAACGTCAGGATCTACATGGACATGAAAAAGGTTGGACCCAAGAAGGTAGAGGCGAAGAAGCTCAAGAAATGAGCTGGAATGCTTCAAATCAATTGGTTTGATATGAGGAAGGCATTTTTTCCTTTACTATTGGATTAAGGGGAAGACCTCCTCCTTTATGTAGGAGAAGAATTCCGCTTCTTTGACCTCGCTGAACGCAGTCACAACAGCGCTTCTGGTGACACCTACTACAATGCCATATCTCCTTGATTTGAAAACCATGTACCATATGCCGCCGTGTTTCGAATACTCGTTATAAAGCGACGTATCTGCGAGCCCGGACCCATAAAGCGACAGCTTGCTGATGTTCGGGATGTCCACGCCATCGAAGAACATTACTTTCGTGTCCTCCGGGTTCTGCTCGTGGAACTTCTTGAGAGTTGCAGGCTCTATCTTCGCCTCGACTATGCTGCCCGCGGCAATGAAGAGTACCTTGCTCAATATGTTTGCTATGTTGTTCGCAATCGCCTTCTTCTCAAGAACGATGAGGAATATACGCTCCCCGTGCTTTGCAAACAGGAATGGCGCATCCATGGTCTTCGTAACCAGCTTGCTGCCATCCCTGTGCTGGACCGTGAACGCAACATCGTGTGAGAATACGCCTTGAAGCGAATCCAGGGTAAGCGCAAGCTTCGTTATCTCGGTTACAAGGGGGACTTTCTGGTCCTCATACGCAAACTCGTCTTCAGTCATGTAACCCTTCAGCTTGCCTGATATTGTAGGGAGGTCCGTATCCTCCTTCACTACGAATGTCTTTCCTGCAAGAACCATAATTGATCCCAAAAAACCGATTGCGGTCAATACTTATTATACTTACGGCTTATCGACCCAGGCGAACCTTCTCTGGAGTGACTTTGAGTAGAATTGCTTCCAGTCAAAATCCACTTCCTTGCCCCAGTCCGCATAGACCCTTGGGTCGATGTAGTTCTTCAAAGAAGTGTTGAGGTTATAGTCGCGGGTAGACTGCATCAGCTTGACCCTTAGCTCTGCTTCCTTGATCTTCTCACGCTTAGCCCGCCTCTCCTTCAGCATCTTGAGCCCTGCTTTCCGCTTCCTCAGCGCCTCCTCCCACGTCTTGGGGAGCTTCCTCTTATGATTGCAGACCATTGCCGCCTGGAGGTTCGCCATTGCCGCGCTGTACTTCTTGAAGTATGCCGGATCATCCTTCTTTACGCCAGATTTGCTGAGCGCTTCCTTCGTAGTTGAAGACGCATGGAATGTCCTGAAGACCTTGGCCGTCAGGTTCTCCATCGCCTTGCCCAGATACTCATTCACTCTCTGAGATCTGACCCCATTGAACAGCGTATCGCCGCCCTCTTTTGCAAAAACCTTCAAGTTCTCAATCACAACCGCTGACGGCTTTATCGTATGGAGCCATCTTACCGAATCCTTGCCGAGAAAGTCGAACGTTACAGTCTTGGCATCATCGTCTATCTTCAAGTGCTCCCCTCTGAGGGTCGTTGCGCCCACAGTGTCCGCCTCATCATCGTCCTTCTCATCTCCGACCCTCATCTTTAACGTATCAATCAGATAGCATACCGTGGCTACCTTCCTTTCGGTCAGATCATTCGACTCCATGCCCTTCGAGATAAGCCGCCGCACCTCCCCTATTCTCTTCTCAAGTTCCCATGCTTTTTCGTATTTTTCGATGTCCCTTACCTGCTTGATATAAGCCGTGTCGGAGAGCCATACGTACTTCATCTTGCCGCGCAACTTGTCTTTCCATCTCGCAATCCACAGCGATTCGGGGTCGAACGTCCTCGCCGCCCACTTGCCGCCGCCATATGGCGCGGGCATCGGCGCATCCGGCGATAGGTTGAGCGTAACGTCCTCCGCCTTTATTCCCTGTTTCCAGCTCCCTCGTAGGGGGTGCTTCCCCCTTCCCATGAATATGGACGCTGGTTCAACGAGGTAGTTGCTTATCTCCATCTGCATCTCGTTTATCGTGGCGTATCCGTACTTGACCTTGTTATCCTCCCTCTTGGCTTTCCGCTCAGCAGCTAGCGCCTTCTTCTCCTCTTTGCTCATGGCATCCTTCCTCGCCCTCTCTGAGTCAATCCATCTCTGAATCTCTGAAAAATCGAAGTCGCCAGGAATTATCTTGCCCTTGATGTTCAAGGCCTTTCCAAAGTCGCTGAAGAAGTTCCGAACGAATACCGGGTCAGATGAGTATTCCGTAGGTAGTTTTCTAACCCATGCGACAGCCATCTCCTCCTGCTCTGGAGTAAGCTTCAGCGCCTCCCCTCGAAAGACAACGGTGAACTTCTTATAGTCATAAACAGGAATCATGACTCCGTTGTGCTCTAGCTTCTTGACTTGTATCTTATCCATCGGCTGTCGCCTACGCTTTCCACACAACCGCCATTTGTTAGATAAGCTTTATGATGATTCAAAGTAACTCTTCAGTAGAATCGCGCTCAACCATTTTATGGCAATCCATATTTAAACAACGGTTTAACATTAATCAGTCAATATAACTCTGTCTCATTTGAGCAATCTTCGATTGCTTCTTGCCCGCATTTAAAAAAGGTAAATTAATATGAGACTGAATTACTAAAGAAAAAGCTCTTCGGGGGTCCAAATACGTCAAAGCTCACAATTCTTGAGGTCATACTTGAGAACTTTATGTCTTACGAGTACGCGAGAGTCCCCCTGAGGCGTGGGCTCAATCTTATATGCGGCCCTAACGGTGCAGGCAAGTCATCAGTTCTACTAGCCATATCCGTGGCCACCGGTCAAAGTTATACCGAGCGCTCGAGGAAACTTGCCGATCTCATACGGAGAGGCAAGGAGACCGCCAGGGTAAGTCTCGTTCTGAACAACTCAATCGAAGACGGCAAGAGGCCAGTGCCTCTCTTCAGCAGCGACCTGATTACCGTTTCGCGCTACTTGAAGAAGGACGGCACCTACTGGTTCGAGATAAACGGGAAGGAAGCCAGCAAGTTCGACGTAAATCGCCTATTCAAGAGCGTGGGCATGAGCCCTGATAACATGCTCATCATAATGCACCAGAACATGATTGAGGAGTTCGCGATCACTACGCCGGACGAGAAGCTGAGGATGGTGGAGGAGGCGGTTGGTTTCGCCCAATACCGAAAAGCCATCTACGAATCAGAGGACAAGCTCAACCGTATTCTGGGCGAGGAGGAGGCGACATCCCAGCTGCTCTCGAGCGCCGAACAGACGCTGCTCTACTGGAAGGAGCTGAACGACCGCTACAATGAGAAGGCGTCCCTGCTTGAGAAGAAGTCCTACGTTGAGCGGGAGATGATCTGGGCGCAGATAATACGGAGCGAGCGCTCGCTCGCCTCAGTTGAGGAGCGCATGCGGCTCAAATCATCGCAGCTTGAGGACCTGCGCTCCGAGATCGATTCAAAGAAGCTCCTCGGCAAGGGACTCTGGGAGCAGTATTTGGCTGAGAAGGAGCGTTTCAGGACGGCGCTCTCCCAGGACAAGCGGTCCGATGCCGGGATGAAGGAGCTCGGGATCGTCAGCTCCAAACTCGACGACACGGTCCGGGCGTATGTGGACACCAAAGTGAGCGAAGCCGTGCTCTCCTACAGGCTCAACGAAGTCGAGAAGGAGCTCAAGGACCTCAAGGTCTCTCAGTATGAGGCAAGATCGCAGCTAGAAGAAGCGAAAAAGCTGAAAGCCAGCGCCGGCGAGCGCATCGAGACATCGAGGACGATGCAGGAGATCTCAGACGAGCTGAAGTTCGTCAACGCTCACCTGCTATCCTTGGGGGACATCCCTGACGACACGCCATCGATGTATAGCACCTACCAGAAGACATACGGCGAGCTGAAGCAGAAGGCTGAGGTTGTGGGGGTCAACCGGAAGAAGGCAATCGAGGAGATTGACGAACGCAAGAACGTCTGGCGCCGGGTAATGGACCGACTGGTCGAGGACATCAACCCGATATACCACGAGGTCCTTGCCAAGGTAGGCGGGCTCGGCGGCGTGAGGCTCTCGAACATGGATGACCCTGACCATTCCGGCATAGAGGTCTCCGTTGGATTCAGGGGGACGTCCCCAGTGCTCTTGGACGCATATGCCCAGAGCGGGGGGGAGCGGGCCGTCGCAACGATGGCTTTCCTGCTGGCGCTTCAGCACAATCTCAAGTCACCCGTCCGGGCGGTAGACGAATTCGATGTCCACATGGATCCGCACAACCGGGAATCCATGATGCGCATGCTCTTCTCTTTCATGAATGAGAACTCGGATGTCCAGTTCATAGTGATCACTCCGAGCCAGCTGAGCGCTATAGGTGAATTCGCAAACATAATCTTTGTCCAGAACGTGCATGGCGCATCGGAGGTGGCGAAGGCTGCCGCAAAAGCACAATGAGGCGTATTATGAGGAGCTCGCGCGGATAATCCTCCTCTGCCAGAGCATCAGCATTAAGAGCGATGATCCATTCCTCGTGGATGTTCCTCAGAAGCTGCTGGTCCTGAAGCAGCTACTTCCCAAATGGAAGGCAATCGATGACCTGCTATTGGACGCGGAGGCAATAAAGGAGCTCTCCCTGATGGTAAAGCTTCAGAGCGATTGGGTGAAGCGCAGGGCCACCGGGCTCTTCATCGACCCGTTCTTGGTTGAGGTGAAGGTCAAGGTCATGGCAAAGGAGTCGCTGGCTTCTACGCTGCTCTCCTCCTGGCACCCGATAGTGGCCGGGGAACAGCTGACCGCCATAAGGCTATCCAACGCTTTGGATTATTGGAACGTGCTTATCCCGATCTCCCAAAGAACGAGCGAGCTGGACGCCGCACGGGCAATGCAAGAGAAGACCCTGAGCGTCTCCGAATTGATCAAGCTCAAGTTCCTCTCGGAGAAGATATTCCAGGAAGAGATCTCCAGCGTGCTCTCGGAGCTCAGGGATAAGACCGAGGGCGAGCCGATGGACTATTGGCGTTTCGTAACGGTCGACACTTATGAGGCAACGGTTATGCGGTCATACGCATTGAGTTTCCTCATCTCGAACGGCTATGCAAACCTGCTCCTCAATCCGATTGAGGAGACGATAAAGGTTCAAGCATTGCCAAAGCAAGAGCAGAAGAGCACCGGTGGGCGATCGGTGCCGATTGCTGTGAGTTATGCAAAGTGGAAGGAGATGCGGGGTTCTTAGAATGAGCGAGGATGCAACAATCTCAAAGAAGGTCAAGAAAGCAGCGCAACTGCTGCTGTACCAGCACCACAGGCTTCCGGGATCCAAAGGCTGGGAGATAAAGAAGATCCTGGGGAAGGACTACATGAAGGTCATAAAGCTCCTAGAGAGGAAGTTCGACGATTTGGGCTTGGAGATAAAGATTGTCTACTCCGATGGGCTGGAACACCTCAGTCCTACCGAAGACGACCTCGAGCAAGCGAGGTTTTATGTCCTCTCTAAAGTCCCGATCCAGACCGGTGAGGCTTCACTCTCCGGATGGCGAATCGACACGCTTGCCGTATTGGCGGCGTCCCTTGCGCTGATTACCTCGAAACAGGGCAAGGCAACGAGGCGAGAGGTGGAGGAACTGCTCCAGGAGAAGTTCCCTGATTGGAAGGTGGACCAGGACCTCAACCGCTTCATAAGGAAGGGCTACCTCGATGAGGACGAGAACGGCATCCTGTTCATCGGTTGGAGGACTAGGGCGGAGGTTGACCGGAAGAAGCTCATGGGCATCATAGCCGGCTCACTGCCCGAGGAGAAGGCAGAGGACTGACCAAATAAAGCAACGAGTTGCGCCAAAAAGTCCCGCTTTTTTCATTGTGGGATTAATCACGAATGCATCCTTCGCATCCTGCCCTTAAGGGCTGCCTTCTCTTCCCTGAGTATCGAGTCTATGAAGTAGTCGAGATCCCCCACTTTGGACGTCGCGAGTGTTATCATGATTGGCTTTGAGATGCCCTTCGCTGCTAAAGCCAGGGCTGCAGGCAGTCCGTATATGCTCACGAGCTCCCCGCTCTCTATCGCCGATTTGTAGGCGCCCTTGAATCTCTCCGAGACCCTCTCAAGTTCAGACCTCTCAGCAGCCATCTGTGCTACCTCAGCCGGGTCGTCGCTGAGCAGACCTATCTTCTTCGAGCCGCACTCAGGGCACGCGACCTCATTCATGAATCTTTTAATCTTCACATTCTCGACATACCTGAAACAGCTCGAGCAGACCGCGACCCTTGCCTCGTTGAGGAGCCTTGCCTTCCCTGACTCGATGAGGAGCCTCCTGAGCCTGTCTGCCGGAACCAGGTCCGTCTTCCAGCTCAGTTCCCTGATCCCTATCCTCGATATGGGCGAGAGCGGCAACTCTGAATTCATGACCCTCACTTCAAAACGCCCCGCGCCAATGCCCTTGATGACCCTGGTCACCCCGTCGACATCGAGGTCCTTGTAGAGGACCTCCTTCATCGCCTCCTTGTAGATGACCGTCCCCCTCAGGTTCTCGAGCAGGTGCGTCAGCCCTACATCGCTTACGTCGGCATCCTTCTCAATGACCCCCATCCTCTTCGATACATGGAGCAGCCTCCTCTTGAAGAGCCCCGTCCTTTCGACGGCAATGCCTGCCAGATGCTCAACATCCCTCGGATCGATGTCCTTGAGCGTCGCTGATACCATATGCGGATCGACGCTCGTTCTGAGGAAGATTCGATATGCATCCTGCGATGCCACTGCCCCGCTCCCAGTCTTCTGCGTGATGAGGTACCCAAGTATCCTGGAGAGCGTCTTATTGATCATCAGGCCGAACGCGCAGCTGATTATCGAGTACCCTTCCCACCCCTCGACCGTTATGACCTTCTCTGAGGGCACGTCCCAACCACCTTCAGACTGCTCTTTTATCTCCTTCAGAGCGCGGCTGAGCGTCTCCTCGTTCACCGGATAGTCCCGCCTGACCCTCATTAGCGCATCGCTGTAAGATGCACCCGACCTCAGATCGGCAGAGACCCTTCCCCTTATCGATGCGACCTCCTGAGCCACCTCGAAAGGTATCGGTATCTCGTCCCCAACCCAGTCTGGAATAGCCCCTGACGGGTCCTGCTCAGCCCTCACGTAGACCGCATCGTTGAACACCTGTATTATCTTCCAGGGCGACCCCCTCTCTATGAACTTCACACCGGGCTCGCCGTACTCCGCCACGAAAGCCTCGTCCAGCATGCCCACAGGCTCGTCCTTTGCCTCGTCGATGACAACGTAGTGCTTCTCCTCCGGTATCATCGAGAGATTTTCGAAGTAGTACTTGTAGAGCGCCTCGGTCGGCTTCGACTTCAGGAGGAGCCTCTCGTCCTTCAGGAAGAGCCCAAGCCTTGGCATCCTCCCGCTCATGTACTCCAACACCTCGTCCAGCTCCTCCTCCTTGAGGCTGCTGAACGGGTAAGCCCTCCTGACTATCTCCAGTATCTCATCCGTGCTCCTCCTTCCATACTCGAGGAGCAGGCCTGCAACCTGCTGGCAGAGTACGTCAAGAGGCGACTTTACCATAGTGACGTCCTCGAGCTCCTCCCTGAGCGACCTCTTCACTATCACGATCGATTCAAGGGCATCGTCGGAGTCCATCGTTATGATGACGCCCTTCGATGTCCCGCCGACCCAGTGCCCTGCCCTTCCCACCCTCTGGAGCAGCCTGGTCGCCTGCCTCGGGGAGTTGTACTGCACGACTAGGTCAACATTGCCTATGTCGATTCCCAGCTCGAGCGACGAGGTGCAGACGACCCCCTTCAATTCGCCCCTCTTGAGGCTAGACTCGACATCCACCCTGGCGGACTTCGCAAGGCTGCCATGGTGTATGCTCACCGGCATATCCACATCCCAGACCCGGAACCTGCTTGCGAGGATCTCCGCCTCTGAGCGAGTGTTCGTGAATATCAGTGTTGACCTGTTCTCATCAATAAGCTGCCTTATCTTGCGGAGCCTAGCTGCAACCTCCGGGAATGTGGCTATCCTCTCTGCTAGGTCAAAGTCCCTCTGCTCCGCCTCAGGCAGCAGCACATCAAGCTCCGTGCTCTTCGCCATCGAGACCCTGACGATATCGCATGCGCTCTTGGGTCCAACGAGGAACTTTGCGACCTCCTCGGGGGAGCCGATCGTGGCCGAGAGCCCGATGATCTGCGGCTCCACATCTGTGACCATCTTCAGCCTCTCAAGAGCCACAGTGAGCTGGCTGCCCCTCTTGTCGTTGGTCAGTTCGTGGATTTCATCGACGATTACCCACCTGACCTTCGAGAGGTGCTTCCGGAGCACCCTGCCGGGGAGTATTGCCTCGAGGGTTTCTGGTGTCGTGATCATTATGTCGGGGGGCGCCATCGCCTGCTTGCCCCTCTCCTTGGTCTCAGTATCGCCGTGCCTCACCGAGACCTTAAGGTCAAGCCTGCCGCACCACCACTGAAGCCTGTCCAAGAGATCTCTGTTCAGCGCCCTGAGCGGTGAGATGTAGAGGACCCTTATGCCGCTCCTCCCCTCGTCTTTTATCAGGCTGTCCAATATGGGGATGAACGCCGCCTCGGTCTTCCCGGTGCCAGTTGGGGCTATTATCAGCACGTTCTTTCCCTCTATTATGAGGGGTATAGCCTTCTTCTGCGGCTCCGTGAAGCCGCCGAAGCCCTTCTCCGCGATTATCCGCTGGATGGGCTTGGAGAAGCATGATAAAAGATCGTCCATAACTATCAAACCGTAAAAAACAGCCCTCCCTAATATTTCTAATTTGAATAGCCCGGCGTCGCTGCCCCGCGTTCTGAATACGCAGATATACCTGATGCGACTATGTGATTCCATGGTCCAAATCGGCATATTCACGACATATGATCCCGTGCCCGACTCTGTTGTAGCGAAAGCCAAGGCTTTGGGGCAGGCTCTCGCTGAGCGGAAGTGCATAGTATTGACCGGAGGCAACGGCGGTCTGATGAACGTTATCTCCGAGGCCGTGGTTAAGGCAGGCGGGCTGACGGTGGGCATAATGGCGCGCGAAGTGGAAGGCATCGACGCTTCGAGCAAATGGTACAACCCGTATAATACCGTGAAGATCATGAGCGGGCAGACCTTCACCTCGAGGAGCTCGATATTGGTGAGGAGTAGCGATGCAGTAGTAGTGGTGGCTGGCGGCGTTGGCACCCTCACAGAGGTGTCTATGGCATACAATATACGGAAGCCGATTATTGTTGTCAAGGGGACCGGGATGATGGCCGACCGCCTTGCCAGCCTCTTCCCAGACGGATACCTCGACCATCGGAGGATCTCCCCTATGCATTTTATCAGCGATCCGACCGAAGCTGCGGACCTCGCCTTCGAACTCGGAAAGGAGGGAGAAGTGAAGAGAGAGTCCGACAGCCGATTCCCGCCGATGTCACCGCACCTTCATTAACCCGGTGCGCTGCCCCCTCGTCATATTCTGCAGGTGTTCCCCACCAGGTAATCGTATGCTGCAAGGCTCGCTACTGCTCCCTGGCCGGATGCGATTATCGCTTGGCCATACGGTAGGTCGATTATGTCTCCTGCCGCAAAAAGCCCTTCGCAGGACGTCTTCTGAAGCCTATCTACCTTCACTTGCCCCTTCTCATTCATCTCTGCAAGCCCTTTGATGTAATCGAGCTTCACTTCCCTGCCTATCTCAACAAACACCTTCTGAACCGGCAGCTCGGACTCGATTCCGGTCGCGCTATCCTTCATCCTCAGCGCCTCAACCTTTGCTGAACCTTTTATCTCCATGATGATCTTGCCAAGCATGAATTCGATATTCGTGACTTTCTTGAGCCTCTCCACAAGGAGTGCGTCAGCTCTGAAAGCGCTCCGGCGATGTATGACATAGACTTTTGCTGCGAACTTCGAAAGCAGCTCTGCGCTCTGGAACGCAGTATTCCCTCCGCCTATCACCGCAACTGCCCTGTTCCTCGTCATCGGAGCATCGCACGTAGCGCATACGCAGACGCCTCTTCCGAAATACCTATCCTCGCCCGGGACCCCTAGCTTCTTGTACTCGCTCCCACCGGTTGCTATCACTGCCCTGCCGAGGTACTCTCCCTCCTCGCACTTGACTGCGAAGGTCTTGCCTTCCTTCTTGACAGATGTGACTACATCACTTGCGACCTCGGCAGAGACCAATTCCAGCTGGCGTTCGAAGATATCCGCCAAGCCGGCGCCTGCCTTGCCCTCATAGCCTGTATAATTCTCTATGTTGTCAGTCAGAAGGACCTGCCCGCCCACGTTCTTGCATACCAGCATTGTCTTGAGGAGCTTCCGCCTTGCGTAGATCGCAGCAGTAACCCCTGCCGGTCCTCCGCCTATGATGATTACATCATAAATGCCCATTCCAAACACCTACAATCATAAAAACCAGCACGCACCTATAAAAACCTCAACCGTCCCCATGAAGCATAGCAACCTTATTTTATACTTGATTGCATTTAGTCACCCAATGTGATTTTCTTATGGCGCTAATCAAGGTCACTGACGCAAGCGACTTGTCTCAAGGGCAGATGAAGCCATTCTCTGTGCAAGGAATTGAGCTGCTTTTGGTCAACCTCAGCGGCTCCTTCTTCGCAATCGCTGGCAAGTGCCCTCATGCCGGGGGTGACTTGTCCAAGGGGAAGCTTGAAGGCGGAACCGTTGTTTGCCCAAGGCACGGTTCAAAGTTTGACCTCAGAACGGGAAAAGCCCTCTCGGGCCCAAAGATCGGATTCCTGAAGCTAAAAACAAGCGATATAAGGTCCTATCAAGTGAAAATCGACGGGAACGCAGTGATGGTCGAGCTTCCTTAACTCTGCTTATACCCTCAAGGAGGAATTATCATGGAAACTTACGATTTGATCGTAATAGGCAGCGGCTCTGGGCTGGACGTAGCAGTCGCCGCCTCTAACTATGGGAAAAAGGTCGCGATAATCGAGAAGGGCGCCTTGGGAGGCACATGCCTCAACAAAGGTTGCATACCGTCAAAGATGCTTATCCACAGCGCGGATTTAGCAGCGGCTATCGATAAAGCACCCTTCTTTGGAATCAATGTCAAAGGATACGCTGTCAACTTCGCGTCGATAGTAAAGCGGGTCACTGACGAGGTTGACAAGGAATCCGCCGGCATCGAATCCGCGCTCAGGCAAGAGACAAACCCAAAGCTCTACAAAGGGCAATGCAGGTTTGTTGGTGTCAAGACCTTAGAAGTCTCCGGGGAGACTATCTCCGCGGATAAGGTGCTCATCGCTGCGGGAAGCCGGCCCCAAATACCTGCGGTCAAGGGGCTTGCCGGGATAGATTTCATGACCAGCGAAGAGGCTCTACGATTGACTCGCCAGCCCGCATCTTTGGCAATACTGGGCGGCGGCTATATCGCCGCTGAGTTGGCTCACTTCTACGGTTCCCTGGGAACAAAGATCGATATAGTGCAGCGCGGCGACCTGTTGATCCCATCGGAAGACGCGGATATTGCGCAGCAGTTCACTCACCTGATGGGCGAGAAGTTCGGCGTCCACACCGGTTTCGAAGCGGTCGAGGCTTCAAAGGCCGACGGGCGCTTCTCACTAATGATCGAGAACGCAAAGACGAAGGAGCGGCGATTAATCAACTCCGACGCCATCCTCGTGGCTGCTGGGCGGATACCCAACACTGACCTGTTGGATCTAGAAAAGACGGGCGTGAAGACCGATGCTCGGGGATATGTCGTGACGGACGACTATCTCGAGACCACCGCTCCCGGGGTTTTTGCCCTTGGGGACATAATTGGTCGTTACCAGTTCAAGCACGCGGCGAACCTCGAAGCCGATTATGCCCTTCAGAACATGCTGGTCCCAGAACAGAAGATGGCTGTGGATTACTACGCCATGCCTCATGCCATCTTCTCCTCTCCTCAGATAGCGGGCGTTGGGAAGACCGAGAAGCAATTGGTCAAGGAAGGGGCTAAGTACGTGGTAGCCAAGTGGAACTACATCGACTCCGGGATGGGCCAAGCCATTGACGACCGGACAGGGTTCGTAAAATTTCTGCTGGATCCGAAGAGCCTTGTCATACTTGGGTGCCATATAATGGGGGCTGAAGCTTCCTCGATAATCCACGAAGTAATAGTGGCAATGCGCTGCGGTCCCGGCTCGGTAATGAATATTCTCAATGCAACCCACATCCACCCTGCCTTGCCAGAGGTCATAAGGCGGGCGGCGTCAAATTTCAGTACGCATTCGCACGACCACTCGCACGAAGATGGCGATGCGCACGACCACAGCCATGGCGACGAAGCTGCCGAGGGGCACGACCACACCCACGAGAATGACCTATGACATAGGCTGGGTCATCCTCTCTCGATCATAGCCTCTCTCTGACACGCAAATCGCCTGCCAATAGCGACAAACCGTGTCGATGGCTCTGCATTTGAGGATACGTTGGTTTCGGCACCCTGTCCATGGGTTTGAAGCTCACTCTTTTTAACCTCCGATAACATAAGCGTAGCTCGTTTTGGTGTTATCCATGAACGTATCAGAGATCTTTGACCTCGGCTCAAAGAGCAAGCTGCATCAGGAGCCATATGTTAAGAAAGTCTGGGAACTCATCAATGACAAAAGCCTCTATGAAAAGTCACCTGATTACTTGGCATCGCTCAGGCGGTCCCTTCTGAGGGACTCGTTGAGCTTCTTCGGATCAAAGAGCGAATACTACAGGACTCTCTACGAGCGCCTGAACATAGACCCGAAGAGCGCCGACTTTCCAGACCTGGCAAAGCTGGCCATACCGTCCGACATGCTTCGCGGCGATGGCCACAAAAAATTCTTGATTAACGGCATCGAAGAAGGCGGGGAGTTTTTCCAGTCCAGCGGGACTACAGGCAAGGACCCTGTCAAGATATACCGCAGCCCGCTCGACCTCGCCATCATGATAAAAGCCAACACAATGCTCTTCGAGCACGTCTATGGCGACACCCTGAAGGAGGGGAAAGGGGTAGCGCTATTCATGGCTGCCCCAGAGCTCAGGTACAAGCTGAGCTTTGTCGCCTTTGTCCACCTCACGCTCGAATACAAGAACATAGAGCTGCTGTATGGCATGAACCTCGTCGAGGGCGACAAGCCTGGATCGCAGTGGCAGAAGCTCGTCCCGAACAAGGAGAACCTGATTAAGTTCCTCAAGAGCAAAGCCGAGCCTAAGCTCTTCTTCACGGCGCCCGTCGGCGTATACATGCTGGCGCAGCGCTACGACAAGATGAACTTCCTTAACAAGATCGGTCACAAGCTTGTAACGGGGATTCCACCGATAAACCTGGGGAAGGGTGGGATTGTGGTTACCGGTGGGAGATCGAAAGGATATACGCTTCCGCCTTACAACGACATCGTCAACCTCTCAAGGAAGTACATAGTCGCAAAGGATGGGAAATGCGAGGACATCCCTGCTCCTTTCATGGACGTGCTCGGGATGACCGAGACGCTAACCGCCTTCATAGATCGGTACGAATCCTTTGACAAGGTGCCGCATCCGCTATCGCAGGCGTTCCTTCTCAATCCGAAGACCTTCGAGTATATGGACGAAGACGGGAAAGAAGGCGCGCTCGGGATATTCAACCCGTTCGTGACCTCGTGGCTGGAGGCCTTCTATCCGGGGGATCTGATGATATCGAAACCGACCAGCGGCTATTATGGGAAGTCTTTCCAATATGTCCGGCGATTCACTGTTGATGAGGGCTGGGCCCTTCAAAGAGCATGCGGCGGCACCCTTGAAGAGATGATGCGCAAATAGTGGCGTGACTTGACATGGAGATAACCCCGCTGTGCACAGGCGACTGAGATCGTAGAAAATAAGGTCTGAAGCGAAGCCGTTCAGGAGCTAAGCGAGAAGGCAGGGAGAATTTCATGTGGCACATAGACACGGTCAATTCTGTTACAACCGACCGTTCTTATGATATAAGCAAGGCGAGGAAGGGGCTTGGGTTCAAGCCTGAATACGGGCTCAGGAGGAGCCTCGAGGAAACTGTTTAGTGGTACCAGGCGAACGGATACCTGCAACGGTACTGAGCACTACTGTTATATTACCGCGGTGCGAGTAATTCAACGTGGTTTTTATGGAGATTGTGACAGTTCAAGGGAACGATAAAGCCCACAAGATTTTCTTGTATGCCCTCAGCACCTGCGCGTGGTGCAAAAAAACCAAGAAATTCCTTCAGGATAAAGGTGTGGAATACAAGTACGTGGACGTTGACCGGTGCAGCAAGGAAGACCTTGAGAAGGTAAAGGTTGAGATTTCCTCTACGTTCGCAAATGAGATCGTCCCCAAGGATCACGCTTTCTTCGGCACCGAGCGCATTCCTGGTGTCGATAACGACCC
>CAZWMA010000003.1:110097-134590 GCA_964634735.1 uncultured Nitrososphaerota archaeon
ACTCAGCTTCCCCCTTGTGATAATCGATGACAAGAAATTCATCACGGGATTTAGAGAGGACAAGATCAACGAGGCTCTAAAGACTTGACAAGCACCCCTGAGACGCGAAGGAGGGCTGAATCCGATGCCCGATCGAGGGGCTATTACCTGAACCCGGACGGGCCGTTCCTCAAGGATCTCATCGAGGGTCTCACAGTAAACGAGGGAAGATACGGCTACCCTTCATGCCCCTGCAGGGTAGGCACCGGGAACCTGGACGTCGACCGGGATATAATCTGTCCATGCGACTACCGGGACGCCGACGTAGACGAATATGGCGCATGCTACTGCGCACTGTATCTCAGGAAGGACGTCTTCGAAGGAAGTGCGAAGCTGGTGCCCGTGCCGGAGAGGAGATCGCAAGAGAAGTCTGAGCGCGCAATGACCGCAGCAATCGGCGGTATAGGGGATGCCCGAGAGGACAAAAATATGGGTGCCAATGAAAAAAGCGATTTTGTGGCAATAGGAGATGGGAAGATGAAAATCTACTACTGCAAACAGTGCGGATACGTCTGCTACAGGGAAGACCCCCCGCTCATATGCCCCATCTGCAAAGCGAAGAAGGAGTTGTTCGTTGAATTGCGCCTTCAGGTTACTTTTAGGGGGTAGCAACCTCTATTTTTTTATATATTTTATATATTTTTTTATAATTTTTTTATTTTAAATAAAAAAAGTATTTTTTATATACTTCTTGCTCCTAGCGGAGGTCTTTCACTTCTTCACTTCTAATTTTATTTTTTGCCAGCTGCCTTCATACCCTCTTAATGAGCTGACCGCGCCGACGACCATTCCACCAAGCATCTTCTCGACAAACTCATTCAGATCGATTTCTTCATCATCAATGCGCAATTTGACTTCCATAGTTGACACCTTAGATTCTATTTTTTATTGACTTCATGCTTGATAAAAAAGATATCTTTTGTGTTACTATCATCGAAGAAGAAAAAGAGAGGCGGCGTTGCTTTCTCTCGCAGCTCTTTCAGCATCTCTTCTCGGGATATGCTTCAAAGAAGCCTCTCTTGATCTTCGCGTCGGCGATCGGCTTCTTCATCTTCTCAAGGGATGCCACGACCTGCTCGAGGAGCGTCCCCGGTATCCCAATCAGCACCTCTTTGGACTTGAGGTCGGTGTTCGACCTCGATCCATAACATCCGAGTCCAAGCTGCACTTCATTCTTAACGTACGGTCCGACCGCCATTGCAGAGCAGACGCTTGCTTCCGTCTGAATCTCAAACGTCAGGTGCTTGCCCTCAGGAAAAGACCTGCTCTGGCATATCCACATGGCCTGCTCGGCATTCAGCCTAACTATAATCGTGTCTGGAGTTATCCTGCACCCTGCGAGCGGGGTTACTAGCACGCTGGATACCGATCCGGGCATCATCTTAACATTTGAATTCAAGCACCTAGCCGCAGCATCCGCATTGTCGAAGAGCCCGAATGCGTGGTGCACATCGCCCCTGCTTACCTTCTCCTTAACCGCACCGCCGAAGGACCCTGGTCCGGGGCCGCAAGCCATCTCATTTGGAAGAATTACAAGCGATTTCCCCCAGCCCGCTTCCATCACTGCTTGGCAGAACCTCATCCTCCTCGAAGGCAGATTGAATCCTTCGGGGGCATTCTCGCCAGGCTTCAAGAATTTGACCGCGACAGGCTTGCTCTCGAGCCCCAGCAAGTCCGTAAGCTTATTCGACAGATCCGTGCACTCCATGAGTTCTCACTTGCAGTATCTTAAGCCTTCATAAAATATATCTCTTGCAGTGTTTCATATCCTGCCGCCCGTTGTCTGGTTGTCATATTGTGCAGGTATAACCTGAAGTCATGCATCTCTTATGCGGGCGTCGATCATTCTCAAACTCTCATCTACATAAAACCTGTGAGCTGGCTCTGCCCTTCCTCGCGTTTCTTAAAACCAGAAACATGGACCCCGACGCGCCTCAATTCCTGTCGGTTGCCCTCCAGGTGGCTTTCGAACAGCTCCTTCACCGTCCTCTTCATGAGCTGAAGGTCGTCTGTAGGAGAGCTAAGACTTTTGTTTCTCATTTTTATTGAAAGGCCTGTTGTTATCGCAATAATGCCCACCGTCTTGAAGATTACACCCCGTGCCCGGACCTTCGCAATCACTTCATCGCATAGCCTGTAAGAGAACTCTACGACTTCAACCATGTTATTAGTGTCTCTCTTCAGAGTCGCTATCCTGCTGATCGATTCGCTCTCGCCTTTCTCTTGGACCGGCTCCTCATCCTCCCCGTTTGATGCTTTGTGGAAGTAATTGCCCAACGCATTCCCGAACTCTTTCACTAGTGTTTTTTGGTCATAAGCTGCCAATTCGCCGATGGTTTTTATCCCGAGCTCTCCCATGCGCTCTGTCGTCTTCTTCCCTATCCCGGGGAGCTTACCAACAGGTAGACCAGACAAGAACTTCTCTGATTCGCCAACCTCGACAACGGTCAGCCCGTCGGGCTTATTCACATCCGACGCGATCTTCGCAATGACCTTATTCGTACCGATGCCGATTGAGAGCGTTAGGGACTCCTTCTCCTTGATTTCTGCCTTTATTTTGCGCGCTAGGTCAGCTGCCTCTGAAAAGCTCGCCACTTTATTGCTGACATCGATATACGCTTCGTCTATTCCTACCTGTTCGAACTCGCCTGAATTCTCCTTCAATATCCCCATCACTTTGTCTGATGCCCTTTTATAGAGATCATGATCCATCCTGATGAATGCGGCATCTGTCCCTGTCAACTTTTTCTTTGCAAGGACGATCGGTATGCCTGATTTGATGCCATAGGCTCTTGCGATGTAGTTGGCTGTTGCGACCACGCCGCTCTCCTCGGTCCTGCCTGAGTATACGCATACTACAACCGGGCGCCTCTTAAGAGAAGGGTCCTTCCTCTCCTCGACCTGGGCATAAAAATAATCCAAATCAGCAAGCATCACTATGCGGCTCATTCTAATGCCCTCCTCCTCATCAGAAATAAACATTTTATTACAGCATTAATTTTTTGTGCACACTAGACAAAGTATATACTGAATTTAGTTTACATTAGCTATATATATTCATTCGTCTTTAATCCATCTTCAGTAGTGTAAATTAGGTGAAAAATGACATGAGAAAGAGTATAGCTCTATTCATAATGGCTACTCTATTGCTTCCAATGCTCACATTCGCAGTCCCGGTGAACGCCTCGACAGGCCATCCTGGCTTGGCGGGATTCGACGGGTCAGACCTTTATCCAGCAACCACCAGCGTCAACGTCACGGCCGGCCAGATCGATGTCGAGGCGATCGACAACGCAGCTGGCAGCTGGGGCAACCTGACGATCATCTTCTACAACAGTTCGCTCACAAACCCGCTCCTCGTTGACTTCTCGGGCGCCCAGTTCGACCTCTACATGAGCAGGAACGGGTACTCGAACCTTACCTCGGACGATGTCCTCTATGCCAGCGCATTCAGTGTCTCCGACCTGAACCTCCCGTTCGGCGGGCAGACCTACACTCAGCACAACAGCAGGCTGCTCAACGGTGTTGGGACATTCGACCTAGGCTACATCGACCAGAGCGGAGTGATCTACAAGATATTAACTGGTCCCCTTCCATTCGACATCACTAACGAGTACAAGTACATCAAGATCTTTGACGGATCCGCAACACTGATCGCAGCGGCGGGCATAATCAACATCCTGCCGGCGATCGACATAACACCGGACTATGGCCCAGCATGCGCTGAGATAACCATGACCGGAGTTGCTCTTGCGCCAAATAGGCTCTATAACATTACCTTCGAGGACATCCCGGCACTTGCAGCGCAGGTCTACAGCGATGCCTACGGCAAGTTCCAAGTAACCTTCAACGCATACGATTTCATGAATGACCACTGCGAAGATACAGGTTACGAGACTCTTTGCATCGAAGTGATCGACACAGTAACTAAAGCGGTCATTGAGCATCTCCACTTCGGCGAGATGTCAAGGGAGATCTGGACAATCGACACAGAATCTGATTACATCGAAGGCGAATTCGGTAACAGTACTGTTGGTGAGTTTGCCGAGGATGGCTATCACTGCATAGACTGTTGCCTTAGCGCATACATCTTTGACGACCTCTACATCGAAGGCGACCACTGGTGCCCAACGAGCGACATTACCATAATGATTGACAGCATCGTCCTCGGGACCTTCACTGCCAACGCAACCGGTTACTTCGAGGCAGAGGGCATGACCATACCCATACTTACAATGGGTCCTCACGACCTCATAGTACAGAACGGCGATTTCAAGTACATCTACTGCATCAACATCCTGCCGACATTGGTAGTTCAACCTGAGGAAGGCCCTGTAGGGACAA
This sequence comes from uncultured Nitrososphaerota archaeon, assembly GCA_964634735.1. Lineage (GTDB taxonomy): Archaea > Thermoproteota > Methanomethylicia > Methanomethylicales > Methanomethylicaceae > Methanomethylicus. The sequence goes on from CAZWMA010000003.1 coordinate 114,481, forward strand.
CCCTTACGTTCAGCGCATACGGTTTCCCCGCAAATGACCTGCTTTCCTTCTACTGGTTCGGATACTGCTACGGCGAAAAGATGCCATACCACTTCATGCTGAACGCGACGACTGGTGCTGACGGTCAATTCAACACGACCAACACTTGGGTTGTTCCAAACGTATATGGTGGCTCCCACGCAATAGCAGTGGTTGACTACTACTTCGGAACCTCCGTGCTTTACATCAATCCTCCAGAAGGCGCTATGGGCTGCGCACAAAGTGAAGAAGAGACCGGTCCATGCGTAGAGCCAGACGGATACAACACCACTACGTTCGCAGAGTTCTTCGTGACCCCATCGCTCTTCGCTGAGACCACTGAGTTCGCAGCCGCTGAAGATACCTTCTGGGTCAACGGCACAGGGTTCCTCGTGCCCAATGTAGGGTATGAGAACATGGTCGACCCGGACTTTGGCGTTGTATACGATTGCGATACTGACACGTGGTATTGGCCAGGATATTCGATGGACAACCTATTCACAGCAGACGACAACCTCGACTACATGCAATATTCATTTGATGTCGACAACAACCTATGGCAATGCGCATCCTGCAGGTCTCATGCAGACTGCAATGGTGACATCGCCCTCCAGCTCTACAAGCAGGGCTTCAGGCCAGGCGGCCACTCGGTGACTGCCTACATAGTATGCGATGACCAGACCTGGTTCCCATACGTTTCACCGGACGGCGAATACCAGATACAGACTGGCGTATTCCCAATCTACGCTGCCGCCCCCTTCATAGTAACCACTGAAGGCGACCCGATCAGCGGCCAACTCGCTAACATCAGCAGCTCGGTCTTGACCATCAACGATACAGTTGCGACCATAGTGACCAGCACTCAGACCATACAGACAAGCCTTAGCGCCCTCGATGCTAAGATAGTAGCGCTCGACGGCGACGTTGCGACAATCGACACCAAGCTCGGCACCCTCCAGACTGACGTATCCTCGCTGATTACCAAGATAACCGCATTGAACAGCACAGCAGTCCAGATGCAGACCGCACTAGGGACTCTCGACGGCAAGGTAACCTCCGTTCAGAACGGAGTTGCCACGATCCAGACCGACCTTGGAACCGTAAAGACCAATGTCGCCTCGATCAATGGCTTCCTGCCAATCGATATGACCCCGGTGTGGATTGCAGTGGTTCTGTCGCTCATAGCGGCAATCGCGGCGATCGTCGGGATCATCATGATCCGGAGCAAAGTAAAGGGTTAAACCCTTTTCTTACCTTTTTTCTTTTTTTATCAACTCGAACCAGTTTTTCAAAATCAGCTCTTTAAGCGCACATCTTATTATTGCAGTGCCGCTTCATATTCAATTCATCTGGCTAAACGCAATGCACGGTCAGCGGAGGGCTATCCATGAAAAGTGTCCTTTACCCGATGGGCGAACAACTCTTAAAAACTATGATTGCACGGGGGGCAAGCGATGTGATTGTCATGCCTTCCAGCATTGAGAAATCAATGATCCGGTTCAGCAATAACAAAATTACTGTTGTGCAGAGCTGGAGCTCAACCGCAATCGACCTGCTCTCTGTCTTCGGCAAGAGGCGTCTAATCACCCGATTCGAGAACCTGTCGGACAATGCCCTCGAAAGGTGGATTGAGAAAGCAGCAAACGATGCCAAGCTCATGCCAGAGCAGGAGTTGTCTGCGCTCCCTCGCGGAAATAGGTTTGCTGACCGGAAGGAGTCCGAGGCAGTCGACTTGGAGAGGCTGAGGGACATCGTCTCGACATCGATAGACTCTGCCCTGAAGGAAGGCGCTGAGCGGGTGGCTGGCGTTATGACTGCAGTAACCTCCCATCAATGCATACTCTCGACTACTGGCGCAGAAGGTTACGACGAGAGTTCCGGATACGAGCTGAACGTGCGGGCATTCGGCGGCGGTTCATATGGCCAAGGCATCAGTTGCGCCTCGCATATTGGCTCGCTGGAGCCGGAGAGAGCAGGCTTTGAGGCAGGGCGGATCGTGCGCTTCAGTAAAAGCGATGCCCCTTGGAGTGCCGGCAGATACGACGTCTGCCTCTCTCCAATCATAGGCGCAAACCTTGCCGAACGGCTCGGAGGCGCATTCTCAGCATTCAGTGTCGAGACCGGGATGTCCTGCTTGGCGGACCAATTGGGGAAGACGCCACTCTCCAGGTGTCTGAGCATTGTGGACGATGGATCAGACCCATGCAATCTGGGCTCAAGGCTCTTCGATGATGAGGGCCAGCCTACCAGGCGGAACCAACTCGTGGAAGAAGGGACAGTGAAGGCATACCTGCATAACTCGTCGACCGCACAGCGTTTCAAATCAACGACAACCGGGAATGCTGGATGGATTGCTCCTGGCGCATGGAACCTTATTTTAGGCGCTGGCAATGTGCCTGAGGAAGAGCTCCTTGGAGAGCTCAGGAACGGGATATACGTCATAAGCAACTGGTACACGCGGTTCCAGAATTACGGAACAGGCGACTTCTCAACCATCTGCAGGGACGGCACGTTCCTTGTTGAAGGCGGCGAGATAAAAGGTGCTATAAAGGGCGCAAGGATCAGCGATAATTTGCTGAGGTTGTTCGGTTCTATCCGGGCATTGGGGGAGAGGCGGCAATGGGTGCATTGGTGGGAAGTAAATACCCCCGTGCTGTTGCCCACGATGGTCGCATCGCAAGTTCCCTTGACGAAAGCGCAGGAAGCTTAATTCTTTGAACAAAGTCGCCTTCAAGAATTAATGTGCAGAAGAAAATAAAAAATAAAAAAAAGGAAAAGGGAAACTCGCGCTTACCTTTCCGCTTCCTGGTCCGCTACCTTGAGGCCCTCGTCGAGCGCGTTTATGCCCTCGTCGAGCTGCTCTTTCGTTATTATCAGCGGTGGAGCTATGACGAAGTGGCTTACCCATGCTGACTGGTAGACCCCCTTCTTGTTCATCTCGGCGACTACCTTGTCGACCATGAGCGGCGCTCCGGCTGCCTTGTCCTGGCGCGTGTTGAACGGTCTCTTCGTCTTCCTGTTCTTGACGATTTCGACCGCCCAGAATAGACCCAAACCTCTAACGTCGCCTATCGATATGTGCTTCTCCTTCAGCTCATTGAGCCTCTTGCCAAGGTAAGCCCCAAGGCTCTTTGAATTTTCCATCAAATTCAGGCGCTTGTACTCATTGATAGCCGCCACCACCGGTGCCATTGCGAGCGGATGCGCCTCGTAAGTGTGGCCGTGGGCGAAGTAGTTGTCCTCGAAGTAGTCCGCGATCTTTCTGGACGTTGCCGTAATGCCGAGCGGTGTATATGCGCCCGTGCTGCCCTTTGCGGTTGTTAGGATGTCGGGCTTGACGCCCCAGTTGTCTACGGCAAACCATTTTCCGGTCCTGCCCCAGCCTGCCATGACCTCGTCCGCGATCAGCAGCGCATCGTTCTCTTCGCATATCTGCTTCAGCCTTGGCAGATACTCCTTTACCGGGACTATTACGCCGTTGGTGCCAACGACCGGCTCCACTATCATGCCGGCGACGTTGTGCTCGTTCTTCATCATGTAATCGACATACTCCGCGCAGGTAAGCCCGCAGTCCGGGTACTCCTGCTTGAACGGACACCTGTAGCAGTAGCAGTCCGGTGCAAAGATCACGCCCTGTATCTTGCTTGTCGGCTCTGAGTACCATCTCCTTGGGTCGCCCGTGCAAGCAATGGCTGCTGCTGTTGCGCCATGGTATGAGTAGTACCTCGAGATTATCTTGTATGCGCCTTTCTGCTTCTTGTACATCCTGACAATCTTGAGCGCCGCTTCATTCGCCTCGGTCCCCGAAGTCGAATAGAACAGCTTGTCGAGACCTTCCGGCAGAACCTCGACGAGCGCTTGGCTGACCCTTGCGCGCACTTCGCATGAATATGCTGGCGCAATATACGGCATCTTCCTTGCCTGATCCACGATGGCTTCAATCACAGCCTTGTTCTTGTGCCCTAGGTTGGAGCACATCAGTTGCGACGAGAAATCGAGGAGTTTCCTCCCAGATGCCTCGGTAAAGTAGACGCCTTCCGCGTCAATGATATGCGGCGGTTTCTTCCAGCCCTTCTGGGCGCGCCACGTTCCATAAGTGTATTTTGCTGTTAATTCGACAATCTCATCCGGTTGTCCAGACACGATATAACCTCCTAATGCTCTGATAGCAATTTCAGCTGCTGTGCAGATAATAACTTTTTGCAATTATAAATGACAGATTATTCGAGCCCAGACCGTCATCCATAGTCGAGGTGAATGTTACCAATTCAAATAATTAGGTGCTCTTCCCTATTGGATGGAGAAGGTGCTCGCCATGCGGAGGATGAAAGGATTCAAAGCTCTTATTCGAGTCGATGAGGCACTCGCGATTTCGCTTAAACGTTTTGGGGAAAAATCCCCGCAGAACGATGTTGTTCAACTCGGGGATGGCTGCGGGCGCATCTCATCGGAGCGGATAGAATCGCCGGTTGACATACCTCCATTCGACAGGTCCGCCGTTGATGGGTATGCCATCCGGTCGGAGGACTCTTACAGTTCCTCCCGCAATAACCCCTCCATACTGTCGCTGAAGGGTACCGCCGAGGCGGGGAACCAAGTTTCTGCCCCCCCTATATCCGCTGGCGAGTGCGTCGAGATATTCACTGGTGCCGCCGTTCCCCGTGGGGCCGACGCTGTCGTAATGGCTGAAGATTGTGAAAGGCTCGGCACAACAATTATGGTTGCGAAGCCATTGCCACGCGGCGCCAATATCTCTGTCAAGGGCGAGGATATCAGGTCTGGCGACACAGTTGTGCGGCAAGGCAAGCTGATCCGACCATGGCACGTTGGGGTGCTCGCCTCGATAGGATGCTCGAGCGTAGCCGTGAGGCGCCCCCCGGCTGTCGGGGTCTTCTCTACGGGCAATGAACTCGCCGACATCAGAGGAGTGCTGAAGATGAATTCTATACTTGACTCCACACGGCCGATGGTCGCTTCACTCTTAACCGAAGCTGGGTGCAAGGTTAATGACGGAGGGATAGTTGGCGACAGCATCAGCGCAATATCAGGTAAGATGCTTGAGCTCGCTTCATCTTCTGATGCAGTAATCTCAATCGGTGGAACCTCCGTTGGCGGGAAGGACCTGGTGCCAGAAGCTGCCCTCTCCATCTCCTGCGAGGGTGTCATCTACCATGGAGTCGCAATCAAGCCTGGGAAGCCATTCGGGTTTGGCGCGATTAAAGACAAGCCGCTCTTCATGCTCCCTGGATATCCAGTCTCGGCTTTGGTCGGCTTCGAGTCGATAATACTCCCGTTTTTGAGCACCTGGTCTGGAGCTAGGATTGCAAAGAGGCAGGTCGTAAAGGCGAAGCTCGCACGCAGGGTGCCAACAACCCCTGGAATAAGGCACTACCTTAGGGTAAAGCTTGAGGGAAGCGGAGATGCTGTCGTTGCCACGCCAATCGCGATTACAGGCTCAGGGCTCCTCTCATCCATTACTGCTGCAGATGGGATTGTCGTAGTTGGTGAGGACCTCGAAGGGCTCGAGGAAGGAGCCGAGGTTAACGTGGAACTATTGGAGATATGATCAATGTCATGCGATAAAGGAAGGAAGATATTTCACACGCTGGCTTCAATCGAAGACGCCTACTCCCTGCTTCTTGAGAACACAGAGCACGCTCCACTGGCTGAACAAATCAACATCTCCCATGCCAGAGGGCGAGTTCTGACCGCAGACGTATTCGCGAGGATCGACCTCCCGACATTCGACAGGGCTGAGATGGACGGATATGCAGTTGCTTCCGAAGATGTGGAAGGCGCATCCGACCAGCACCCCATTTCGCTTGAGGTCATCGGCTCGATAAGCGCTGGCGACAGTGCGCTCTTGGAGGTAAGAAAGGGAAGTTGCGCTGAGATCGCGACCGGCGCTCCCATGCCTCGGGGGGCGGACTCCGTGGTCATGGTCGAATACACGTCAAGGAAAGGCAGCAAAATCTCATTCTACAGGGGCGTCGCTCCCAGCGAGAATGTCGCCTCCTCCGGTTCCGATGTACAGATCGGCGAGATGGCATTGCGGGAAGGCACGGTGATAGGCCCCCGCGAGGTTGCGATACTCTCCGCGATAGGCCTTACCCAAGTAGAGGTCTACCGGAGGCCAAGGGTTGGCATAGTCTCCACAGGAGACGAGCTGGTCCAGCCGGGGAAGCAGTTATCGTTTGGCAAGATATTCGATGTTAACTCAACATCTCTGGCTGCATCCGTTGAGGAGGCGGGAGGCGAAGGCGTATACTATGGGCACGCAGACGACGATTACGCAGGGATCAAATCCATAATTGAGGACGGGCTGAAGGAGTTCGACATCCTGATCCTCTCCGGAGGGACTTCCGCCGGCACAGGCGACCTTGCCTACCGGGTCCTCGAGGACATATGCAGCCCTGGCATACTGGTCCACGGCTTGAGGGTCAAGCCCGGAAAGCCAACAATAATCGCCTCGCACAAAGGCAAAGCGATCTTCGGTCTCCCTGGATATCCCGTCTCCGCGCTGATGATATTTGACCAAATAGTCGAGCCATTCATAAGGCAGATGTCCGGAAGCCCTGCACGGTCCACATCCCTTCAGCGGGGGCTCCTCTCCCAGCGCATCAATGGCGCGAAGGGGCGCAGGTGGCTCCTGCCAGTTCACCTCATAAACACGGGTAGGATTCCGGCGGTTTACCCAGTCATCGCGAGCTCCGGCGCTATAGGCGCGCTTGCCAAATCGGACGGGTACGTTGTCATACCCGAAGATGACGAGTACGTCGATGCAGGGGAGGAAGTGTCCGTCCGGCTCTTCCCTGGCGAGCTTAGCCCTGACCTCGTGATCATGGGAAGCCATTGCCCCGGTCTCGATCTTCTGCTCCAGATCCTTCATAGGACCAGAGGGATGCGCGCAAAGACCGCCAACATAGGCTCTCTTGGTGGCTTCACAGCAGTTTCAAAGGGAGAAGCAGATATTGCTGGCGTGCATCTCCTTGATCCTGAGACAATGGTTTACAATGCGCCTTACCTGGCAAACTATGGCTTGGGGAAGGATTGCCTCTTGAAGGGCTATCGTCGCCTTCAGGGCATAATTGTCCCACGCGATAATCCGAATGGCATCCTGAAACTTGGCGATGTCCTGGGCAAGGATCTGATATTTGTAAACCGCAACAGAGGGTCTGGCACCCGCATGCTGATCGATATGGAGTTCACGAAGGTTGCTGCGGAAAAGGGCATCGACCTCCGCTCCCTCGTAAAGCAGATCAGGGGGTACCGATGGGAAGCTAAAACCCATTCTGCTGTTGGCGCAGCAATAAGCCAGGGGCGGGCAGATGCGGGCGTTGGTGTCAAGAGTGTAGCCGTCTCTTACGGCTTGGATTTCATCCCGATGTCAGACGAGGAATACGATTTCATAATCAACCCCTCCTCCGCAGAGAAACCTGGCGTTGTAGCCTTCAAGGAGTGCTTGAGATCAGACGCATTCAAAAAAGCAATTGCCGTGCTCGCGGGTTACTCTCCTTGGGACGCCCGTATTCCTTGAGGCGCTCGTGAGATCTGGAAGCGTAGCAGCAGCAATAACAACGCTGCAACGATGCCGACGAGAGCCATCCCCGCGGTATTATCGGCTCTTGCCGCATCCATCTCCTGCAACGGGGCTAGCGCTATGAGGAATAGAAGCGCGCCCGAGACCAGTGCAAGCTTGGGCTTTTCGTTGCATCCCACGTCCCAATCATACCGCTCCAATAGTTTCCAAAAGACCAATGCCAGCAAGATTACAGCTGCAATGTCTAGCGCAGGATAAACGAAGATATGCGCTCCAAATATCTCCAACAAGAAGAAGAACGTTGAGAACGCTAGGCCCGCTAAGAAGACCCTCTTGACCGGCGCTGCCCTACTCTCCGGCTTCCATGCAAGAGGCTTCATCTTGTATGCCACTAGCCCGAATGCTAAAACGCATGCTATCGCAGCAGCATACTGGAGCGGGGGCGGCCTATATGACGTTAGGAAGAAGAAGCCAAACACCGTTACCGCGGCTATCAAAATCATGAACATTTTGAGCTGCCTGTTGGTTGTCCACCTCTCAGCACGCATCCTTGGGAACGCCATCTCCGCTAACGCGATGGGGATGGCTATGCTGAAGACTGCATGGTAGACAATAAGCAGTACTGCCCATACCCAATTCACTTCATAGAGCCTTCCAAACGTGCCGAGTAAGCCAAGGTCCATCCATGATGGGTCAAAGAAGCTCTTTACCATTAATCCCTCTTCAACAATGGCATAAGCCCCGCCCAAGACCAGTATCGCCCGGAAATCCTTCTTCCACCGTATCTTCAGCTCCCGCGAGATTATGGCTCCGCTTCCGTAGAGGCAGGATAGCAGTAAAAAGCTGAAAGGATTGAAGAACTCGGACGGTGGAGCAGAACCTGAGAGCAGTTCACCGATTGCGGGCGCTAGGAAGAAGAGCAGGATCAGTGGGAACAATCTGTGAATTTTATTGGTCATCAACTTCTTACCTCGAGAACGCGCCGCGAAACCGCTTCAGCACGATATCTGCTCTGCCAGCTCCTTCTTTAAGCGTTTTTATACCCTGTAGCCAATTAATATACATGCGAATGCGAGGGAACTGCCTTGGGAAATAGGACTCCTCTTTATGATGAATATGCTGGGAAGAGCCAGATCGTCGAGTTTGCAGGCTTCGATTTGCCTATGTCTTTCGAGGGAATAATCCCCGAAACACTCGCAACTAGGCGCCGCTGCACTATTTTCGACGTCAGCCATATGGGTAGGGTAATCATATCGGGCGGCGACGCTGTACGCGTGCTGAACGGGGTTATGACCGCTGATGTCGCCGCGCTCGAGCCGATGCAGGCAAAGTACAGCTTGATGCTGAATTCGAAGGGTGGCGTGATTGACGATCTCATAATCTATTACTTGGAGCCGGGAAGATACATGATTGTCTGGAACGCCTCAAACAGGGCAAAGGACCTTGCTTGGCTCCGGAAGAATTCTGAAGATCTAAGCCTTGAGATTAATGATATCTCGGACCAAACCTTCATGCTGGCTGTGCAGGGTCCGCTTTCCATCCGCACACTTGGCAGAATCTCCGAGGTGGATTTGAGCGCGTTGCGGCGATACCGCGCGACCAGGTGCAGGGTAGCCAGGGCTGACTGTCTCATCTCGAGAACAGGATATACCGGCGAGGACGGATTCGAGATAATTTCGCATGATTTAGACCGCGCAGGTACTATCTGGCACGCCGTTGAAGAGGACGGTGCCGCTTTTGCTGGACTTGGGGCAAGGGACGTCCTTCGGATCGAGGCAGGAATGTGCCTTTATGGGAAGGAGCTTAATGAGTCGAGGAATCCGCTTCATGCCGGGCTTGGCTTCGCTATCGCCATGCAGAAGCAAACCTTTGTTGGCAGAGAAGCATTGGTCGGGCTCGCGGCAAAGGGCATCGGTGAACGCCTTATCGGTATTAGGATAAACGGGCGCAGCATACCCCGCGAAGGTCAGCGAATCCTGCTCAACGGAAAAGAAATAGGGGCAGTGACAAGTGGAACATTCTCGCCAACAATCAGCTCGCCCATAGCAATGGGATACGTCTCCGACAAGATCCAGGAGGGAACCAGGCTCGAGGTGGACATCAGGGGAAGGCGGTCGGAGGGCGTCGTTGTGAAGATGCCTTTTTACGACGCGACTGCATTTGGCTGGAAACGGCAAATAGGATGAGTCGGGAGTCAACGACCGCAACCTTTTTCTTGATAGTAAATTGTTAGTCATACATTCGAGATGTTGTACATGCCCGCAATGATGCTACCGAACATTAATGTCAATGTCATACTAAGCCAGATCAACGGCGAAAAATTGATGGATCTGGAAAAGGGGATGGTCAATCTCCAAGTGACCACCAATATCAGCATAATTAAAGCAACGCCTTTTGAAGGGGGTATCGACTTCGGATTCCTATTTGCAGTGAATTACAATCCGGCTGTCGCTAACCTCACGCTCAAAGGCACGATAAAAGTTACGGGAGGCCAGAAAGAGATCGGCGACCTTAAGAAGGCATTCGACGAGAAGAAGACGCTTCCGCCGGGAATGCTGCAGGCCATCTCCAACACCGCTTTCATAGAGTGCATTCTTCTTGCGAGGTCGCTAAACATACCGCCGCCGATACCTCTGCCGATGATACAGTCGCAGGAGCAGCAGAAGCCAAAGCCGAGCTCAAATCCGAGCTACATCGCATAATCGGGCTGTCAATAAAGGCGAAGGCTCTCTCAAGTACCTTTTTTTTACTTTGTTCCAAAACATAAAAAGCGCTTGTCGCCATCAAGCATCAAGTCCTGTTCGATCCCTATCTTTAATTATCTCGCAGGAGGTAATGTCGCTGCAGAGCTCTTGGCAGCACACTGTTGGATCGCTGAGCAGATCTAGGAATTTCCGCTCGATGCCAAACTTCTTCTTGCACCACGGGTGCTCATATGCCACCAGCTCGTACATCCTAGCGATCTCCTTGCCCCTATCCGTCTTCTTGAAGCACTCCCAGCAGAGATCATTTCCTGCCCTCCGGTAATTTTTGCCGCACGATGGGCAGAGCGTCAAGCCCTTCTGCCGGGCAAAGTGGCACCTCTTGCAGAGCACGATGCATTCCTCAAGGTTCCTGTACTTCCTCTCCGCCCTATCTCTCTCCGCCATGATTCCTTCTTTTATCGAAGGGGAGTACTTCTCCCAGAACACCTTCCACTGCTCAGAGGGGATTCTGCCCGTTTTGACCGTCTTATCCTCAGGATAATCGAACTCAGCCCTGCAGTTCTTGCACTTCATTGCAGGCTTCTTCTGTTTCCTTGTCGCGAGCGAGGCGCTCCCGCACGTTGGGCATAGCCTGAGCTTCTCCTCGATCTCAGAGAACTCGCCCTCCTCCAACCTCGTCTTTAGGAGCTTCGCGGAAGCCTCTTTAAGCTGCATTATATACGGCGGAAGGGGAACCTTTGCTGCAACAACCAAGTTCAAATGCGAACCGCACCACTCGCAAGTCTTCCCTTCTATGAAGTGCGCTCGCTTGGTTTCCCATTCCTTTCCTTGGATTGCCGCCCTCCCCTTCCCCGTCTCCGTCCTTGAAGCGTCGCTCAAGAGGAAAAACACAACCTTCAATCATGGTATCGGTTCGCCCGTGCCATATATGCTATCCTGTGGATATCGATGGAGAACTGATAGTCGAAATCGACTTGGGGAGTGGCATGCGCATCATGATTTACCACATAATAAACGGCAATAGCAGTTCTTTGGAAAACCGCATCACCTCTGCAACTAGCGGACTCGACCATTCTGTTTCACTTCTCCATTTTTTTACTGAGGATCAAAACAACTGTCCAACCGTATGCCACTTGAATTCTGCCCGCTCCGAAGCACTCTATCCTAGCAGGCCTATAATAACCGTGTTAAAAAGACATACCTTTTATGCGAAAGGAGTCATTAATTATTATATTGCTGATGGGGAACGGATTCAGCCGCCACAACTTCAGTTATGGATGGTAAATCATTATGACGAAGATAACGGTATCCGCGCCGGGCAAGGTCGCGCTCTTTGGAGAACACGCTGTCGTATACGGGCAGCCTGCATTGGTCGCTGCAATAGACAAGCGCCTCTACGTCTCGATAGAGGGCAGAAGCGACAGCCTCATCAAGATCCACGCGATGGACCTCAAGATCCCCGGCGTGGTGCTGACTATCGGTCGGAGCGAGACTGATATGGCCATCGAAACCGACTTCGAGCGCATAATTGACGCGGTCAGCTACATAAAGAAAGCAGTCGATGTCGCATCCGCGTATTGCGGCTCAATGAAGGGCGTCAACATTCATATCAAATCCGAGATGCCTGTAGGGGCCGGGCTTGGCACCTCCGCGGCGGTCAGCGTGGCAACGATAATGGCTTACGCTGAAGCAGCCGGGCACCACCTGACCGAAGCTGAGATATCGTCTTTGGGACACAAGGTTGAGTCAGAAGTCCAGGGCACCGCCAGCCCGATGGACACCGCGGTCTCAACTTATGGCGGTCTCCTCCTCGTTCGCCCCTCGATTGGAAAGACTGTCATGACGTCTGTCAAGGCTGGCGCTGATCTGCCGTTAGTTGTGGGCTACACCCCCAGGGAGTGCGGCACCGGCGAGATGCTGCGCAGAGTCCGGCGTCTGAAAGAGAGCGCACCCGAGTCGGTAGAATCCATATTAAGCGCTATCGGCAAGGTCGTCTCTGAAGCAGAGGCTGCCCTGACGAATGGAGAACTCCGCAAGCTGGGCACGCTTATGGACATTAACCACGGTCTTCTCGAGTCGATTGGAGTCTCCACTAAGAAGATTAGCGAGATGGTCTACTCCGCACGTTCTGCAGGTGCGCTTGGATCGAAACTCACTGGTGCCGGCGGCGGCGGATGCACGATCTCTCTCTGCCCTGGAAAGGAGCAGAGCGTCATGACTGCCATATCTGTTGTCGGATGCACTTCCTTCAAGTCATCAATAGCTAGAAAGGGCGTCACCCTTGAGTGCACGGAGTAGACCTAGCTTCGCCTCTTCCTCGGCAACGACTCTATGAACGCATCGATTTTAGGAGCAATCTCGCCTGAGAGCTCTGCATAGGCTTCGCCGGACTGTTTTTTTAGCCAGTCGATTCCTGGGCATGTCGACGCGACGAGCACATTCTTCTCGGTGATTATGAAGGGGTGTCTCCTGCACGTATTGGGCCTCAAATCATAGTGCTGGCAACGGCTCCCATCGAGGAATACGCACCTGCCGCCCACCATCTTCATCTTGAATCCAGCGCCGGTCAGCTCCGTCTCCTCCACGCTCATTGGTTCAATTGACGCCTCTGCGTATGTTCCCAACCTCAGAATGTCGGCATCAAAGAGCGCGATTACCTTTCCTTTGCAGCACTGTGCACATTTCGAGCATATGAATGCCGGGATATACGACGCCCTCAGCATCTCTATCTGAGGCAGGGATTCAACAGATGCCACATCAAATGCAACTCTCCCAGTTGATATTGTATCTGCGACTCTCTCTCTTCGGTCCTTGTCTCCCTGCATATCCATCATAGATGTTGCCGCATGCTTGCTAAAATCGTTAACTGGCAATGGTAAAATATATATTGGATGGATTATCTATCCATAGTGTTGACTCCTATGAAAGCAAATATGTGGACGATAATCTCCGTGATCTTCCTTATCTGGGCTGTCGGCGCAAGCGTTCTTGCGGCAAATTATTACCAGACTGCCCAAAGCCAGCAGAAGACCATAACCGGTCTGCAATCCCTCGTAGATGATGTTGCTATGAAGACCACTATTGGCATTAACTACGGCAACGGAACAACTGCCTGGATTAACAACACCATCCTTCCATACGACATCTCCCTCTTCAATGCGACGCTAAGGGTTGCTAACGTCAGCTACGACGTGTATTCATGGGGGATATATATCACTGGGATCAACGGTGTTATGATGAACCTATCGACTAACCAATATTGGGTCTTCGAGACGTATAACAATGGGACTTGGGAGCCAATTGGCGTCGGTGCTACTGATTATGAGCTGCACTATAATGAGATAGTGATGTGGTCCTATAGGGCACTAACTTGGTAGACACAATCAGAACGCTCTCCGTTGATGACTGACTGGTGCCACGTCCGCGTTCCATAGGACAATCGGGCACCATCAAAAACCCTTTTTTTTAACTCTTCGCAACTAAGTCCTCGCTACCCTTATGCCATTCTTATTCAATAGGGCGTGCGCTATCGCAACTACGAGTATGGCAGTCGTCAGCTCTGTCACCGGACCGATCGCATACATATAGCCGCCGCCTACTGGGACAAACAAGCCCAGGATGCCTGTTATAAAAGCTAACTGAAGCGGATACTGCATTACCACCAGTAACAGAACCGAAGTCATAATATCAAATCCAAGCATCATGATGTAAGTCCCTATGCCTATCCCAAACTTGGATATGCTAACCCTATTCTTTCTCTTCCAAATCAATCCACTAAGCATGCCTAAGCCTGCCATGAACAGCATGTTCACTATCGTCCAAGGTCCCGGCATCCCGATGAGCATATCTGAAAGCAGATATGAACTCAAACCTACCACCGCACCGGTTACTGGGCCAAAGAAGATGCCTGAAATAATCGTAAATATGCCCGGGAAGTTTACGAATTGGAGGTTCCCGAAGAGGCTGTACTTTATCAGCCTCAGCGCTACCGCTAGCGCGATCATCAGGCTTGTATACGCTATCTTCTTGCTCCGGCTGAGCTTCGCAGACCCATTCAGCATAATGTGGATAGTATATCCATCCATATTAAAAAATATTTTGGATATCGGAGAGGATATAAGTTTCTTATAGCTCTTCACCATCATTCAGGTGAACACTCTTGGTCGAAAAGGATCATATTCTCGGACTCCTCAAAACCGTTATGGACCCTGAGCTTGACATGGATATAGTGACCGCAGGGATGGTAAGGTCGATTCGTGTCGATGGGTCTGCTGTATCTATTACTCTAGCCTTGACCTCAGACAAATGCCCCATGGGCAATAGGATAAAAGAAGAGGTCGAAGAGACCGTCAATAGCATGGAGGGCATCAGCTCGGTCGAGATAGAGCTCTCCGTGATGACCGAGGAAGAACGGAATCTCCTGCTCGAGAAGCTCAAAGAGAAGCGCTCTAACGAAGCAACGCCAGCACCTCCAGAGAAGCTGCCAAAGAGGGGCATAAAGCAGATTATAGCTGTCCTCTCCGGAAAAGGCGGTGTAGGCAAATCGTCAGTTACATCAATGCTTGCGGTCGAGCTCTCCAGGAGGGGATTTAAGGTAGGCGTGCTCGATGCCGACATCACTGGACCAAGCATCCCAAAGATGTTCGGAGTCATTGAAGCTCCGTTTGTGCTCGAAGGCAAGATAATCCCTGCCGCATCCAAGGGTGGAATAAAGATAATGTCAATGAACCTGTTGTTAGGCGGAGAGGAGGATGCCCCAGTCATCTGGCGCGGCCCTCTCATCAGCAGCGCAATCAGGCAGTTCTTCACCGATGTCGACTGGGCTGACCTCGACTACCTCGTCCTCGACCTACCTCCAGGCACAAGCGATGCACAACTCACAGTCCTTCAGCTCATCCCGGTTGACGGCATAGTCGTCGTTTCATCGCCGCAGGAGCTTGCTAGCGTGATCGTTGGCAAAGCTGTTACGATGTCCAAGAGGCTGAGCGTCCCAATACTAGGTACCATTGAGAATATGAGCTATGTCAAGTGCCCACACTGCGGTGAGCAGATAAACATCTTTGGCGAATCGCACGGGCGCCTGCTCGCTGACAACATAAACACAAAGTATCTGGGGGCATTACCGCTTGACCCCGCACTATCAAAGGCATGCGATGAGGGCAAAATCGAGGACTATAAGAGTGAAGCCTTCAGCTCAGTAGCTGCTCGGCTCCTTGATTGACAATGAAAAAAGGGATGCAGGAGGTACAAGCCTCCAATGAAAAAGAAACAAGTTGATTACGTCGTCGTGCCTGCAATCCTGAAGGATTCTGAAGGCATAGCCGAAGTGCTCCGGGCGTCATTTCCCGGAGACGCCTCTTTTTATAAGATCAGGAGTTGGAGCGATGAAGCAAAGAAAGTAATGCGCTCACACAAGAATTGGCTCTGCCTTGTCGCTATGCGCGAAGGTGATACAATCGGCGTAATCGCATGCCGGCACCTAAAAACAAAACCAATCCCAACGGTAAGAATCGAATGGTTAGCGGTCTCCCCTGACGCTCGGGGAATGGGTGTGGGAAAAACGCTCATCGACACCATCAAGCAATGGGTTAAGGACTCCTTCGGTGAACAGGTCGTCAGGTTTACACTCCGTGCGAGGAGCGAGAAGCAGGATTTTTACCGTAAGATGGGCTTTAGGTGCTACGGCAAAGGTTGGATGAAGATGCGGGTCGACTAAATATGTATTTATTTTCCTAACTCAGTAAATAATGATAACTATTTCATATGCTATTTTTTTAAAACAACTGATATGTAATTTTATATAATGTATCTGAAAAATAAAAAACATACTATATATTCATTTTTTTTACATTGATATTTTTTTCCATAAAATAAATATTTTTTATGGTTTATTTCTAGGCTTATTTTGGATTACTGACCATCGCTTTCGATGTCTGCCTCTGGGTCAAAGCCATTGCAAACGAGGCCGCCACCGCGAAAAACGCGCCATAGTAGAACGTCGACGCGCTCCCTGAAACACTGAAGAGATATCCCGCTATGATATTGGAAGGCAATACTACCAGCCCAATGGCCGTATTGTATACCCCAAAAGCCGTTCCCTTATACTCCTTGGGAACCAAACTGGGGATTATTGCCCTCTGCGTAGTCTCAACAATTCCTTGGTGCGCTCCGAATAGGAGAGCTCCGATTATAAAAATCGGTATGCTAGGTGCTAGCGATATCGTAAGAAACGCGAGCACTAAAACCGCATAGCCAATCTGGACTGCCCTTATCCTTCCAAATTTGTCCGAAACCAAACCAGCCGGATAACTCGAAAAGACGTGGAAGGCTTGAATAGCGGCGTATATGAGTATCGTGTACTCCGCGGGCAATCCCATCTCAATCCCCCTAAGGAGTATGAACGCGTAGCTTACTGTAGCCGCTGCATAAAGCGTCGCTGAGCCGATATACATCGAGAACTTCCTGTCCATTATTCCCTTCGCGCCCTTTAGAGTGGCCTTGGTTGTGGTCTCCTTCCGTATTGGTTCCTTCACGAAAATGAAGAGGACCGATATCGCTATCGTTCCTGGTATGAAAGTCAGTAGGAAGATGTTGCTATATCCTAAGGGAGCAACTAATGCAAACGCGAGCAGCGGCCCCACTACCGCCCCCATCTGGTCTAGCGTTCTATGGATGCCAAATGCCCTGCCCATGTTGCGCTCATCCGTCGAATCCGATATTATCGCGTCCCTGGGAGGCGTTCTTATTCCCTTGCCGACCCTGTCACCAATCCTGAGCACAAGGACCTGGGGCCAGCTGCAAACGAATCCCATGAGCGGCTTTACCAGGTTTGAGAGGCTGTATCCTGCAATCGTAAGCCTTTTCCTGTTCCCCGTCTTGTCCGCGACCGCGCCGGAGATGAGCTTGAGGAACGATGTCATGCTCTCCGCGATCCCCTCTATCGTCCCAATGATCTCCGGGGCAGTCCCCAAGTTGATGAAGAGGAACGCCGGGAGAACTGCCATGATCAGCTCGCTGCTTATGTCCGTGAAAAAACTAACAATACCAAGGAATATGATATTGGACGAGATGCCGAGAACTTGCCTCTCTCTTTGATCCAACCAGCCTCATCTTCCCCTTTTTCAGTGCTACTCGCTTCGGGCTGCTTTTATCCTTTCTCATGGGCGCTTTCGCAATCAAGGATCAAATCGAATATTGAAAATTCAAGTCAAAAATTAATTAATCAGCCACTCCATTTATTCTTGTCACTGGCTTATGCACGATTCTGCAGTAGTGCAATTTTGATTGGTGTTGATTAACATGAGATCTGAAAACAAACCGCTTGAAAAAGAGGCTCAATCACAAAGAGGAAAGAGCACTATTGATGATTAGGATTCCGTATCGGTTACTGTATACAATTCGAATATGGGTCTCGTCAAGGATATCCGGACGATTGTAATTCCAAGCGGCGCCTCAGAACTCCAATTCATGGATGTTGCAGAGAAGATTAATCCGACAACCGTGCATATAAAATCGATAACCTCGCCAAACGCGCTTGACGTCGTGGAGCAGAGCTATGAATACGACCTGCTCGATCCTCAAAAGCTCCTCGACAAGTATGTTGGCAAAGAGCTAACCCTCGTGATTCGCCGGGTGGAGGATGGCTCGGAGCACCTTGTGACAAAGAGGGCGATGCTTCTCTCGAACAATAATGGGCAGGTTTGGCGGATCGGAGGCGAGATCGTCATCAACCCGTCGAACATATCTGAGATCCGTTTCGACGAGTTGCCCGCAGACCTCATCGCAAAGCCAACGCTGGCGTGGTATCTGATTAACGGCGGTAGCGATAGGCACACTCTTGAGGCATCATATATCACTGATGATCTTAACTGGGTCTCCGACTATGTGCTGGTAGTCAACCAAGATGATTCTAAGGCTGATCTCAATAGCTGGGTTACAATCGTCAACAACAGCGGCGCTTCATACCGAAACGCAGAACTGAAGCTCGTCGCCGGCGATGTGCGGCGCGAGCAGCGTACTGATAGGGCAGTGATGATGGCTTCAGCAAAAGCATCTGTCGCCCCACAATTCCAAGAAGAGTCTTTCTTCGAGTATCATATTTATGCGCTCCAGCGCCGTACGACGCTTAAAGACCGGCAAACCAAGCAGATCAGCTTGCTATCCGCTGCTGATTTTGCCATACGCAAGGAGCTCATCCTCAACGGGCAGCCGCAATACTTCCGATCATTCAATTCGCCCGGCGAAGCTATGCGTCAGAAAGTCGGAGTCTCTTTGGTATTCAGGAACGACAAGGAGAGCGGTCTAGGCACGCCACTCCCCATGGGGACTATACGGGTGTACAAAGCGGACCGGTCGGGATCCTTGCAGCTCATTGGCGAGGATCGGGTTGAGCACACCCCGAAGGATGAGGCTCTGAGGATCAACATCGGAAATGCTTTTGACGTTGTCGCTGACCGCAAACTGATCGATTTCAAGCAGAGTGGAAGGACTGTCAACGAGTACGCATACGAGATAAGGATACGTAACCACAAGGACGAAGCGGTAACCGTAATCGTCAACGAGCCGATTGGAGGGCAATGGGAGATGCTAAGCTCGAGTTACCCTGTGGAAAAGACCGCTGCATTCGCCGCCCAGTTCAAGGTGCCTGTTGGGAAAGATGGACAGTCCGTGCTGAACTACCGCGTGCGGATAATCTAAATAGTGCATGGATTCTGCATCGCATAACCAAAAATGAAAAAAGGTTGAGGGATTTTCCTAGACCTTTTTTGCATATTTCACTGCCCTCTCTGCCAGCTCCGACGCCTTCCCCGTGTAGTTCTCCGCCTTCATAAGACCTTCAATCTCTTTCTTTGTAAGGCGTTTCGTTACCTCAGGCATGGAAGACAGTACGTCGCGTATGGGGATTCCCTCGTTGAACGCCTTCATAGACGCCTTTCTCATCAGCTCATGAGCGCTCTGCCTTCCGACCCCCTTCTTCGCCAACGCCATCATGACTGCTTCTGTTAGCACCATGCCTTTTGTGAGGTTTAAATTCCGCTTCATGTTCTCTGGGAAGATCCTTAACCCTTTCATGACCCTCGTCATGGTGGCAAGCATCTCATCCAACACTACGAACGCCATTGGAACGATGAACCTCTCGCTGCTGGAATTAGTCAGATCCCTCTCGTGCCAGAGTGGGATGTTCTCAAGCGCTGGGACGACTAACCCTCTCATGACCTTCGCAAGCCCCGAGACCTTCTCGCAGTCGACGGGGTTCTGCTTGTGGGGCATGGTGCTGCTTCCGACCTGCGCCTTGCCATCAAACCCCTCTGCTGCCTCAAGAATCTCGGTCCTCTGGAGGTTCCTTACCTCTGTGGAGATCCTGTCAAGGCCGGATGCCGCGACGGCTGCCCAACAGACGAACTCCGCTATCCTGTCCCTGCACACAACTTGGGTCGTTATCTCAGCCGGCTTTAGGTTGAGCCCGTTCATTACCCGCCTCTCGACATCGAATGCCTTCTCCCCTTGGCTCGACATAGAACCTACCGCGCCGCTCATCTTGCCTACCAATAAGCGCGGCTTCAATTCTTCAAGCCTCTCAAGATCCCTGGCTATCTCGGCTGCGAATACCGCCATCTTGAATCCGAAAGTTATCGGTATTGCATGCTGCCCGTGCGTCCTCCCTATCTCAACTAGATCTTTGTATTTTATTGCCAGTTCACAAAGGATATCCTTCAAGGCTCTGATCCTGCCTTCAAGAATGGCCACACCATCCCTCATTATCAGCGCCCAGCTCGTGTCAACGATATCATAGCTCGTTGCCCCCCAGTGGACGTACTTCCCGCTGCCATCAGCACCGCACTCCTCC
>CAZWMA010000004.1:0-110505 GCA_964634735.1 uncultured Nitrososphaerota archaeon
GCGAACTCCCTCAGCCCGGTCAGCCCGCTCTCCTTCCGGTGCTCTTCCATGTCGGCGTGCCTTACCTCGAAGCCCTTGGCAAATTGGTTGGCAGCCCTGACGATCGACGCCGCGCTCCTCCGGTTCTCCTTGATCTCGGCCATGTCGGATGGCGAGAACGTCTGCGGGAAGGTTTCGAAGAACCGCTCGTCAGAGCCGCGCCACTGGTAGATGCTCTGCCGGGGGTCCCCGACTACGAAGACGCTCGCCTCCCGCCCGATGAGCTTTATCATCTCCTCCTGCGCCCGGTTGATGTCCTGGTACTCGTCGACGAAGAGGTGCTTGACCCCTGGCGGTGCCTTCTCCCGGAGCGCCTCCACCGCGAGCTTGATCGACATCCCGAAGGTCAGCAGCCGATGGCCCTCGAGCTTATCCTCGTACTTCTTCTTCAGCCTGTGGAACTCCGGCGCCCTCGCCTCTAGCTCCCGGTCGTCCAGCATCTCGTCTAGCGCCATCTTGAAGGTGCTAAGGAACTCGCCCATCCGCCTTATCCGTCCTTCACCCTGGAACATGTCCCACGAGTGGTTGCTCAGGAAGGCGACCTCCCGGTTCTCGTCGAGGAGCGAGTAGTTGCCGTACTTCGGGTGGTCGTCGAGTATCCGCTTCGCGTACGAGTGTATGGTCCCGACGTACATCTCCCCAAGCCGGTTGGTGGGACCGCCCAGCGCGGCGATGTATCGGTATATCCGGCTCTTCATGCTTGCAGCTGCCTTATCGGTGAATGTGAAGGCCACTATGGACGATGGTTCAGCGCCCTCGACGAGCAGCAGGTATGCGACGCGCCTCGTGAGGGTCTCGGTTTTTCCCGCCCCGGCCCCGGCGATGACGCGGATGTATTTGAAAGCTGATTCGACCGCTTTCTTCTGGTCGGGGGAGAGCCCTTCCAGTATCCTGTCGCGAAGGCTCTCAGGCAAGCGCGTCGACTCCTGCTTCTGCTCCTTCTTCAATCATACAGTCTAACGTTCCAACCATCATGCGGAGATGCGCATTAGAGAGCGGACTCATAGGAAACGACTATCATTCTCTTGGTATTTGAGCGTAGTTAAGTTATCGTGTTTAACAGATTTAACATCGGGAGCCGCCCAAAAAACAATATGTTAAATAAGCAGAATGTAGATACACCGCAGTAGCTCCGAAAGCCCAGATGGCTAGTAGGCGCAGGATAGAACGTGAGGTGAAAAGGAATGGCAAGTAGAGAAATGCACAAGGCAACTTGCGCGAGTTGTGGTAAGGAATGTGAGGTACCGTTCAAGCCGGACGGAACCAGGCCAGTATACTGCCGCGAGTGCTATGCAAAGAAGAGACCAGCACGTAGGTTCTAAGGCGCTTCTGAGCTAAGCGGAGTAGATAGTAGTTTTTTGTTTTTTTATTTTCTTTTTTACTCTTTTCATATTCCCGTCTGTGATCCATTTCATAAAGATAGACGTCAAAGAAGGCGGGATGTGATCTGAGCCCGAGACCCGTCGCGAGCCCGGACTCCTTCTCAGGGAACCACCCCTTGACGAGCTTGGAGATGCTGTTCATTATGAAGGGCTGCCCGAACGCCGCCAGGGTCTGGAAGGTGAGCAGGAACGTGAAGTTGGGCGAGAAAGCGCGGAGCAGCCCAAAGATCGCCATCAGCCAGGTCCCCACCAGCACAGCTTTGCGGAAGCCGTAGGAGTCTATGAAGTAGCCCACGGGTATCGAGATGATGGTGTATATGAGTGGGAAGACCGCGGAGAGGTATCCGATCTCTGGCCGAGACGCCGTAAGCCTGCGCGGAGATGGACAGTATTGGCGCGAAGGTTATCCAGATGACCTAGGAGAGAAGCCCGGTCAGGACGTATGAGAAGAGGACGACCCATCTGAACGAAGGAGATTTGAGGCTCATGGATTTCACGGTCGCAGGGTGTCGGTAGAGTGGCTGTTTCCCCGCTAAAGCGTGATTGTAAACGATGGGAGGAGCTGGTTTATAATCTTTCCATCATGCGATGCGGAGGTTACCGAAAATCAGAAGTCGAGTGCCCCGCAATTCACGCAGTACTTCCTGCTCGTCGGATCGAGCCCATCATCGATAATCTGCCCCAGGTGCCGGCCGCACTTGCTGCATCGCACGAAAGCCCGGACCGCGCCGTGGCGCCTGTCCTCCACGAGTTCGACGCTCCCCTCCACGGCCTCGGTGAACGCGGGGCGGCCTGTCCTGAGCTCAGCCCTATTCTTCGCGAGGAAGATGATGTTCCCGCACCCAGCGCACCTAAAGTCCAGGTTACCGTCGTTGTGCATAGAGTCGCCTGTCCTGCCCGTTTCAATTCCTTTCTCGCCAACGCCAGTATCGCCCGTGTTCGGCTTTGAGCGGGGAGTATTCTTTGCAAATCCGGCTTCGTCATTCATCCAAGCTGCCTCTCATTCCGATTTGCCCAGCGCTCTGTGCTGCAGCTCCACCGATGTCAATTCGGACTTCAGAGAACCCCTCAGTGCGCCCCAGTCCGGCTTCTGGCGTGAGATGTATCCGCATATGAGGACGCCCAGCGCTTTTGAAGCCGCGCCCTTCTGGCAGCCGTACTGCTCCATCGCCTTCTTCTTGAAATCCCGGGCGACTGCCTTGGTAACTTTCGCCTTGATCACTTCGCTCATAAGTAATTCAGTACCTAAGCGCCTAATTTAGGCTTAGCGCCCTCGGCGTCGCACCGTTTCCAATATTCCCAAGAAAAATGCTGGAGCGCACTACGCGATGTTGACTCTACTTTCAGGCACTATAACTCCGAGGGGAAGATCAGCGTGTCTTCCAGCCCGTGGCCAGCAAGGAACCGCCTGAGTCCGGTGTCCAGAGTCAGTAGCCGAAGCCCGTAGTGGACGGAGTCGAGGTAGAGCATGCAGTCAATAAAGTCCCGGTGCCCCAAAGAGAGCATCCGCAGCGCGCCCGAGTATGCCTCAGGCGGTTCAGCGACTTCACGGTATCGCCCGGACTCGGTTATGCTCCTCACGCCCCTTTCAAGGGCAGCCGGGTCATCTGCAATCACTTCTGCACTGATATTCGATAATCGCGCTCTTTTTGCAAACACCCAGCCTGCTTCGAGGAGGCTGAGCTGCGAGTAATGCAATTCGTAATTCTTGTTTGCGATCTTGGCTAGGGCCGTGGAGACAGCCGCGCCGGCGTCGATCTCAAAAGTAGGGAGTAAGAAGGAGGTATCAAGCAGTATCAACATGCCGGGACTGCTCCTCCTCGCTAATCTTCTCGAGCTCCTTGAAGGTGACCCGGAAACGCTTTTTGCTCTCCAAAGCGATCGCGATAGGGTCCTCAACGACCTCCAAGGTAATCCGGTGCCTGCTCGCGGTCATTATCAGGTCTGCCCCCTCATTTATCCCGGTCTCCTCCGCAATGCGCTTCGGTATATAAACGGCGTTCCTCTTCCTGACCTTTATTCTGACCGCAGTCACCATCTCAGTTCATCTGATAAAAGCATTGTCATCAGATAAAGATAAATTTTTCTGATGCGTTGCTCAGGAAAGGCTAATATTGCAGCCCGGAGCAGTATCAAGTGGGAGTGGGTGGTGGGCGTGGGAGATATTGCAGGGATGGATGAAAAAGGCAGGGTGACCATACCGGCAGAACTCCGCAAGGTCATTGGGTCCAAGTCGTTTAAGGCAGAGCTCATGGGGAGGGATGCGATATTGCTGCGTGTTGTGGAAGACAAGAAAAAGGTCATTGAGCGGATCGAGAGGATGAGGCTTACGGGCGACAGGAAGCGGGCAAGCGTTGACTTTGCGTACATCCGGGACGAGTTCGGGGGCATAAAGGAGTGAGGCTGCTCGATGCTGATGTGCTGTCATATGCCCTGCTTGAGGAAAGCCCGGCTTACGGCGATGCATGGGGCTACCTGAAGAGGGCAATTGCTGGCGAAGTCGAGGTGAGCGTCTGCCACACCACAGTGGTCGAGGCGTACAACGCGCTGGTCTGGCACTATCGCGCAAGGCCAAGGGAGAGGGTGCTCGATAAGCTCGGTGCAGTCGTGGGTAGCCTCAGGGTCGCGCAACCATCGATGGGCGGGATAGGGATAGCGAGGCGCGATGGCATACCTCTGGGCGATGGGTTCTTGATTGCGACGGCTCTTGAGAACAGGCTGCCGATATTAGTCTCGAATGAGAGGCACGTCATTGAAACGGCTCCAAAGTACGGGCTTATCCCGGAGAACCCGATAAGCGAGGAGAGCCGGAGAGCGCTAGGGAAGCCAAAGCCATGAATCCAAGAAGATGGCAGAGCGAGTTGCGGCTCCCCTTCAGAGAAAGCTCTTGACCAGCTCGCAGATGTCCTCGGTCCGGTTCACGACATAGTCCGCCTCGGCGGCGTCCCTTCCACTCTCCCGGTAGTTCTTGTCCCCATAGGCAGCGTAAACGGTCGCCACGCCAGTCGCCTTACCGGCGGCGACGTCCCGGACTAGGCTGTCCCCCACAAAGAGCGCCTCCTCAGGGCGCACGCCAAGCCTCTCAAGGGCGAGCCTTATCGGGTCAGGGTTCGGTTTCCTCTTCCCGGTCTCCTCGAGCGCGACGACTAGGTCGAAGTAGCGCGCCAGCCCGGTCTTCCTGAGCCTCGCATCGGCGTTCTCCCTCGTCGCGTCCGTCACGACGGCGAGCCTGAGCCCCCTCCTGCGGAGCCTGCCAAGGCACATACGTATCCCCTCGTATGGCTTGAGATACCCGAGCTTTGCGCTCTCGTACGCGGAACAGCACTCGGAGTACTTCACGTCATCGTTTATCCCTAGGCTCTGCATGTAGTCCGCGATGTTTTGGTGGTCCTCGAAGCAGAAGTCCCGGCGGAGGAAAAAGTCGAAGAGGTCTATCTTGTTCCCGGTCCCGAGCCTCTCGACGACGGCCTTGCACCCTCTGACTTGCGCATCCACGAACTCGAAGAGCGTGTTGTCCATGTCGAATATGACAGCTTTCAGCTTTCGATTCCCAGCACCATTAGTCTCCGGCATATCCCCACGCCCCTCGTGAATTCATCCATTGTTTGCTTGTGAAGGAATGATAGCTTCAGCTTCTCGAGCGTCTCCTTTCCGTGGTACTCGGAGAAGATGACGACCGAATTAACCCTTACTGCCCCTAGCTCGGCCGCCAGCGAGTAGAGGAGCGACCTCATCTGCGCAGGCGTTGCCCGGAGCTCCGTAGCCTCGTTCGGGACCTTGAGGTAGACGTACTCGATGCTTTCCAAGTCGCATATGTTCGTCATCATGTTATCCGCAGTCAGCATTACAGGGTAGATTCCGCGCTCCTTCTCCACCTGCTTCAGCGCGTGCACGATAGAGCGGTCGTTAGCCTCCTTGTCGTCGGTGCTCTTCTCCAGCGACTCGACCATCAATGCGCCGCCGTCCCTCACCCGTTTCAGCTCGTTCTTCGCGAAGTAAGCCGCCTTCCGGCTTGTCTTCATCTTCTTGTTTCTGAATTCGTCCATCAACATCTTGTTGTACGGGACGATCGCCTTCAGAGCATGAACTTGGTCCGGCATGTACTTGTAGTTCAGCTGGCACTCGACCTCGTTGAGGACTATGTCAACAATCATGGCGTCGCGCGGATCCAGAGCCTTCGAGTTAGACATGAAGCGGTGGTACAGGAGGTTAGTGTCGAGGCAGAAGAATACCTTCTTCCTGAGGCTCCGCAGCAAGTTCATCCTGTCGATGGCCGCGCCTTGGTTGGCGAAGCCCAGTATGCCATTGGCAGTCAGGCACTCGAAGACGTCGTTGAAGGACGGGAGTTCGTCCGCAAGCGGCCCCACGGGGCGCTGGATCTTGTCGAACGATTCCTTGCTACACTCCAGCGTTATCCGGTAGCCTTCCCCCTCGGACCTCGCCTTCAGCACGGGCGTATTCGTGAACGGATACGTTACCTCGATGATGCCTTCCCCGAATATGTTCAGAAGTATCTGCAGTTCGTCCTCCGTCACGATCTCTTCTGGATTTGCAGACATCAGAAGGACCTCCTTGCATCTTCGAGGAAGTCGTGCAACCTCTGAGATTGGAACGGTATCATCAGGTAAGGCTTCGCTGCGCCGTCGAGCTTGCTTATGCTTAGGTAGAACACTCGGTCCACCGGCAGCTTCGTCAGTGCAAGCAGGGACCCAGCTACAAGCGCCTTCCTCCCAGGCGTTATGTCGAGAGCGACCTCGAACCCCGCCTCCTTGAGCTGCTTCACGGTCGCGGAGACCTTCGTGCCAGCGCCGCGGAAGTCGGATTCCTGAATAATCTCGCTCGAAATAGCGGGGGAGATGCCGAATGACTCAGACAGCACCTCGACCGCTTTGACAGCCTTCTCAAGTGATTCCCCATAGGTCGACTCGGTTAAGATGTAGACCTTCTCGGGCAGGTAGTCCTTCTCCCTGAGTGCCGCGTGGTAAGAGTTTGCGAGAGCCCAGACGGACCTGCCGAGCATCGTGACGTATGCCTTCGGCCTTTCCGTTCTGGAGACACCGAGCTCAGATGACAATCGCCTTTCCCTCCTCGGGCAGCACAGCCTTGGAGCCGAACTGATCCCTGAACCAGCCCGGGTCCTCGGTGTGGACCGGAATTATCTTGCCAGGGTTGATGTCGTTGATGGCGCTTACCAGCTCGTCGGCGGAGATGTGGCCCGAGGCGTGGTAACCCTTGTCGAAGCGCGGTACCCTGACCCCAGCCTGATCCTCCATGTGCAGGCCGAATGCCTCAAGGCTGAACCGGTTTAGCCAAGCCTCGAGCCTCCTGAAGTCTATCTCCTGCTCCTCCGAGAAGGCCTCGCTCGACGAGTAGATGTACGCCCCGCCATCCGGCTTTATGTCGAGGAGGTGCTTGATGTCGTATAACGAGAAGCAGAGGATATACTCGCCCGGCGCCCTTGCTATCGCGTCGTGGGCAACGTACTTGTTGCCCCACTGCGCCTTGATGACATCTGATTCCCACTTCCTCGGGGTGGTCGACATCTCCCTGTATATTGCAATCGTATCAGAGTCGAGCCGCTTGATCCCGTCTGCGCACTCTATCGCGTGGACGAGGTAGGCATCCTTTGCGGTGATGACAAGCCGCTTCCCGGTCTTCTTTGCAATCTCGATGAACATGTCCAGGCGCTCAAAGTTCCTGGCGGAGAAGTCGGCAACAGTAAGCCTGCTCGAACCTTCGGCAGCAGCAAGGCAGTTCCGCTTTACCTCGTCCTCGGTCACATCCGAGTCGTGCGACCTGCCGACCCTTGTCCCTTCGCATATGAGCGTGTCGGCGGACTTTGCAGCTTTGATGAACTTCAATGTAAGCTCGCGGTTCCTTCCGGACAGGCGCATATCGCCGGTGTATGCGACGACGCTGTCCCCGTTCAGGATGTAACCCGTTGCGCCGTATATGGAGTGGTCGACGGGATAGGCGCCGACCCCCCAGTGCAGGTCCAGGTCGCTGATCTTCGATATATCTCCTGGGTCAAGCTTCTTGGACTGCGGTGACTCCTGCCCCGGCTTCTGGCACATGAAGTCGCGGACTGATTCGCGGCAGTCGGTGCAGTAGAAGTCCCGACCCTTGTATGGGACCTTCTTTCCCGAAGCCTCAAGGACTAGACCGTCATATTCTTCGTACGGGATGCGCGTCGTCATGTAAGCTATCTCGGTGCCAAGCTTGGATATGCCCGTGTCGCGCATGCCCTTCAATATGGCTGCCGTGGTCCCAGATGCGACGACGGGTATCGACGCGTCAAGGAGGGGTATGTTGCCGCAGTGGTCGATGTGGGCGTGACTGAGGATAACCGCCTTGGGATTTAACTTCCTGAAGGATGATGTGTCGAGGTCCGACGGGATAAGGTCCTTCCTGTACGGGCTGATCCGGGGAATCATCCCCAGGTGGATCAGGTCATGTATGCCGCGCGAATCCCTCTCGCTCAGGAACTCTTGGAAGTACGTGCCGTAGCGCGAGAAGTTCATACCGAAGTCGAGGAAGACGCCTTCTCCCTTCTCCTCGAGGTAAATCTTATTGCCCCCTATCGTTGAGGCGCCGTCAAAGACAGTGATCTTTGCCATATATCCAACACCAGCAAGCGGCGAACGCAGTTTTCAGTCGGCGCGGCTCGTCCTCCGCCATTGGATGAAAACGTGTTTCCAGCATATTTAAGATTGATTAATTTAATTCATTTAATACCTTAAAAAAAAGGGGTCACTTGGGTCGGGCAGGCGGCACCCATCCGGTGATGTGGAGCGTGTTCTTGCCGTTCTCCGTGAGGCGCACCCGGCTCCTCCTTCCCCAGTCCTCGACAGCGATCAGCCCCTTTTCTGCGAGGGGCTTTATGAAGCGGTTCTCCAGGACGACGTGCCCGTACGGCTTCGACTTCCCCGCGGCGGCTATGAGGCCAGCGTCCTTGCAATCCTCGAGGAGCCCCTTCTTGCTGGGGATCTTCGACTCTGCGACCATCCGGAGGAAGCGCATCTCGTTCTCGTCCGGCAGTTCGATCGAGTAGTGGGGGACCAGCTCTATCTTCGAGAGCCCCGCGGATGCCTGAGGGCGAGCCTGCTCGACCTTGTCCATGTATGTCTCAGGGTAGGCGTAGAACGCCGAGACGCCGGTCTTGAATGTGATCGTCGCGAAGTGGCACGCAACTGCCTGTATGCTGCCGCCAGAGGACATGTTGACGAATACAGCGTTGCCCTTCTTCAGTTCCTCGTCGATTATCCTGCGGCATGTGCAGATTATCTGGAAGAGGTCCAGGTCGACCTGGTGCATCTCGAATGCCTTGTTGTTCTTCTCGAGGTCCTTCTTGATCTCGCTGACGCACTTGTCGCCCCTCGTGTTCCGGCCGTTCCTGAGGATGAGGTGGATGCGCTCCCCCTTCATTGCCAGGAACGGGAGCACGACGCGGTCGATCTCGAATCCGATGGGGGCGATGTGCACGCGCTCCGGGATTCTCATCGGGTCGGACATTGCATTAAACATAATAATCGCATTTAATGAATTAAGCGATTTATATTTAAATATTGCTATGGCGTCGCATGGACCGTGGGAGTTGAGATGGAAGAATGAAATGCTATTCGTGCGGGAAGGAGGAGACGATTCGGAGGAAGGGACGTGATCGCGTCTCCGATATCGACAGGGTGGAGGTGGACATCGAGGAGAGCCGCATATCCGATGACGAGGAGAGGTACATGCCCCTATGCCAGAAGTGCGTCCGCAAGTACATGACCGGGCGCATGAAGGGTATTGACAAGAAGTGGCAGGAGGAGACGAAGAGGCTCGAGTTCATAGCACCGCCTCCCGAGGAGGATACGATGGCTCCCCCTCCAAGCGGATGGGTATGCCCCAGGTGCGGGATGAGGGAGACGCTGCCAATCGCATACGGTCTGCCGACGTTGAGGACCGAGGAGGAGGCGAGGCAGGGAAAGATACTCCTCGGCGGGTGCGACCCGAGCACCAAGTCAAGGCACTGCAGGTTCTGCGGCCACGACTGGGACGTCTGATTTCAGAGGGGAGGGGACGCTGGCACGTCACCTTCTCCCGCAACGCTTCCGGCTTCTAAAAAAGCTTTAACTATTGTGCTTAACATAACATGCATAGCACCGGAGATGCGCGCACATGCCATTCTCAAAATTGAAGGCGGTTGGGTTTTCGGATAAGGACATCAAAGTATACGAACTCCTCGTGAAGCAGGGCGAAGCCAAGAAGGCGGAGATCATGGCCAAGACGAAGCTCACCAAGGCGGAGTTCGAGGAGGTGATCAGGAAGCTCGTCACTTACAACGCGGTCGAGGAGAGCGGGGACAAGATCAATGCAACTTCCCCCAAGTCGTTCCTGCAGAAGTACTACCTTCTGAAGGAGGCTGACGAAGAGCTGAAGCTTAACGATCTCCGGAATAACGTCGAGGAGCTGAAGGGCTTTCTGGAGCCCATCTACTCGGAGAAGAGGCTTGGCGTGCGCCTGGAGGAGATAATGCGGACGCTCGACAGCCTCCCGACGATGGAACTCGAGACGGTCAGGATTATATCGCGCGCGAAGAATGAGGTGTGCATTTTTGCTGAGCAGTTCAGCTGGTTCAACAAGGTCCGCGAGGAGCTCATCAGCGCACTGGACCGCAAGGTGAAGATTAGGGCGCTCCTGCTCGTCAAAAACAACGTAGTGAAGGAGAGGGTGGAGGAGATGAAGCAGATGGGCATCAATGTCAGGCACATTGCCAGCGATTGGCGCAACACGAGGTACACGATAGCCGACAAAGAGGAGATGGTCTTTCTCATATGGGCTCAGAAGAGCGCCAGCAGCAGGATATTCTATAGGCCATTCTACACGCAAAATTCAGGCTTGGTCAACGTAACAATGGACTCGTTCGAGCTGCTCTGGGAGAGGTCCGAGCCGTTCTGAGGATGAAGAGTAACCGCCAGAAAAGTGGCTGAGATGCTCGAGAAGATAAGGGTCTCTTACGGCTCGGCGGTCGTGCTAGGGCTCATCAGGGGAAGGCTTGATGCAGAGCCGACAACCCTTTACATCCTATTCAAGGGCAGGAGGTGCCGCGGAAGATGCGCGTTCTGCCCGCAGTCGGAGGGGGATCCGGCGCACGTCTCGAGGGTGGAGTGGCCGGAGTTCGGGCTACGGGATGTAATCAGCAGGGCGCGCTCCTGCAAGGGGCTGCAGAGGGTGTGCGTACAGTGCACCGATGAACCGGTGGTCAGGAGGGAGCTCCCGTTCCTTGTGTCAATGCTCAAGACGGTCGCGCTCCCCATCTCGGTCTCCACACCCCCGCTGACAAAGCGGCTGCTTGTGAGGGTGAAGGATGCTGGAGCCGGCACAGTAACGGTACCATTGGACTGCGCCGACAGGGGGATGAGCGAGCGCGTGAAGGGCAGGAGCTCGGAGGCAATTATGAAGGGATTGAGGGACGCGCTGGAGGTCTTCGGATGGGGGAACGTTGGGACCCACATAATCGTTGGGCTCGGCGAGACCGAGGAGCAGGTCGCGGGCGTGCTCACGGAACTGGCGGGCATGGGCGTCGTGCCGTCGCTCTTCGCGTTCACGCCGGTGAAGGGGACACCGATGGAGGGGGCAGTTCAGCCTAACCTCGCGACCTACAGGAGGCTCCAGGTGGCGAGGCACATCATAGTCGAGAGGGGCATGAAGGGCAGCTTCGAGTTCGACGAGGGCGGAAAGATCGTCAGTATCTGCGGTGTTGACCTCGAATTGTTGCTTAAGGACGGAACAATATTCACGGTGCGGGGATGCCCGGGATGCAACAGGCCTTTCTACAACGAGCGGGCGTCAGGGCCGTTTTACAATTATCCCAATAAGCCAGAAAAAGCAGTGCTGGAAAGGATAGCGGGGGAGATCATTGGATCGCTTGCGGGTAATTAGCTTCAAGGCACGGGACGCAGCGGCAAATATGGCGCTTGACGAGGCTATAGCGAAGGCTGTCGGTGCCGGAGAGAGCCCAGCGACTTTGAGGCTATACGGGTGGGATCCCCCGGCGGTCTCGATCGGCTACTTCCAGGAGGTGCAGGAGGAGGTCAATACGGACTTCTGCGAGGCAAACGGAATAGGCGTCGTCAGGAGGCTCACGGGAGGCGGCACGGTCCTCCACACCATGGGCGAACTGACGTACAGCTTTATGGTCAGTGACAAGGACCCAGTTATCCCCCAAGACGTCCAGGGCAGTTACATGAGGATATGCGCACCCCTTGTCTCCGCCCTAAGGGAGCTCGGCGCGGATGCGTGCTTCAAGCCGATAAACGACATCGAGATAGGGGGCAGGAAGGTCTCTGGGAGCGCCCAGACTAGAAGGTTTGGGGCCATCATGCAGCACGGAACGCTTCTGCTGGACATCGACGAGAGGCTTCTAGGCGCACTGAAGGTCAGGGGCGCCAAGCTGGCGGAGAGGGGGCTGGCTGGGCACGCCCAGCGGGTCACGACGCTCAGGAGGGAAATCGGCAGGGCGGTCACGCACGGCGAGCTCTCGAAGGTGGTCAAGAGGCAGTTCAAGGAGCACTTCCGCTGCAAGCTGGACGCTGGGCAGCCGATGAGCAGCGAACTGTGCATGGTCCCGGGGCTCGCGGAGCGTTACAAATCGGTTGATTGGCTCTTCAGGAGGTAGCAGAGTGCAGAGGTCGATAATCAGGAAGGCGAAGGGCGGCAAGCTGGTAAGGGTGGAGGTGGCATCGGAGGGTGGGCTGATAACCGATGTCAGGATAACCGGCGACTTCTTCGCCCACCCCGAGGAAGGGGTTGAGCAGGTGGAGAAGGCGCTGCGCGGTGCCTCGATATCTGAGGTCAGGAATATCGTCGAGAGCGCGACCGGCGGGATAGAATTAGTCGGTCTTAAGAGGGAAGATATCGTAGAGATGGTAGAGGAGTGCCTAGAGTGAGCCGTTCCATTATTCTTTATAGGCCTTCGCCGGCGATGTTCCCCGTCTCGATAACGGGGTCGCGCTGCGAGCTCAACTGCCCGCATTGCGAAGGCAAGTACCTCGAGGGGATGGAACGGGCTTCGATGCCGCCCGACGTCGTGAGGGCGTTCGACAAGGCGAAGGCGGGGGGCGCCTCGTGCGTCCTGATTAGCGGAGGCTTCACGAGGAGGGGCAAGCTCCCGGTCGAGGGTATGATCAATGTCATAAAGGAGGGCAAGGAGCGGACGCACCTAAAGGTAGAGGTCCACGCAGGAGTCATAGACGACACTGCGATAGCTTCTCTCTCGAAGGCCGGCGTTGACGCAATCCTGCTCGACGTGATAGGCGACGACCAGACGATAAAGGAGTACCTGGGCGGGCGCTGGTCGGTTTCGGACTACAAGAGGACGCTGGCGACCGCAAGGGCGCTCATCCCGGTAGTTGCGCCTCACGTCCTGATAGGCGTGGACAAGGGGCAGATAAGGGGGGAGTATTCGGCTATCGACATTATAGCTGAGGCGAAGCCGGATGCATGCGCAATGCTCGTGCTTACAGACTCCGTCGTCCCCAAGGATGAGGACGTCGAGAAGGTCCTGAAGTATGCCCGCGAGAAGCTCAAGTGCCATCTCACTCTGGGCTGCATGAGGGGCAGGGGTGCGGAGAGGGCGAAGTACGAGAAGATGGCGGTCGACCTCGGCTACGACGGGATAGCGAACCCTGCGCCCGAGACGGAGCAGCTGGTCAGCGCCGCGGGGCTTGAGGTAATCTGGAAGGATGGCTGCTGCATCTTCCCCTGACCATGAGGGGCAGCTGCTTGCACCTCGCGCTTGCTGGACCATTACTATGGCAATGCCTTATCTCACATTAGATTGAGGTTAAGTTGAAAAAACAATTAACTAATGCTAAAATTTATTAAAAACTTTAATGCATCATAATATTGGATCTAAATTGATGAAACTGAGCAGAAAAATGCACCTATTGCGGTGGCCCTTCTTTGCATAATCGGGTTAGGCGCTGTTCTGCAGACAAACGTGATTGGAGGCGCGTACACACCAACGGTAACTGTGCGTGTCGTCTCGCAGCACACGGCATCGAACGCACTGATTGCATTGTAGGTATCTGGCGTATACTTCCCACCCTACACGTACGTTACTTTGTACTTTGACGTTGAAGATGACTACCATAGGCTCGGCACAGTAAAGACAACAAGCGCGGGTACATTCGCCTTCTCATTCGACGTGACGGAGGGGTACACCGGGACGCATACCGTGATCGCCAAGTACAACGGCGCACCCTACACGGCCACATTCAATATATTGAATACTAGACCGATGGACCAGCGGCTCGTTAACCTGCTGGACTGGATTTACGGGAATCTCACGGAGCAGATCTCCATATTCGAGGCCAGATTCCTGCCCAACGGATCATTCTACGTCTTCGTTGATAATTGGTTTACATGGATTTATGGAAATCTGACGCTGATGAACACGACCATAAACCAGATCAACACGACGGTGAATCAGATCAGCGTAACGGTCTCCGACATTTGGGAGGTGGTGCAGCTCATAAAGGAGAAGCTTGATAACGACTACATCGATGTGAACGGATCGTTCTATGAAAACGCCATGTACCTCTTCGATTTAATCTTTGGGAACCTGTCAGCCATAAACTCAACCATCGACAGCATTGGAGTGGGGGCAACCGGAACGGGCTACGGGCACATGGTAATAACAGATGAACCTCGCACACTAACGCTGCTGGAAAGTCCAGGTGAGCTTTACGAAATAGTATTGACTATGCGCTATGAGGTTACAGGGATCGCAGCACATGGGTACGCGGGCATCCAGTGCCTTGTCGGCAACTCTTCGGGGGCAGCAGGCACCGACTACTGGTGGGCGCATATGAATGACGGGGATCCGGACGGCTGCACATGCGTTGCCTCGACCGACAATACAAGGCTCTACGTATACACAGACCCCGATGAGACGGTTGAGGTCTGGTACAGCTACACGTACACCTACAAATAATTCACATCTCCTTTCCTTTTTTTAAAAAAAGAATATCATCTTCAAGAAGCCTAAGGTAGGCTGCGCCTAAGCAGAGTTTGCGCCCAAAAAAAAGGATTGGGTGGAGTATTACAGCAGCAGTTCCTTCGCGAGCTCGTAGTAGAACTCCATCGCTTTCTCGAGGTTCGATACTTTGACGTACTCGTTCGGCTGATGCCCGAGGTAAATGTTGTTCCTCAGGTCGTACTCCCCCGGACCCATCACGATTGTTGGGATGGACTTCTTTGTGGCGAAGACCGCAGCGTCCGTGAAGAAGTTGACGCCGAAGAGATCCATCTTCCGGTTCAACAGCTTTGCGCATATCGACTGCGAGACGGTTACGAGACGCTCGTTCGGGTCTGTTGCGAATGGTCTGCGCTCGTTTATGATCTTCATGTCAGCCTTGAATTTAGGGACTACCTTGCGCGTCTCGCCCATGGCGGTCTCCATCGCAGCGATGATTGCGGGGCGGCTCTGGCTCGGGACCGGGCGCAGGTCCACGGTAGCAACGCACTTGTCCGGTATCGAGTTGGTCTTCACCCCACCGCTTATCGTGGCCAGGTTAATGGTCGGCGGCGAGAGGTACTTGTCGCTCTTGTAAGGTATGGATGCCCACTTTGCCTTGACAGCCGAGAGGAGCTGCATCATGTGCTCCACGGCGTTCACGCCGATCTCCGGCTGGGTGCTGTGGGCGGTCTTCCCGTATGTGGTGAACTCGTACCAGATTGCGCCCTTCTCCGCAATCACGATGTCGAGATTCGTCGACTCGGGGATCACAACGGCGCCTATGCCCTCGATCGAGTTGTGCTCGACGTAGTGCTTGGCGCCAATGCTGTTGGACTCCTCGTCCGAGACTGCGGTTACCATGAGGTCTCCCTTTAGGCGCCCTTTCGATGCCGCAAGGAGAGCGCCAGCCAGGGACATCGCAGCTACGCCCCCCTTCATATCGCTCGAGCCCCTGCCGAAGAGCTTACCGTCGACTACGTCGCCACAGAACGGGTCCCTCGACCATGCAGATAGCTCCCCGGCCGGGACGACGTCCAGGTGACCGTTGAACATGAGCGCCGGAACCTTACCGCTACCCTTGATCACGGCGATGACGTTGGCGCGGTTCTTGTCTACGTTGACTACCTCGGTCTCGAAGCCGAAGGCTTTCAGCCTGCCT
Organism: uncultured Nitrososphaerota archaeon; assembly: GCA_964634735.1. GTDB lineage: Archaea > Thermoproteota > Methanomethylicia > Methanomethylicales > Methanomethylicaceae > Methanomethylicus. The sequence goes on from CAZWMA010000004.1 coordinate 15,584, forward strand.
GCCAAGTGCTCGGCGGCGGGTAGCTCGTCCCCGGGGGGGTTTATGCTCTTTATCCTGACAAGCTCTTGCGTGAGCTTGACTACTTCATTCTTAGCGGATTCGAACGTTAGCATAAGGATGCACCTGTTGCAAGATTAATTGTGGTTGCCTATTTTTAAAGGAACGGACTGATTGATACTGGAATGGAATGTCAGCGAGAAAAGAAGGTCGAAGGAAGATAGCTAAGGAAAAAAAGGGAAAAAAGAGAATGGAAGATTAGCCCGTAAAGCCTAAGCCGGATGGAATTACTTTTACCAACCAGCTGAAATCTGGATCAACTGATGGCCCAACATAGTGGTCAAATATGACTTCAAAGAAAGGCGGAAACTCCTTCCCACCTTCGCGCCAGTACGGGCTATCCTGGAGGTCAGGACCGACCCAGACGATCTTGGCGTGCTCTGATATCCCCGAACCGTTTGGAACCATTCCATTCACTTCGTTAATACACCATGCGTCTGGGGTTGGGGTTGCATTATGATACATTGCATCGTCCCAAGCTTGGGACCACTTCATTATGATGTGGTCGTTTGCGAAGATGCTCTGCTCTCCGAGGACGAGACCATCCAAATTCCGGTCTATTCCGTCCACGGTCCCAACGTATATCCTCGCGTTGTAGTTGTATCCGAACTCGTCGAAGCCACTGCCAGCCATAACAACCGAGGTCATAGAAAAAGCAAACATGATCACTAAAGGTATAACGATTAGTTTCTTATTCATAAAAACCCTCCAAATTATAGGTTAGCCTAAGTTAAGCTATTATTTTATTGGTGTTTTAAAGAGATGGTGTTTAAGACTGTGCCGAACACTCTCAGCTACTCTAGGTAAAACTCCCATGAGCACCAGTGCTCCTTGGGGTGCGGGTCCGGCGGGCACCTAATGCACTTCGCCTTGAACCTCGGGTTGATCTCCCTTGCGAATGCCGAGAGGTGCGCAACGCCCACGGGCTTGCAGGGGAACTCGCCTCTCCCGGCCTTCTGCCTTGCCTGCTGCGGGCGGCAGTTCGTGATCGTGACTATGAGGTGCCCATCCTTGAGGGCGGTCTCGAGCCCGGATACCGTTGCGAACGAGATCAGGCGCATCGCCCGCTGGAGGTCGGCTATGCTCCCCTCATGTATGCCCAGCAGCTCCTTCAGCCGCCTTGCCTCTGTAATCGCGAACCTGGACCAGGCATTCTTGTCGTGCTCAATGGCGGTCTCGAGCCCGTACTTCTCCTCGATTCCAAGGAACCAGTAGCCGTCAAGGCTCATGAAATTCTTCGCAAGGAGCTCGGCGTACCTGATAAGCTCCTCCCTTGTCATACCCTCAAGAGAGTTCGAGAAGGACATAGCGCAACACTCTGTACAATATTGCGAGTTCCATATTTATCAATTGGGAAGGGGCGCCTTGATGCTGAAAAAACTGCGACCGCTGAGACGCACGGCCGCAGCCGGAGGGTGCCCTTCATTTGAATTTCCACGACTTTTTTGCGCGCTTCATGAATAGCCTGGTTAGGAATAGCCCGGCGAGCCCCAGCAGAACCATGAACGTGAGCGCCGCGAAGAAGAGGAGGACTAGGTTGAGGGGCTGGGTCCCAATTGTGAGCAGGTAGGATATGATCGCGATGAAGAAGGATGCGATTATTGCCATATTCAGCGTGCTCTTTACGCTGCGCCTCATCATCCCCGCGATGACGCCGATCGTGAGTGCGGGTATGAAGATATGCACGGGGAGCACCAGTACGTTCAGAACGGCCCATGCGATGCCTATGACGGAGGCTATTGAGATTGAGATGAGGCTGCTTGGAGCGGGAAGCGACCCCTTAAGAGATGGCGCGATGCTGCTCTGAGCCAGGCTCTTGACAGCGGCGATCGTCTCTGCGCTATCCGCGGTGTCAGCTTTCTTCGCGATGTAGTTCTTCGAGATGTCGGTTGCCTCGTAGTAGTATGTCCTGTCTTCGAGGCGCCTCGAGACCAGGTTGAGCCGGAGCAGAACCGAGAGGTGCGACTCCACTGTACTCCTTGCCTTCTGCACGGAATCCGCAATCTCGTCCCCAGTCATCGGTTTCCGGGACACCGCTTCAACTATCGAGAAGCGCGTCTTGTCTCCGAGCGCTTCCATAATCTCCCTGCTTTCGCTAGCCATTGGTAAAGACCTTTCACAGTAATTCTGTTGCATCCATTCTTAAGCACTACTGAAAAGAATGTTGCATGCCGACGCGCGGGCTTTTGCAAGCATAGATTCGGTGTTTCTAGAAAAACCGATTCGCCCGCCATCTTAAAATCGCTTAAATTTGCTGCTGGAGAGGTTGGCTCGGCGAGAACCAGATGGCCAAGGTCAGCCCTTTCGTGAAATGGCTCGTGGTCGCGGCGATCATCCTCATTGTCCCCTGGTTTACCCTAATTGTGGGGACATACCTGCTTTGGAGGGCTGGAATATTCAGCAGGGCTCATAGGGCGGTCTCCGCAGCGACCCGGAGTGTCGGGGTCGCAGATGCGATATTTAAGCTGAGGCTGCGCAGCGGCGCCGGCCTGACGGAGAGCAGCACCACATTCAAGTGCTTTACGGCGGGCATGCTCTCGCCGTTCATAGTTGTCCAGTCGGGCACAAGCTGCAGGTTCGTCTCTGCGATAAAGGTCTCGGATACGGCATTCTCGCCTGAGAGGCTCCAGCTCGGGATCTCGGAGGCGATGAAGTTGCTCAGGGCTACGGCGAACGACTTCTGCATCTGCCTGAAGTATTCGAAGGCAAACGGGTTCCAAGCCCCAGAATGCACCATCGTCATCGCTGCAGAGCACGGCAGCAGTGCGCTGCCAATCGATATCCGGACCATGGGAATCGGGATTGAGGAGAGGGCATCTGCGACCTGCCAGATTGTGGAGGGGGCGGCTCCCACTTTGAGGGGCGATGTCCTGAGGGGGCGCCAGATAATCGCCTTGATCCAGGCAGGGGAGTTGATGCAGCCATGAGCGGGGAGGGGCTCCTCAAGGGGCTCTTCGGCGCGGCTCCGCTATGCGTGGGGCTCATCGCGGGGGGCGGTGGCCAGCCCTGCATCGCGCGGGAGGACCTCTCGAGGGTGATCATCACTGGCGACTGCGTGAGGCGGGATGCGGTGATGAGGGAGGCGGTATTGAGGGTGGCGGGCGCGGGCGATCTCCCTCTGACTATAGACTTCACGGGGGTCTTCCGGCCGCTTGCCAGGTTCATCCCGCAGCTCAGGGTCCACAGGATTGGGAGCCGTTCGGCTCTGAACCCGTTCAGCGGAGGAGACCAGGCGAGCGCGAAGGTTGCGGCGCTCTCGGTGCAGGAGTTCTACGGGCTGAGCAGGGACGAGAGGATCTACCTCGAGAAGGCGCTTGAAGCGGCGCATGCGGGTGGCGACGCTTGCCCGGGATTCAGGAGCATAAGGGACAGGTTGCTGGAGGCAGAGGCGGAGGCACACCCCCGGGAGGGGTCGAAGATCGAGGCGCTCAGGCACGTGCTGTGGGAGCTCGAGACGGGCGCCGTCGGCCTGGCGATCAAGTCGGGCACCGGGAAGGCGATGAGGGCGCCGGCATCGGTCGACCTCTCCGAGATACCGGAGCCGCGGGGGAGGGGGCTGATGGGCGCGACGGCCCTCCTCAGGGCTGCGGGTTGGGGCGCCACGGCGATAGCCGTCGACAGGGCGGACTGGCTGATCCCGAGGGGGGCTTCCCGCGAGTTCGGGTTCGCGATGGAGGGGTCGCTATTGAAGGCCGGCGCTGGAGGCGCGGTGGTTCTGCTGGGCGCCCCGTCCGCAAGGGCTCTTCCGGAATGGCTCACGGAGGGGGCAACAGCGAGGATAGAGTGCGGCGGCATATGTGAGCAGCCGGCGGGTGCGCGGCGCAGCGTTCAGGGAGACCGCCAGGGGCACTTGTCCGCGCTAGCCCAGGTTCACCGCTTGCCCCAGCAAGTGCTCCTCGAGTTCAGGGAGACGGGTTTTCAGGAGATGGGCGGGAGCGATCTCGATGCCCACATGGAAGCGCTGGGCGAGGAGAGCGGGCCGTTGAAGGCTCCAGCATCGGGCACTACGATACTCGAGGGCATATTCGCAGAGAGGAGGGCACTCATCTACGCCACCGAGGTGCTCACGCTAGTCAAGGGTGGCAGGATCCCTGTTGACGCGGTTGCCCGGAGGAGCGGGGCGGCGCTAAGGAGGATAGTGAGGGCGTTGCAGAAGCGCTTCCTGATAGTCGAGCAGGCTGACGCCTCGGGCGCATATTGGTACAGGCTGACCAAGGCAGGGGAGAAGGCGCTCGCCGAGATTGAGGAGAGGGGTGCAAGCAAAGATGAGAGTGAAACAGATGTCTGAGAACAAGATATACTGGAGCCTCGGCAGGCAGGGCGACGCCGTCATGGGCGTCGAGGTCGCCGCCGAAGGACCAACTGGCGTAAGGAGGACGGTGTTCCTCAGGGGCAAGCACGGCAGGGAGGCTGTGGTCCTTGACGAGAGGTACGCGCTTGAGGAGTTCGCCGAGATACTCAGGGCGGAGGAGGGGCTCCTGCCCTCGAAGGTCGTTGAGGGGGGCAGCGCGAAGAGGCTGCTCTCGGAGGCGATGGACGTCATCAGGAGGGTCAGGGATGGGCTCTGACGGCAGCGGAGAACCCCAGAAGCCACGGAGGGAGGCGGAGGGCGCGTCTGACACCGATGCCGATGCGGGGACAGAGTTTGAGGATATAGAGGGAGAGCTTGAGGACCTCGCAGGGGTCGGCTCTGCCACGGCGGAGAAGCTCAGAAGGGCGGGGATCGCGACGGTAAGGGACCTGGCGGCGCTCTCGGCGAGGGAGCTGAAGGGGCTGAGCGAGCTGTCCGACGGGAAGGCGGAGGAGGCGTCGAAGAGGGCGAGGGAGGCGGTATTCCCGAAGGTCCTCTCGGCGAAGGAGTACCTGGATAAGAGGAAGATGATGCCCAGGCTAACGACCGGCTCGAAGAACCTCGACAAGCTCCTCTGCGGCGGGCTTGAGCCCGGGATAACGGAGCTCATAGGTGCCTATGGCACCGGGAAGACGCAGATATGCCTCCAGGCGTGCCTCACCGTCCAGCTTACGCCCAACAGGGGAGGGCTTGATGGCGCGGCGTTCTTCATAGACACGGAGGACACATTCAAGCCGGAGAGGCTTGCGGAGATAGCGAAAGGGATAGGTCTGGAGGACGACCAGGCGCTGGACAGGGTCTTCGGCTTCAGGGCGATAAACTCGGACCACCAGTTCGAGGGGCTCAGGCTGGCGCAGGAGTACATCCGGGAGCGGGGCGTGAAGGTGCTGATAGTAGACTCGCTCACAGCGCACTTCAGGAACGAGTACCAGGGGAGGGAGAACCTGGTCTCGAGGCAGCAGAGGTTGAACGCGTTCATCCACCAGCTGCAGAGGCTGGCGACCCTGCACGATATAATCGTCCTCGTGACGAACCAGATAGTTGACGTGCCGGAGGTGATCCCGGGCGTGAAGCCGATGAGGCCGGTCGGCGGCAACGTCGTGGCGCACGGGTCGACGTTCAGGCTATGGCTGGAGAGGTCCAAGGGGCGCACCCGGGTCAACGTCATAGACTCGCCGAAGCACCCGAAGTGGTCGACCTACGTAGCGCTCTCCGAGATGGGCGTGGTAGACGTGGAGGAGGAGGGCAGCTGACGGCAAACAGTCAGGCAAGGCCGCATAACATCGGCGGACCCGTTATGAGGGCGTTCTTTGGCGACCTCGGGCTTGCCAGGCGGGCAGCTCAGGAGGAGTTCAGGAGGTGCTCCGATTCAGGCGGCAGGGCGCTCTACCTGAGCATGGGGGCTGCACCGCTGGATTGGCTGGGCGCGGCAGGATGGGAGGCGCCGGCGAGGGCATCCGTGGGGAACTTCCTCGATATCGCGGAGGTTCCGGCGATTGTCGCTCTCGCATCGCCCGAACTGGTGGTCATCGACCCGGCGAACAGGCAGGGGACGGTCCAGGGCTATGCCCACGCCAGAAGGCTGGGCTTGGCGCTCTATCAAGTAGATGCGAGCCTCAGGGAATCTGGAGGTGGAGCTTTGCTCCTCTGCGAGTCGTACCAGAGCTTGGGGGACGGCGGAGGGCAGAGGGTCAGGTTCCTCGCGCAGCTAAGGAGGTTCTGCGGCGACTTTGTCGAGTTCAATGCGCCAGGGTAGAAAGAGTAGAAACAGAAGGAAAAAGAAACGGAATGGAATGGAATTGAATTGAATTGAAGAGAAATAAGGCGCGGGCTCGCTGTCCCGCCAGCCCTTCTAGAATTCTATCTTGCCGTTCTTGTCGGATTGCCCGATATAGCGCTCTAGCAGCACCTTGCGCTCGACGCCCGATACGACCTTCCGCGTCCATATGACCATGTCGGGGTTCGCGCTGACGCTGTCTATCCCAACCCTGACGAGCGACTCGCTCATCTCCGGGTAGACGCTCGGCCCCTGCCCGCAGATGCTCACGGTCACGTGGTTCTCGTGGGCCACCTTGATCAGGTGCACGATAGCCCTCATGACAGCCGGGTCCCGCTCGTCGAAGTACCTCGGGTCCTGAGCAGGGAGTATGGGGGAGTCCCTGTCGACGCCCAGTGTCAGCTGCGTAAGGTCGTTGCTGCCGATGCTAAAGCCGTCGCAGAGCTTCGAGAACTCATCCGCCATGAATATGATGGACGGTATCTCCGCCATCAGCCAGACCTTGAAGTCGCGGTCCCTCTGCAGCCCCTCCTCTTTCATTATTGCAAGGCATTGCTCGACCTCCCAGGTCGTCCTCACGAACGGGAGCATTACCCAGACGTTCTTCAAGCCCCACTCCTCCCTGACGCGCTTTATGGCGCGGCACTCCAGCCTGAATCCAGGGGTGTACTTCGGGGAGATGTACCGGCTCACGCCCCTCCAGCCTATCATGGGGTTGGCTTCCTGCGGCTCGAACTTCTCGCCTCCCTTCAGCTGCCTGTACTCGTTTGTCTTGAAGTCGCTGAACCTGACCACCACCGGCCGCGGGTTGATCTCCCTTGCGACCCTCGAGATACCGGTCGCGAGCTTGTCTATGAACGTCTCCTCCTTGTGGTTCTCTATCAGGTTGAGCGGGTGCTCGCCGATGAAGTCGGAGATTATGAACTCGACCCGCATCAGCCCGATCCCGTCGAACGGGAGGTCCCTGTACTTCTCTATCATGCCCGGCTCGCCCAGGTTCATGTAAATCTTCGTGCCCGTCGCGGGGTACATCCCAGTCATGTTGGGGATTATCGGTGCGACCTGCGCGACCTTCTCCTCCGGGCCGAGTATGTCGCCGTCGTAGACCATCCCATGGGTTGCGTCAACAGTGATTATCTGGTCGTTCCTGATTGCCGATGTGGCGTTCCCGGTGCCCACCACGCAGGGTATGCCGAGCTCCCTGCTGACGATGGCGGCGTGGCACGTCCTGCCGCCGCTGTTAGTAACAATCGCCTTTGCCTTGCGCATCGCGGGAGCCCAGTCTGGCGACGTCATCTCGGTGATGAGTATCTCGCCCGTCTTGAACTGGGATATGGATTTTGCGTCCATGATCACGTGCGCCTTGCCTGCAACCAGCCCAGGAGAGGCGGCTATGCCCCTCAGAAGCCTCTTCCTCTCGCCATTCATTGCCTGGGTCTCCTTCTTCTGCTCCTTGGTCGCCCACACGGTCTCAGGCCTCGCCTGGACTATGTAGAGCGCGTCTCCTTCGTCGAGTGCCCACTCTATGTCCATGGGCATCTTGTAGTGCGCCTCGATATCGGCCGCGTACTTCGCGAGCGTGAGCACCTGCGCATCGCTTATGCACTGCACTTCGCTGATGGCGTCGGGGACGGCAATCTCCTTCAGGAAGCCTTCGCCCTTGTCTGCGGGAGCCCTGATGGCCATCTTCTCCTTCTTTGAGATGGTCTTCTCCGAGATCGTGACGGTCTTCTTGTCGACGACCCACTGGTCCGGCCTTACGCGACCCTGGACTATGGTCTCGCCGACGCCCCACGTCCCCTCGATCGCGATGACCTCGCGGTTCCCGGTCGTCGGGTCAAGCGTGAACATGACGCCTGCGGACTTGGAGCCGATCATCTTCTGCACGGCGACGCTGAGGTAGACCTTGCTGTCCTCAAACCCCCTCTCCTTCCGGTAAACGATTGCCCTTGGGGTGTAGAGCGATGAGAAGCACTTGGCCACGTACTTCAGCAGCGCATTCTCGCCAGAGACGAAGAGGAAGGTGTCCTGCTGACCCGCGAAGCTTGCTCCGGGCAGGTCCTCTGCCGTCGCGCTGCTCCTCACGGCGACTACCGGGTCCTTCGCGTTCAGCTTCTCCCCAAGCGCCCGATAAGCGGTAATGACTTCAGACTGGAGTGGCTTTGGAAGCGGGGCGTTGTCTATCAGAGCCCTGATCTTCGCGGAGGCGCCTTCCAGCGAGTCGGTGTCGGCGGCGTCCATCTCCGATAGTATCTTCGAGATGGAGGCTTGGAGCTTGTTCTCGTCGAGATGGTACTTGTAGGCATCGGCTGTGATTGCGAACCCTGGCGGAACGGGCATCCCGAACGATGTCAGCTCGCCTAGGTTGGCGCACTTGCCGCCCACCATGTTTACATCGTCTTTTCGTAGTGACTCAAAAGGAAGTATGTACAGAGCTTTGGACGATGAAGATCGGGCCATAAGAAACACCAAGTTGAATTATGCTAACTTTTAAGAATATAAAATACTTTTCGCGGGTGCATTACAAATAGATGACGGCTTTAGGCTGGACCGAGGTGTTCCTGAGCCCAGGAAGCGGTTCAATCGGATCCAGAGCGGCTAGTTCTTTGGGTCTTTGTTTAGCACGTTTCCAAAAAAAAAGATGCGCAAAAAGTCAAAAAATGCCCAAAAAAATCGGAAATCGACATAAGGACTGAATTTGATGACGCCTATCTCGTCATTATTTGATGACCGTTAATATTTTATATCAAAAAATGTAAAGTTATCGATAGTATATCGCTTTAGAATGTAAGGTGGAATAATGCGGGTACTGGATCACATGGACGAGAAGATTATCGAAATACTTCGGAAGGATGGGAGGGCGTCCTACCGGGACCTGGCCACGCACGTAGGCATCTCTAACGTGGCGGTAAGGGACAGGATCAACAAGCTCCAGAAGGAAGGGTACATAAAAGGGTTCTATGCGCTCATAGACTCCAAGATGATCGGGAAGGCAATCTCGATACTCTTCGATATAACCACGGTGCCGGCGGAGATCAACCACGTCGCCGGCGAGCTCTTGAAGTGTGAAGAGGTCACGCGCATCTACGAGAAGGCTGGGACATCGGAGCTCATCGTTCACGCGCTCTTCATGGAGCTCCCGGACATGCAGAATTTCATAGAGGACGTGCTCTACAAGACGAACGGCATAATCCAGGTCTCGTCGTCGCTAATACTGAAGAGGTACAAGTACGACCCTTCGCTGAGCGTCTGAAGAGCCCGCCTTTCCTAAGGAGCAGGAACGTATATCCAGAATGCGTTGCTTATCAGAGATGGGAAGATCCCGAGGATGCACAGGATCAGGACGAACAGCAGCACTGGCGCCCACATGGACGCGGGCGGGTCCCTGGCTTTTTCTGAGAGCTCGTTTGGCATCCCGTACAGGGCTCTCCTTGCTGCCCAGAGGCCGTAGCCTGCAGATATGACGGTCAGTATTACGCCCAGCGCAACTATGGCAAGGCGGGCATAGTCCACCGCCCCTCCGACCGCAGAGTACGAAAAGCCGAGGAAGATGAATACCTCGCCCCAGAAGCCGAGGAGCGGCGGTATCCCCGCGAGGCTAAGGAAGGAGGCGAGAAGCATCGAGGAGGTTATTGGCATTTTGCTGGCGAGCCCCGAGAGCTTCGTGAGGTCGTCGCTCCCAGCGCACTTCCGGTATATCCCGGCTATCATGAAGAGGGCAGACTTGCCAAAGCCGTGCGCAAGCGCCCAAACTATGACGCCGAGGAACCCCAGGTAAGTTGTTGAGGCAACACCGACGAGCATGTAGCCTACCTGGCTTATGCTGGAGTAGGCAAGCAAGCGCTTCATGTCGGACTGCCTCACGGCGATTATGCCTCCGTATGCAATATTCACAAGACCGATGACTGAGAGGGCGAGCATAAGGCTGCTGTCGGCGAGGATGGAGGGCGCGAATGACTGGAATATCCTGAGCAGGGAGTACCCGCCGACCGCGACGGTAGAATACGAGAGGATCGCGCTGACGGCCGTCGGGGCTGAGCAGTAGGTGTCAGGCAGCCAGCTGTGGAGCGGGAACGCCGCGCTCTTGACGAGGATGCCAACGGTCATGAGGCTGACGGCGACAGCGATGGTTGATGTGAGCTCCGGCGCATGCTGCATGGAGAGCAGGTCGAATGAGCCCGAAGCGGTACCGTAGACCAGTACTCCGAGGAGCAGCAGGAGGGCTCCGAACTCGGTGTACATGAAATACTTCATCCCCGCGGCCAGGCTCTTTCGGTCTCCCCAGAACCCGATTAGCAGCCAAGAGGATACGAGCATGAGCTCGAAGAAGACGAAGAATACGATCAGGTTCGAGGACTCGAAGATGCCTACCATCCCGGCGACGTAGAGCAGGAGCAGCGCGAAGAATCCCCGCTTGGGGGCAGCGGCTTCTGCGGAGCCGCCTTCTGTGCCGCAGATGTCCTTGGTCGCGAAGAGGGAGACTGCAGAGGCTATCAGGAGCGTCGCTGGAACCAGGATGGACGACATCCCGTCCGCGAAGAGGCTAGCCGACCCCAAGAACGGCATCTCGAATATCGGGAAGGCGTGCCCAAACCCTCCTTGCAGCATCAGGGGCAGCGAAGCGCCAAAGAGCACGGCAAGGAGCGCGGTCGAGAAGGTTCCGGCAGCCCTCTGGTGCTTGCCCGCTGGCACGAGCGATACGAGTGAGCCGAGCAGCAGCAAGAGCATGACGTAGGGCAGGGTCGTGTCGGTAATGATTGGGAAGGTTGTCGCCATATCGATCACCAGATAAGGGATGCAATTATGATCAGCAGCAGGACGGCCAGCCCGGCTGCGAACGCGAGCATGTTGGAGTTGATGTCGCCGGAGTGGGTCTTCCTGAGCCTTGAGGCTGTGGACCTTGCGGCTGCAGCGATGCCAACGTTCAGCCGGTCGAAGAGCCCGGACTCAACCCCGCTGTAGAGGCGCTCGCCGAGCCACGATGTCGCATTGACGAAGAGCGCGTAGTAGAGTGCATTGACGTAGTACCTCCTTGTGAGCAGCGTTCTGATGCCAGACGCAAGCCTTCCCGAAGCGAGCTTGCGACCCCTGAAGTAAATAAGGTAGGCGGGGACTGCACCGGCTAGCAGGAAGAGCGTCGAGATGGCGGCGATAAGGAGCTGCGGCATTATCTCCTCAGAGATCACCACCTGGCCCAGCCCCAGCAGGTGCGAGTAATAATCCGCGAAGAGCTCTGTCAGCCACTCCTTCTGGAAGTACCCAGAGATCCCCAAGATTAAAGTCGTGGCAGCCAGGGCGAGGTATGGCACGGTCATCTTGGGGGACGGGTCTCCAAGGTGCAGGTGCTCCCCCGCCGCCACCGCCGCAGCCTGGTGCTCCGAAGGGGCGCCGTGGAAGACCAGGCCAAGCATCCTTACGGTGTAGAAGCAGGTAACGGAGACTGTTATCAGCCCAAGCATGAGCAGCGCGTACTGGCCGGAGAGGAGCGCAGACTCAAGGACGAGGTCCTTCGACCAGAAGCCGCTGAAGAAGACGGGTACCCCCATCAGCGACAGGGAGGAGATGAGCATGGCGGCGTAGGTGAGCGGCATCTTCTTCCTTAGCCCGCCCATGTGGTACATGAACCTGGACTTGACGGCGTGGATCACGGCACCGGCAGTCAGGAAGAGGGCAGCTTTGAAGACGGCGTGGCTCATCAGGTGCATTACGCCGCCAGTGTATCCAATATAGAACTCAGCGACGGTCCCGGCGACGCCCATCCCGAGCATCATGTAGCCGATCTGGCTGACGGTGGAGTATGCCAGCACCTTCTTGAGCTCCGTAGAGACCATGGCCTGCGTGGCAGCCACGAACGCAGTCACTGCGCCCACCCAGGCAACGACCTGGAAGAAGGTAATCAGTTCAGGGTCTGTGGCGAGCGCGATGTAGAAGATCGGGAAGACCCTCGCCACCAGGTAGACGCCGGCCTTCACCATTGTTGCGGCATGGATAAGTGCGCTGACGGTCGTTGGGCCTGCCATCGCGTCAGGGAGCCATTCCATCAGGGGGAGCTGCGCGGATTTCCCGACCGCCCCGCCGAAGATGAGGAGGGCTGCAGGCAGGAGCAGGAATTTGAACGGGCCAGAGACGGAAGTAATCTCCTGCTGGAGATCTAGGAAGTTGGCTGTCCCGAGGGAGATTATCAGGAGAAAGATGCCCATCAGCATCAGGACGTCGCCGAATCGGGTCATTATGAATGCCTTCATGCCGCTGTGGGACGGCGGGTACGACTCCTTGCCCTCGCCCACCCAGCACTTGAGCCAGTCGTCCTTCGAGTCCCTGTGCCAGAAGCCGATGAGCGCGTAGCTGCAGAGCCCGACTCCCTCCCAGCCGAAGAGCATCTGGACAAAGTTATCGGAGAGGACCAGCAGCAGCATGTTGCCTATGAAGAGGTTCATGAAGAACCAGTAGCGCGTCAGCGACGGGTCGCCCTCCATATACTTCAGCGAATACACCATTATCAGGGAGCTGATGACCGCCACTACGTTGCAGAGTATTATGCTGAGCGGGTCTATGAGGAACCCGGCACCAATCGAGAGTTGCTGCCCGGAGAGCGGGAACGAGACCCAGTCGAACCTGATATCGATAGGAAGGCTCTCGCCGAAGAGGAGCGGGATGAGCGAGATCGCTGATGCGGCGGCAAGCATGGTCGCCACAACGGCGCCGTAATCCCTGGCGCGCGAGCTGACCTTCGAGAGCCCGAGAGTGGCGAAGGCGCCGGCTATGGGCACCGTCCAGCAGAGGATGGCAGGAATCAGGGCGTTTGTAATAGTGCCGACCATTTGTTATCACCCCATAAGCGGAACAACGGCTGTGCTGACGAGGTCGAGCACGTACGGCAGGAATATGGTTATGGCTATGCAAGCGATGGCGAGCAGCACAACCGGGAGGAGCATCTGGACCGGGGCTTCCTTCAGCATCCTGGCTGGCGCTGGCTTGAACGAGAGGCGCTGCGTAAGCCAGATGTAGTACCCTGCTGCCAGGAGGCTGTTCAGGATTATGACAGCCATGCAGACCGCCATAAGAGGGTCCTGCAGCAGCGAGGCTGTGGCCATTATGATAAGGAGCTTGCTCCAGAACCCGCCGAGCGGCGGGACTCCGCCGAGGTTTAGGAGACCTATCGACATCGCCCCTCCGGACCATGGCATCCGCCTCGATATCCCCTCGAGCTCCGCGATATCCCTCGTCTCGGCAGAGTGGATAAGGCAGCCTGATGCAAGGAAGAGGAGCCCCTTACCAACGGCGTGGTTGAGGATGTGGAAGGCTGCGCCCGCAAGTGCGAGTGCGGCGACCGGTGCGGCGAGTGGGTGCGCCCCCAGCACGTATGCCGCGATGCCGCCCGCCAGCACTATCAGGCCGACGTTGGCGATGCTGCTGAAGGCGAGGAACCTCTTGATGTCCCTCTGCGGCAGTACCATCAGGTTGCCAACGGTAAGGGTTACTGCGCCGAATGCTATCATGAGCAGCCCGAAGTCGTACGAGGCGGGCGTGAAGATCGTGAAGAGTATGCGGAAGATTGCGTAGACGCCTGCCTTGATAACGACCCCGGAGAGGAGGGCGCTTACCGGGCTCGGCGCCGCGGGGTGGGCGTCCGGCAGCCACGTGTGGAACGGCACGATTGCCGAGGTGACCCCGAACCCGGCGAATATCAAGGCCATTGCGAAGTACCCCTCCTGGGTCGCGGCGGTTGGCATAAGCGCAATCATCTGCGCAATGTTGAGCGTCCCGGTCATCCCGTAGAGGAACGACATCCCGTAAAGGGCGACCAGCGAGCCGACCGTGCTCATTACGAGATACTTGAACCCGGCCTCGACCGGCTCCCAGCGGTAGTTCCTGAATGAGACGAGCGCATATGAGGCGATGCACATCAGCTCCCAAGAGACGAAGAGCGTGAATAGGTCGCCTGCCGCTGCAACGCCTATGAGACCCGCCACGAGGATGAGCAGCAGGGCGTAGTACTTCTCCAGCCCGTCCTCGTTCTCCATGTACTTGAACGAGTAGGCGGCCGCGAACATCCCAAGGCCCGTGAAGAGTATCGCCATGAACGCCCCGAACGAGTCGAGGTATAGCTGCACGCCGTTAGGCGGCAGGAAGCCGCTGAGTGAATAGGAGGCGGGCAGCTTCGGGTAGAGTTGCAGGAGCGCGACCAGAGAGGCGGCGAGCGACGCGACGGATATGAAGCAGTACAGGAACTCCTTCCCCCTGACCAGCGATGATATGGATATTATGGCAACCGCACCGATTAGCGGATAGAGGAGCGGCTCTAGCAGGGACATTGCTACCACCTCAGCCTCCTGAGCTTCCTCGAGTCGACGCTCCCAGTGTGCTTGAACGCATTTATTATCAGGGAGAGGGCGAACGCCGCTACCGCCGCCCCTATCGCGATGCTTATCAGGACAATCGACGAAACCAGCGGGTCTGCGACCTCCCCGTTCCATGCCATCGAGATGAAATTGAGGTTCACCGCTGCGGTCATTATCTCGATGCCGACTATGATCTTAATCAGGTTGCGTTTTATGATGATGCAGTAGGCCCCCACTACGAAGAGGGCGAACGCGGTGACGGCAAATATCGAGATCATCAGAGTTCCTCCTCCTCTTCCGGCGGCAGCTCATCCGTTGCACCCTCGTCCACGGAGCGCTCGCTGGACCCGGTCTTCTGGTGCTCCCTGAAGATTGAGGATATGGCCACGGTCGCTGCGAGGACTATGAATCCCTGCAGTATCACGTCAATGCCCCTGTAATCCCACAGGAAGCCCGGGTTGGACTCGAATGCCCCGCCCGAGTAGAGACCTCCGAGCGAGAATATCGAGGGAAACGCCATGGCTCCGAGTGCGGCAATCAGTGCTAGCAGGGCAACCGCTACCATATTGAAGATGAACCTGTGCAACTCACTCGAGCCTCCTCTTCTTTATCACGTGGAGCAGAGCGAGGAAGAGCACCGTTACTGCCCCTGCGTTGACCGCCAGCTGGAATGCGGAGGCGTACGGGGATCCCATGATGTAGAATGCGATGGCAATCATTATGCTCATCATGGAGAACGCGATAGCCATCCTGATGAGATCCCGAACCTCCACGGCGATGATCGCGAATGCAACAATCAACACGGCTACGGCTACGCTGACAGCGTCGATCAACAGGAGCCCTCCCAGCAAGCAGTTCTGCATCCGCAACGCAGCAATCAGCGAACCTCCATAGTCTTCCTGCTCAGGGATGCGTTCTCGAAGTCCTTCGTGAAGTATATCGCCTTTGTGGGGCAGCTCTCCTGGCACTGCCCGCAGAACATGCAACTGTCAAGGTAGAAGACGGGGCGCTTGCCCTTCCCCTCCCCCTCCATCTTTATCGAGCTGCTCGGGCAATCCTTCTCGCAGATCGTGCACCCGATGCACTGCTCGCGCTTCAATGCCATCTTGCCCCGGAATCCGTCCGGGAGGTGGACCTTCTCTTTGTCAGTGAATGGATAGCCAAGGGTCGCCTTCTTCCGGAAGAGGCTCCTGTAAGCTTCGCGCACGATTGACATCAGAGAGCCCTCCACAGGAGCGTGATCATGATCTGGACTAGAGAGAGCGGTATCAGGTACCGCCACGCGAAGGTCACCATCTGGTCGATCCTGACGCGCGCGAATATGCTCTTCAGGATGACTAACAGGAGCACCACGAAGAGAGTCTTGACCAAGAAGTAGACGGTATTGAGCAGCGGGGCAAGCGCTTCGGTCGTTGGCCCAAGAGGGCCACCCAGGTACAAGGCTACGGCCAGACCGGCCATGAAGATAAGCTCGAGGTTCCTGGCCAGCCGTATCAGAGCAAGCTTCCTTCCGGAGTACTCGGTGAGCCACCCAGCGACTATCTCCTGCTCGGCTTCAGGTATGTCAAAGGGCACGCGCTCGAGCTCAGCCTGCGCGGCGATGAGGAAGATGACGAAGCCCAACGCCTGCGGCCCAAGGATATTCCACCAGCCAGCCTGCTGGGCGACTATGCCTGAGATCGATACAGACCCGTTGAAGATGCAGACGCCAACCATCGAGAGCATGAGCGGTATCTCGAATCCGAGCAGCTGGAGGACAGCCCTCTCCGCGCCTAGGGTCGAGTACCTGCTCATGGACGAGAACCCAGCTAGGAAGACGAGTATGCAGAAGAACGTTAGCGCGACAATTGCGAAGACGATGTCCCCGCGGAAGGATATCATGCCGGTTGCGCTGGATATGGGGATCAGGGTCAGGGACGTCAGCATCAGCGCCACCATGATGACAGGGACGGAGTTGAAGACCTTCCAGTCGGCATGTTTTGGCGTGAGGTCCTCCTTGGACATCAGCTTGACGAAGTCGGCGAACGGCTGGAGGATTCCCGAGGGGCCGGTGTAGAGGGGACCTACGCGCATCTGGATGCCCGCGTAGAGCTTCCGGTCAACCCACTCGTAGAAGAAGGAGAGCGCTACCATAAGCGCAAACCCCGGGAATACCAGAAGTGAAAAGAGACCCCAAGCCCATCCCATAGCCGAACCGCCATAGAATCATTTTATCCTCTCGAACCGCGCGGTGCAACTGAAGCATGGGTCTATTGACGCCAGAATCACCGGGACGTCGGCTATGTTAACGACATACCTTCCATCTGACTTGAGCATCTTTGCGAGTGCCGGGACGTTCGAGAAGGTCGGCGTCTTGATCTTGTACCGGTATGGCTTGTCGCTTCCATCTGCCCTTATGAAGTGGGCGAGCTCACCCCTTGGGGCTTCGACCCTTGAGAGAAAGTCCCCCGCAGGGACCCGGCGCGGGAACCGCTGCAGTATCGGACCGCTCGGGAGGTGGTCCAGGCAGTACCTTATCGCATGTATGGACTCGACAGTCTCATCGATCCTGACCATGATGCGCGAGAAGACGTCGCAGCTCTCGCCGGTAACCACATTCATCGGGACAAGGCCGTGCGCGGCGTACGGGTCGTCTGCCCGGACGTCGACCTTGGCGTTTGACGCCCTCGCCAGCGGACCAACGGCTGAGAGTGATATGACATCCTGCGTGCTCAGCATGCCAACGCCCTGCGTCCGCTTCAGCACCGTCCGCTCCTGCGATATGGTCTTTCGGTAGTAAGCCATGCGCTCCTCCAGTTTGTCCATCCCTTTGCGGATGAGCGCGGCTATCTCAGGGGTCATGTCTCGCTTCACGCCGCCGATCGCGTTGTAAGAGGTAGTGATCCTGCCACCGGTAAAGGCTTCCATCAGGTCGCTCGATATCTCCCGGTCCAGCCAGACATACATGAAGAGCGTGTCGAAGCCGATCTCGTGGGCTGCAACCCCGAGCCATAGCATGTGGCTCTGGATGCGCTCCAGCTCCTCGGCAAGCACCCGGAGGACCCTTGCCCTTTCCGGCGCCGGCTTCCCGTGCAACCCTTCGAGAGCGATGCAGAACGACATCGAGTGAGCGACATTGCATATGCCGCAGATCCGCTCTATGAGGTAGAGGTTCTGGACATACGTCCTGTACTCCGTTGCCTTCTCCATCCCCCTGTGGTTGTAGCTCACGTCCACTCCCACGTCAACCACGTGCTCGCCATCCACCTTGAGGTTCAGCAGGACGGGCTCCTTGAGCGCGGGGTGCTGCGGGCCGATCGGCAGGTCGAAGAGCCGCTCGTAGGAGCTCATATCAAAGACCCCTCCCCGGCTCCGGAACAGTAGCAGTGAAGCTCTTCCTTAGCGGATGAACGCCGGCAGGCCAGTCCTCTGATAGCAATATGCGGGACTGGTCCGGGCTGTTCCTGAACATGATGCCCATTATGTCGTGGACCTCCCTCTCGTGGACCGAAGCGCCGGGCAGAAGGTCTGTAATGGTGTCGATTTCGGGGCTCTCTACTGGCAGGATTGTCTTGAGCGAGACGATCGTGCCCCTGCCGAGCTGAAGTTGAAGCTCGAGTCCTGATTCGGTATCGATTGCGGTAAGCGCCACAACGTGGACGAAACCCAGCTTCACTATGCTTTCAACCGTGGCATGGTAGCGATCAGGCATGACCACTGCAAGGATGCGCCTCGGCGAAGTGATCTTGACGTCAAGGATGTCCCTGCTCTCGGCTAGCTTTACGAGTGCAACGTCGTCATTAGCAATTGTGCTCATCCATTGATGGCCTCCTTCTTTTTATTATTCATACTCCCGAGCAACTTGGCCACTCCGTCGATTATCGCCTCGGGTTTCGGAGGGCAACCGGGGATGTATGCGTTGACAGGCAAGATCTGGTCAAGTCCAGCATATACGTTGTAGCACGGCCCCTTGCCGCAGTTGGAGAAGACACCGCCGCTGATGCAGCAGCTCCCTATCGCAACGACGAACTTTGGCTCGGGCATCTGGTTGTAGATCCTTACCAGCCTCTCCCGCACCTGCCGGGTAACCGGCCCCGTCACGAGAAGGATGTCGGCGTGCCTTGGGCTGCCCCTCAGGTACATGCCGAACCGTTCAATGTCATACCGCGGCGTGAGGGTCGCGACGAGCTCTATATCGCACCCGTTACATGACCCGGTATTGAAGTGCAGCATCCATGGGCTCTTCCTCTGCGCCCAGTTGCTGAGCCCCATCATCGCCGCCTCCTAAAGACCGGGAGAGAATAGAGCGCGACCGCGGCGAGGGCAACATAAATTATGGGCAGCAGTGTAAACGCCGTGTCGAACGAGAAAATCAGCATTATGGCGATCACGTCGAAGACCAGGAAGACCGCCGCGAACTCAAAGATGTGTATGCTGACCGGCTCCCGCTCCGCTGCAACGCTCTGGCCGCACGCATAAGGGGCGGACTTGTCGGCATTCGCTTTCTTCTTTGATTGGCCGAGTGAGTAAATCAGGCTGGCAACCAGTACTGAGATTAGGAATATTGTAATCGGATTGCTCAGCACTTCTGCCAACATACGCATCAGGTAGAGCGTAAAATACAACCGCATATATGTTTTTCTTATATAAAATGGTTATAACGCTGGTTAGATTTAACAGTTAAAGAAACGGAGAATATTAGTTAATAAATTGAAGAATTATTGCTTTAAAAATATAAGACGCTCTCCGGAAAAACCGCAATAAATTAATTCCCAGAGAGTAAAAAAATTACCTGAGGATTCTGAACTCGTTGAATTCGTTCTTTGGGTCTTCCCACTTGAGACCGAGATTATCAACGCAAGATCCAGGAGGGCCGATCCTCAACTCCTCCACAAGGTGGAGCAGCTTGGCCTTCTCGCCTTCGGCAACAACTTCAACGCTTCCGTCAGACTTGTTTTGGACATATCCGCCGAGCGAGAGCCTGCGCGCTGTCCTGAATGTGAAGTACCTGAACCCCACCCCCTGTACCGTGCCCGAAACATGTATCTTCATCCGAGCAGACAAAGCAGCAACCCCAACGTATAGATGTATTACGATAATACTATAAAAAATATATTATTCAGAGTTGTTTTCTCCTAATTTCGTATGTTCATTCCAACGCTGTCGGAGAGAAAATCCGAATCCGTGCAGGATAACGATAGCCATCCAGCACCATCGTCTGTTGCCGCGCGCATGATATGACTCGGGCTACCAATACGTTTAATATCGAAGAACTCAGAAATCGTGTAGGGCCAGAGTTATGTCCGCCGATCCCAAACTCATCACTGAAGGCGACGAGGCACTTCTTTATGTGAACGAGAGGAAGAGCTGGCTCGTCAAGATTGAGCGGGGCAAGAAGTTTCATACCCACAAGGGGGTGGTTGACCTCGAGGAGCTGATAGGTAAGCCCTATGGGATCGAGGTGAGGACAACCCTTGGGGCCACCCTCAGAGTCATAACATCAGATTACCTGGACCACCTCGAGAGGATAATGAGGAGGACACAGGTAATCTATCCGAAGGATACTGCGCTGATAACGATGCTTGCAAACGTCAAGCCGGGGTCCAGAGTGGTGGAATGCGGGACCGGGAGCGGCGCCCTCACAAGCTACCTGGCGACCCACGTAGCACCTACGGGCAAGGTCTATACCTACGAGGTAAGGGAAGAGTTCCAAGCCAACGCCCGCAAGAACTTGGAGAAGCTTAGGTTAACGCCTTATGTCGAGATGAAGCTGAAAGATATCACCACCGGCATCGATGAGTCTGAAGTAGATGCGGTTGTGCTCGACATGCCAACGCCGTGGATGATAGTGGAGAGTGTCCAGAAGGCATTGAGAATGGGCGGCAGGGTCGTGAGTTTCAGCCCAACGATTAACCAGGTCGAGAAGACCGTTGAGGAGCTGAACAGGCTCGGCTTTGTTAATGTGAAGGCGCTGGAGCTGATAATGAGAACGTATAAGGTCAAGTTTAATGAGACAAGACCGGATATGATAATGGTAGGTCACACAGGGTATATTGTATCTGCTAGAAGGTGTTGATATGGACAAAGTGTTGAAGGCGCTCAAGGATGCAGAGGTTGCAGCGGACGGCGTTGAAGTCGAGGCGAGGGGAAAGGCGGCGTCTATTGTCAAGGCTGCAGAGACAGAGAGCAGGAAGATCGAGCTTGACATAGGCGAGAAGGCAAAAGCCGCGGGAGAGAAGATGCTCTCGGAGAGCATGTCTGAAGCCAAGAAGCAGGCGTCAAAGATCATGGCTCAGGGAAAGGAAAAGGCAACTGAAGCACAACAGAAGGCTAAGAAGAATTTTGACTCCTGTGTGGATGAAGTCGTCAAGGCAACGAGAGATAGCCTGAACGCCCCGGAGAAGGAGTAGTGAAAGCTTTGCCAGACTTCACGTATGCTGCGGTCAAGGCATCAGGCAGGAAGGGGAAGCTCCTGACAGACCAGCAGATAATGGAGTTGGCTTCACAGAAGGACCTTAAGGATATTGTAAACAGGATAAAGCCAGCCTATCCGGACTTTGCAAACATGTCGCCTAACCTTGTCGAGTACGAGTCGATACTTAAGGAGAGTTTCTTCAAGGAGATCGACGAGTTCATAAAGGTCTCGCCTGAAACAACAAACTTTTTCATGCTGATCAAGAGGGAAGCCCAGGAGGGCGAAGCGGTAGAGCTGATGAAGTGGCACCTTGGGATACTCACTGATGCCCAAGTCATTACCCCCCTCAAAAAGCTCGGCAAGCAAGATGTCATCAAGATGCTGAAGAGGATCGGCTACGAGGATGAGGTCGAAGAAGCGACCCAGCTCTATGCAAAGCATGCGATTCCGGCGCTTCTGGATTCCGTATTCGTCAAGGGAAGGCTGTTGAAGCTCTCTGCAATGGTGAAGAAGATGAAGGGGGAGGGTGAGCCGCTTTTGGGTTACGTCAAGCAGAAGGCAGACCTCTACAACGTGGTTACAGTGCTCAGGGGCTTGAAGAACGGAATTGACCCGAAAGCCATCGAAGAGGTACTCATCACAACCGAGGGCGCGTTTGGGAAGGCGGAGTTAAGAGAGGCACTAAAAGCGGGGACTCAAGCGAAGGCGTTGGCTTACTTCGAAACCAGGGGTGCGCCCAAAGCTGAATCCCCAAGGGAGCTCGAGAGAGAGTATGAGAAGAGGATCGCTTCCAGCCTGGAGAGGTCATACTACAAGGGATACGGAGAGTTTGGCGCGATACTGGGATACCTTGAGCTCAAGCTTAATGAAATCAGCAACCTCATCAGGGTCGCAAATGCCGTCGAGAGGGGCGTTGACCTGAAGAGCCTGAACCAGAACTACCTGACCTGAGAGTTCTGTCCGGCGACAGGCAGCTTACTGGGGCGTCTTCTTTGTTATGGGCACGCCCTGTATGAGCCTGAACGGCGAGAACTTGACCCCACTGTCCTGGTAGAACTTGCTGAACCATTCATAGAAGTGGAGCCTCAGGTCTTGCGCTAGAGAAATTATTCCCTCAAGAAGCACAACAAATATGTTGCCAATTACAATCAAAGCGCCTGATAAGACGAACCCCAGCGCCCCTCCGGATACCATCGTTGCAAGGCTATAGAAGACCACCATAAGCTCGATATGCGCTATGAACATTGCAAAGATTCGGAGGTAAGATACGGTGTTTGATGTGAAGGCTATCGCGGTCTCAAAGAGGTCAAAACCCATTTCGCCAAGGTGTCCCAGTCCCTCGTGCACACCGTGCTTTACCGTTGCGTATATCGGTGAGGCCAAGAACAGGAAGAGGACTGGCGCGAGTATGTAATATATGGGCCCCCCGAACCAGGTCATTATCTCCAAGCGTGTTGAGAAGACCACGTAAACCAGGCATAGATAAAAGGCAAGTTTTGGTGCCATGACTAGTAGCGCTTCGGACCATTTCCGCTGCATAATTTTATTCACAATGGATATGCCAATGCCCATTGACATTTGCCCAATGCCAACGTAGAGCGTAAGCATGATGATCTGCATAAGGTACGAAAGGAATGCCTCTTCGCCCTCGGGTATGTGGAGAGGCGCATAGTATCCTATCAAGCCTGCAAGTGATTTGCCGAAGAATTCGCCGTAGAGGATTCCGCCCACAAGCGCGCCAGCAATGCCGGAAATCATTAAGATAAGCCCGATGCTCTTCATCGACTTTACTTTTTTATACATGAACGCGCCTATGCCAGCAAGGGCCAAGCCATGACCGAGATCCCCAAACATAAGACCGAAGAGTAGCGGGAAGGTTACGGCCATGATTGGAGTGGGGTTTATCTCGTTGTACGACGGCGTGCCGTAGAGGTTTGTTATCTTATCGAATATCTTGAGGCCTTTCGGATAGTTGTAGGTCACCGGTGTCTTTGGCTCGTTCTTCTCGACCTTCATGAACGGTATGAACCGCCCGTTGAGATTCTCTGATAGCGCCTTATTTAGAGGTTCGACCTTTTTTGTCGGCACGTATCCCTCAACAATCGCCCAATTCTTCTCGAGTGATGATCTGTTCTTTATGTCGAGGACCGCGTTAGCATCGGTAAGGACTTCAGAGAGATAGTCTACTCTGGGCTTTATCTTGCCGACTGCAATTATTGACTCGTTGTTGCGCGCGGATTCTGAATTAAAATCGGACTCGAACTTGGATAGGAATGGTGCGAGCTCGCTCAGCTTAGAAGGCATGCCATCAATTTTTTCAAGTTGTTTGAACTCAGACTCCTCTGCTGCGCGGAGGACTTTCGCCTCATCGCTGCTCCGGCAGGCGACAAAGAAGACTGGAGCTGCCACGAACCTGTGGACGAGGAAAGCTTCCTGAGGCAGCTCAGGTTCATCCTTGAGCTGTGCCGCGCTCTTGGGTGTCAGGAAGAGCATCTTAAGCCGCTTGAATTCAGGGAGGAGGTCTAGGCTGGAAAGCCCGACAAGCTCGTTAGATATTGACTTCCATACCTGAAGCAGGGGCAGGGATTGGTGCTGCCGGTTCATCACGGATTCTACGGACCTGATCTCTTGCTCATATGGAGCCAGTTCCGTATCGATTTGATTGAAGAGATTGCTCCACTCTTGGGATACGACTGCTTCGCCTCGCCCTTCGCTTCCAGAGAGGCTCCCAGATAGCGATGCGATTCTTCCGGAGAGGTCTTTTACCCTGTTGCTTAGCTCCTGCAATCTCTCAATATTTTCAGATGTCTTCTGGCTTTCAATATCCTTTAAGGTGAGGTGAAACGCCCCGTATGAATTCAGAGTGCTCATTGCTTCCTCTATGTCTGATTTAAGAAAAATTATGGAAGCATGCGACATTCCTACTGGGCGTAACATCCGTATGCACCCAGGGTCACAGCTTCAGCCATAGCAAGATTGCAATGATAAGCCCGTAGATTGCGACTGCCTCGCACAGAGTTACTACTAGGAATGCCTTGAAGAAGGTCTCGGGTTTCTCTGCAAGCGATGCGATAGCCGCCGATCCAGCCTTTGCCAGGGCGAAACCTGCGCCAAGGCATGATGCACCCACTGCAACAGCTGCCGCGATGGCATAGAGTGATGTGTCAACGCCATCAGCAGTCACGCTGATGACGGCTGTTGGCGACTGAATTGCTGCCGAAACTAGTGAGACGACAGACAGAACTAGTATGATTGGTACAATGATTATGGATGCAATGAACAGGCTTTTGCTGTTTATTTTAAATGGTGTACCGAGTTTCATGTAAGTTACCTCTCGTTATTTGATTTTACCTCTTTATAAATTTCATTCTTGATTAATGATATTTTTGAGGCTACATCGGCTTTTGCTTCCGATGCGCTCTTGCTTATCTTCGCTTTTGCTGAGCTGTATGTCTTTTTTACTTCGGACATTATTGCCTGGTTCGCTTCACTCATTGTTGTGCCCTCCGCTCTATCAGCGATTTTACTTTTTTGACTCTTACGAACTCTTCCCTGTCCCTCTCCTCAAGTATGCTGGATATTAGTGTCACGGCCTCTTGATAGCGCGGTATGAGGAACTGTTCGAGAGCGTTTATGCGGCGCTGCGTCTTCTTGACTTCTTCGACCAAGTTGATGAGAGTGCTCTCGAGTTCAGCTACCCTCACAATCACGGGGAGAGCATCAAGGAACTTTTCTGCTGCTTCGTCTATCAGTACAGTCGGCTGCGAGATGCTGTATGAGACGGTTCGCTTCAAATTGGTCAGTTCCATTGCAGATGTCGTCACGCCCATGATCTTCTTGTTGGAGGCGGTGATTTCAAAAGTGGCAATAGGGGATGCCGAGATTCGCCTTAGCTCGTCGGTTCCGACAGCGGTTGCAGCAGCATCTTGAGATGCGTAGGCACTCTGGAGGAGCCGATTTAGTTCCTCACGGGCTTTCGTTGCTTCCCCAAGCCGCCTGCTGACCTCAAGCAGGAGTATGTCCCTCTTCTCCTCTAGCAAGTCGTGCGCCCGCTTGAGGAAGGAGAGCGTTCTCCTGAATTTTATCAGGTTCATCTTTGAGGGGGCGGCTTTAATCGACAATGGGTCTCACTCCGCGGCAATCATGCTTTTTTGTAGTACATCTTCACATACTTGTCCGAGATCCTCGACAGTTCAGTCTCCGGCAGCGCTGAGAGCATTGTCCATGCAAGGTCGAGTGTAGTCTCAAGCGACCGGTTCTCATCGAACCTCTGCTTCAGGAAACGCTGCTCGTATGCCTCGCCGAATTTGAGGTATGCCCTGTCCTTATCGGTCATCCCCTCTTCGCCTATGATGGCGCTAAGCGACCTGAGTTCCTGCGCCCTCGAGTATGCGGAGTAGAGTTGGCTCGTCACCTGCCCGTGGTCTTCCCTAGTCTTGCCCTTCCCGATTCCGTCTTTCATGAGCCTTGAAAGGCTGGGCAGGATATTGATGGGAGGGAATATGCCGCGCCTGTGGAGGTCCCTGTCGAGGACTATTTGTCCCTCGGTGATGTACCCAGTAAGGTCAGGAATTGGGTGTGTGATATCGTCGTTGGGCATCGTAAGGACGGGCATCTGCGTTATGCTCCCTTTGCGCCCTTTGATTCTGCCGGCTCGCTCATAAATGGTGGCGAAGTCGCTGTACATGTATCCAGGGTAACCCTTCCTGCTTGGCACCTCTTCCCTGGCAGCGCTGATCTCCCTTAGGGCTTCAGCGTAGTTTGTCATGTCGGTCAGTATCACAAGTACGTGCATGTCCTGCTCGAAGGCAAGGTACTCTGCGAGCGTGAGGGCGCTCCTAGGAGTGACCAAACGCTCTACTGCCGGGTCGTCTGCAAGGTTCAGGAATAATGCTGAGTTCTTGAGCGCGCCAGATTCTTCGAAGCTCCTCTTGAAGAAGGCGGCCTCGTCATGCTTGATGCCCATCGCTGCGAAGACGACGGCGAAGCCTTCTTTCTCGCCCCGGATAGTGGCCTGCCTTGCGATCTGGGTTGCGAGCAGGTTGTGCGGGAGCCCGGAGCCCGAGAATATAGGCAACTTCTGCCCTCGGACGAGGGTGTCCATGCCGTCTATCGCCGAGACGCCGGTCTGGATGAATTGAGTCGGATAATCCCTTGAGTACGGGTTCATCGGGAGCCCGTTTACGTTCCGGTAATCCTCGGTAAATGGCAAAGGACCTCCGTCTGCAGGCTCGCCCAATCCGTTGAAGACGCGCCCGAGCATCTCCGTCGAGAGCGGGATTGTGAGCGGCTTCCCAAGGAATTTTACGGAGGTTGAGGTTGCAGATAGGCCGGTAGTGCCTTCGAATACTTCAACAGCAGCTACGTCGGAGGATACCTCCAAGACCCTGCCACGCCTCGTTTCTCCATCCTCACCCTTGACCTCCGCGAGCTCTTCATATCCAACGTTTGTTATCCCTTCGACGAAAATCATTGGGCCGCTTATCTTTTGAACGCCACGGTATTCCATTTTTGAAGTCATCAGTTCTTACCCTCCAAAGAGTTGAGCTCGGAGTTCACTTTATTGAGCACTTGATCAATTAGTTCGATCTTGTCACTCGGG
The DNA here is from genome assembly GCA_964634735.1 of uncultured Nitrososphaerota archaeon. Classification (GTDB taxonomy): domain Archaea; phylum Thermoproteota; class Methanomethylicia; order Methanomethylicales; family Methanomethylicaceae; genus Methanomethylicus. The sequence continues at coordinate 42,107 of CAZWMA010000004.1, forward strand.
ACAGACATCCTAAGCTTGAACATGTCGGCAAGCGACGGCAAGGACATAATCTTTGAGACGGGAATGCCCTTCGAGACCGCCTTAATTGAGCTCTCGTAGAATTCAAGCATGGCTGTGAGCAACTTGAACTGCTTCTCAGGCGAGGAGTAGGTATCGATGGGGTCGTATGCATTCTGCTGAAGGAAACCTTCCCTGAGCATCCTTGCAACTTCCATTATAAGCTTCTCACTCTCAGGCAATGATTCTGACCCGACGAGTCTTATCACTTCCTTGAGGTCGTCTTCCCTCTTCAGGATATCCATGGCTTTTATCGTCTTTTCGCGCCACAGTCCGCTGGTTCGCTCATTCCACCACGTCTCAACATAATCGGTGTACTCGGAGTAGCTCGTGAGCCAGTTGATGGCGGGATAATGCCTCATGCTCGCCAGAGCGCTGTCCAGTGCCCAGAAGGCCCGGACGAAGCGCTTCGTGTGGACGGTAACCGGCTCCGAGAAATCGCCTCCAGGAGGCGAGACTGCCCCAATGAGGGTGACAGAGCCCAACGCCCCGTTGAGGGCTTTGACGCGCCCTGCTCGCTCGTAGAACTCGCCCAGCCTCGAGGAGAGGTAAGATGGATAGCCTTCCTCCGCAGGCATCTCCTCAAGACGGCCTGACAGTTCCCTCAGCGCCTCTGCCCACCGGCTTGTAGAATCGGCCATAATTGCTACGTTGTAGCCCATATCGCGGAAGTATTCGGCAATTGTGACGCCGGTATAGATGCTGGCTTCCCTAGCCGAGACAGGCATGTTTGAGGTGTTCGCAATCAGTACGGTCCGTTCCATCAAAGGCCTGCCGCTCTTCGGATCTTTCCACTCCGGGAATGTGAGCAACACTTCGGTCATCTCGTTGCCGCGTTCGCCGCAGCCGATGTAAACGATTATCTCAGCGTCAGACCAAGCTGCCAACTGATGCGAGGTGATTGTCTTGCCAGTCCCGAATCCGCCCGGGATCGCAACGGCGCCGCCTTTAGCTACTGGGAAGAAGGTGTCGATAATCCGCTGACCTGTGATCAGTGGCTCTGAAGGCTCGAGCCTTTCCATGTAAGGCCGCGGTTCCCTTACAGGCCATCTATGGTAGAGCTTCAACTCGGTCAGAGCCTTGCCCTTGCCACGCACCTTGCAAATGACTTCCTCGATAGTGTAATCGCCCTCTTCAGCAAGTTTTTCTATTGTTCCACTCACTTTTGGCGGAACGAGAATACGATGCTGGAAGAGCGGAGTCTCCTGAACCGTGCCTAAGACCGCCCCACCAATGACCGCGTCACCAGCTTTGACACTAGGCACAAAGTGCCATTTTGCTGTTCGCGACAGGGCAGTCGCCTTGACACCTCGCTCGATGAAATCGCCCGTCATATCTTTAATGACCGCAAGCGGCCGCTGGATACCGTCAGAGATACTCTGCAGAAGACCTGGCCCAAGTTCGACTGACAGAGGCATTCCTGAACCAATTACCTTCTCTCCAGGCTTGAGACCGACAGTCTCCTCGTATACCTGGATTGTGGCGGATGATCCTTCGAGACGGACTACTTCTCCTATGAGCTCGTCTTCGCCTACTAATGTAAGCTCGTGCATCCCAAGCCCTGCCACGTGCTCTGCTTTGACAACAGGACCGCTAATCTTGTTGATTTTTCCTTGAATAACCATCTCAATCACCTGAATAGTGCATCAGCTATTTTTCCACGCATCTTCTCTTTCAGCGAAATCAGCACGCTGTCTATGGTTCGATCAATGGAGATCTTGCCATCCTTTGAGACGAGGGTGAATCCTCCGATCCCTATGTTTGAGGCGTTGACTGCTGTTTCCTTGCCGGCTATCTTCTTCAGCTTGCTTGTACCGAGAGCGTCTATATCTCGGGCGCTCAGGAGTAATTCACCGGCATCCATCTGCTCCGACGCTGCGGATATGGTCCGGGAGAGCGTTGAGAGGTACTCTTCTGATTTAGCGTATTCCAGCAGCCGTGCCTTGGCGGCATCAAACACTTGTTCAACGTAATCGTTCTTCATCCGCAGCATCGACATGCGGGACTCTATTTCTGCCTTTGACACCTCCTTGCGCGACTCGATGGTTGCCATGGAAGCGTATGAGTTCAATGTATCTTCTGCTTTCTTGAGCGAATACTTCTCTGATTCCAAGAGTATTGACTGCGAACGGGTCTCCGCGTCGGAGATTATTGACTCTGCGTTTGTTTTTGATTCTTCGAATAGTGCATCGATAAGCCGCTTTAGGCCTTCGGACTGGGAGGCGATTGTCGAGCTCACATCTTAACACCCATTATCTTGCTAATTGTTGATTTGAGGTCTATCTCTGCGGTCGAGTGTCTTCCAGGCACCTCGACCAAGACAGGTGTCGGATTCTTCATTCTTAGAGCAACAATTTCATCTTTTAGCTTTGAAGAGTAATCGTAATCGAGAAGGATTATCCCTGCGTCCTCGCGCTTCATCAGCGACTGAATTGACTTGACCATATCGTTTGGCGTAGCTATGGAAACAGGCTCAACGCCTGCCAGCCGATAACCATCCACAAGTAGAGGGCCACCAATGAAAAAAATTTTCATCTTAAATCCTCGTTATCTTGAATGTTCAGCCCTTTGTCGAACTTGTTTCAATTATTGCTTTTACCTTATTTAGCTTATCGACAAGGCGGTCATATGCGCCAACAGGCTCAACAATCAAGCCGAGATCCTCAATAGCCTTCACGTCTTCCATCGAATATATTGGAGAGGATATCTTTACTGCTTCGTCAAAAGGGTTGCCTATGACATAGTCGCGGTAAGGTATAGTTACCTTGCGCTCACATATCCATCCGCCTAAGTTTATCACAGCTTTTGGTCGAATAGCGATTCTTGGCATTTGTTTGCACCACCAATCATATGCTCAGCGCGAGTATCATCGCGAGAACTCCAAGGGCGGATAGCCCTATAGTAGTAGGATAAATCTGCCTGAATGTGAATATCGGGGAGAATGCGACTAGCACAGAGAGAGCGATCGGCAGAATAAGGCTCAGAACCATGTTCAGCAGGAACATTGCCGGCTGGAACGGGTCAAAGGGAATCCCCATGAAGAGCGTAACGAATAGGCTCGAGAGCGAGAACATGAGAAGGTTGCGCATGATGTAGTATCCTCCCCTCAGGTTCGCGGCGTACTCGAGGACGCCCCCCTCGATAAGGTCAACTTTTGCCTTGAGTATGGTGAACGGTTTCTCGTTGAGCATCATGACGAAGCCCAAGAAGAAGACTATTGCGGCCAAGAAGCCTGGGACAGTGAAGAGAATCGGGTTTGTTGGCAGTGACAATGAGAGCCATGAGTTGAATGGCGAGTACGTAGGGTTCTGCGTTACAACAACGGATGCAATGCTGACGCTCCCGGCGGCTATGAACGGCACTATGAGCGCCAGGTAAAGCGGGAGCGACCCTATCGCCATCATCTTTAGAGCCCTCTCAGAGCTGTGCTGCTCGTTGAACTCCCTGCGGATGTTCGGCCACTTCGAACCTTTCACGGTATCCGGAACGGGCATCGAAGTCGAGAGGATTGACTGGGATTGGGAACCCATGAAGACGTAGATGACCTCCTCGAGCTTCAGCATCCCAGCTATCCCAAGGATGCTGCCCCAGCCGAGCACGAACCACCACCACGGAGTGGTGAAGAGGAAGAGCATCGAGACGATTGCAACGCCTGCAACTATCAATGACTTGTAGAGACGCGGCATCTGCGCAATCGGCTCCATCTTCTCCTTGTACATGAACTTGACCACGGACCAGAAACCAGGAGTGAGTATGGGTGGTCCGATCCGCTGCTGTATCCTCGCCTGTATCTTTCGTTCGATTCCGGGGAGTATAAGCGAGTAGAGCAGCGCTATCGCGATGGCTATGAAGGATGATGCTATCAGCCTTGCAATGAAGAGTATTGTTGAGTCCATCATCGTTTCCTCCATCCATATTTTCTAATGATCTCAAAGTCTGTCATGACCCTGCTCTTGCCGGAATCGACCACCTCTGCCCTTGTGCAGCATGTGAGGCACGGGTCGCAACTCGCAATTGTGAGTATTGCGTCAGTGACATGGTCGCCAACGCATGCTTGTTCCATAGCAGCAAGGTTCGTTATTGTAGGGGTCCGTATGTGATAGTTCCTGATGAGCCCTTGATGGTCCAAGCCGTAAGAGTGCATGACTTCCCCGCGGTATGTCTCCATGTAGGCGGTCGTGTAAGGCATCTCCTTTGCGACCCAGCTCCTGTTCACAACAGGACCTTCGGGCAGGTTCTTCACTACCTGGCGGATGATCTTCAGGCTCTCGAGAACTTCCAGCGCACGGTCGACCACGCGGTCCTTATTATCGCAGCCGTCTAGGACGATGACCTTGAAGTCAAACGGCTTGTACTCTTTCATCTGCGTTCTTATGTCGTAGTTCCACCCCGACGCGCGCCCGGTAGGGCCTGTGGCGTGGAATTTTATGGCGTCCTCCTTGGACAGGAGGCCTACACCATTTACCCTTGAGATGACCAGCGGGTCGTCGAGTATCCTCTGAACATAAGCGCCATATTTGGCTTCGAAGGCGTCGCACCTATCGAGTATCGTCTTCTTCAGGCTCTCGGTTAGATCAGCCCTCGGCCTTATGCCACCGATAATCGGGACGGACGGCATGACGCGGTTCCCGCCCAAATACTGCAGAAGGTCCATGAACTGCTCCCTGAGGAGAAATGCGCGCATGGATAGGGTTTCGTGTCCAATTACTTCGAATGCGTGACCGAAGAAGATGAGGTGGCTCGTGATACGCTGGAACTCCTGGGTGAGGACGCGGATGTAATCTGCCCTCGCCGGGACCTCGATCCCCAAGCCGCCTTCTATGACCCTGACGGCATTCCATGCGTGCACGTGCGAGCAGATGCCGCAGACGCGCTCAGCGATGAGCAGCGCCTTCTCGACAGGCAGGCCGTCGAACAGCTTCTCTATGCCGCGATATGCCATGTTGATGTTGATCTCGCAGTCTTCTACGATCTCGTCGTTGACGAAGAGCCTAATCCTGTAAGGTTCAAGCAGCGCCGGATGTACCGGTCCGAAAGAGAGCTCTTTTTCAATCACTTTTGGAGTATTGTTTGCTTCAGTCATGTTATGGAGCCCCCATAAGCTTTGGAATACCCTTGACGGCACCCTGGATTATATCCTCGGGGCGCGGGGCGCAGCCGGGCACCTTGACGTCCACCGGTATTACGCTCTCTACCGGCGCCCAGATGTCCTCGTTCACCTTTATGTCACCGACAAGGTTCTTGTAGACGTTACCGTTGCAGGCGCATGCGCCCACGGCAACGACTGCCTTCGGCTCGGGGATGAGAGAGTAAATCTTCTTGAGCGGCTCGAGCATCTGCCAGGTCACGACGCCTGACACGATCAGGACGTCCGCCTCCCTCGGGTTCCAGGTCAGCATGACGCCGTACTGCTCCAGGTCATAACGCGGCGACAGGAGTGCGTTTACCACCTCTATATCGCAGCCGTTGCATCCGCCAGTGTAGCAGAGCATGACGTGTATTGCGTTCTTCCTTGAAGTCGACTTCAGCGTCATTGTTTGTTGCCTCCTGTTAAAATCGAGATTGTAGATGCGGGGATCAGCTTTCCTAGCTCGGCTATCGTCTCAGGAGGAGCCCTTACCGGCTTCTTCAGAACCTCCTGCAGGGTCATCCGGGGCATGCCTACGTCCCTTGCGTGGATGGGGGCAGCCTCACCGAATATCGAATATATCGGGCAAGTGTCGTGGCAGTTGAGACAGTAGATGCACTTCAGCAGGTCGATCCGCGGCACCTGCTCCTTCATGTATCCCTCGACGACCTCTACGGGCTTCTCGAGCTTGACCATCGTGATTGCCTTTGTCGGGCAGACGTTGTAGCATCCGCTGCACCCGATGCACATCTCGTCAAGCACGGTGGGGGTGGGCTCGACGCTGAGGGTAAGGATCTTGTTCCTTATCGACATGCTCGTAGCCCGGTCGCCTTTGGCAATTATCCGTACGGCGTTTCTGTATGCGCCTGTAATCATGAGTCTCAGGAATGTAATCATGGCAATACCACCACATCGCTGGCCTGACCGGCCACGCGCTTTTTGTCGTATACCTTGACCACTCTGATGCATTCAGCAGGGCAGGTAGAAGCGCATGCCCCGCAGCCGATGCACTTGATCTCGTTCACGTATGCGACCCCATCCTTCAGGTATGGAGCGGGATCGCCCTTCAGCGTTATCTTGCAGGCGTCAACGCACAGACCGCAGCCTATGCATAAGCGCTGATTTATGCTGATGGAGTGCTTCTCCAACTTACGCTCAGGCAGGTTGCACTTGATCTTTATGGCGTCAACAGGGCAGTCCGAGGAGCATATCTCGCAGAGTATGCATTTGGAGGCGTCCACCGCGGGTTTGCCCATCGTCGTTGGGTCGAACATGATTGCGTCTGTCGGGCAGACCTTGCTGCAGGTTCCGCACCGTATGCAGCTGTCGGTAATGGTTCCATCCCATGATACAGGCTTTATGGAAAGGGCGCCCACTGGGCATGCTTTAACGCATCTGCCGCACATGACGCATGCACCTTCAGGATACCTATCCTTGAGCGTCATGGTCTTTGTCGGGCATACCCTGACACATTCGCCACATAGAACGCATAGGTCAGGAATGAGTTTGATCCGGTTGAGCTCGAACTTCAGTGCGTCCGTAGGGCACGACCTGGCACAGAGCGAACAGAGCGAGCAATTGATTATTGACGCACTGGCGTCGCCCTTCTTTATGAAAAGCTTTCCTTCCTCGAAGTAGATTGCGTGCGATGGGCATTGCTCGTAGCACTCCATACAGTTCACGCAGTTAATCTTGATCTTCCGGTCGGCATATGACTGCATCTTTGAATAATGCTGCCCGATTTCTTCAGGCTTTATCTTGCCCTCAAAAGAATCGATTGCCTTGACAGGGCAGACCTCGGCGCAGAGGTTGCAGTGTGTGCACCTGCCATTCACCTCAGTCTCAAGCTTGATTGCACTGGAGGGGCAGACGTTCCTGCATCTTCCGCAAAGCATGCATTTTGCCATGTCCCTGAATATCTTGCGCTTTGAAACCTTCGGTATTGGAGCCGCAATTGCCGCAGGAGTTGCTTGGGCTGCTGTCATTTTGGAACCACCGCTTTTACTTCTATCGGCTTACCTTGCGTTATTGCTTGAAGCCGCTCTGGCGTCGCTATCTCGAGCAACATCGAATAGTCGATTGGCTGCTTAACAGATTTGAAGATGTCAACGCGGGCATTCGCAGGGCAGACCTTTACGCATTTGCCGCACCTTATGCAGATGCCTCTTACCCTGTCCTGGACGATCTTCACAAAAGTGAACGGGCAGTGCTTTACGCACATGCCGCAGCGTGTGCACCTTGAGCGGTCGACGTAATATCCGCCAAAGCGGTTCTTCCGAATTGCGGTCGTCGGGCAGACCGTTGCGCAGACTCCACAAGTAGTGCAGCTGAACGGTATGCCGTCTGGATGCTTTATGCAGTCAGTCGGGCAGACTTCCCAACACTTTGCGCACTTTGTGCAAGCGGCGGTCGTCAGATACACTCACTCCGACCCTCCCTTGACGATCTTCCCGATAAACATGCCCAAAATGGCAGATATGAACGGAGCGGCAAAGCCAAAGCCTTCGGCGATATAGCCGCCAACGAAGCTCCAAGTGAAGATTGGCGCCTCAAAGAGGAATGCGGCGATTATGGCTAAGCCCAGGATCATAACCATAGTCCTCCTCGAGATTTTCCCCTGCATCTGCGTTCCGAACATCATGCCAATAAAGAATGCTATAGCGATAGGAGTTACCTCGCCTGCGTATGATGGCAGCCATTGGAATTCCATCATTCGTCTTTGCCCTCCTCAGAGTCATGCCAGCCATAGATAAACACTAGGAAGATCAGCCCTATTGCGCCAATTACGTTGAAAGCTTCGCCAATGTTGATGAGCGGAACAATGCCGGATGTTGATGCGTAGGTGCCATCAGAGAGAACCAACAGAATTCTGAACGGGTCTCCGAATATCTGGCGTAGTATGTCAGGGACAACTGCAGGGAATCCTTGGACATTTGACAGGAGGCCGCTTGACCACAAGTCAGTCCCAACGTTGTATTGCCAGTATCCAGTCGCCAGGTAGCCGGGTAAGCCTAAAAGCGCGTATAATGCCCATCCGACACTCCCAAGGCCGATAAGGAACTTCTTGCCCAGGTTGAGCGGATTCTTCTTTCCGTATAAGACCATGCCGAGCAAGTACGCGGACGAAATGATTACGCCGCACTGGAATCCGCCTCCACCCGATGTTGATGCGCCGGTTAAAACAAGGATCCCGTACGCGACGATGAGCATTATGACGGGTAGCCCGAAGTACTTGAGTATAACATTTACTTGCTCAGCCTTGAAGTCCAAGCTCGTCTGCTCAAGAGGCGGTTCGCCTTCTACACCCTTAATGCGCACAATGCCGCGCCCTATTGCGAGCACGGATACGACAGCGCCAACATAGATCACGCCAGTCTCAATCAGCGTATCAAAACCACGGAAGTCGTAGACCCAACTCGCAAGGTTGTTGGGAGCCTGATATTGCGCAAGTTTATTGTACTCCGGGCTGATGCCTCGGGCAACATTTCCATTAAGCTGAACGAACGAAACGGCTACGCCGACAAATATTATCATCAGAGCTATTGCCGCGATTAAGCCTCTTGTTCCTCTTAGGTCTTTCATATCCATGGCTCAGGTCCCCCACAGAGTTACAGCGATTATAACACCGAAGTATATGATTACCCAGAACAGCACAAGGTTCAGGTCGCTGGCGTTCTCCTGCTCCATCACTTTTATGACTGGCGCAAAATAGATGAGGGCAGCTACGACAGCGATCAGGACTACCATCCCTAAGGGTATCGAGAACAACCTGAAGAATGCAGCCATAACCATGATGAATACCACGGTCTGGAGTTCCCCGGTCATATACCCGGTCATGGCACTCGAAGTGCCTTTACCTGACGTGAATTCGATTACGTATCGTTTCACTTTATCATACAAGCTGTCTATGGAACCCATGGGATGTACACCACCTTAAGAGCTGCCTCGCTAAGGAAGTCTACCGCGAGTTGCGGATAGACTCCAAGCAAGATTGTCATGAATATCAGGACTGCCAGAGATGCATACAATACCTTTGGCACAGGGCTTGCTTGCGTCTCCTGCGTGGAGTTGTCATCGCCTGGCCTTAGGAAGATGTTGTAGATTGCCTTAAAGAGCGCTATGAAAGTAGCAACGCTGACCATCAAGACGACAACCGCCAATTCAGGCATGCCGAAGTTCAGAGAGGCTTGGATGAGGATGATCTCGCTCTGGAAGCCGTTGAATGGAGGGATGCCTGAAGCTGCGAATGCGCCGAAAATTGCAGCAACTGCGAGCCATGGGGCGCGCTTCGCTATCCCGCTGACGGTCTTGATTGAGGTCCCTTTTCCGAAGTAGTATATTGCCTCGCAGGAAAGCAGGAGCACGCTCATGTATACCATGTCGTTGACTGCCTGGAAGAGCCCGCCTACGATGCCTTGAACCGTGCCCAGCGATATGCCAAGAGTCACAAGTCCGCTGTGGCTCACTATCAGGTATGCAAGCGTCCATCTGAAGTCGGTCTGCATCAGTGCCATAACCACCCCAAGCATCATGGTAAGGACGCTTATGGTCAGCATGACCTCTTTTGCGAATGGGAGGGTGCCGAACATTCTTAGTATTACCAAGCCTATGGCTACAAGCATCAGCTTTGATTGTGCCTGCAGCATGATAGTGGCATGAGGGTAAGAAGCACCGTAAACATCAGCTTTCAGCGGATGAATTGGTGCAAGGCCTCCAGCATATATCCACGACAGGACTAGGAATCCGAATGCCACGTAGAGCACGCCTGACATAGAACTGCTGCTCGAAGCCAATGCCTGGATTGCGTTTGAGACGTTGGCATAACCTGTAGTGCCCAGGATCAGAGCTAGGGCAATCGCAAGGCCAGCACCGCTGAGGGCGGAGAAGAAGGTATACTTTAAAGCGGCCTTCTGGCTCACGCTCTCGCCTGATGCGAGGACGACGCCTGCAACAATCAGGCTCCCCATCTCAATTCCTATCCATAAATGGTAGAAGTCATTCACCATTATCACGATTGCCGCTGACATATAGAGCAGGAAGATCAACGAGATGTACGTTCCGAAGTTCTTCTTCAGTGATCGTCCGGCTATCATAACGACAAAGAGCAATAGGATGGAAGCCAGGAAGATCATGATCTGCTGCATTGGTCCATAGTAATATTCGAGCGCGAGCCTCATGCCGTAGAGGTTAGCATTAAAGGAGTATCCTCCGTTTGGGAGGACTGATGCTTGACCGGTAAACCACTGGAACCCGTAGGGAGACAGAATGCTTATGACGACGAGCACAGCGGAGGAGATGATAGAGGTTATCCTGATTGCGTTCTTCTTGTTATAAATCAAGTTCAGAAGAATCGCTGTGAGTAAAGGTATAATTATGAAGAGAGGAATGGACCAAAGATTTGTAATCGATTCGTTCATTTTCGCTCACCCTTCAGGACCTTGGACGCCTTGAGCGTCCCGTACCGTTTGTAGAGGACTATCGTAATTGCAACAAGAATTGCGGTTGTGCTCACACCAATGACGATGTTGGTGAGGACTATCCCAGGTCCGAAGATGAGGACCGCGTTTGTCGGGAACGTTGTCGCTGAGGAGCCGGGCTCGAGAATCGAGACGATGCCGCCTTCGACGTAGCCGAGCGAGACGAGGGCAAGGTTCACGCCATCTGAGAGCAGGGTGAAGGCGATGATCTTCTTGATGAGGTTATCCAGGAAGAGCATACCGGCAAATCCTACGACTATAAGCACTGCAGCTATCATGAAGCTGAGGAATTGCAGGGTAAGTTCGATCATTCTTCCTCATGCCTCCTAGTCTTGAAGATGCCGATTATAATAATCGCAGGAAGGAGCACGGTCCCAACTATCGCCTGAGTGAGACCGAGATCAGGAGCTAAAAGCGCCTGGAACATGAATGCCAATGCAACGCTCTCGGCGCCGCTCAAGAAAGCGGCCCTAAGAAGATCCTTCTGGAGGAGTGCGGCTATTGCGCCGACAGAAATGGCGATAACGACTACATATGCAATTGCCATAAATGCATCGATCATTTGTTTATCCCCCTTTGATTGCTGTAGTAATACGCGTTTGCCAGCGCATTACCAGTGAACGGGAGTAGCATGAAGAAGAAGAAACCTACAGCGGCGAGATCGAGGCGGTATATTAGTATGCCAACGAACATCATCACGAGAGAAGCGACGCAGTCGATGACACCACCAATATGGTTCCGCGCATAGAAGACGTTTGGACCGTATTCGTCGCCGAACCTAAGATACCCTATACCAGAGGCAATCATAGGCGGAGTCCCAGCGAAGAGGATTCCGGCTGCGCCTATTTTCATAATCGAGAATGCCACTTCGTCCAAAGCACCTCCAAGGATAGCGAGCACAGCAACGGACAGTGCCCCAATGAAGATAAGGATCGGCACAAGCTTGCTTGGATCAATTACAAATGCGCCTTTCTTGATGTTCCATGCCACGAACCCAAAGACGATAAGCATGTAAATTATCACGAATATTTCAGTGATCATTTATTTCACCGACCTGAACATCCTGGCGAATGCGATTGTCCCTATGGACCCGACCACGAGCAGCGCTATCGCGGTATCCCTGGCGAATCCGACATTGAAGAGCTCTGGGAGAGAGATAAGGTAGAGACTGACTCCAAGAACAGTTGTCAAGGAACTTATCGCCATCATCGAAGTAACAGCTTCGCCCCTGAGTGAGAGCCTTATTGCGGCAATTCCAGCAAAAGCGCATGCTATGCTGAAGATCAATGCGGACCAGAAGAATGCGGAATCCGCAAATGCATTCAGAAAAGTGAAATCGATCATTTCCCAACCCACCCTTCGACGTGAGGAGCCATCGGTATTATATCGCCTTTGCTGCGTGGATTTATCGAGCCTACGAGGTATTTCCCTTCAGAATCAACATCAATAACGACGGTTCCAGGAGTGTAAGTGATGCTGCTTGCGAGCATGATCTGGGGCGTGTGTTGGGTAAAATCGGTATCGAACTCGACGATGCAAGGATCGATGTCTCCGTTCATGCACCGCTTACTTACATCGATTATGGAACCTATGATCTCGCGTATTAGACGGAGCCAATACCTGACACCCCACATGAACCCCATAACGCTCACCTAGCAACCTTTTTTAACGCTTCAATGAACTGCCTACCGCAGTCCATGTAATACCCTTCATCGCCGGGCATCACGTCAATCTTGATGCCATGATCCTTGCCAGACCCGATATATAGGACGAGGTGCACCATCTTGCCCGATACTTTCTTGTGCATGTGCAGAATCCCGTTAGCAGGGTCCTCTGAAGAGACTTGAAAGTTCTGGTTGCCGGCAACGAGTTTAGCCTTTTCGTAGAGGTCTGCGCCGTTGTTGTAAAAACGCGTGAATAGGGTCGGCATCCTAGCTACACCGATTTATGTGATGCGAATTTGTAGAATGCGAGATGTTAATAACTTTTATTGTATTTTTCAGTCAATTTGAAGCATATCTAATTAAGACGATTGCTAACGGATTTAAGCACAGATGGATTTTGAGGGGTAGAGCTTTGATTCCGAATCAAGCCCGAGTTGAATCGACCAACAGCAAGCATGAGAATGGATTTTATATTCAGAAAAAGCTAATCGGATATAATCGGAATTGAGCAAGATGAAGATCATCTCAGACCTCCACATACACAGCCCCTACAGCCGGGCGACCAGCAAGGACATGACTTTTGCGGCGCTTGAGAGGGGGGCAATCGCGAAGGGGCTGCAGGTCATGGGCACCGGTGACTTTACGCACCCGAAGTGGAGGGCGTCGATGAAAATAGAGCTCGAGGTGGAGGGCGGGCTTTATCGCAAAAAGGACGGCGGCAAGACGCTCTTCGCGGTAACCGGGGAGGTCTGCACAAATTTCGAGGTCGAGGGAAGGGGGCGAAGGATCCACCACCTGATAATGCTGCCTTCAATTGATGTGGCAGAGCAGCTATGCGAAACGCTGTCTGGTTTCGGCAACCTTGAGGGAGACGGCAGGCCCAACCTGTCAATGACGGGAACGGAGCTCGCCGAGGCGGTTGTGAATCTGGGCGAAGACTGTCTGATCGTGCCAGCGCATATCTGGACACCGTGGTTCTCACTCTACGGCGCGCACGGCGGGGTCGATAGAATGGAAGAGTGCTACGGCGAGTATGCCCCGCACATATATGCGGTCGAGACGGGGCTTTCTTCGGATCCGCCCATGAATTGGAGGGTAAGCGAACTCGACTCGGCCACCCTGCTCTCAAACAGCGACAGCCACAGCGCCCATCCTTGGCGGATCGGGAGAGAGGCCAACATAATTGACGTGAAAGAAGCCACTTATGCTGAGATTGTCGATGCGATCAAGTACCACAAGGAGAGGGTAACGACAATCGAGGTGGATCCTGCCTATGGGAAATACCATTGGACAGGGCACAGGGACTGCAAAATCTCCATCCCACCCAGCAAGGCGGTTATGATGAAAGGCGTGTGCCCGGTTTGTCACAAGAAGATGACAAAGGGAGTGGCGGAGAGGGTCGAGGAACTGGCGGACAGGGCAGAAGGGGTTGTGCCGAAAGGCGCGCAGAGTTACATCCGGATGCTACCCCTCTGCGAACTGATAGCTGTGATTGCAGGCAAAGAAGTCTTTGCTGCCGAGGTCCAGACCAAGTACTGGGGCATGCTCAAGCACTTCAGGAATGAATATGAGGTCCTGATGGATGTCCCCAAAGACCGGCTGGAAGAGGTGTGCGGCTCAGAGATCGCGGAACTCGTCGTCGCGAACAGGGAGAACAGGCTTGAGATAGAGCCGGGTTACGACGGGGTTTATGGCATCCCGAAGAGAGGGGTTAGAGAAGCAAAGGCGGAAGACTATAGCCAACCGGAAATCAGGAAAGAGAGATTTTTAAGAAAGAGCACGAACCTAGATGATTATATCAATGATGGAAGGTAGATATTGATGGCAAGAACCCCAGAGAGGAAGCAATGGGAGACTAACTACAGCGAATGGTTCCATAAGGTAATTTCAGAGGTACCCATTTACGACATACGCTACCCGGTTAAGGGGACGGGCATTTGGACGCCCTTTGGGTTCAAAATCAGGAGAGGCGTTACTCAGATAATTCGGGATGAGCTCGAGAAGACCGGCCATGACGAGGTCCTCTTCCCTCTGCTCATACCGGATTACATGCTAGGTAAGGAAGGGGAGCACATCAAGGACTTCGAGAATGAAGTCTATTGGGTTACTCACGGCGGAAAGACGCCGCTCGACGTTAAGCTTGCGCTCAGGCCGACCAGCGAGACCGCAATATATCCAATGTTCCAACTTTGGATCAATGCGTATTCGGACCTTCCGTTGAAGATATTCCAGATTGTCAATGTCTTCAGGTATGAGACGAAGGCGACTAGACCCATGATAAGGGTTAGGGAAGTGAGCACATTCAAGGAAGCCCACACCGCGCACGCGACGAGGGAGGATGCCGAGAAGCAGGTCAAGCAGGGAATCGACATCTATTCCACAATTTTCGACAAGCTTAAGCTCCCGTATATCAGGACTACTAGGCCGGAGTGGGACAAATTCCCGGGCGCAGAGTATACCGTTGCGTTCGACACGGTGTTGCCCGATGGCAAGGTGCTCCAGATAGGGACGGTCCATTTCCTCGGCCAAGGCTTTGCGAAGGCGTTCGACATCAAGTACATGAAGGCTGATGGTAACTACGAGTTCGTATGGCAGACATGCTACGGCATTTCTGAGAGGGCAATCGCGGCGCTCATCTCGGCGCACGGCGATGACAACGGGCTAGTCCTGCCTTCCGAGGTTGCCCCTGTGCAAGCGGCAATTGTGCCAATAGTATTCAAGGGGAAGGAGGAGGATGTCCTGAAGAAGTGCAATGAGGTAAGGGACCAGCTCATCGCCAGCGGGATAAGGGCGGTCGTCGACGACAGGAAAGAGGTCACTCCGGGCAACAAATACTTCACATGGGAGATGAAGGGGGCGCCTATCAGAGTGGATTTGGGTCCGAGGGACATTGCAGCAGGGACTGCTGTTCTTGTGAGGCGGGACAGCCTCGAAAAGCTCACTGTGCCAATGGCATCAATTGAGATCGAGATAAGAAAGCTGTTCGCGTCGCTGGACCGGGCACTCGCAGAAAGGAGTGCAGCATGGATGGGCGTCAAGATAAGCAGGGCGGCTTCAATAGAGGACGTAAAGAAGATGCTGGACACAAGGGGGGGCGTAGTTGAAGTGCCATGGTGCGGCGAGAGAGGTTGCGGAGAAGACCTTGAGGCAAAGCTTGACGCCCGGGTATTAGGCACGCCGTATGGCGATGGCGATCATGGCGTTCAGGGAAGCACCTGCGTCAACTGCGGATCTGCGGCTAAGGTGCCGATCAGGGTCGCGCGGTCATACTGATCCTCATTTCAGAAGGTGTCGAGGGGGCACCCAGATGCCCCTTTCTCCGATTTTTCAATTACATTGTATCGAGCACGGAGTGAGCTCTGAAAGGGCGTTCGGATAGGGTCTTAAAATGGATATCCTGACCAAAAAAGGTCAGCGGGTCCAACTCATTCGGTATTCGAGCGGTCAGCGAAGTGTTTGGTCACTGACTTCGGGTTGAGCTGTGAGACGATAAATTCGAAGGCTTGCTTCGGATCGCTCTTGTCGCCACAGGTGAAGACATCGACTGTAGCATACTGGAACTCATTCCAGGTGTGAATTGCGATATGGCTCTCAAGTATTAGAGCGATTGCGGACACGCCTCCCTTTGGGCCGCCGAACTTCCATGCCTTTGTATCCCAAACAGTCATATTTGCCTTCTTTGCAGCGTCAATAACAAGATTCCTGAGTGCGGATTCATTATTAATTTGCAAGGCACTGCAACCGTAGAGGTTGCCATAAACATGCTTGCCAACTATCTGCTTTTCCTCTTTGACGCATGATACTTGGTTCACTTTTGTGTCGAGATCCTCCAAGCCTATTTAGTACATGATTTTCAGTTAAGGCACTATTTCAGCAGTCAAATAAAAAGTAGTATTTAAAATTTATCCCGTCTTAAAAATTAAAGAATTATAAAAATATTTAATAAGAAAATAGCCGCCGGCGGTAGTTTAACGCCTGCGCCTTCTTGTATTCTTAGCATCCTCTGGCGAAGAATACACCATTCTCTTAAGGAAATTCTTCTTGTTCCTGTGCCTTGGAGTGAGACCGTGCCTCTCCATGGCAGGAACCTTCGGAGTCTGTGATCGGACCTTGCCTGCTTTGGTTAATGAGCCGTGCGATGGCATTACATTCACACTCGGAGATATCGATTGCACTGTGCAATAAATAGTTTTTCATTAATGTGGTCATTTAATGGAGGATAAGGTCTCCTCGATAATGGCAATCGGCGCATCGGTCTTAATCGATTTCGGGTGGAAGTGGGTGGCAGTAGCGGTGAACCCTTTCGTGCGCAGGGTTTTTATTACGTTTTCCAAGGCAGGAACGTCCCTTTTGAGCCGGCTGCAGATATTGTCAATCACGTAGTAGGATGGCGGCAACGGATTCTCAGCTTGCATGATGCCGAGCATCTTGCTTATCCTTGTCGAAGTGTTCATGTTTTCCATTGATTGCGACATTATTTGCTTTAAAAATTGGTCGCTGGACATCCGGCCCAACCATAGCGGTCCTCCGCGCTTGACTGTGCTCCCGCATCTCTCGCAGGATTCCGGCGTATGCTCGGTAAGAGTATAGTGTGCACGCCACCCACATGTGTGGCAGTAGACCATGTACCCGAGCATTGAGGCGCTCTCATCCGCCCTCTTCGCGCCGAGTGTGAACTTCAGGTAGGACCGGAAGTAGTGATCAACGCTGTAGGAGAGCAGGGCTTCTGCACCGAAGTCGTACTTGAGGGCTTCCCTGATGGCGGTGGCAATCATAATTCGGAGCCCAACCTCGTGGCAGAAGTCAGAATGGATTGGGACTGCGCCATAATTCCTGATGCAAGCCCTAGCGTGGACCCCGCAGAGTGGGGCAGTGTCGGTTGCGGTAATCGCGATTATTCCTCGGTTCTTCAGAGCCCGGATTGCGGAGTCTATGAATGGCGAAGGTGGTCCGAAGGGGTCCAGGTCAATGAAGTCAAAGCGGTTGCCTGGCTCGGCGTGCTCTGTGAGCAGGAGGTTGGCGTCCTTCTCGTGCACTTCCACAAGGGATTCCATGCCATTCAGGGAAACGTTCCGGCGTATTATCGGCAATGCCTCGCTGTTCAGGTCGCCAACCACAGACTTCAGGACGTTTGGGACTTCCTTTGCATACCTGATGCCCCGCGCCCCCAAGCCCGACAGAGGGTCGCAGATCGCAATCGGAGAGTCTCTTGTGGGAACAAACGCTCTGAGCGCCAAGACCGCCAGGTCCCTGCTGAATTCCATCTGCGGGTTGTAGAAGACCGGCGCCTTGAATGGCGCGTACAGCCCCTGGAACGTGTAGGAGGAAGGGTTTGGGACCTCAAGGTCTGTGGTGCCTTCGCGGACGATTGTGCTGTTCGTAGTTGGTCAAACCTCCTTTCAGCTCAGAGTGCAATGTACATAATCGGGATTCTTTCGGGCACTATTGAATGTTATGCCTTTGACTGAGTTTCCAAGATGATACGAGCGAAATGGATAATAATAATAGAAGAAGTGAGCAAGCTTCATCGTATGAGGCTTATTGCGGGGCTGGATGAGGCTGGAAGGGGACCTGCGATAGGTCCGATGGTAATCGCAGGCGTCTCCCTAAGGGAGGAGGATATGAAGGAGCTTCTGAAGATTGGTGTGAAAGACTCAAAGAAGCTCACTGCCAAGAAGAGGGGGGAGCTGCTGCCGAAGATTATGGGAATTATTGAAAATTACCATGTAGAAGTGCTTGATGCGGCGTTCATCGATTCTGAGAGGGGCAGAGAGAATCTGAACCAGATAGAGGCGGGGGTAATGGCTTTGATAGTCGAGAGGCTATGGCCAGATGTTGCGCAAATCGGTAGCGTGGACGTGGACTCGGCGCGATTCGGCGCGGAGATTTCAAGGAGGATGATTGCAAAGCCTGAAGTCGTCTCTGTGCATCATGCAGAGGACAAGTTCCCTGCTGTCGCCGCGGCATCGATAGTCGCAAAGACCACCAGGGACAGGATTATTTCGGATTTGAGGCTGAGTTGGGGCGATTTCGGATCAGGTTACCCGAGCGATCCGAAGACGAGGAGATTTATCTCCGAAGCGGTTAAGTCGGGAAAACTCCCGCCAATTGTCCGGAGGACATGGAAAACAGTAGCCAAGACCGTTGCAGACAACGTCGTGAAGGATAATTTAAAAATCAAGGAAAAAGAGCGACCCGGAACACAGTCACGTCTGCTGTAGCAGTGTCAATTGCCTGAAGTCGTCTCTGAAAAGTCGATCCTGAGCAGAGCCTCTAGGTCTTTCTTCTTTTCGACATTCTTAATCTCGTCAATCTTAAACATAGCAATGTCCTTGTTGACGCGGCAACCGTCGCTCGTGACGAGCACCGGCTCCATGCCAAGGATCTTCCCCACATGCAGAGCACTGTCGACCTTCTTCTCGAGATCGGATGCGTTAAGGTTCTCGCTGGTAAGGAAGCCTACTTCAGCCTCGCGC
This sequence comes from uncultured Nitrososphaerota archaeon, assembly GCA_964634735.1. Lineage (GTDB taxonomy): Archaea > Thermoproteota > Methanomethylicia > Methanomethylicales > Methanomethylicaceae > Methanomethylicus. The sequence continues at coordinate 60,909 of CAZWMA010000004.1, forward strand.
ATATGGACATCGATCGGAGCGAATTTGAAGCCGATGGCTTTGCATCCAATCTTCCTCAGCTTGTTGTGAAGCTGCTTTGCGACCTCGCTTGTAGGGGTCCCTTCATCCGCGACTGAGGATGGGTTCAGTGCGAATATGTCTATCCCGGTAATCACGTTAGCTTTGATCACTTCCTCAATTTTGGCAACGGTTGCCAGTGTCGCGCCCATCTGCTCGTGCTCGTATTCGTAAACAGCTTTTCGGCTGACCCCGATCTTGTTTGCAAAATTGCCCAGCGACATCCTCTGCGCTTCGCGGTGCTTCTTCAGTGCATCGCCATCGATCTTGACATAAAGGCCCCCTCTCTTCGAATAAACAATCGGCAGAGTGCCTTTGAGCGCAGCCTCTCTGAAGGTTGCAGGATTGACGACACTGACTCCAAAGCGCTCGTAAAGAGCGCCCTCCTCTATAAAGCCGTTCTGCATCCGGTTCCCGATAATCAGCGGGGACGCGGAGAAACTTGCAGCCATATTCCTCAGGTCTTCAGCGGATTCGCGCCGCTCTGAGTCGACGTTGAGAAGGGTCTTCACGAGTAGCTTAACGTTGTCCTTCTTGGCAACGACTTCGAGGCAGTAATCCTCAGAGTCCACCTCAGATACGGAGTATCCTGCTTCATCCAGCGTCTTCAGTATCTGACTCAGGATTTCGTTTGCAGGATTCTTCATCTTCATAGGGGATTACTCTAAATAAAAAGAGGCGGCAGAAGGATATAAACCATTCACGGTAGGATATTTTATTCAGAAGGAGAAACCAAGCACGAAGATCGTAGGATAGTGCGTACCCAGCTCGAGAATGTCGGGCCGGAATATGAACTTGTCCAAGGAATCCTTGACTAGTAGCCTTGCCAAGAGCGAGAGTTCATCGTCATTTCCGGCAACAGTGTAAACTCCCCTCTTCGTCCCAGCCTCTTTCATTATCACAATGGGCAAGCGTATTGCGTCAAGTCGGCCAGGAGAAACTAGCTTTGAGATGGATTGGAGTTCGCTCAAATTGAAACGTATTTGATCGCCAGACAATGTGATGAAGGAAGGCGATGTTTCAGAGAGAAGTTCGCTGAGGGGGCGGCGTTCCTTCGGCAGACTACTGTTCAGCCCCTTCAGCTCGACGTCTAAGAATGCCTTGCTTATTCGTTCGGAATCTTCACCATCGTTGCCGTTTGGCATTTACTACTTCAGCTCGCCAAGGATCATTGCGTGATCCTTTTCAAAGGGTTCAAGGTGCTTTATGTCGATAATCTTGATCCCTCTTTCCTCAAGGATCTTTGACTCCTGCTTGAAGACGGCATTCGGATCCATGGTTACATCGACGCTCCTTGCCTTGATTGCAATCATTATTTTTCCGCGCTTCTTTAGGAACGTGTCTGCATTGTCAGCAAGCAGTTTTGCCTGTTCCGGTTGCGCAACGTCGCAGTACACGGAGTCTACCTTCTCGAGGTAATACCGGTAGGAAGATGGAGTTCGGGCATCGCCCAATATTGGAATCATGTTCTTCCTCTGCGCAGTGAGCTCAACTAGTTCGCGCATGACACGCGGCGCAAACTCGATGCAGTAAACCTTCCCTTTAGGCCCTATGATGTCAGAAACGTGGCTTGGCGTTGTGCCGCTTGCGGATCCGAGATAAAGGACTTTCGTCCCGTCCTTGATATTGATCTCCTTAATCCCCTTTTCAATGGCAGCGCCCAATTTGCTCCTGTACGGATTCCAAGCGCGGTACTCTATCTTCCCGGAAGAATAGAGGTTCTCACCATAGACCTTGGTTCCGGGCACCATATTTTCGGTTGCCAATTGCTTACCTTCAGGCGCCATCACATAGTAGACGCCTTCGAACTTTGTATGAGCTTTAACGCTTACCATTTCCGTTTCCCCCTCCACTTTCCTCCGCCGAAATTACCGCCGCCACCGCCGCTTCCGCTACGGTCGCCACCGCGATCTCCACCATATCTGTTTCCACCGCGGTCGCCGCTGAATCCTCCACGGTCTCCGCCGCTTCCGCTACGGTCGCCACGGTCGCCGCCGAATCGGTTTCCTCCACCACCTCCTCCACCGCCGCCGTACCCACCTCTGAACCTGCCACCGCCGCCTCCGCCGCCGCCGTACCCACCTCTGAACCGGTCTCTCCTGTCAAAGTTGTCACGTCCGCCGAAACCGCCCCTCCTGTCAGAGGGCCGCTGGAAACGCTCGCCTCCTTTGCGGCCTTCGCGAATTGGGGGCTTGCTGTACTTCTTCTTTATCTCCTCGATACGCTTCTCGACTATGGCTTTCAGCTTGTCAGCAACATAATCACCGTTGAATGCGTCAACCCTCGCTGCAATCGATAGCTTGCCCGCAAGTGCCCTTGCCACCTTCCCGCGCTGCCAGCGTTCTGCACTGTGAAGATACTGGTGCTGGAAGATGATGCCGTGTTTGGGCGGCCTTGCACCAGTCTTGAGTGCTCGGAAGAGAGCCTTTTCTGCGCCTAAAACCTGTATTGTGCTGGCGGGCTTCTTCGCGAGGTTCTCCAGGCTCCCTGCTAGAGCGATCAGCCTTGCGCCTAGGCTTGCACCCGCAAGCTCACGTAGGTTGGGCGCAACCTCCTTCATGGTCTCATCAATGTAATTCTCCATCTCGTCGCGCAGCTCGTATGTCTTCAGATTGCTCTCTGAGAGGAAAATAAGCTGTTTCAAGTCAGACTCGGTGATGTCCGCGCCCATCGATATCTGGGCAGTTTCAGAGATCGCCTTTGCCTTAACGTCGTTCTGGATTATTGCGTTGACTCCGTCGAAGTCAAACGCCGTCTTCTTGCCGTATTTTACGACCAATGCCATGTATTGTCTGTGGTCTGGCACGAGTGTGTCGAGCTCAGGGAAATGCAGCCCGTACCATTCACGTACACGCGATACAGTGATGTTGACGTTCTTGTCGATTTCGTCGAGGCCGGACACTGCTTCCGCAACCAGCCGGTCCCGTTTCTCTGCAGCAGTCCTTATCTGGACACGCACGACTGCCTCGGAGACATCCTTGAGCATCTTTGCCAGCTTGTCGGATTTGATTCCCGCAGCGGCTGCAACGCTCGCCTGGTTGTCGCGGAATGCGACGCCGCCTTTGCTCGGGCAGGATACCTTGGAGTCGATGCCGAACTTCGCCTTGAGCGCGCGGCCTTCCATCTCATCCTCGAATACAAATGATTTGTAACCCATATCGAGAAGATCGTGAATAAGTATTTCAACGGCATTGCATGTGCCCCTCTTCTGGAGCGCAAGCACCTGCTCAATCGCATCCTCGGCATTCTCGAATACTCTTGATAGTACAACGTTCAGTTCCTCATCATAAGCGAAGAAGCCGATGAAGCTATCTACGATAAAGCACTTCAACAGTCACACCGATAACTTCTTTCAATAAGCTTCTTAATAAGCTCGCTATCCGCATCAACGAATTATGAGGCGTTGTGTGCGTTCTTGATTATGCTGCGCTTGGCCCTCTGAAGCCAATGCAGACGAGATACACCTCAGAGCTGCTGTCCCTGGATGCCTTCGGCTTGTAGACATTTACCGAGCCGAACCTCTTCCCAACATCGCTGAGGAACTGCTTATATTCGGACCCCATGAGCACCTTCATGACCATTGAGCCGCCTATCCGGAGCATGTGAGATGCGCTATCCAATGCCTTTGAAACTAGATCTATCTGACGCAAGTGATCCAAATCATGGACCCCGCTGAACTTTGGGGCGAGATCCGAGACAACGACATCTGCCTTGCCCTCGGCGAGGCTGTAGACCTGTTCCATGACCTCGGCGGAGTAGACGTCTCCTCGGATAAGCTTGACGTTCTCATAAGGGAATGGTGCTATCGTACTGAGGTCTATGCCTATGACGAGCCCCTCGGCCCCAACGAGTTCCCGCTCAATCTGCAGCCACCCTCCCGGAGCGGCTCCAAGGTCCACGATAACCTGGCCTTTCCTAAAGATGCGGTATTTGTCTGCAATCTCTTTAAGCTTGAGGGCCGACCTTGATCGATAGCCTTCCTTCTTTGCCTGCTTGTAATAGTAATCGCCGAGCAACTGGTCTTTATTTGGCATTTCTGTCTTTCCCCGAGGGGGGCAATTTCCGCAGCTCTTCATCCTTGGAATACTTCCAGAACTCGTTCCGCAGAGAGATCGAGAGCTTCGGGCATGCCTCAGGTGATATCGGTTGCCCTTTGCCGCACCTCGAAAGGTCGTGGCAAGTCAAGCATGAGCACCATGATACATCAGCCAGGTCTATCTTGGGGGTCTTCTTCAGCAGAATGACCTTGTAGGTTTTACGCCCCCCCTCTTGGAAGGGCTCCCTCTTGACAAGGCTGCGTTTCTCCATCTTGACAAGGGATCTCGATACCTCGCGGCTTCCCGAGCTAAGCGTCTTCCAGAGCTCGCATTGGAGGACAGACCCTTCGGTAGAGTCTTGTAGCAGCGACAATATCCTCTCTTCGAGCTCTTCTGGCACGGGTAACCCTCTAAGATTAACAATCGCATAATGACTATAAAGATATCTCGAGGTCGAGCTTTTCCAAGAGCTCCTTGTAACGGTTCCTCACTGTTACCTCGGTTACCCCTGCTGAGTTGGCAATATCCCTCTGGGTCCTCTTGCGCTCCAATAGAACACTGGCAATGTAGACTGCAGCAGCGGCCACCCCTGTCGGCCCTCTGCCGGAGGTTAGCCCTTTTTGCGTTGCGAATTTGATTATCTCAACGGATTTCCTCTGGACGAGACCGTCTAGACCAAGCTTTGTTATGAGGCGCGGAACATAATTGACGGGGTCTGTAGGCAAAACCCTAATCGTCAGCTCGCTCGAGACGAAGCGGTAGCTCCGCGCTATCTCTTTCTTGTTCGCCCTGGATACAGACGCGACCTCGTCAAGCGTGAGCGGGACGTTATACTTCCTGCACGCAGCATAGAGCGCGGCGCCGGTCATGCTCTCTATCGACCTGCCCCTTATTAGCTGGCTTTCCACTGCTTTCCGGTAAATCAGAGCCGAGGCTTCGCGGATGTTCCTTGAGAGGCCTAGCTGCGAGGCCATCCGCTCAAGCTCTGAGAGAGCGAATGCAAGATTCCGTTCGGAGGCGTCGGAGACCCTTATCCTCCGCTGCCACTTCCTCAAACGATAAATCTGGGCGCGCTTCTTCGATGTAAGCGACTTCCCGTAGCTGTCCTTGTCCCTCCAGTCAATCATGGTAGAGAGCCCTTTATCGTGAATGGTCAGAGTGACCGGGGCACCTGCCCTTGAGCGCTTATCCCTCTGGTCACTGTCAAATGCGCGCCATTCCGGACCCGGGTCCAGCAATTTGTCGCCCAGCACCAGCCCGCATCCGGTGCAGGTCACCTCTGCGCGTTCATAATCCCTAACCAAAGACCTTGCCCCGCATTCTGGGCAAATCATCTCTTCAGCGTGTTCGTGTAAATCAGTAAGATCTCTTTGCATTGAAGTTCCTACCTTTGAATCCCCTATCGCCCCTGCCACTCCCTCGACTTCCATACGAGTGGAATCGCCCTGAGCTTCGGCCGCCGCCTCTGCCCCCGAAACGCCTTGCTCTGAACTCTCTCTCCTCGACAAAGATCTCGACGCCATTGGCTTCCTTCATTGGGAACGGCTGCCACAGCTTAACTGATACATAAGGCTTTGAGACTGGTCCGAAGACATCGATTATGCTGCCAATAGGACCGTGACCTTTTATAACCGCCCTTGATCCAATCCTTGGAGGTTCTGTCGCCCTGATGGTTAGAAGACCGCTCTTGCCGATATGCGAAGCAACCCCGAGGTAGTTCAAAGTACCATCTCCGATGACAAGAAAACAACTTTAAACTGTCAAGGACAATTATATGCTTTACCTTGAATATTACCGCATTTTAAACCAGCTGAATTTCGCAGCATTACTTCTTCTGTTGTTGCCTCTTCCGCTGGATAAATTTGGATACAGCCAAGAGCGACTTCATCTTCTTCTCCTTCTTCGGGATAAGAACCCGCCCGGGGCGCTCCCACCACCCTCCGGGCATCTTCTTGGAGGACTCGATCGTCGGCATCAGTTTGAGTTCGCTGCACGCATCGAAGATCTCGTCGGCTGTCGGGGCTTCGACTGCAAGTGCTTTCGGGACCATTCTCCCCTCTGCCCGGGTCTTTGTTGAGTCGAGATATGTAGGCCATATGACAATTGTGTCGCCCTTTTTGCTCATCGATGAATCACAAGAAAGGAATTATTATTAGGAGCCTTAAATTTTTTTAGAGTAAGGTTAGCGAAATGCACGAACTTTCCCTTGCAATGAATGTGGTCGATTTCTTGGTCAGGCTCGCGGGCGAGCAGAATCTATCGGAGATCAGCGCTGCGTTCATAGAGATAGGCGAGATGACCCATATTGACCCCCGACAGCTGAAGTTCTCACTTAAGATGGCAAGCGAGGGGACGGTTGTCCAAGGGTGCAGGTTCTACGTCAGGACTAGGAGAGCCATAATAAAGTGCAAGAAGTGTGGCAAGGAGAGCGAGCTCGAGACAAAGGACATGATCTCGCAGTATGAGATGAAGTGCGCTGCCTGCGGCAGCACCGATGTCGAGTTTGAGAAGGGAAGAGAGCTCATGCTCAAGCGAGTAAAGGGCAGTAAAAAACAGCAGTAGGCATTATCCATGCGTGGCATAGCCTAGCTACGGGTGCCCTAAAGCCAGCCCTATGCTGGTGAAGATTGCGATTTACTTCACTAGAATAGCGTTCAGTGAACCGTCTTGGCCTGGTCTTGAAGTGACCTTGGCGTCGCCGATCTCTGTCTCGATGATCGCGCCCTTTGTTATCACGCCTCGCCTTGCATAGTCTACGTTCGAAGGGTTGTTCTTCACTTTCAATATCTTGACCTTCTTGGTAGCGTTTGTCTTTCCGTCGGTAACATTGGCGAAGAGTGCCTCATCGAGCCGGACTTTGGAGTTGCCTCCGTATCCTCTGGTGGCCTTCTTGTACTCTTCATTTGAAGCCATGGTGGTCTCAGTTGGGGCTGTGCCGAGCTCGTGTTTCTTCTTCTCCCTCATCGCATGAATGCGACCGCCAGTAGGTTTCTTTTTATCGCGGCCCTGGAAATAACTCATCAATATCCCTCATGTTAAGCAAGCTACCTAAAATAAATACAAATATAAGTTTTTTGAGAGATGTTGTAAAAAATAGGGCATAATTCAGCTTCCTGACGGTGAAATACCAAATGAAAGAAAGGATTCAGCTCAGCCACGGCGCGGGGGGTACCATAATGAACGACATGATCAGGTCAGCCATCCTCGCAAACATAACGAAGAGGAAGGTCGAAGGGGGAGCTGGACTGGATGAGTTTGATGATGGAGCATCGTTGCCGGTCGGAGACACTGAGGTTGTAGTCTCATCAGATGCTCATACGGTAGATCCGCTCTTCTTCCCGGGCGGGGACATCGGGAAGCTTGCTGTGTGTGGCGCGGTTAACGACGTTGCTATGATGGGGGCGCAACCGCTCGCTTTGACCGATACAATTGTCGTCGAGGAAGGGTTTGATGTCGACGACCTAAAGAAGATTGTCAGGTCAATGAATTGCGTCGCCGAGCAGGTCGGAATGGCGATAATTCATGGAGATTTCAAGGTCATGCCGAGGGGCAAGCTCGACAAGATGGTGATTACGACCACGGGGATAGGGGTCGTGCCTCGCGGTAAGCTGATACTGGATTCGGGATTGAGGAAAGGGGACAAGATCATAATAACCGGTCCCATTGGCGATCATGGCACCGCGATAGCATCGCTCAGGGAAGGGGTGTCGTTTAAGACTTCAATAGAGTCGGATACAGCCCCTCTTTGGGCGCTAATGCGGGAGGGGATGAAGGCCGGGGGCATTACGGCCGCAAAGGACCCGACGAGAGGGGGCACGGCTATGGCTCTGAACGAGATGGCGGAGAGGTCGGGCGTCAGCATATGGATCGATGAGACAGAGGTGCCCGTTAGGGAGGAGGTCCGGGGCGCGTGCGAGATGCTTGGATTGGACCCGATGGAGCTGACATGTGAAGGCAGGGCGGTTGTCGGGGTAAGGGGCGTCGATGCGGAGAGCGTTCTCAAGGCCATGAGGGGGACGCCAGAAGGCAAGATGGCGAGGATAGTCGGAGAAGTGTCCGACGAGAGGTCGGGATACGTGGTTATGAGGACTGCGGTTGGTGGCAGGAGGGTCGTGAATGCGCCGCTCGGAGAGCCGACCCCGAGGATCTGCTAAGCCTTCTGCTTCGGCATTGCCAGGATTTCCATGACTGCGAAGCATTTGCCTGGATCATCCGACAGCATCCTGTTTGTAAAGGTCGAACGTGCCACGATGGCTGTGTCCGCGCCGGAGTGCATCCCTCCAACGCCAATGACTGCCTTGAACGGTGGTACGGCCCCTGAGGACGTTGCCATAAGTATGCACTCAACGGCAACTTTCATGCCGCCTCCGAAGCACTTCTCGAGGAATGACCGGAGGACATTCTCGGAGGTCGCTGGTTCAGGCGTCTCACCGGTGATCGAGTTGTGGAAGACGTATGGCTGATTGTTGATCACGTGAACCCCCAACTTCACGAGCTCGGCCGAGCAGCCAGGGTCCAATGTTGGCCACCGCCCAACGACTTCGCTGTACGAAGGCGGTTCAGAGATGCAAACAATCTTGATCTTGCCGAAGCGCAATTCCTCGCTGAGATCGCGTGCAAATTTTAGGGCAGATAGACCCGATGTGCTGGCAATTATGACCGCTTCGATCCCTCCAAGGGAGACCCGCTTGTGGACCGCTTCTATTACGCGCCCGGTATTCCTGGGCCCAGGAGAGTCAAAGAAATAAGTTTGAAGGCTCAATGGGCTGTGCCTCAGCTTAAAGACTGCCAAATCGCTATTTAAACATCGTCGTGCTGCGCACTTGTGGAGCCCACAAAATACAGCTCGCGGTTGAGGCGCGGGAGCAGTGCCGTGAGGACGGCTTGCTCGGTAAGGTGTGCCCTGTCGAGCGTACCCTTTGAGAAGTAACCTATCGCCCCTTGCTTCTTCCCTAGCGAATGGATGCCGGTCAAGCTCTCCATCGCCTCTCCGACCTCGATCTTTTCGGCAAACACCCTATCGACTATGCATTTGGGATACTCGAATGCGGAACCGCCACCGAGGGTAATCACCCCGTCCCGGTCAACAATGGCTGCAAATTGCTGATCCATAAATCCCGAAAGGGTGCAGGGCACCTCCAACAAACCCGCTTCGATGCCGATGCCCAACGCCGCAGCCGGTTCGGATGCTAATGCGGCCTGTGCTCTGTTGGATGCCCCCGTAATCGTGGCGGTTAGACCTACGGGTTGTGGCGCCACGCCGGACGGCACCTCTTTCATGACTACGGTAATCTCGAAGAACTTGGAGAAGACAGATTCAACTGCTCGAACTTTTACCGGGTTTGAGGTCCCCACGGCGAGTAGCATTCCCCTACACCTGAACGATACTAATTTAAGAAGTGGCTTAAAATTATTGTCAAGTGGAGAGGCTTTAATGAACTTCAAGAACCGGATCGACCGCATCGTTGAGCGAATCGGCAGTAAAGGGCTCGACGGCATGATTTCAATGTGTCCAGAGAACATATTTTACCTCACAAACGCACCGTTCGTCGTGGGCAGCGCTGGGAAGATTCTATTCGTCAGCAAGGAGGGAAAAGCATCCCTGATTGTGACGGACCTGGATTATCAGGAGGTTAGCGAAAAGTCATCAGGTGCGGATATCATCAAGACCAATTATGGCGAGAAGCTGTTCGATAGGCTGCGGAAGGTCGCGGGAAGCGCAGAGAAGGTCGGTTACGAGGATAGCTACTTGCCAGTCAACATATATGACGCGCTCAAAAAGAACTTCACTCTCTCAGGCATGGGAGGGGCAGTTGAGAAGATGCGCGAAGTGAAGGATGCGGAGGAGGTCAGCAGACTCGATGCCGTAGTGGGTGCGTCAGATAGGGCGATAACCAAGACAATCTCTAACCTAAGGAATGGGATGACCGAGATAGAGGCGGCATCAGAGATCGAATATCATTTGAGGAGGGAAGGGGGGGAGTCGCTCTCTTTTGACACGATAGTAGCGTCAGGACCGCGGGCGGTTTATCCCCACGGCATGCCGAGCAGTAAGAGGGCGACAGACGGGGAGGCGGTCGTATTCGATTTTGGTATCAGGATAGGAGGGTACTGCTCGGACACGACCAGGACGTTCTTCTTCGGGCAGCCTGGCGAAGAGATGACCAAGCTGTATGGGATTGTTCTTCAGGCTCAAAATGCAGCCCTCGCTGCTGCCAGACCCGGCATGACTGGAAAGGAGCTCGACGGTGTTGCCAGGTCAGTAATCGCGGATCACGGTTATGGCAAGTATTATGTTCACGGAACGGGGCACGGAGTAGGAATTGCAATACATGAAGGACCATTAGTCAATGGATGGAACGAAGAGCCACTTGTTCCAGGAAACGTCGTTACAATAGAGCCGGGGATTTACATCCCAAAGGTAGGTGGCGTGAGGATTGAGGATATGATCCTATTGACAGATAATGGATGCAGGAACCTTACAAGGTTCAGGAAGGATATGTTAATAGTCTAAACACACTGAACCTCCCTGACCACAATCGGGGATGAGTGGGTTAAGGATTCACATTACGGGGTAATCAAGCGATGTTGAAGAGGCTAAGGGCGTATATCAGTGAGGTGGCTTATGCGCTGGTTTACAAGCAGTATGAGAAGAGGCTCCGTAGCCAGATAAACGGCGGGATCATCCCCGAGCATGTAGGGCTCATCCTCGACGGAAACCGCAGGTGGGCTAAAGACATGGGAATGAGCATCAATGATGGCCACAATTACGGATTCCAGAAGCTCAAGGAAGTTTTGCAATGGTGCTGGGAGATGAAAATCCACACCGTCACTGTATATGCGCTCTCGACGGAGAACCTAAGAAGGTCCGATGATGAGCTGAATGAGCTGATGAGGCTTGCAGAAAAGGGATTCAAGGAAGTTCTTAGCTCTAAGGAGGTTGCAGAAAATGAGGTTAGGATCAATGTGATTGGGAGGATCGACCTGCTCTCAGATTCGCTCAGATCTACAATATTGGAAGCGAAAGAGAGGACAGAGGGCTATTCAAGAAACAACCTCAATGTTGCCATCGCTTATGGTGGAAGGACAGAGATAATAGACGCTACAAAGCGGATCTTGGAACAGGTAACTAACGGTACTATGAAGCTGGACGAGATTGACGAGAACACTTTCTCGAAATTTCTTTATACGGCAGGGCAGAAGGACCCCGATCTAATAATAAGGACCTCCGGAGAGGAGAGGCTCAGCGGCTTTCTGCTCTGGCAGAGCGCATATTCGGAGTTCTACTTCTTGGACGTCTACTGGCCTGAGCTCAGGAGGATAGATTTCTTCAGGGCCATAAGGACTTATCAGCGAAGAAAGAGGAGGTTTGGCGCGTAGCTGAGGTTGCCTAACTTCACTCTTTATTGCTCGACGGGCTTGTTTGCGCTTTTTTCCTGAAGCGTGGCTTCAGAGTGAAGACAATCACCAAGAGTGCGCAGACAAGCACTCCGATTCCTGTCGTCAGGATAAGCGGGATGAGACTGGATTTCGGCTCTGCAACTATCGGTGCAGCCTCAAGGATTATCTGCCGTATGAACACGATTGCTACCAAGCTCACAACCTCAATCCAAATTTTTGGGGACTCCTCGAGGTACTTGACGACAAGCTTGCCACCCATGTAGATGGCGACACCGATTGCCATAAGGTCTATCGCGTCAACCAGCAGGACGCTCGCGAACTTCGCCAGCTGGTCGGGCAGCACGGCTGCTTCAAACGCTAGGCTGACCCCCCTGTAAACGGCTATTGAACAGATTATTAGACCGATAACGGAGGTGATGAGTCGTATAGGCGACTCTGCCCATGCTGACTTGACCGATGAGTCGATGTTGAATCCCTTGATTATCAGCACTGAGCCTATTATCACCCCTGCTGCCATGAGGGCGTAGTTGAGCAGGTTTGCGAAGTAGAGCACGACTATTGCAACAACGAGTATCCCGGGAACGCCCAAAGCTATCTTTGAGAACTGAGGCTCAGACAGCTTCTTGATATAACGGTAGAAGAGGATGTACGTCTCTTCCACGCTCTTGGCCTGCTGGACGAAGACCCGTTTAACCGAGATTACAGGAACCTTTGACTGTATTGTGGGGATCATCTGCTCGTCTGATGCCCCATCGCTGACAAAGACCACGCCGTCGGTCTGGAAGACTTTCAGTATATACTCAAGTTCGCTTGCAACCTTTACATCCGCACTAAAGCCGCCTTCCGCGGTGCCAGCAATGACGGCAATTTCACAGGTATAGCCTTCTTCAAGAAGGGAATCGTAAGTGTTAATGGCAGCAAATATTGAGTTCGTATCAGAGTCTTCAGGGCTTTTTATAGCGAAGAGGGTGGCAACGGACGCGACTTTTTCTCGCCCAATTAGTGGCGTAAGTGCCCCAGTTACTCTACCAACGTCGTTGTCCTTGTCGACGCTTAGCACCAGCACCCTCTTGCTTTTGAGACTCATCTAATCACTGGTTAAGACATAGTGTTTTATGGGTTTAAAATATTTCGAATAATAAAGAAAAGGCTTATATAGGGAAAAATCAGCTTATGCTGGTCTTCTCTTCAAGCAACGCACCGTACTCTTCGAATGTGAGGCGCCCGCCCTTCTTCAGTTTCTCAGTTGCGCGCTCAGCTAACTCTGAACGTCTTGACATGAGCTGTTTCGTCTGCTCGGCAAGCCTTTCAGCCTTCTGCTGCATGGCGACGGTTTTTGCCTCGTCAAATTGGGTGCGCGTCTCAGACAGCTGGGTCTTCGAACGCTGGATGTCCTCCCACAGCCCGGACATCTCCGACCTTATTCTATTCAGCTCCTTAGCCATCACTGATTCTTGCTCATGCGCTTGAATAAGGCTCTCGTGATGCTTCTTCGATTCGTCTGCAAGGGATAGCACCTCGTTGTGAGCTGTATTTGCCTTTGACTTGAGTTCGTTGAATTGAGAGCGGAGCTTCCGTATCTCCTGATCAAGGTCCTTGGTCTTCTTGAAGTAGACGAGCTTCTTCTCAAGCTCAGCTATCTCTTGAACGGCCTTCCGGTCCTCGTCCATCGAGAGGGTAGTAGTCTGGTATCTCCAAGTGATCTCCTTGAGCTGCGAAACGAGGAGGTCCTCTGGCTCCTTCGCGTTTGCGATTATTGTGCGTTTTTTGGCGACAAGGTCTTTGATCTTCTCCGTGATCTCTGCCTTCTCCTTGTGCAGTTGATCTCGGATGGCTTTCTTTTCAGCTATGAGTTTGTTTTTATCGTCGCGCGAAGCCTTGGAAGACTGAGAAACCGTCTGAAGTTCGCCGAGCTTTGAGAGTAGCTCGTTCTTCCTTATCCTGAGCTTGTTCAGTCTATCGTAATTGTCATCGAGCTGGTTTTGGATAGATATCAGCTGTCTTGAGGCTGCAACGACTTCGGTCGGCCGATTCTCCATTCACATATCACCATTGAGGCTATCGATCTTCTCCGCCACTGTGAACGCGTTGGATTTGCGCATACAGATCGTCCATTCCTTCTCCAGTATTTGAAGACGTAAATATAAACTCTCCTAACGCACCCAAATCGAGCATTGCCTCAAGCATCCTGACCGAAAGTTCTGACTTTGCATCAGATTTATGCGATCCAAATTCACTGATCAGCGCGTCAGGATCGCTCCCCCATGTGACTGCTCTTTCGTAAAGCTCCTTTGTCAGGAGATCCACCTTAGAGATGCAGTTGATCTGCGGTGCCCTGAATCTTGCCTGCACGGAGTAGGAGAGCAGCAGTATTGAGACGAAATCAGTTACCCGGTTCAGGAATATTGAGTCAGCGAGGAAGATAGTGCTGTAGTTACCATCAGATAACTCGGATGCCATCATTGTGCCGGCATCGCGGTAGGCAAAGAGTTCCATCTGCCCCGGCGTGTCGACGATTACAAATTCCGGATCGAGTTTCTCCAGTTCCGATTTCATCTCGCCAACGTGGGTGACGGCTGCATCGACTGATGCTACCAGCGCACCGTTAGGCCCGAGTTTGTATTCCTCCGCCAACCGCTCATAGTTAACGTAATCGCGTATGTCTGCGTCAGGAGAATATGGCAGCCACTTGACGCCTGGGTCTAGATTGAGCAGGGCAGTGTTCACGTCTGATGCCCTTATCCTCTCAGAGAGGGCGAGCGCCATTGCGGATTTGCCTGACCCAGCAGTTCCCATTAAGAATATGAAGTTCATTGATTATTCCTCTTGATTTGCCCTCCAGCTTCCTGGACCATCGATATTAAGGAGAGTTCACCGCGGTCGAGTATTGAGGCGAGGGCTTCTAAATCCTTCCCCATCGCAGAGAAGTGCATCTCAAGCGTGGGCACGGCTTCCTTTCCGCGAGGATGTGACTTGATGTAGATCCCGGGGTTTGACCGCCGCCAGTTGTCAAGGATAGGGGAGAGTGACGATTCAGGGATACCCTCCAGTGTCAGGGAGCGTTCTGAAAAAAAGTCCTCGGCTGACGAGGCGGCAGCAGGTAGGATCGTTTGGGAGAACATGGCGCGCATCTCTGTCGGCACACCAGGGAGTGCATATATGGTAGAGCGCCCCGACACCGCGAGTATGCCAGGCGCGGTTCCCAGGGGGTTAACTATCGGGTAAGCGCCAACTGGGAGGTTAGCCATCTTTATCCTAGCGGGCGTGATTGGGAGACCCATAGAAACGTATTTCGCGCGGACTTGTCCCAGTGCCTCGGGGTTGACCTCGCGAGGCAGCCTGAGTGCAGACGCCAAGCCTTCCGACGTGAGATCGTCATACGTTGGACCGAGGCCCCCGGTAATGACTATAATTGAAGAATTCCTTGCTATGGCCTCGGATATAGCGCCGGATATGGCGTCGACATTGTCATCGACTGACGTTATACGACTCACGGCTATTCCTTTTGAGATAAGCTGAGCGGCGATCCAGGAGGCGTTTGTATTGACAGTCTTACCAATGAGCAGCTCCCTTCCGGTCGAGATTATCTCAGCAGGGATTAAAACCACCGAACCAAAGTTACTTCTTTTGGGACCACCATTTCAGATAGTCCTTTCTTCTCCGCGCACGCTCTTCGTCAGGATCGGATGCAGTCGTATTGTCCCTTATATCGTCCATATCCTGGTGGTTAAGTGAAAGACCGCAACTTGTGCATACATACTGCTTTCGTGCCGGATCAAACTTCAGCTCTCCCGCACATTCTGGACATGCCTTCAAAGCAAAGCACCGACTACTAATTTTTACATCCGCTTAATAAACATGGATATAGCGCATCCATGCAATTTCGGGCGATTCGGACCAATTTACCTCGCCTGCGGCGGGAAGGTCACACAACTAGGTTCAGTAGCTTTCCGCAATGTGCACATGCGCTCTTATTCAAGTTGGTAGAGAGAACTTCGAAGCCGCGGCGCTCAATGACGATTTTTCCGCAGGCCGGGCAGAAGGTGCTCTCAAATTTGCTCCCTGCCATATTACCCGGGTATACATGGCAAAGCCCGCTATCACGCGCGTGCTGCCAGAACCCTTCCATCGCTTTGGGTGTGAGCAGGTCGGACTCCGAACAAAGATAGCTCGGGAAGAAGCGTAGGATGTGGTATGGAGTCTCCTTGCCTAATTCGTCGCATATCCATCGGGTAAGCCTCTTGAACGGCTCGAGGAGATCGCCTCCGCCCGGGACAATCAGGTTGGTTATCTCTATGAAGATATTTTTGCGCCTCATCTCCAGCAGAGCGTCGAAGACGGGACTGGCGTCAGGGACGCCGCAGAAGGCCTGGTAGAACGCAGCGTCGCCGCTCCCCTTGAAATCAACGGTTGCGGCGTCCAAATACGGAGAGATCAGATCGACGGCTTCGGGTGTCATGAAGCCGTTAGTTACAAAGGTGTTGAAGATGCCTTCCTTCTTCGCCAGCTTGGCTGTCTCGTAGGCATATTCGAAGAAGACTGTTGGCTCGGTGTAGGTATAGCTTATCGACTTGCATCCACGTCTCTTTGCGAGGGAGACAATCTCTTCAGGCGTCAGCGGCTCGCCCTCGATTTCGTTGGCTTGGCTTATGACCCAATTGTCGCAGAAGCGGCACCTGAAGTTGCATCCGACAGTTGCCACAGAGAAGGTCTTGGTTCCGGGGTGGAAGTGGAAGAGCGGTTTCTTCTCGATAGGGTCGACGGCGCAGGATGCTGCCCTTCCGTAGACCAGCGTCACGAGGGTCCCCTTGGCATTTTCCCTTACGCTGCACAAGCCGCGCTTGCCGGGCGCGATCGTGCATCGCCTCGCACAGAGCCGGCACTTCACATTGCCCCCGCTGATCCGATCGAAGAGCATTGCTTCCAAAAATATCCCACGACAAATCTTAAGAAGACGCGACTATTTAGAATTTGGCGAGTGGATTTTATGATTATTGTTCCCGGACCGTCTTCAGTAAGGCTTGGAGAGAGGGTCGCAACTCTGCTCGGCTGCAGGAAGGTTGCTGTAGAGTACAAGAACTTCCCTGACGGGGAGTCGTACCAGAGGATTACAGAGAGCATAAAGGGGGAGGATGTTGCTCTCGTGCAAACAACATTCCCCAACCAAGACAAAAGGCTCGTCGAGCTTCTAATCATGATAGATGGACTGAAGAGCCTCGGTGCGGCTAAGGTCAGGGTCGTGGTGCCGTATATGGCTTACGCGAGGCAGGATACGCGGTTCAGGGATGGCGAGGTCGTCAGCATAGGTTCCCTGTTCAAGATGATCGAATCCGCCGGTGCGGATGAGTTCTACACTGTGGACGTCCACAAAGAGGTAACGCTCTCAGCATTCGGTATAAAGACGAAGAACCTCTATGCCACTGAGGTCATCGCGGATTACCTCATGTCGACGGGTCTGGAGGACCCGTACATACTTTCTCCCGACAAGGGCGCTATAATGATTGCCAAGAGGATTGGGGAGAGGATAGGGGCGGAATGCGGAAACTTCGAGAAGACGAGGGACAGGATAACAGGCGCTATCACTGTTAAGGGGGAGAGGGTCAACGCGAATGGCAGGAATGTCGCGATAGTCGACGACCTGATAAGCACTGGTGGGACGATAGCCAACGCAGCCAAGATCCTCAAGGAAGGCGGCGCTAAGAGGGTGATAGCCATATGCTCGCATCCACTGCTTGTGGCGGGCGCCTATGATCGGATGAGGGGGGCAGGCGTTGACGAGGTCCTCGGAACCGACACCGTGGAGAGCGATATTAGCAAAATCTCTGTGGCGCCCCTGATAGCGAAGGGGTTACAATAGTTTGGTCAGCGACGGCGGGCTCTCGAGAGTTGCGCTCCTCCTTTCGGGCGAGCATCCGACATTGCCCTTCTCGGAGGTCTGCGCGGTCCTCAGGTCGGAAGGAATAAGGCATCAGCCCGTCGCGAGGCATGACCAAATATTCATTATTGATGCGGGGGAAGGGGCTTCCGAAGCCCTACACGCCAGGTCGGCTTATGCTATGGAAGGGGGAAGGCTGCTGACGCACTCGCCGGCTGGTATCGAAGAGTTCAGAAAATCTTGCATGCGCACAGATTGGGGATTCCTCAAAGGCAGGTCATTCGGAGCCAAGGCGAAGAGGGTCAGGACGCATTGGGAACAGATTGATACGCAAGAACTGCAGGCGATCGTTGGAGAGGTTGTCATGGCAGAGAGTGATGCCAAGGTGGACCTGAAATCGCCTGATGTATGGATCAGGAGTATCGTCACCGATGCGGGGATATTCACATACACACTCGATTTCGACACTGATAGGCGCACGTTTAGCTCAAGAAAGCCTAAGACCAGACCTTACTTCCACCCAGGCGTGCTGGAGCCCAAGATAGCCAGGGCTTTTGTCAACCTCTGCGGCGTCAAGCGCGGCGAGGTCTTTGCAGATCCGTTCTGCGGCACAGGCGGTTTCCTGATAGAGGCAACCACGATGGGGATTGGCGCAATCGGGATGGATATTGATAGGAGGATGGTGCGGGGCGCTGGAAAGAACCTAAGGCACTATGGTCTCGAGGCCGATCTCCTTCTTGGAGACGCCAGGTCGCTACCCATTGCCAGGGTGGACGGCATGGCTTCAGATCCGCCCTACGGCAGGGGAACCACCACAATGGGAAAAGGCGTAAGGGAAGTGATTTCCGGGTTCATGGAGTCTGCATACGGCGTGCTCAAGCCAGGTGGGAGGGTTTGCACAGCTTCTCCCAAAGAGATCGACCCGGCTACTTTGGCTATCAAGGCAGGGTTCACGTTGGTCGAGGAGCATCGCATGAGAGTTCATAAGTCACTTACAAGGTCAATAATAGTAGTGGAGAAGTGCAATGGATGATGCCCGTCAGAGTGACATTCATCGGAACTGGGGCGGGAATGCCGACAGCTGAGAGGGGGACGCCCGCAGTGCTTCTGGACTATGACGGCGAACACGTTCTGCTGGATTGCGGTGAAGGGACACAGAGGGCTATGCAGCAGCTCGGTTTCAGCCTCTGCAGGAGGATGAGGGTATTCATAACCCATCTCCACGGGGACCACGTCTTCGGGATGCCGGGCATGATTCAGACAATGAATCTCCTCAACCGGATCCACCCCCTTGAGGTTTATGGTCCGCCAGGGCTGAAGGAATTCCTGGAGGAGACGACCTTCTCTACGATGTCCGAGCCGGTATTTCCTATCGCCGTGCACGAGGTAACGCAGGGAAGGGTAATGGAATGCAGGTCATACAAAGTCACCGGGGCATGGGCAGACCACTCTGTCCCCAACATGGCATACAGGTTCGAGTTCGGCATGAGCTGCGGCAAGTTCAAGCGCGCAAAAGCAAAGGCTCTCGGAATACCCGAGGGACCGCTCAGGAGCGAGCTGAAAGCTGGCAGGAGCGTCATCTTGGCCGATGGGAGCAGTGTCGATCCAGAGGAGGTCCTCGGCGATCCGTTGCCGGGGATATCGGTCGTTTACACCGGCGACACGAGGAGATGCGAGAGCATTGTGAAACTAGCCGAGCGCGCGGACCTCCTAATACACGAGTCGACTTTTGGGTCTGAACTGGCAGAGTATGCGGCGGAGCAGGGGCATTCAACGGCTTCTGATGCGGCATCGGTGGCCAAGGAAGCAGGAGCAGCGAAGCTGATATTGACCCACTTGAGCGCAAGGTATCCGGACGCGGAGACCCTTGCATGCGAGGCGAAGAAAATATTCAAGGGCAGCCAAGTCGCTAAGGACTTTGCTAACTATGTCCTGAAGAGATGATTCGCGCGCCCAAGGCAAGAAGTGGCGTCTGCAAAAGAGGTCGACTCGACAACCCCCGTAATCTTTTCGAATGACAGGACCGAGGTCAAGTATCCCCAGTCAATGGTGCCTTTTCCCGCGACCAAGTGCTCGTCGTATGCGCCATTGTTGTCGTGTATATGGACATGCGCGATGTGCGGTTTCAGTCTTTCGATGTACTCCTTGAGGTTCCCGGTCGTGTTTGCGTGCCCAACGTCGAGGGTAATATCAAGCTTGAACCCCAGCTCTTCGAGGAGGAAGAATTCGGCGGGGGACCTGAGGAAAGCCCGCGTGTGCCCTGGCATGTTCTCGATTGCGGCGGCAATCCCGAGGTCCTCCGCATGCGACTCGATCGCGCGTAGCGATGCGATGTTGTATCCCCAATGGACGCCGCTGTAATAATCGTCGAGTGGTGAGGATGAACCCGGATGGACCACTACAACTCTTGCGCCTATGAGCGCGGCGTGGTCAATCGACTCATTCACCAGCTTCACTGATAATGACCTGAAACGTGCATTGGCGGATGCGATGTTCATGTCGAGGATGGGGGAGTGGACAGTGAATTTTGTGCCGTAGCTCGAAGCCATTTCGAGCAAGGCTTTGGCTTTTTTCCCCTCTATCCGATCCTTCCAGTCATCAAGGACCTCCACGAGGGGCGTGCCTGACGCGACGTATTCGCTCAGCCTTTTGTAGGTCTGTCCGAACGTGCATAGCGTTGAAATCCCGATTGGCATAGTTCATCAACGGGTATCCCGTCTAGTGTTCTTGTAGCCAGCCATTCTATAAAGGAGTTTGGATTTGGCGTGAGAACCGTGAACGATATTGGTCCGAGCGGCGATTCGCCCTCCGGCCTGCAGAAAGAGATGTGGTCGACCGTAGCAACCTGCTTGTTTATCCAGAACATGATCCGGTCGCCCTCGACATTGCGCTGCATTATCTTCCGGGCGGCATCGAGTATCCGCTCCCGCCTCAGCAGTGCCCTGAACTGGCTGAGCAGCGATGCATCGCCCTCCTGAACAAGGAAGAGCTTGTTACCTTGCTTGACCCTCCGAAAAACATCAGATCCGGTAAGCGAGGTTACGGCTTTTGCAACCTTTGCCTCGTCCTCTGTCGGATTGACCTCTGCCTCAACTATCACGACGGTAGCCTTCTCGCCGGGATCGCTTGCGGCGGCGATCGGGCGCTCGAGATCGCCTGTTTCACACTCATTCGTCTTTGGCATTGAGGAGACCCTCGAAGAACGATTTTGCTGCAGCATCGACGTTACCGAGCGTTCCTTCGTTGACGAAGACACTGTCTGCAAGCGCGATGACAGACCCCAGCCCGACTTTAAGCTCACGGAGATCCCTCTCGTCAAATGTCAACCTCTCCTTTGGGTCGTCGGGGCGACCCCTCTTGAGCAACCTGGTGAACCTAGTGGAAGGGGAGGCGTGGACAGCGATAAGGCAGACATCGGCGTTGAGCTTGAAGTAGTTCAGCTCGTCCAAGCTTCTCACGCCTTCTATCAGAACCGGCGATGAGGATTTGTTTATCATAGCAAGGCACCGCTTTGCGACGACGTCTTTCCCCTCCTCCCGCCTGAGTTTAAGCATGAGTTCGCCAAGGCTCTTGGGGGACTTGTTGATGCCCCTCCGCTCTGCTTCTTCGCGTATCATGTCGCCCATGCTGATGACCTTAAAGCCAATTGATCTTGCCCCTTCAGCAACCAACGACTTTCCTGAACCGGGCATGCCCGTAATGCAGAAGATCAAGAATCTCATCTCAAACAGAATAATATATAGTGTGCATATAACGATTATCAGAAGGGGCTTATGAATGGAGACGGTTAGGGCTTTCTTGGCACTCGAGGTTTCTGACGATGTGAAACGGAGCATTATGAAGCTCGAGGACGAGGTTGCAAACACGGGCGCCGATGTAAGGCTTGTGGAAAAGGAGAATCTGCACATTACTTTGAAGTTCCTTGGTGAGATAGGTGAGGACGCAATAGCAAAGGTCTTGGAAGCCATGCGGACGGTAAAGGCAGATGCGTTCGCGCTGGAGGTTGAAGGTGCTGGCGCGTTCCCCGGAGCAAGGATGCCGAGGATACTGTGGGTCGGGGCGGGCAGCGGAGGCGAAAAGGTAGCAAGCATAGCGCAGCAATTGGAGTCTGCCCTCGCCATTATCGGGTTTCCCAAGGATAGGGAGTTTACCCCGCACATAACTGTCGGGAGGGTGAAGTCGATGAGGAACAATGCGACGCTTGCGAGAAGCATACAAGAGAACCGAGGAACGCACTTCGGCTCTACCCAAATCACAAGAATAGCGCTGAAAAAGAGCGTCCTGACACCATCAGGACCAATTTACTCGGATATTGGAGATGTAAAACTTGGTCAAGGAAATTAGCTTCGAGTTCAACAGAAGAGCGGTCGAGAGCATAAAGACAGTAGAAATGCTGCGATTGATTCCTACAGAAGCAGACAGGGAAGCCGTCGCCAAAGCGGTGGATACGGTAAGAGAGAGGGTCATGAATGAGGCAAGACGTCTCGGGATCCAAGTCCGGGTTGAGGTTGAGGGCTCTGTCGCAAAAGACACTTGGATCGGAAGGGACAGGGATGTGGATGTGTTCATAATATTCCCGCGCGGCACGACGAAGGATACAATCAAGGAGGTTGGAATAGAGCTGGCGAAGGCAGGGAGTGGAGGAATCTGGAAGCTGGCTTACGCAGAGCACCCCTACGTCGAGGGGAGCATTGAAGGTTGCACGGTTGACATAGTGCCCAGCGTTGAAGCTGAGGAGGGCGACGAGCTGACAACAACGGTAGACAGGACGCCCATGCATACGAAGTATATCAAGGCGATCTTGGATGGCAAGAAGAAGGACGAAGTAAGGCTGCTCAAGCAGTTCATGAAGGGGATTGAGGTATACGGCGCGGAGCTCAGGATAGGAGGGTTTTCAGGATACCTGTGCGAACTGCTCATCGTGAAGTACGAAAGCGTTGAAGGCGCGATATCTTCAGCTGCGTCTTGGGGCGAGAGGGCGGTTATCGATACCAGAGGGCACTACAAGGAGGGGCTCGCATTGGAGGCTTTCGACTCGCCACTAATTGTTATAGACCCCGTGGACAGGAAGAGGAATGTTGCGGCGGCGGTGACCGATAAGTCGTACTCAACTTTCATTTCGGCAAGCAGGCGCTTTGTGAAGAACCCATCTATTGATTTCTTTGAGCATAATCACAAAATACCGGAGGTTGATGAGCTGCTTGGAGCGATCAAGGAGTGCGGCTCGTCGTATTTGGCGGTCGTTATCGGGTGCCCGCGAGTCCCATCAGACATACTGTGGGGCGAGGTAAAGAGGAGTCTCTCGAAGGTCTCGAAGCTGCTAGCCCAGAACGGATTCCCGGTCAAGGATACGGCAGCATGGAGCGATGAGAAAGAGAAGGTCGTGCTGATGTTTGAGCTTGATCGGGCGGAGATTGGGGAAGCTAGGCTGCACGATGGTCCAAGGGTTGCGCTTGCGTCGGAGGAGGAGAGCTTCATTTCGAAGTACTTGGATTCGGAGAAGGTCATCGCCGGCCCTTACATCAGGGAGGACAGGTGGTACGTCGAGCTGCGCAGGAAATATGGCACCGCAAAGGGCGCGATAGAGGGCGAGCTTTCCAAGATCAAGCTGAGCGACGACATAGATGATCAGATCAAGAAGGGATTCATCGTGCTTCTGAATCAGGACATAGCATTGATTGGCGCTTCGCAGGAATTTAGGGCGGAGCTCTGGAAGTTCCTCAAGAAGAGACCGATCTGGCTGAAGTGAACCTGATGGTAAAAGGCGACAGCACCAAATGCGCCGGGAGGATTGAGAGGGATGGCGAATTCAGGCTGGATGCCCCCGAGCTTGTACCTATCCTTGCATATCCCACCGAGGACGGAAAGCACCTCGAAAGCGTCCTGAGGGATCTCCATGAGATGGGTGTCGAGAGCATATTCTCCCACGGAAGGAACAGCATTGGTGACTTTTGGGTTCTCGGCAAGGGTTGGGTTGGAGTCGTCTGCCTTGGGAGGCTCCGCGGGCGTCGGGTTGCCATAAAAGTGAGGCGCGTGGACGCAGACCGGCCGAACATGCTGAATGAGGCGAGGATGCACCTCTTCGCAAATTCAGTAGGGGTTGGCGCGGAGCTGATAGCAAAGTCTGAGAATGCGATCGCCATGGAGTGTGTAGAGGGCGAGTCGGCAATCAGGTGGCTCCAAAAGGTGCCTGGACCGGAGACAGGAGCCGTAAGGAGCATGGTCTCCAATCTGCTGGACCAATGTTTCGCTCTTGACGCAGCGGGGCTGGACCACGGTGAGCTTTCGCAATCGAAGAAGCACGTACTGGTTGACGCGTCTGGGCGACCGTTCATCCTGGATTTTGAAACGGCGAGCGATCGGCGCATCACTAGGAATGTGATGGCAATGACAGGATACCTATTCTACAAGAGTACCCTTGAAATCGTCTTGCGCAAGCACTTCTCTTGGGACAAAAATCAACTCTGGCAGTGCCTGAAGGAGTATAAAGCAAGAAAGACGGCGCCTAATTACCGGGAGGTCAGGGAAGCAATCGGATTTTGATGTGACTTATGCGCAGCTTTATTAAAGCGTAAGCCCGATTTCAGTCTGGAGACCACTTCACAGTGGTCGTTGATGATCGAGAGTCTCGGACCTTCCGGAATGACGAGAATTTACCCGACTGCGCTTTTTTCTTTTTTTATCCAGGCTTGCAGTGCAGGGTTCAAAAGGAGGAAAAAATTTAAAAGTGAATTATGCGGTCAAAGGGAATTGCAAAAATGCAGATATTTTTGCACCAAATAGGGAAGGAGATGAATAATAATGGCAGCAAGAGAGATGTTCAAGGCAACTTGTTCTGCGTGCGGCATGGAATGCGAAGTTCCATTCAAACCAGACGGCACCAGACCAGTTTACTGCCGCGAATGTTACAGTAAGCGCAGAGGACAGAGAAGGCAATAAGACCAGACAACTGGTTTTTGCATAACGGTTCGATGGTATCCAATTTTTTTTCTTTTCCATTATTCGTTCAGATTTACGGAATGCTATTCCAAATGTGTATTCCGAAGTTAAGTCCATTATTGAGTGGCAGTTCATGCAGTATCTTTTATAAGGAATCGGTTAAAGAGCCCAATAAACTAAGCGGCTAAGCAGTACTGGATGCGATGTTATCTCAAATGGGCAAGATGCTTCGTGGTATTGAAGGTTATCAATGGTTTTAAAATATTTATAAGAGATAGCGGGCACTCCATTCATCAATGAGCGAAAAAATTCCGTGCAGATACTGCGGAGAAAAATACCTTCCACGAAAAATCAAAAAGCACGAGCAGGAGTGCAAGAACGACCAGAAGGGCGGAATAGCCCCTGCTAAGCCAAAGGCATACGGTAGAATAGGCATAGTATTGAATTGTAAGAAATGTGGCGGTCAGACCGAAGTATTCGCGCTCGATGGTGCGAAGTGCAAGGTGTGCGGCGAAGGATTATAGCATGCGATCATTTTTTGCATAAAATCACCCTAGTTTAAAGCGTGCTGTTGGAGATTGCGATGCGGAGCGAGGATCCAAATGCACGTTGCCAGGTAAAGCAGACCCATGGGCTACGATGGTGTTTAAAAGTCATAGCAATATTGCGGGTTTCGCGGTATATTGGCGCCCTTTCCGATGAGTTGTTAGGGTTTTGTTAAAAAAAAAGAAGAGGAGCTTACTTAAGCTCTACTACTTCGGCCTTTGCAGCATTGTTCTTGACGGATTCAATTCCGCCCTTTGCGCCGTCCTTTGAAGCGTACCCTTCCCCAACGGCAACTATCTCGCCGTTTGCTGCGAGTAGTCTCCACCTGAATTTTCCGGCCTTGTCTTTATACAATTCGAATTTAGCTGATGCAGGCATTTTTATCACTAGTTAATAGAATAAGATGACGAATTATTTAAAAACTACCTATAATTTGCGTTTTTCCTGAAAAAAAAAATGAAAAAATACATGTATTTTATAAAAAAAAATATTTTGCTAGAAAGAAAGAGGAGGAAGCTTTCACAATTCTGTTATGAAAACGCAAATCCGCAAATCAGGTAATTTGGGGGGAGTGAATTGGCGCCCACAAAGATGAAATAAACAAACTAAGATTCGTGAATGGTTTTCGCGAGAGCATGACGTTCCAAACGGCAAAATGCTCAAACCCGCCATGTGGCGGTCCAGCATCGCTGATCAAGAACGAGCCAGTCATCGAGATCGTGGGTTCAGAGAAATAAATCGAACATGGCATCGCCGCCACTGCGGCTGCCAGGGCGAGGGCGATTGCGATGTCCGAAGGGGATTCGTTTCGCATCGAAAAATGTGTGGGACATGCCTAAAAAAAGGCATCCGGTGCTTCAAGGTATCTCCTTGGCTATGGATGCTGCTGATGTATGGATGTCCTGCGCACCATAAATCGATCTGCCAACGATGGCATGCCAGCGCTTCCCCATGACCTCAGAAACGGACGAGATCTCACCGCCCTGAGCCCCTATCCCCGGCAGGTAGTATGAGGGGCATTTGGCGTTTGCTTCGATTATCAATCGCAGTGCCTTGGCTTGCTCGGGCTTGTTGCCCGGAAGGACGAAATCCTTGACCCCCCTTGAGCAGGCGATCTCGAATATCCTCCTGACTGCAGATGCGTCCAAGAACCCGCCGCTCGTGCTCAGGAAATCAGGTATCGTCATCATGGCACCCACAATAGGGGTGATGCCCTTCTTTAGCAGTTCGTCGATCCAAACGGACTCTGTCGACGGGCTTGCGAACGGGAAGAGTATGGCATAGTCCACGCCGGCTTCAGCCATCACTTCAGCGAATATTGCGCCTGTGTGCGGCACGTCCGTACCTCCCTTTTGGTGGTCGTAAATGACCGGCTTGTCCGTGCTCGCCCTTATCGTTTGGACCACGCGCTTTAGGCCGTGCTTGAGTCCGAGTGCAAATCCCACCTTGTACCCCCCAATCTTCGGGATGTCGCAGGTCGATGATACAAGTCGGCTCAATTCTTCCAACGCAAGGACGTCGCAAGCGACAATCACGCTGCGTTCCATCTGCATCCTCGTTCCGCCTGCGGTCATGGCACCTTCCCTCCGTATTCCTTAAGATATGCGCGTACGGATTCTGCGTCCCGCTCGGATGCCAGCCCTAGGCTCTTAGCAGTGGAGACGACGTCGTTGATTGTCACTATTGGAACGACCCGTATGCCGTACTTCTGTTCGAACTCGAAGGTCGCAGCCAACTCGGTCTCGCCCCGCTCCATCCTGTCCACGGCAATCATGATGTAGGCTATATCCACATTCGCTGCGGACCGGAGAACGCTGAGGATCTCCTCCTTGGTCTTGCCCGTGGTCATGACGTCGTCGAGTATCCCGACCCGGTCGCCATCCTTAAGAGGGCTTCCAACGATCATTCCGCCTTCGCCATGGTCCTTTGCCTCCTTCCTATTAAAGGAGAATCGTGCGTTTATCCCATAGTCGCGGTGGAGTGCCAAGGAAGCGGCTACAGCGATAGGTATGCCCTTGTATGACGGACCGAAGAGCATGTCTGTCCGTTCGGCGAGCCCCGCCTCCACGATTGCCCGGGCATAGAACGAACCAAGCCCGGAGATACCGGACCCGTCGCCTATCAGCCCCAGATTTATGAAGTATGGCGATATCCTTCCGCTCTTGAGCTTGAACGAGCCGAACTTCACTGCGCCACTCTTTATCAAGAACTCCGAGAACGCATGCTTCAATGGTTTTGCTGGCTTGTTCACTTTTGTCTCCATTTTCCATTCATCCCTTCTCTGTTTGTTTTCATTTTTTTGATTGCACCATCCGTTTTCGTTTCCAAATTGATAGACCGCCTCATCGCTTGCATATGCTTACTAGTTTGCCGCATGCGCTTCTTTTGCTCCGTCCGAAGTCTCGCCCGGCAAGAAGCTGCCGATATGTAAAGACGGGCCCATCTACGCACGTCCGGTAGCCATCAAGGGAGCAGCTTCCGCATATGCCTATTCCGCACTTCGAATGCCGCTCTACGACGCAGAAGACATTGGACGGGTCAGAGGCTTTAGATTCGATGTCTGCAACGCGGTACAGCATCGCCTCCGGCCCGCAGTTGAGGAACTCTGAACGCATGCCGCCCTGAAGATCCAATATCTCAGTGACCAGCCCCCTCGTCCCTACCGAGCCGTCCTCGGTCGCCGCGCGGACATCTGTCAGGCACCTCAGCTCTCCGAGGAGCGGTAGTTCTGGTTCGGAGCGACCTCCGACGAATGCGCTTCTGACGCTCGCCTTGAAGCGCTTCGCAGCGAAGTATATCGGGGCAACCCCAGTGCCGCCCGCTACGAGCGTGCATTCGGAACCCGGCGAGTAGGAGTTGCCATACGGCCCTCTCACCATCAGCGCTGAGCCCCGCTCCAGTTTGCATAAAGCAGAGCTGACTGGCCCGACAGCCTTCGCGAGCAGCATCGCCGGCGAGTCGTTCGCTAGAGAGAATGGCTTTTCGCCTATGCCGGGCATCCAAACGTGGACGAACTGCCCCGGCAGAGAGGGGATGTCACCATCAAGGATTATTACCCGCCCTTTGTCGGAGCCCCAGGCTTCCGTGATTGTCATCCGCCTGTGCAAAATGGGCGGGGTTACCCTTGGCGATCCGCCTGAAAGCGTCGACGAGAAGAACTTCTGAAGGTCGCAGGTGGGCAGCCCCCATAATGCAGTCCCTATGCCGAAGAGATTGGCGCCTGCCTTCCTGAATGCCTCGACGTCCCCAGCCGAGGATATTCCGCCCATGCCGATTATGGGGCAGTGGACGCTTGCCCTGACCTCTGCAACGCACCTGATTGCGATCTCCCTGATGGCCCTTCCTGAGAGCCCGCCCACGGCATTGGTCAGCAGTGCGTTTCCCGATGGGTCGGAGAAGCCTAGCGGACCTACGGTGTTTACCGCGGTTATCCCGTCTGCACCTGCATCCACAGCCCGTTTCGCGATCGTACCGGCGAGCCCCACTGTTGGAACTATCTTCGCGAAGATCGGCAGCCCGGTTGCAGCTCTCACCGCCCTAACGACGGACTCGACCATCTCGGGTTTCGTGCCTATCGTCGCACCGTAGCCTGCGGCGTGGGGGCACGAGAGGTTCAGCTCAATCCAGTCGGCAAATGGCGCTATCCTCGAGGCAACCTCTGCGAACTCAGCCTCGGTGCCCCCGAATATAGACGCCATGACGAGCTTTCCTCGCTTGCGGACGGCGCTAAGCGCCCCGATCGAGGCCATCTCCTCAGCAAATGCTGCAACGCCCGGGTTGGAGAGGCCGACGGCGTTAACTAAGGAGCCGCCGACCCCTGCTACTATCGGCTCCTTGTACCCGTCCCGCTCGGTCAATCCTATGCTCTTTGTAGTTATCACGCCCACCGATTCGGTCGATTCAGCAACGCGGACTATCTCGTCCGGCGTCGAAGCGATTATTCCCGATGGTATTACGAATTCGCCGTCTGGAAGATCAAATCTCATATCTAATGTTCCTCCCTCTTGCCCTACTGAACGATCCTTCGCTGTATGCAACATCGCCATGAATTATCGTGTGTCTTGGCCAACCGCGGACGGTCATGCCTTCGTACGGCGTCCATCCGCATTTGTAATGCAACCTGTCAGAGGTTACCTTCCGTTCGTCCTTGGGGTCGATTATCGTGATGTCGGCGTCAAAGCCTGGTGCCAGAGACCCTTTGCCCTCAATCCTGAAGATCTTTGCGGCGTTCATGCTTGTCAGCGCCGCTAACCGCTCAAGCGGAATCCCCCTTTTCATGAAAGCGCTGAACATGAGGGGGAGCGAAGTCTCGACGCCGGGCATCCCGGACGGTGGCGATTGGGACATCTTGGATGCGATCGTGTGCGGCGCGTGGTCCGATCCGATGCAGTCAATCTTACCAGCAACCAGCGCGGACCAGAGCGCCTCCCGGTCGGGCTCTGGCCTGAGCGGGGGGTTAACCTTCGCGAGATCGCCAATGGAGCGCATCATGGCATCGGTCAGGAAGAGGTGGTGCGGAGTGGCTTCCCTGTAAAATTCGGATGCGAGATCGACCTCTTCGCCTGAGGTAAGGTGGCAGACATATACCCTCCCGGGAACTCCCCAGGCGCTGAGCTTCCGTATCGCGCTGAGCGCGGCCTCCTTAGGGCGCCTTGAGAGGTGGTCCACGCCACCCGCATTTGCCTTAATGACCGGCTCGTCTTCCGCATGGACAGTAACTATGCGGGATGCGCCAAGTACCTCTTTCAGTTTGAATTCGTCGTCTATGAGCAGGTCGCCAGTGGAGCTGCCCATGAATACCTTCACTGATGCAGCTAACTGCTGGCAGGGCGCACCGCTGTTGCCCAGCCCAACTTTGAAGATTTCGCTTCCGTTGGATCTTGCCGCTCCCAAATGCAACCCGAAGTTGACGCATGGTCCTGCAGAGGTTTGCTCTCCGATGAGTGCGACCTTTTCAGAGAGCAGCTCAGCAGACGTGCAAGGGGGCTTTGTGTTCGGCATGTCGAGAACCGTCGTAACTCCGCCTGCCAAGGCAGACATGGAGCCGGAGAGCCAATCCTCGCCATCCATTCCAGGCTGTCTGAAGTGGACGTGCGGGTCAATCATACCGGGCATCACAACCAAGCCTTCGGCATCAATCTCAGACTCTGCCTTCGGCTCCGTCGTTGTGACGGCCACAATCTTCCCGCCCTCCAGGAGGAGGTTGCCCCTGCGTGCCCCTCCGGGGAGCAGCAGGGTGCCGTTCTTCACCAGCAGCGACAAGCGCCTCAGCCCTTCAGCTTAAGCTCGTCACCCTTGGTCTCATAACCGCAGTAGTGACACACCATCACAAGTGGCGACTTGCTCGCGGTCACTAGCTTTGTCGGGACATTCTCTTTGTTGGTTATGCAGTTTGCGTTTGCGCAGATCGCAACGTTCTCAACGAAGTCAGGGACCGCAACGTGCCTCTTCTCGGTTATGACCGAGTTGCGCACGATGTTTATGGTCGCTTTCGGTGCCAGCAGTGCAATCTTGCTGTACTCGGTTTCGCCCAGGAACTTGCCCTCGACCTTTATCAGGTCTTTCCTGCCGTATTTTGTGCTCTTGAGGTTCTGCCCGATTATCACGACTGAGTCGCCCATGAGCCCGAGCATCTGGGCTATCTTGGCAGCCGTGCCTGGAGGCAGGTGGTCAATCACCGTGCCACTCTCTATCGGGCTAACGATGAGCCCCTTCTTTGAGCTGTCAGGAGTGTAGGATGTCATGCGCATGCCCCCATGACCAATGCCAGCAGGGCAGCCCTGACCGGAACTCCGTTGCCAGCTTGCTGGAAGTAATATGCCCTGATGTCTTCGTCGGAGTCCACAGCTATCTCGTCAACCCTAGGCAACGGGTGCATGAGACGCATCGTGGGCTTTGCGGATTGGAGGACAGCTCTGTTGATCCTGTAGAGCCCTTTTACCTTGTTGTACTCGTTCTCGTCCGGGAAGCGCTCCTTCTGTATGCGCGTCATGTAAACGATGTCCGCCTCGCCAATCGCATCCTCTATGCGCGAGTACTTCGAGTGCTTGATCCCCCGCCTATCGAGGAATGACGTGATATGGGATGGAATCTGGAGCATGTCCGGCGCTACGAATGACAGCTTCGTGTTGTACATTGACAGAGCGTAGGAGAGGGAGTGGACGGTCCTGCCGTATTTGAGGTCCCCGACCAGAGCCACGTTCAGCGGCTCAAGCCTCCCCTGAGTTACCTTCATGCTGTAGAGATCGAGCATCGTCTGAGTCGGATGCTCGTTCTTGCCGTCCCCTCCGCTTATGATCGGCACCTTCGAGTTGCCCCTGCCGGCGCGTTTAGTGGTGACCTCGGCCGCCCACCTTGCCGAGCCGTCTGAAGGGTGGCGCATTATTATCGCATCCACGTAGTTCGCGACTGTCTCAATTGTGTCCTTCAGGGTTTCGCCTTTCATCACCGAGGTCCCCTCCACGCCCGCGAACCAGACAGTGTCTGCGCCCAGTGCTTGGGCTGCAGTATCGAAGCTCATTCTCGTCCTTGTGCTTGGCTCGTAGAAGAGCAGGCCAACTCGCTTTCCTCTTAGCAGCGACTTGTCATAGCCTTTCTTCGCGAAGCCCTCTGCAGTAGTAAATATCTTTTCCAAATCAGGTCTCGAAAAGTCCTTTATCGAAACCACGTCCCTATTTACAAAGCTCATTTTTTGTCATATCCCCCTTTTGAAAGGAGGAAGGCAAAACAAGGATTTGATCTGCGCTAGACCCGCGCACATCAGGTCCTAGAATAATGACCCACCACCAAGTAGAGATTTAGGATATATTTATAGGTTACCAGTCATGGTGAAGCGCCATGCGCCTGATGGTTGTCCGGGAAAAAAGGCTATCGCCGCTCGGAGATCGCTTTGAAGATCGGCTGCAGCGCGATCCGGCGGTTGTTGAGCGACTCCAGCGCCTTGACCATGGCCTCGGCGAGCTCTAGGTTTGTTATAACCGGAATGCGGTACTCGATTGCCTTTCTCCGGATTGCGTAACCGTCCTCGTACTTCTGGCGCGGCCGGTCGCCGTTTATCTGCGGGATGTTGATGACCATGCTGATCCTGCGCCCGGAGAGGTAGTCGAGTATGTTGGGGCGAATGTTCTCGCTGACCTTGTGGAGCACCTCGCAGGGGAGACCGTGGGCTATCAGCGAGTGCGCGGTCTTCTCCGTTGCGTAGAGCTTCATGCCCATTCCTGAGAGCTTCGCTGCCATGGGGATCATCTTGGGCTTGTCCTTGCCGATTGACAAGAGCACCGAGTCGCCCGGCGCAGGCGGCACTATGCCGGTCGCCATCATCGATTCGATCAGCGCCTCCTCGAACGTATCGCCAAAGCACGCCGCCTCGCCAGTGGATTCCATCTCGACGCCCCCCACAGGGTCCGCCCCTTCCAGCGGCATGAAAGAGAACTGAGGGGATTTCACGCCATAGCGCTTTGGCATCCCCTCGCCGGGCTTGATCCTTCCGCCCATTATCGCCTTTTCGGCGAGCAACATCAGGTTGACGCCGATGGACTTGGATACGAAGGGCATGCTCCGGCTGGCCCTCAGGTTGCATTCGATGACGAATATCCTGCGGTCCTTTACCATATACTGGATGTTGAATGGGCCCCTTATCCTCAATGCGGAGGAGATCTTCCTCGTGCACTCCCGTATGAGCTCCTTGGTGTAGCCGTCCAGCGTAATCGACGGGAGGCACATCGTGGCGTCGCCGGAGTGCCTGCCTGCATTCTCGACGTGCTCCATTATGCCGCCGATGAAGATGTTGCTGCCGTCGCAGATGCCATCCACGTCGACCTCCTTTGCGCCTGTCATGAACTTCGACATGACGACCGACCCGTCTCCCGAGGCTTTGAATGCCAAGTCCATGCAATGGGCGAGGTGAGCCTCGTCGAACGCGACGTTCATCGCGCTCCCGGATAGGACGTAGGAAGGCCTGACAAGCACTGGAAATCCGACATCTCGAGCGAACTCCTTCGCTGCTTCATTGCTCGACACGCAACGCCATCTCGGCTGCTCGATTCCGAGTGAGTCAAGGACTGTGCCGAACTTCGACCTGTCCTCCGCCCGGTCAATATCAGCGACGGATGTCCCGAGTATCTTTAGCCCTCCGCGCTCCAGGCGGGACGCGATGTTGTTGGGGGTCTGCCCACCAACGGAGACGACGACCCCGACCGGGCGTTCCCTGTCTGCGATGTCGAGCACGCGTTCGGGGGTTATCTCCTCGAAGTACAGCTTTCCGAATATGTCGAAGTCCGTGGAGACTGTCTCTGGGTTGCAGTTAATCATAATGACCTCATCAAGGCTAGACCTCAGCGCGATCCCCATGTTGACGCAGCACCAGTCGAACTCCACGCTCGAGCCGATGCGGTAGCACCCGGAGCCGAGCACGATGGCTTTCCTGCACTGCTTAAATTCGATATCGTCTGCGGACCCGTTGTAGGTCATGTAAAGGTAATTGGTGATGGCGGGCCACTCTGCAGCCAGCGTGTCTATCTGCTTCACGACGGGAGTTATGCCCAATGACTTCCTCAGGGCTCTAATCCCTTCTTCAGTATTCCCGACTAGGCTCGAGATCTTCCGGTCGGAGAAGCCCATCCGCTTTGCCTTGAGCAGCAGCTCCCGGTCGAGAGGCCCGTTGCGGACAGACTCCTGGCAGCCGAGTATGGCGCCAATCTTGAAGAGGAACCAGCGGTCAATCGAGGTCAGCAAATTGATCTCATCGATGCCAATACCGGCCTCAAGCGCCTTCACGATGTAGAAGAGCCGCATATCCGTGGGGTTCCTGAGGGCGTCTTTTATGCTGTCGAGGTCCAGCGCGAGCCCCTGCGTGTCGGTCAGCTCGCGCTTGATGTCCAGCATCCGGACAGCCTTCTGGAGCGCCTCCTCGAACGTCCTGCCAATCGCCATGACTTCGCCTACGGACTTCATCTGCGTGCCTATCCTGTTCGAAGCCCTCCTGAACTTCTGGAAATCCCACCGCGGTATCTTCACCACGACGTAGTCCAATGCCGGCTCGTAGCAGGCAGAAGTCGAACCAGTCACCTTGTTGATCAGGTCCGGCAGGGAGTATCCGAGGGCAAGCTTTGCGGCGATGTAGGCGATTGGATACCCTGTTGCCTTTGATGCCAAGGCGGAACTCCTTGAGAGGCGCGAGTTGACCTCGATAATCTTGAAGTCATCGCTGTTGGGGTCCAGCGCGAACTGGATGTTGCACTCGCCTATTATCTTTAGAGCCCGTATCGCCTTGAACGCGGTCATCCTGAGGCTATGGTAGTCGCGGTTGGTCAAGGTCTGCGATGGCGCAACAACGATGCTGTCGCCGGTGTGGATGCCGAGTGGATCCACGTTCTCTATGTTGCAGACTATGGTGCAGTTGTCGCTTGAGTCTCGCATGACCTCGTATTCTATCTCCTTCCACCCACCGAGGTACGATTCGACCAAGACCTGGTGGATGCGGCTCTGGGCGAGGCCGCGCGAGACGGTGTTGGCGAGGCTTGACTCGTCCCTTACGACGCCCGAGCCTGCTCCGCCAAGGGCGTAGGCAACCCTTACCATGACAGGGAACCCTATCGACTGGGCTACGGTCATCGCTTCCTCGACGCTGTTCGCCTTCATGCTCTTAGGGACCGGGAGACCGTTCGTCTCCATGAGGTGCCTGAACTTCTCCCTGTCGTCGCACTCCTCTATCGCAAAAATCCCGGTGCCGTAAATCTTAACGCCGTACTTCTCCAGTATGCCCCGTTCGTGGAGCTCGATCCCCGCGTTAAGGGCGGTCTGCCCTCCGAAGCTGAGCATTATGCCGTCCGGGCGCTCCGTTGCGATCACGCCCTCGATAAAGTCGGCATTGATGGGAACGAAGTATGCCTTGTCCACGAACTTCTCATCGCTCTGGATCGTAGCGATGTTCGAGTTGACGAGGATAGCCTCTATCCCCTCCTCGCGCAGCGCCTTTATCGCCTGCGCCCCAGAGTAGTCGAACTCTCCAGCCTCCCCGATCTTGATCGCGCCGCTGCCCAGCACGAGCACCTTGCGCGGCATGGAGGGCTTCATTGCGAGAGCCTCCGGACGAACTCGTCGAAGAGATAGCCTGTCTCGCAGGGACCCGGCGTAGCCTCTGGATGGAATTGGACGGCGAATGCCGGCTTGCTCGAATGCGCTATCCCCTCTATGGTGCCATCGTTGGCGTTCCTGAACGAGGTATGGAATCCGGTCCCCTCAAGAGTATCTTCCTTGACGGCGTATCCGTGGTTCTGGCTGGTGATGTAGCATCGCCCAGTCTTCAGGTCAAGGCTTGGTTGGTTCTGCCCGCGGTGACCGAATGGCATCTTGTAGGTGTCGGCACCGGCGGCGAGGGCCAGAATCTGGTTCCCCAGGCATATCCCCATAATCGGAACGGTTGATTCCATGAGCGCTTTCGCGCAAGCTATTGTTGGCTGGCAGTCTTTTGGGTCCCCCGGACCGTTAGAGATGAGGACGCCGTCTGGCCTGTACGCCATCACGTCCTCGAAGCTCGTGTCGTATGGCACGCGTATAATCTTCACTGACCGCTCCAGCAAGCTCCGGAGAATCCCGAGCTTGGCACCGCAATCCAGCAGCACAACCGCTTTTGATGCGGCAGGGTTGTAGATGATCGGGGCGGAGACGGTCACGCCCTTGACTAAGCCGAAGCCTGCGCGCGGCAACCCAGCTGATGAACTCGCCGTCGGGGGCATTGGCGGCGTTTCACGCCCCACAGAAAGAGTCCCCAGCATCGTTCCCTTTGTCCTGAGCCTCTTTGTGAGCTCCCTCGTATCGATCCCGCTTATCCCGGGGATCCCCTGCATTTTCAGCCAGGTGCCGAGGTCGCTCGAGCTGGACCAGTGGCTGGGGCAGCGCTGCAGTTCGGACACGACGTATCCCGATACCTGGACCTTCTCCGACTCGAAGTTGGAGAGTATCCCATACGCGTCCCTGGTGGACATCGAGGGGACGCCATAACAGCCTACCAGCGGATAGGTCTGCGCGAGTATCTGGCCTGAGTACGAAGGATCTGTCAGTGACTCTGCGTATCCAACCATGCCGGTGTTGAACACGACCTCGCGCGTAACCTCTGCGGGGGAACCAAAGCCCTCACCCTCGAATGTTGTGCCGTCTTCGAGCACTAGATAAGCTTTAATTTTTTTCCACCGAAGCAGAACAATCATGAACATATTTATGCGTTTTCATCATAAAAATTGAATACGGGCATGTAAAGAATAATTAAATCAATAATGCGCATGGTAAAAAAATGGCAGATTTTAGGAGTTCATTATTCTTCTACAACACGGCATTAAGGATTCTTTCGGCTTGTTCTTTCATCCTGTTTCCCGCACTGGCAGGCTAAAGCAATTTTTTTTTGTTTGATATCCAAAAGAAACAATCTTTTAGATTTTACCGGCATTTATTAAAAATTTATTATAGAAATGAACGAAAAAATCAATAAAAAAAAGTATATAAACATGCCGCCAATCTTGTTTTAAACCCAAATCATCGTTGACTAACACGTTGTAAAAACGAGGCTTTTTTTGAAGGGGAAGTTTAACTAAATCAAAATTTGCGTTCATCGGCATTTAAAAAAATATCACGAATACCCTTAAGAAAAGGGCATGATAACCAATGGAGAAGGTGCGTAAGATATGGATCCGGAATATGCAAAGAGTTGGGAAGGCAAGATCGCTGTCGTAAGCCTTGTTGATGGTTCAGCGTACACGGGTAAGATAGTGGATGTCTGCAACGAATATTGCGACAAGTGGGTCGTTTACTTCGACACTAAGGAAGAGGTCGAGGTCGACGAGATAAAGTCCATCCAGTAATTTTCTCTCTTTGTTTTATCAGAATCTGTTTTTGACAGACCTGCATCCATGGGCTGTCAATAAGTCAATTCGAACAGTCAACCTACTTTTTGTCAGGGGATGCCTGAGAAGATAGGCACCAGTAACCTAGTCACTATCTCGGGGTATATGCCAATCAGCAACGAAACGGCTGCCAGTATGAGGAGCGGGACCAACATCGTGAGCGGAGCCTCACGGACGTTCTCAGCATAAGGCTGGGGCGGCCCAAAGAAGATGCGCATCACTGGCCAGAACGTGTAAACCGGCGTGAGGAAGGTAGCGAAGAGTCCCATCACCGCAATTGCAAGGTTGACCAAAGAGCCCTGCACGCCCTGCTGGAATATGCCAACGAACATTATCCATTCCGAGGGGAAGCCGCTCAGGGGGGGCATCGCAGAGAGTACCATCGATCCCATGATGCAGAGTGCGGCAGTCATC
Source organism: uncultured Nitrososphaerota archaeon (assembly GCA_964634735.1). Classification (GTDB taxonomy): domain Archaea; phylum Thermoproteota; class Methanomethylicia; order Methanomethylicales; family Methanomethylicaceae; genus Methanomethylicus. The sequence continues at coordinate 98,075 of CAZWMA010000004.1, forward strand.
GGCATCCGCTTTGCAAGACCTCCCATCTGCCGCATGTCCCTCGTCCCGGTCCTGTAGACGACGATGCCTGCGACCGAGAAGAGGATCGCCTTCCCCAGAGAGTGGCTGAGGAAGTAGAAGATTCCGCCTACCGCCCCAAAGGCCGTGCAGCTCGCGAGACCGAGCAGCGAGTATGCGGTCTGCCCTATTGTCGAGCATGCGTAGAGCCGCTTTACGTCGTCCTGGGCCATTGTCAGGTATGCGCCGTAGATCATGGTAACAAGCGCCCAAACCATAAGCGGGAGGCTGAATAGCTCGAATATGCTGGGAATCTGCTGGATGAATATCCTCGCAATAAGGTAGTTCTCGATGCCGACGATCACGGCAAGCACGCCGGCAATGCACGACGGGTGCTCGGCGTGCACCCACGGAAGCCATACATGGAATCCGAATACAGCCAGCTTAACAAGTATGCCGAGCAGCATCAGCAGGCTCGCCCAGAACGCGAGGGGCGTTCCGACGAGCGCAGGCAGGTCAGATATCATGAAGCTCCCGGTCTGGGAGTATGCCAGTATCGAGCCCATGAGAAAGAGGGCGCCAGCAACAAAGCCCCACAGGAAGCACATCGTCGCCACCCTGTGGCGTGTGACGTACCCAAAGTGGTCCATTATGAAGTAGAGCGGGATGAGGAGGATATCTAGGAAGACGTATACCTCGACGAGATTCGTGGAGAAGGATATCCCTAGCAGGCCGGTTGAGAAGAGCATGAAGAGCGAATAGTAGAAGGCGTTCATCGGGTTGCTCTCCCTCTGATAGATGGAGTGGACCCTGTGGTCGAGGTACTCGATCGAGAAGATGACTAGCGCATTGCAGATCAAGTTCACGACAAATGCCACAGGGAGGCTCAAACCGTCAGCGGAGAAGCCGAACTCAAGTGTGAAGAGCGCATTGGTCCAGGCATACTCCTCAACTATCGGAGCTGCGCCGTTCCATAGGTCGAACATCGCAGATATGAGAAGTAAGTTGGTGTAGGCTAACACCGCGCCGGAGACCCAAGCTACGCGCCTTCCGATCCTCTTCCCGATCAAGACAATCGCGGGCATGGCCAGCAACGGAAGAAGAACTGCCTGGAGGAGCATGTACGGAATCTGCATCTCAGGGCACCCCCAACCAGAACGAAAGCAGCACGAGTGTGGCCAAGAGGGCTATGAAGTAAAGGATGTTTACCGAGAGGACACCGGTCTGGATGCGCCTCAGGCTCTTGCTTGCCGCGCCTATAAGGGACGGAATGCCGACGTTGATCGCGGCGTCCATTGTGCCTTCAACATGCTTCGCAATCGGCGACCTGATTGCGAGAGTCCACTGCACGAATACTTTGTTGGCAATGGCATCGAGGTAGTACCTGTTCCAGAGAAGCTTATGGAGGGCACGGAGCAGCGGGTGCCGGGCGACGAGACCCTCAGCGTCCACCTTGCGCTGGATGTAAAGCCTGTAAGCAGGGACAGACCCGATGGCGATCATGACAATCGAGATGGCAAAGAGGATCAGGCTTATGGGGAACTGCTCGGGAATCGCGTGAGCGCCCTGCAGGCTTGCGAGCGGGAGCCCAAGTGTGTCGACCAAGTAGACTTCAAAGATGCCGCTTAGGGACTCCCCCAGCCAAGGCCCAACGCAGCTGATCAGGATGGTCAGCCCAATCAGGATGGCGGGGGGCAGAAGCATCAGAAGCGGTGCCTCTCCTGCATGGCTCTCGCCTCCGTGGTTGGAGTGCGCAGCGGCAATGGCGTCGGGCTCCCCTCCGGAAGCCTTGCTGTTGAACATGAGCCCCATGACTCGGATGAAAGAGAATACGGCGACAATAACAGTAGTCATGGCTACTATGAAGAGTGCATATTGCCCACTCTCTAGGCATGCCATCAATATCCCTTCCTTGCTCCAGAATGCAGATAGCGGTGGAGCGCCCGTCATGGCAATGCCCCCAATCAGCAGAAAGAGCCAAGTAAGGCGCATAGACTTCCTGGACAACCCCATCTTGTTGACGTATATTGAGCCGGAAGCACGGATCACGATTCCAGCGCAAAGGAAGAGTGCTGCCTTGTAGACGCCGTGGTTTATGAGGTGGTAGATGCTGGCTGAAACCCCCTCGACCAGAGAGCCGGGGTTGAAGCCGCTGACGCCCAATGCAAGCATCATGTAACCTATTGCGGTCATGGTCGAGTATGCTAGGAATTTTTTCAGCTCCAGAGCGACTAGCGCCTGCGACACGCCCAGGATGATCGTGATGGCGCCGGAAGCTGCGACAATATAGAAGAAGATAATGGATTCGGGATAGCCTGGAGAAGCAACCCAGTAAGCGAAGAAGAAGATCGGCAGTACCCTCGCGACAAGATAAACGCCCGCCTTTACCATTGTGGCGGCGTGGATGAGCGCCGAGACTGGAGTTGGTCCAGCCATCGCGTCAGGGAGCCACTCCTGGAATGGGAACTGGGCTGACTTGGCAAGCGGCCCAGCTAGGAAGAGGACTACCACGAGCGTCAGCATGCCAGGGGTCTGCGCCATCCCTGCAAGCCAGGAACCGGAGGTCTGGTAGAGCTCCATGAAATTGAACGTGCCGGAGTAGATGAAGATGATGATGACGCTCGCGAGCAGTGCCACATCGCCGAAGGTAGTCACGAGCAGCGCCTTCAGGCCAGCCCTGGACGGCTTCTGGAACGCGTGTGGCGCAGGACCGCCGATCCAGTGCTCCCGCTCGTCCTGGTAGTAGTAGCCTATCAGCCCATAACTGCAAAGGCCGACGAGCTTCCAGCCTATGAAGAGGAGGATCAGGTTGTCGGCGAGTACGAGCAGGAGCATCCCGCCGAAGAAGAGGGACATCAAGAACCAGTACCTGCCGGCGGAGGGATCGCCCTCGACATACTTCAGCGAGTAAACCATTATCAGGAAGCTGAGGAACGCGACTATGTTAACCATGATTATGCTCAGCGGGTCGACTAGCATCCCCATGCCTACGCTCCCGCCTCCGGGCAACGAGAACCAGAAGGCAGTGATATCGGAGTATCCGCCGCTCCAAATGGAGGGCAGCATAAGCAGCGCCATCACCATGGACACGAAGGTCAGGAAGACCACAGGCAGCCCCTTCGCCCTCGCAGACCCGCCACGGATGGCAAGTGGGATGAAGCAACCCACTGCGGGCAGAGCCCAGCAGAGCCAAGGGAAGAGACTGGAGTCGAACTGCATTTACCCGACCACCTGCGACAATAGTGAAAATAGCCCGGCTGCAGACTGCTGCATCACGCGCATCACCGGGTCTGGCCAGAGGCCGAAGATGATAATCATGACGACGAGCGCGCATATAGGGATCAGCATCGCCCACGGGGCTTCCTTTGCGGTGTTTACAGATTCGGATGTGACCGGCTGGAGCATGACCCTTATGACCCGCAGGTAGTAAGCGGCCGAGAGGATGCTGTTGAGAATTATGGCAACCCCGAGCCAGAGGTAGTCTGCCTGGAAAGCGGCGGTAACTATCGTCAGCTCGCTCATGAACCCGTTCAGCGGGGGCATCCCGATGAGCGCGAAGAGGGAGATAGAGAAGGCTGTCGCGGTAATGGGCATCTTCCGCGCTATCCCAGACATGTCTCCCAGTTGCCTCGTCCCGAGCTGGTAGATGATCGCGCCTGCGCAGAGGAAGGCAGCTCCCTTCATCAACGCGTGGTTGAATATGTGCAGGAAGGTCCCGGTCAGCGCAAGTTGGGTACCGATTGAGAGCCCAGCCAAGATGTACCCCATGTGGCCGATGCTCGAGTAGGCAAGCAACCTCTTGAGGTCACCCTGCAGCAAGGGCATCACGTTGCCGACGATCATGGTAATCACGCTCATGACCATAAGGACGGCGAGCCACTGGGATTGGACCGGCACGAAGGCAGTGAAGCAGAGCCTGCATAGCGCGTATGCGCCTGCCTCGATAACAACGCCGGAGAGCATCGCAGAGATGGGCGAGGGGGCAGCTGAGTGCGCGTCAGGGAGCCAGGTATGGAGGGGGACTATTGCAGCCTTCACGCCGAAGCCGGCAAGGAGGATTACCGAAGCAACGTAGAGCCAGACGCTGGGCTCTGACTGCCCAAACGCCAAAGCCATCCCTTCAAAGCTGAGTGTGCCGCTCATGCCATAGAGGAGCGAGATGCCGAGGAGTATCGTGGCAGAGCCGGCACCGCTCATAATTAGGTACTTGAATGCGGCTTCAATGGAATCCCCGCTCCCCCTGTGGAACGCCACGAGAACATAAGAGGAGATGCACATCATCTCCCAGAATACGAATAGTGTGAAGAGGTCGCCGGAGAAGACCACGCCGACCATACCGCTTATCATCGACATCAAGAGCGAGAAGTAGATTGGCGTTCCCTTCTCCTTCCCCATGTACGCTATGGAGTAGACCGAAGCGGCAATGCCAAGGATCAGGAAGATTGCAGCCATCGCCACCGCAAGCATATCGATATGCATGTAGGCTGAGAAGATGCCGACCTGAGCGACCGATGTTATCATGCCGGCGGAGGCATCCTGGAATGCGGGATACAGCGATGCCCCAGAGACGGCGAGTCCAAGCGTGGCGTAGATGCCGCTTATGGCGTTCTTCTTCAGCTTCATTGCCACAACCCCTACAAGCAATGAAGAGGCGGTGAACAGGAGGAGGATGTCGAGGGGCAGGGCGAACATGGCAGTCAGCTCCACTAGCCCCTCAACCGCTTCAATTCACGTACATCGAGTGTCCCGTATTGCCGATAGGCATATACGACGAGCGTGATCGCTACTGCGCTGACCGCGCTGGAAAGCCCTATCGAGACGATAACAATCGAATGCGCCAAGGGGTCAACGAATCCCGCCACGCTGGTCGCTAGCGATATGAAGCTCAGGTTCGCAGCGTTGATCATTATCTCGATCCCGAAGATCATCCTGAGCATGTTTCTCTTCGTGGCAAGGCAGTATATGCCGATGGCCCAGAGGGCGAATGCGAATGCCAGGTAATGAGACGGGTCCATCCTCAGTCGCCCTCCTTGTCTTCCCGGAGCATCGCGAGGCAGGCTATCGCTGCAGCGAATATGGCAAATGCCTGCGCTATGAGGTCGAGGCTCCGGTAGGTCCACATGAAGAGGCTCCCCTCGGAGCCCACATCTACAGTGATGGGCACGAGCCTGTCAACGACCTGCGCGTACCCGAACGCCTGGAACGGGTGCTGAAGGGTCAGGACTGCGAGTGATGCCAGCGCAATCATAACAAGAGCTGCCCCAGCTATGGTTATTCTGTCCAAGCAAGCATCACCTTATGCTATCTTTCATCTTCGTAAGCGTTATCGCTGCAATGAATATCGTTACAACGGCTCCGGCATAGATCAGCAGTTGGAAGACCGAGACATAGGGGGCATCGAGCAGCCAGTACATGGCAGCAATGGATATGCACATCCCACCGAATGACAGGGCGGCATAGAGCAGATTTTTCAACTCGATGGCAGATATAGCTAGCAGTGCGGTAACCGCCATCAGGAAGAAGAAAGCAAGATCGGAAACCATGTCAAGGCACCCATCGGAATGATGGAACATCCTTGATAACAAATGCTTTATATAAGATACTAATAAAAGCTTGCATTGAGGCTGGCGGATGCCTTTTGCTACTGCTTTTCCATTGATTTTGGGCTTTGCGCTATCGCTACTCGTAATCAGCTTGATCTATTTCATAGGCAAGAGGATAGCGCCAAAAAGCGGAAAGTCTGACGGCGCGAGGACAGACCCGTACGCGTGCGGCGAGGACCTTCCAGCGGAGGAGTCAAGGATAGACCTCGAGCGGTTCCTCATCTTTGCGCTCTTCTTTCTCATATTTGACGTTGCGGCATTCGTCATCGCAACGTCATATTTTGCATTGGGGATTATGCCAGTGGTCTACGTCTCGGTTATCCTCGTTGCAGTCGCAGCGCTAATGCTGTCAAGGAGGGGGCTCTAGGATGGCGGTCAAGTGGGCGCGATCCGGATCGCCTTGGCTGATACACTTCAACACAGGCGGGTGCAACGGCTGCGATATCGAGTTCGTTGCGGCAATAACCCCGGTCTACGATATCGAGCGCTTCGGCATAAAACTGCAGGGGAGCCCGAGGCATGCGGATATCCTTGCTGTTACCGGACCGGTTACCAAGCAGATTGCTGACCGCCTCAGGAGGGTATACGAGCAGATGCCCGCGCCAAAGTTTGTCGTGGCCTTGGGCACGTGCGCCGTCAGCGGGGCACCTTTCAGGAACTGCTACGGTGTTCATGGAGGGGTGGACACGGTCGTGCCTGTGGATGCGTACGTGCCGGGCTGCCCGCCAAAGCCTGAGGCGATGATAGACGGGATAGTGAAGCTTCTCAAGAAGATGAAGGGGGAAGGGAAATGATCGATGGTGTCGAGATTGTGCGCACTGTGCAGGAGCGGATGGGGTCGGAGATCGTTGAGACAAGAGTTCCGAAGGCCAGCAGGGCGTTCATTAGAGTGAAGGCGGGCGCCGCGGATAAAGCGGTCAGGTTTGCTGCGCTTGAGCTTGGGCTCTCCCACCTCATTACCATAACGGCGGCTGACGTTGGCATGGAGTTCGAGGTGAACTACCACATGGTCAGCGGAGGAAGCGCAGTCCTTACGCTGTCAGTGAGGGTTCCGAAGGATGCGGGGGCGGTGCCCACCGTATCGGACATAATGCCAAATGCTTCACTCTACGAGCGCGAAGCCCAAGAGATGACGGGGGTTAGGTTCGAGGGATTGCAGGAAGGTTCGTTGTTGCTGCTTCCCGAAGGCTGGCCGAAGGAGGTCCATCCGCTCACTAAGGATCAGACTTTCGAAGGTCTGAAAGGGGTTAAGCTTGATTTGAAGAAGGGGTGAAGGAGATGGGTTACGCATCAACTGTAAAAGTGCCTTTTGGACCGCAGCATCCGGCTCTCAAGGAACCGGAGCACTTCCTTTTCGAGGTGGATGGGGACACAGTAGTGGGCGTTACACCTCGCATAGGCTATGTCCACCGCGGGATGGAGAAGGGGTTTGAGCTCGGGACTTACAACCACGACATCTACCTTGCGGAGAGGATCTGTGGCATATGCACGATTGCCCATACCTGCTGCTATACGCAGGCAGTCGAGGAGCTGATGGGCATCGAGCTTCCGCCTAGGGCGAAGTATATACGCACAATCATGTCAGAGCTTGAAAGGCTCCACAGCCACTCGCTGTGGGTCGGCATAGTAGCGCATGAGGCTGGATTTGACACGCTCTTCATGTACGTCTGGAGGGACAGGGAGGCAATCATGAGCCTCTTTGAGGAGCTGACCGGAGGGCGCGTGCTCCACGCGATCAATACAATCGGCGGTGTCCGGCGGGATATATCGCCCGAGGGGGCTGCGAAGATCAGGAAGGTGTTGGAACACTTCGAGGTCAGGACGAGGGAATATCAGCGGATAATAAGGAGCGAGCAGACGTTTCTCAAGAGGACGAAGGGGGTTGGCCTGCTGAGCCCCACGGATGCAGTGAAGCTGAACGCGGTAGGGCCAACACTGAGGGCAAGCGGCATAAGCGACGACGTCAGGCGCGATGACCCTTACATAGCCTACGACGAGATGCCGTTCAATGTTATAACCTCCAAGAGCTGCGACGTCTTTGGAAGGACCGAGGTCAGGGCCGAGGAGATGATGGAGAGCATCGGCATAATACGCCACGCTCTGGACCATCTGCCAAGTGGAGTCTTCAGGGTACGCGCACCGAGGATTGCGCCTCCCGGCGAGAGCGTCTCGAGGGTAGAGGCGCCGAGGGGGGAGCTTATGCACTATGTGAAATCCAATGGGACGGCAAAGCCGGAACGCTACAAGGTGAGGGCGCCCACGCTTGCTAACATACCTGCGCTATGCAAGACGCTCGTGGGGATACACGTGGCAGACATACCGATCATACTCGCGGGGATTGACCCTTGCTTTTCGTGCATGGACAGGATGACTGTCGTGAGGAGAAAACCAGCCGCGGGGAACCGCGGATAGGATAGCCCAAGTGATTCCCATGGTTGCCTATGAGGTCTTCCAGCTCTTGGTCTTCCCAGGCGCGCTCTTCGTCATCTGCATGGCATTTACTTACGAGTGGGTCGATAGGAAGATCTTCGCCCGAATCCAGGGGAGGTACGGCCCGCTCTACACTGGGCCGTCGGGAATACTGCAGCCTGTCGCCGACTTCATCAAGCTCCTCTCGAAGGAGGACATCCTGCCGAAGGCGTGCGACGCGAACCTGTTCTTCGTTGTCCCCATAACCTACGCCGCGCTCCCGCTTGCGGCGCTGTTCATTATGCCGATCTCCGGCACGGAGGCGCTGATCGCGTTCGACGGCGACTTAATATTCATACTCTTCACGCTCGGGATTATGACGATTCTCATCTTCCTCGCGGGGTGGGCGTCAATGAGCAGGTTCTCCATAATTGGGGGCGTCAGGTCCGCGCTCCAGATGCTGAGCTACGAGATACCTCTCGGCCTCGTGCTGGTGTGCCCTGCGATAGCTGCGAAGACGCTTTCGATAAGCGGCATAGTGCAGTGGCAGGCAGCGAATGCCACATGGGGAATGGTCCTCCAGCCAGTCGGATTCGCGGTCCTGATAATCTGCGTCCTTGCAGAACTGGAGCTGGTGCCATTTGACATACCAGAGGCTGAGACGGAGATCGTCGCAGGCTGGAGGACCGAGTTCACGGGGAGGAGGCTGGCCATGTTCAGGCTGGGGAGGGACCTTGAAATCGTGCTCGTCGCGGCGCTCGTGGCATCGCTCTATCTTGGCGGGGCTCAGCCGATCTGGGTCATCCCGGCAGTGGTAATGTTCGTGCTGAAGACGGTTGCGGTTGTCGCGGTCCTGTCGTTCATCCGAGCCCTATTCGCCCGGCTGCGGATAGACCAGATGATATCAGGCATGTGGAAGTACCTTCTGCCGATCGCGATGGTCCAAGTTGTGCTCGTGCAGGTGGGGCTGGGGGTCTGACGGGATGAGCATAATTGGCGAGGCGCTAAGGCAGCTCGGCAGGAAGCCCAGCACGGTCAAGTATCCTGTCGATAGGGCGCCTTTGCCGCAGGGATTCAGGGGCATGCCTGCATGGGACATGACGAAATGCATCATGTGCGTCCTATGCCAGAACGCATGTCCGACAGGGGCGATAAAGCTGGTGGGCAAGGGGCAGGAGGCGGAGCTGGAGTACCTCATGGACAGGTGCGTCTTCTGCGAGGAGTGCGCGGAGACCTGCCCCAAGCACGCGATAGTGATGAGTGCGCAGTTCGAGCTGGCAGGGTTCGATCGCTCGAAGATGGCATTCAAATTCAGGAAGGAGAAGCAGCCTGAACAGGCGAAAGCTACACCCTGATTTTTGTATATGGAACACGGGTTTTGCCTGAATTTGCTAATAAGGAGTAATTGCATACTGCAGAAGGAAGTTGTTTGGCTTGACGAAGAGGATGTTCCTCAACGCCCTGCTGCTTGTCTGCATGGCGTCAGTGCTTTCAGCCGGAATCGCATCGGGGGCGGGTATCGAGATCGATAGGACAGCGGTTGTTACCAGCGTGCACGATGGCGACACTCTCACGATTGACAATACGCAAAAGGTGAGACTCGCAGACCTGGACGCCCCGGAGCTGGACCTCGAACCCGGTGCCTACGAGGCGAGGGATTTCCTGGACGGTTTGGTTTACGGGAAGACGGTTTATCTCGACATAGATGACGTCTACGGGACTGATTCGTATGACCGGCTCATCTGCGTAGTCTACGCCAGTTACAACTCTACTCATTACATCAATGTCAACCAAGCCCTGATAGCTAACGGACACGCGGAAGCGTGGGACCACAGCAACAACGAGTTCGATCCGGATGCCTGGACGGTCTTCGTTCCAAAGTCCGAGAACGTTCAGCTCGAAGACAGTTCGACGACGTACCTTATTATCATTGCAATCATGGTTGTCATAATACTTATAATAGTGTCTTTGAAGAGAAGGCGGAGGTAGGCACAAGAGGGCTGCAGATGAGCGCTGCGAAGATCAAAAACGGTAAGATGCCGATACCCGCACTGATAAAGAGGAATACCGCGCTTCTTACGGCCAGTCAACTGCTCTTCTCCGGAGTCTTCCAGAGCGCGATGGTAATTGCGGCGTTGGGAGTCTTCTACTTTACAAAATCGGCAGCACTCGGCAGCCTTGCTTCGGCCGTTGCGATTGGAGGGCGCGTTCTGGTCGCATATAGTGCAGGGAGGCAAATGGACAAGTTAGGAAGGAAGACGGTCCTTTACATCGGCGTGGTAATGAGCTGTGTGGCGCTTCTTATAATGGTGCAAGGCTTGAATGCTTCATCCGTCGAGCTGTTCTGGGTTGGGATATTCGTCTTCGGCTCTGGCGCAGGAGTGATGAACCTCCTGAAGGTTCCTGTAACAGACATGTACCCTGCTAGTAGACGGGGAGAGGGGATGGGGTACCTGCTGACGGGCAGCGTCGTCGGCACATTTATGGCGCCTATCATATCAGCGGCGGCACCTTACCTGGAGTTCTTTGGCTTTGGCACATATGAGATAATATTGCTAATGTCCGTGCCAATGATGGCGCTTTCAGCAGCATTCGTCTGGCGCGTGAAGCCGGATACCAAGGAGATACTGCACGACATCAAGAGTTATTATCCGGATGAAGAGACGCGGGTGGCGCAGGGGCAACAGGGCTGCCCCAATCCGTCGACAGTCGCATGGGGAGGATTTAGAAGCAGGCCGATTATCGCGGCGTTCATTGCCTCGGCTTTCTCATGGGGAGGCATGGTGATGGGCATGTCCATGGTGTCCATACTGCTCAAGCAGTACGGGGTCGAGCTTCCCCTGATAAACGTGGCAGTCTCGCTGCATGTCTTTGGGATGTTCGGATTTTCGATACCCATGGGATGGCTCTCCGACAGGTACGGGCGCAAGCCAGTCACTGTCCTCGGCGGATTGGTGCTTGGCATGGGGGCGTTCCTGATGCCGCTAACGCAGGATTACTCGATCATAACCTTAGGCGTCTTCCTTATAGGGCTCGGGTGGAGTGCTACAAACGTGGCAACGACCGCGCTCCTCTGCGACCTGACCCCGGGGCTCAAGAGGGGGAGCGTGCTTGGGGCGAACGACGTTGTAACTGGCTTGACTTCCGTCGGGCTGCCAGCGGTGGGCGGAGTAATCATGGCGGCGTTCGGTGGCGTGGCGTTCGGAGTCGCAGGCGTGGCGATCTCACTGCCTGTTGTGCTCAGCATGCTACTGGTCGACGAGAAGAGGGAGACCGCCGCGAAACGGCGGTAACGGGATGCGCGGTTGTAGCAGGGCATGTCTTCAGACATGATGACTCAGTGGAGCGCGCTATTGCGCGGAATATCGCTTGTCAAGCTTGACTGCTTCCTCGATGAAATCCTTCCTCGCTGCCGAGGAGAACTTGTTTGTCTTTTGAATCATCTCAACCGTCACGATGTTCGAATCGACCATCCGGAGGGTGTGCAGGGTCCGCAGCATGTTTTGCGTCAGGAATGGCGCCATGGCTTTGCGGTTAGCGTGCCCTCGCCGCTCCATGGAATTCTTGATGGCCAATAGAGCGAAGTGATGGATTACCTGGACCGTTGCCATTATCCGGTCATGTTCCTCGGCGCTCGCCTGATTCACGTTCATGCCGGCGTCAACCAAAAGGCTGTTCAAACGGTTTGACCACTGGCCTGGCCGAACCGGTACAACGACAGTGTTCTTGACCTTAACACCTGCTGATGAGAAGAGCGGATGGATGCTGATGTAGCTGATTGTTTCAGGAAGGGCCTTGCATATTCGCTCGACCACCCCGCACTTCACGGAGGAGACGTCGACCATTAGGGAGCCGGGGCGCATCTGGGAGGAAATCTGCCCAGCGAACGGGAGCAGCGCATCTGTAGGTATCGCGAGGATGACGATATCCATACTGGATATGTCGGTCGAAGCGATATCCCTGATCTTCAAGCCGCCCGCCATCTTGTGGGCTTTGGAAGCGTCCCTGCTGGCGATGGTTAGGTCGCACGATCCCCTCAGGAGAGATGCCATGCACCGCCCCATCCTGCCGGTCCCCACTACTGCAACTTTGAATAGCTTCCCAGAACCCGCAGGAATCTTGTCTTCCCCCTCACATCCTTAAGCGCGAGCGCCACGTTTTCGTCGCCAATGCTTCCCTCGAAGTCGATGTAGAAGTAGTACTCCCAACTCCTTGATGGCATTGGGCGCGATAAGACCATGGTAATGTTGATGCCCCTCTTCGCGAATATGCCAAGTATGCCAGCGAGCGATCCGGGGACGTGCTCCAGTGCGAATATCGCAGAGGTCTTTTCCCCGACCTTCAGCGGGTCACCCTTGTGGATAGTTACGAAGCGGGTAAAATTGTTAGGCGTGTCCTCGATGCTGGCTTCGTAGATCTTCA